>JBNKDM010000006.1:0-68137 GCA_050288245.1 Sedimenticolaceae bacterium
GAACACCACTGTACCGGTTGGGAGAGTGGAGCTGCATTCCGGATGGCAACTGCCGTTTATGCGGTACCAGCTGCGCCGGGGTGTTCGAGGCCGAATCTGGGAGTGGGGCGACTCCAGCCGGTATAGATGGAGGAGTGATTTGCGTGAAATTGATAAATAATAGTGGAACAATAATTCAATGCGCCGATCATGCAGATACCTAAAACATAGGAGTGTCGAAAAATGGTGCTATCCAACAACAAATTACTACCTTTTTTGCTACTTAGCGGTACCTTGCTGTCAGCAGGTTGCAGCGATGACACGAACGCTCCAACAGCGCCAGAGATGCCGCGCTTTTCCGGCGAAAATCTGATGCTGGGGCGGGGAGTCTGGATGGGCACTTGCCGGAACTGCCATCTCATGGGTGTCTCCGGTGCGCCGGCTGTAACCAACTATGAGAACTGGCAACCCCGAATCGCAAAAGGAAAGCCAGCGCTCTATCACAGCGCCCTGAACGGAATCAAAGGCGAAGACGGAAAATTCCGCATGCCTCCGCATGGTGGGAATTCTCGCCTCAGCGACGAACAGGTGCGTCAGGCGGTCGACTACATGGTGGCCACGGTCAAGTTGTTGGCCGGGAAATGAGCGGAGAAGCAGGGCCTAAGAACATTCGTCCTGGCTGGCTTCGCTCCGCTGTCGGCGATTTAACGACAATGCTATTAGGCCACTGCCGAGCAACCAGATCGCTCCGGGTATTGGCAAGGGGCTCTCGCGCACCAGCGCGGTGGCAAACTGCGGAAGGCCGATCGTCTTGTTCCAGTAGTCGTAATATATATATACGGTGGCCGAGCCGTCGTTGTACAGGGTGCCATACCACTGTTGGGTTGCATTGACCGAAGCGGCGGTGAGGAAATTCGCCTTTGGATTACCTCCGGCAGTTACGACAGTGCTGCCCCAAAGTGGCAGCAGGGTGTTGGCCATACTATTATTGGCTGCGCTGGTCCCAAAGTATCCGCCCGAACCACCAGCGCTATCGAACAGGCCGCTCAGCTGGTCGCCATTGGCTACAGACCACCCTTCGAACAGGCCGCCGCTACCGAGCTGCGAGACCACGTAGTTGTATGAATAGCCCTTGGTTGCGGTGAGGTCAAGCCAGTCCAATCCGGTACTGCTGTCGGTCGTGAAACTGCCGTGGTCCAGTAATGCGGCGCCAGCATTGCAGGTGAAGCTGGAAATCGCTATGGCAAATATGGTCAGATAACGTTTCATTGCTCTGTTTCTCCCCGATAAATCGATAAAATTCTTTCTTACATCTGTTGTGCAACAGTCGTTTGCCAATGGCCTTTATACTTAAACTCCGACATTTTTATTTGTCTGTGACAACTAACTACGGCGAAAAAGACCAAGCCCAGGTCGAGCAGTACTGAAAGCCATAAGGCTGCCGGTAGCATTGGATGCCAGCACCGGACCCCCGGTTACCGCACCAGCGCCTGTATATATGATGGGGGCGGCGTTCATTGTAGGATTTAACATTAACGTTCCTGGAACAGTAGCTATATCCAATAATTTTTTATTCATTGTTATCCACCCACTAACGTTGATCCCCACAATCATTCTACACGGAGTGGAAGGAGTAGAAAATCAGCCAAAGGTATAAATATATATGTACTTTAGTATGTATTATTCATCTCAATTTACGTCCCGCCACGGAGTGCAAAGCCCGGATAGATATGATGGTATTTAAACCTTAGCAAAGAGAATTCAGCTATAATTTTGTTCGTACAAAGGATACGATGTACTGCGGCAGGGCGACACATACTGTGAATAACGAGATGTAGAGTTTAGTTCAGGAGAAAAGTTTATGGATTTTCAAATCAGACCAGCCGCCAATAAACTTCCATTATACTTAATCTCATTTCTGATATTGCTTCTCAGTGTACCGGCCAGTGCGGCAGAGGATGTAGTTAAGCCTGGCAGTTACTGCCCTGACAGAAATATTCTGTTGATTGTCGCCGAGGAGCTTTCAGTATCCCTGGATTTTGCTATGCGTTCCCGGGATGATCAAATCAACAACCAACTGGTGCAAGCAGTCTACAAATTGAGCTCTGCAGGTACGCTCTTGCATCTGGCCGCCAGCCGTGGAGCGGCAGCTCGCACAATTCTACTGATTGACGCCATCATCGAGGCAAAGGACGGAGAGGATTATACCAAGACCCTGACTTTGTTCCCTCTGTTACGGGCGTCATTGTCGACATTGTCAGATGATCCTACAGTTAGAAGCACAAAGGACAATATTGCCGTTGCCCAGGAAATTATGCAGGGAGATAAGAGTGGCGACCCCATCAATGCGCTTAAAATGGCGCGTCACACACTGGCCTGTGATGGACTGGATATTCCACTTCAGGCGGCAATGCAGGCACAAGATGATCTGATCAAGGTGCTGAGTAGTGACACAAAAGCTTCGGCCTATGACGATCTTATCGAAGCGCTACGTAACGCCCTGAGATATACATTGGAAAACAGTAAGCAGTGATTATGCAGTCCGGATCCACCTTTTTTTCAGTCAGGCGGATGGTTACAACACGCTAGATGTGGCTTTAGTGAAGTAAACAGGTAATTGTTGGTTTTTCCGCCGTTTCCCGGTTATTCAATTGTTACGGTTAGTGTATCTAACTGCATAATTATGCGCCCTGATGGCCGAAAAAAATTCGAACTTGCACAGGCGAATGCCGTCAAATTTGTATCTGGGTTTGGCTTGTAGGTTTACACAATAGGTGTTGGATGCAAATAGTCGATCTTACGATACAGACGGTTGATTCTTGTTGGTTTTGGTCGATTGTGTTACTGCGTGTCTAAGATGATATCGTCTATCTTTGATAGTTAACGTTTACGACTTCAGGAGCACACAATGGATATAAATTATATTTTGATTGGTCCTCCGCTTATTTCCCTGCTGGCAGGTATTGCCATACTACTGTGGCCAAAGCTGTTGAGTTACATTGTTGCTTTTTATCTGATTCTGTTTGGTTTGGTAGGACTCCTGCCGTTGCTGTTGTGATTAGATTTATCACGGTGAACATGCAAAATGCATCGGGTGATGCTTGATTAGGCGAAATCCATTATCTGCCTCTTTTGTCCAGGTGCTGCTTATCCTCAATGGCGGCATGTTTTTGCTGGAGCTTGTATCCGGCTATTCGTTAATAAATGCCTTGGCGCTTTGGCCCATGGCATCCTCGGTTTCTCCAGTATTCGATCAACCTGAGCCGCATTTTCAATTATGGCAGTTGGTTAGCTATTCGTTCCTTCACGGCGGTGTGATGCACTTGCTGTTGAATATGTATGCACTGTGGTTGTTCGGCTCACGGATGGAGAGTGTTTGGGGTTCACAGGCCTTCGCTGTCTACTATTTCTTCTGTGTCATAGGTGCGGGACTGGTGCAACTGATTGTAGCTACAGTTGGAGCATCTGCCGGTGGCACCATTTATCCTACCATCGGTGCCTCAGGCGGAGTGTTCGGGGTGTTGCTGGCCTTCGGTATGACCTTCCCGAATGAACGTCTGATGTTGATTTTTCCTCCTGTGATACTGCAGGCAAAATGGTTTGTGCTGATCTACGGTGCTATCGAACTATTTGCCGGTGTCACCGGGACCGAAGCGGGGGTGGCCCATTTTGCACATCTGGGTGGCATGCTGTTTGGGTTTATGTTGCTGCAGTACTGGCAACATCATCCACCCCGTTATCGCTAGGCAATGATATCTGCCTATCCCTGAAGCAGGAATTCTAGGCTTGCTTGTGCCAGTCAGGGTAGAGTGGGGGTGCAGTATCCGGTTGTTCACTAGTCTCTCTCTTAGAGCGCAGTAGCCCATCAGAAAACAGCCTCCAGAGCGATTGCCCTTGCCACTCTTGCTGATCAGAGCCATAGAGTGCCGCCTCCAGTTCACGAATAGCCCCGGCACCCTGTTGCACCCGCGCCGCCAGCGCGCCAAGGCTACGCGGAGGTTGCTCCGGCCAGGTTGCAGCGGCCCACTCCAGTAGCGCAGCCGTGGCCGCATGGGGGTCGGATTTGCTGCAGGCATCACGTAAGGCATGCTGACTCCGTTTCAGAGATACGGTGTCATGGGTATGGACCGACGGTGGTGTTTTGCCGGTGTTGTTCTGTGTGGCAGGCGGCATGACCGGTGTCGGTTTCCTTAACCTGCGTGTGAGTAGCACCGCCAATACCAGTGCCACAGCTCCCAGCCCGGCACCCAGCCGCCAGTAAAGCTGTTTGTTTGTTCCGCTGCCACTCTTGGTAGCGGTAGAATCATTACTGGCCTTGGAGGAGTGCGAGGCCCCCTTGGCTGCAGCTGCTTTGGAAGCAGGGGGGGGCATTGCAGAAGCATAGTTGCCGCTACCTGGCTCAACCGTTAGATTCCAGGCCGGTAGGGTGGTGTTCTGCTGCTTGTGATTGACGGTGTCCCACCAGCTGACCCGGATGGAGGGGATAGACAACTTTCCAGGTTGCGAGGCGACATAGGTATAGCGCTGTTCGCTGCGACCGTAGATCCAATCACCGTCTGTGCGGTTGCTCAATTCAGGCTGTTCCGGATAGATATGCAGGCTATCTGTCCCCTGCAATCCCAGGTTGGGTAACTGCGAGGCCTCCAGGCCTTTGGCTTCAAGTGTCAGGGTACGGGTTACGGGTTCGCCGGCATGAATCACCGGTGCGGTTTTGGCCCAACTGTCCTGTATAACCAGCTTTTGCGTTGGTAGCCAGTTGGTGCCCTGGTAGCTTTGCGGGCGCGGTTTTACATCCAGGGTGATGGTATTACTGGCAAGATGTACCGGTTTGCCGGCGGTGCCAAACGGAGTGCCGCCGAAAAACTGGTTATTAAAGCCACGCTGGCTCAGCATCTGTTCAAACAGGCTGTCCATGTTGCTAAAGGGGGAGTGTCGCTGCGTGGCAGAGACGGTGCGACCACTGAACACGGTGGGTGTAATGGTCAGTTTGCCACTGTGCTCAGGGTAGATGGCATAACTGCGCTCCACCACCTGATAGTTTTGTCCGTCAATGGTTGTGTTGTATTGCTTATCTTTGCCGAGTTGTTCAATAACGGCATTGTCAATTCTCGGATCGTTAAAACTGCCCTCAATCAGTGGTATGCGATAATAGAGACGAGTGGTGTAGAGAATTTGTTGCTGGACGTAGGTATCGCCCTGGGATGAATTGATCTCGGAGCGAATGAATATCGGCGCGCCGGCCTGCGCTGTTTCAGCTGCAGGTGGTTCGCTGACCCTGAGTGCCAGTGCAGATGTCTTGTTGTTACCGACGTCAAGAGCCGGTATCTGGATGTTACCTTTGGTTAGGGGCTCCAGTTCAATCTCCCATTCATATTTTTCCGAACGCTGACCGTTGATTATCTGGATCTGATTGCTGGTGCTGGTTCCGACTATCGCAAAATCCTTCTGCAGCGGTGTCAGGTCCGGCTGTTTACCGGTATCGTCACCGCTGGTAGTAATACGCAGAATCGCTGTATCGCCTGTGTAGATACTGTTGCGGTCCAAACTGGCCATGACCGCTGCATTTACCAGGCCGGGCATGACCGCCAGGAACATAATCATCATAAGCGGTGATCGTGCCCTGCGCAGAAATCCGCTTATACCTGTGCTCTGCGTTTGTGTTATGTGGTTCATACTGTTACTCCTGTCATGAACATTTACCAGGACTGTTGGGTTGCGCCCGGTTGTTTGCCGCGCTGGCTGTACTGATAGAGAAATTTCCTGCGCAACAAACCTCCGGGATCGTCTGGAATCCGGTTTAACCAGAGCGCATCGGCCTGCTGCTGTTCAGTATCTGCTGAATTCAGTGGTGCAGCTGAGTCCGGAGAGTATGGATTTGCCGGCTGGCCATCTGCCTGTTGTTTATCCCTGCCTGCGATCTCTGTTTGTTTGTCAGGTTGCTGCAGCTTGTCCTGCGCACCCTTGCCGCCTTTCTCTTTCTCCGCCTGCTGCCGGTCGTTATGCTTGTTCTTGCCGCCTTTTCCTTTCTCCGCCTGCTGCCGGTCGTTATGCTTGTTCTTGCCGCCTTTTCCTTTATCCGCATGCTGTTGCTTGTTCTGCCTGCCTTTGTCGTCTCTCTCTTTATCCGCCTGTTGTTGGTTGTCCTGCTTGCCCTTGCTGCCGCTCTCTTTATCCGCCTGTTGTTGGTTGTCCTGCTTGCCCTTGCTGCCGCTCTCTTTATCCGCCTGCTGCCGGTTGTTCTGTTTGCCGCTGCCATCCCTCTTGTTATCTTTATTCTCAGCTTGCTGCTTTCTCTTCAGCAGTTTTTCAATTTCCAGTTTGTTGTGGCTGGCATCCGTCAGCGATGAGTTTTTGGCCAATGCAGTGTCGTATGCCTTGATAGCATCCTGGTAACGTCCCAACTGGGCCAGTGCGTTGCCGCGGTTATAATCACCTTGCGCAGTATCACTGGCGCTGAAGGCGTTGACTGCAGATTTGTAGTCTCCGGCACGGTATGCGGCCTCGCCTTGCAGCAGGGGGGATTCAGCGAGTTGCTGAGCGCGTGCCGGGTCACCGGACTGCAGTGCTGTGGCTGCCTGTTGATCTGGGCGCTGCCAGAGACTGTCCCAGCCTGAGGCCATGGCTGGTTGCGGCAGAGTGCTGAGTGCGGCTGCGATCACCAGTGGCAGTATTAGTAACCAGCCGCGCCGGAATGCGAGTGCTGCTAACGGTAACAGTGCCAATAGCAACCAGGGACCCTGTGATTTCCACAGGTCGGTGGTCTGATCGCTGTTTTTCAGAGGTGAATGTGTTGCCTGTAGTGGCGCAGGGAGCACCCGTTCTAAATCTCTGTCATTCACAGTGATCGTGCTGTAGCTGCCACCGCCAGCGCTGGCCAGGGACTGTAATTTTGCAACATCCAGTGCCGGCATCACCACCTTATCCTGACTGTCACGCACGAAACCACCTTGTGGGTTCGGGATTGGTGCCGGTTTGTCACTGCCTACGCCCAACACCGAGAGATGGTAACCCCGATGCTGCAGATCAGAAGCTATGTCAGATGTTCGCTGGTTGGTATAACCGTCGCTGATCAGCAAAATATCACCATGGCTGAGACCTGCTTGTCTGAGCAGTTCGCCGGCCTGTTTGATACCCAGGTCGGCACGGCTGCCCTGTACCGGCATCAGGTCAGGGTTTAGTGGTTTGAGCAGGGCCAGGATAGTGCGGGCATCGGTGGTGAGGGGTGATACAGTAAAGGCATCGCCGGCGAAGACGACCAGTCCGGTCTGACCCTCTTTCCGTCGCTTTAGTATCTCTGCGATTTTTAAACGTGCCCGTTCCAGGCGCGAAGGTGGCAGGTCTCCGCTTAGCATTGAACGCGATAGATCAAGCACAACAACCTCGGCATCCTGTGAGCTATACACCGGTCGAGGTTGTTTCTGCCAACTCGGATCGGCGAGTGCCACCACAGCCAGTAGCCCGCCAACGGTAAGCAGCCATATTGACAGCCGGTTGAGTACCTGCGCAGGCCGGTTAAGCAGATGCGGCAGCAGGTGACTCTCTACAGCCTGTTTCCAATCACTGTCGGCGCCGTTGCTACGCAGTAGCCACCCTATCAGCAGTACCATGGGCAGCAATGCCAAAAACCAGAGTGGATGCAGGAAGTGAAACAGTTCAGGCATGTTTGGCCTCACGGTGTGGCAGAATTTTCCATTTGAGCATGGGTGCCAGAGCAGCCAGAAAGGCTAGGATGAGTGCGGCACCCAATGGCCAGTAGTACAGCTCGGAGACCGGACGGAAGGTCTGCTGCTCTTTGCTAATAGGTTCAATCTTGTCGAGTTGCTGATAGATCTGTTGCAGATCACTGGTGTCGCGCGCCCGGAAATAATGTCCGCCAGTGGTGTTGGCGATACTTTTAAGTGTGCCTTCATCCAGCTCCGTGTTGGCGACGCGTTGGGTACCGAACAGGGTTTGCATGGTCAATACGTCGGCACCCATCCCAATGGTGTAGATGCGCACATGTTCACGTCTGGCAAGTGCTGCCGCCTTCAGTGGTGTAACAGAACCGGCGGTATTATCACCATCGGTCAGTAATACCAGGACCCGATTTTTCTGCGGCTGGTCACGCAGATGTTTTACCGCCAGCCCGATGGCATCACCAATGGCGGTACGCTTGCCGGCCAGTCCGATGGCGGCTTCGTTTAACTGTGTCCGGACGGTTTCCCGATCAAAGGTCAATGGAGTTTGCAGGTAGGCCTGATCTCCAAACAGGATCAACCCCAGCCGATCACCTTTACGCCGGTCAATGAAATTACCTGCTACCGCCTTAACAGCGGTGAGTCTGGATACATCCTGGCCATTGACTGTCATGTCTTCGGTTGACATGCTGCCGGAGATATCTACGGCCAGCAGCAGGTTGCGGCCGCTGATCGGCAGTTGTACCGGATCGCCTACATACTGTGGACGTATCGCTGCCAGCATCAGCAGTAACCAGGCCAGGATTGCCAGTATCAGACGCAGCCGATTCGGTGCGCTTTTGGTGGTGGAGACTATGGCAGTCAACGCTCCCTCGAATGGCAGTTTCAGTGCCGGCTCCTGTATTGCTGCGGCGCGCGGCCAGAATTTGGCAACGATGAACGGCAGGGGTAAGACGACCAGTGCCCAGAGCCAGGCAAATTCTATATTCATCGCTGCTGCTCCAAATTTTGTTTGATCCACTGGCGCGCAAGCGCGATCAGGGCCGCGTTGTCAATTTCGGTCTGTATATGTGCAGAGGCATATGGAGCCGTTACCAGCACACTGCCGACGCCTGTGGTGAAGGCATCATTGCCGCCGGTGCTATCGAGAAAAGACAACCACTCATCGCCTGTCAAAGATGCGACATCGCGGCGGGAAAAACGCATCAAGGCAACACGCCGCAGCAACACAGAAATCTGCGCAGCCAGATGATTAGGCCGCTGTGTCGTCAGGGCATCCAGTTCACTCAGAATACGAGACAGACGCCGGCGGCGACGCCAAGCAATCGTAAGGCGCCAGCCGATAAAACTCAGGGCAGCAAGCAACAGCAGTGCTGCTACCCACCATCCGGGTGCAGGTGGCCAGAATGCCGGTGGCGGTGCGGCAAGGATGTCGTGCAGATCAATGCCGGCTAAGGGTGAAGGGTTCATGCGGCATCTCGCTCAGGGGTGTTGGCACGGGAGCTGGAACCGGGCAGGGTAAGAGCAAGGCGCAAACGTTCACTGACGTCATCGGCAGTAGTGAGATGCAGTAGCGGTATGGCGCATTGCTGCATCATTGCGCTGACATGCAGGCGCCGTTCTGCAAAATGTTGCGTCCATGCATCACGCTGGGCTTTGGAGCGAGTATCCAGAATGCCTTGTCGCTCTCCTGCTATTACCGGATAGCGTCCTGGTGCCGGTGGTGCCAGTTCCAAGCGATCCAGAATCTGACAGGCAACGATATCATTGTGCCTGCGCAACAGCTGCAGCTGATGTTTACTGTCACTATCTATCTGATAGAAATCACTGAACAAAAATATCAGGCTGCCCGGATGTGTCACACGTCGCAGACGTGTCAGGGCCTCATTGAACCGGCCCTCTCTGGGTGAATCAGCATTGGTATGATTGCCGGGATCTGCCGCTGTTACCAATTCACGGATCAGCTGCAGGGCGCCGCTCTGGCCGCGGGTGGGACGTAGCTCGTGGTGACTGCCGTTGTATAGCAGCGCACCGATACGGTCACCGTTTTCTACCGCCGCCCAGGCGATCAGTGCGGCTGCACGGGTGACGATCACACTTTTGAATACCCCTTCGGTTGCGAAGAACATCCCAGGGCTTAAATCGGCCATCACCATAACCGGCCGTTCGCGCTCTTCCTGATAGACCTTTACATGGGCGCGACCGGAACGTGCGGTGACCTTCCAATCCATATTACGTACGTCATCTCCAGGCTGATAATAACGCGATTCCAGATAGTCCATGCCTCGTCCACGGAAGGTCGAGATATGGTCGCCGATATTGACGCTTTTCACCCTTTGCTTCGGGTGCAAAGGGAGGTTTCGCGCCAGCAGGCGCAAGCCGATCAGTTCTTCGCGGCTGGGCAAGACTCCATGTGTAAGCGTCTTTGTCATGATACCGGCACCCGCTGGATAAGTTCGCTGATGATGTAATCGGCATCAACGCCTTCCGCTTCCGCCTCGAAGGAGACCAGGATGCGGTGGCGCAGGGTGTCGTAGGCAACTGACTGTACATCATCCGGTGATACATAATCGCGGCCCTGTAGCCAGGCTCTGGCCCGGGCACAGCGGTCCAGGGCGATGGTGCCACGTGGGCTGGCGCCATAACTTACCCAACGTGCCAGATCATCGCTGTATGGTTTGGGGTTGCGTGATGCCAGCAGAAGCTGTACCAGATACTCTTGTACGGCCGGTGACATGTGCATGTCCAGGACCTGGCGCTGTGCGTCGAAGATCTGCTGTTGGCTGATCACATTAGAGTGCTCTATATCGGTTGCTTTGGCCTGCCGGGCGCGCTGTTGTGCAAGCGCCAGAATGCGTTTTTCCGTCTCAGCCTTAGGATAGCCAACGCGTACGTGCATCAGAAAACGATCCAGTTGTGCTTCCGGTAAAGGATATGTACCTTCATGCTCAATCGGATTCTGGGTCGCCATGACCAGGAACAGGCGTGGAAGGGTATAGGTGGATTGTCCCACTGTGATCTGACGTTCTCCCATCGCCTCCAGCAACGCGGACTGCACCTTGGCCGGGGCACGGTTTATCTCGTCCGCCAGCATCAGATTGTGAAATATTGGTCCGTGCTGAAAACTGAAACTGCCATCCTGCGGGTGGTATACATCGGTACCGGTTAGATCCCCCGGTAACAGGTCTGGGGTGAACTGGAGACGGTGGAAATCACCGTCGATGCGTTGCGCCAGCTCTTTGATGGCAGTGGTCTTGGCTAGTCCTGGTGCGCCTTCAACCAGCAGATGTCCGTCTGCCAGCAGGGCGATCAATAGATGCTCAATCAACCCCTCCTGACCGATGATGCACTCCTCCAGCTCGGTACGCAGGCGTTTGAAGGCGGCTTGGGCGGTTGTTGCCAGTGGCGGTTCTGTTTGTAGTGCATTGTCAGTCGTCATGCCTTTTCCTCGATGTATGTGTGATCAGTTAAATCGTAGGGTATGGCAGCCGCTGATTGGAAAAGTGCTACGAGAAGAATTACATGTTTGTAATGAAAAGGGGGTTTGCTAGATGGAATCTAAAACCTATAGCCATCCCGATGAGTGGAGGTTTATTAATATCAGGGTGGTATTTTTACAGCGACTCAGACAGTAACAGAGGGAGGAAAAAGTATGCGGATACACAACCCCGGGTTGTTGTCACACAGTTGGATGTCGAAGTGGTGTAGCTGCATGACCGCCTTTACCAGGCTCATGCCGAGGCCGTTGCCCGGGGCGGTACGGCTCTGTTCGAGTCGGTAGAAACGCTGAAATACCTTTTCGCGCTGAGCGGCGGGAATACCCGGGCCGCTATCACAGAGTAGTAGGATGGCCCGGCCATCTTCATTGTTTAGTGTCAGCTGGATGCGTCCGGTATCCGGGGTGTATTTAATGGCATTGTCCAGCAGGTTTGCCAGCGCCTGGAACAGTAAGTCGCGTTCGCCCGGTATGATCAATTTGGTGTGGATGGCACTGTCGAAATGCAATTGCTTGTCCTCGGCCAATGGTTCATACAGTTCCATAACATCATTGATCAGTGCAACGATGTCGACCGATGTGAAATTCATGCTGTGATCTTTTGCTTCAATACGGGCGATTCGTAGCAGGGCATTGAAGGTACTGAGTAACGCATCTGCCTCATCCAGGGCCTGTTGCAGTGTTGCTTGATGGGTATCATCGCTATTTGCATCAAGATGTATTTGTTCCAGGTGGTTGCGCAGTCTGGTCAGTGGCGTGCGTAGATCATGGGCAATGTTGTCAGAGACACGGCGCACACTTTCCATTAATGCTTCAATCTGCTCCAGCATGGCGTTCAGGTTGTCTGCCAATATGTCAAAATCATCCCCGGTGTGGCGGCTGGGGATACGCCTGCTGAGATCTCCAGACATGATGTCGCGGCTGGTCTGATTAATGGCCTCTATGCGTTTCAGAGTGCCGCGACTCATCATGACGCTGCCGAGACCTCCGAGGATCAGCATGAAGCCCATTGCCCAGATGAGACTCATGCTGATTCGATGGCGGGTTATTTCATAGTCATGGATATCCTGGCCCACCAGCAAGAGTAGGTTTCCGGTAAGCCGGAATAGACGGGCACGCGCTCGATGCGGCTGGGATTCTCCTTTGATGCTCAGGTCAAATTCCAGCCAGCCTGTGGAGACCTCGGCATTGACCGGCCAGCTGTCGAGATTGCCAATCAGGGGAGTAAGATTTTTGTCGGTTAACAGATAGACCGAGGTGCCGGCGGGCTGGCGTGACAGGCGTTCATTAATCAATTGTGTCAGGCCGGGCAGTCCGGCATGCTGATAGCGCTCTGTCAGATCAAGGATCTCGATATCGATGGTGTTGTCGGTCTGGGTAGACATATAACTGACCGTGGACCAGAAGATGAAGCCCAGTAACACCAATACCGAACTTACGAACAGCAGCATATAGATTAGTGCAAGTCGGAAGGTGGAACTTCTGGTGAAATGGGTAGCCATCAACTGGGTGTCTTCAGGCTGTAGCCGGCACCACGCACGGTGTGCAGCATGGGGGTGGAATAACCCTTGTCGATCTTACTGCGTAAGCGGCTGATATGTACATCGATGACATTGGTCTGAGGATCGAAGTTATAGTCCCAGACTTGTTCCAAAAGCATGCTGCGGGTAACAACCTGATCGGCGTTGCGCATCAAATATTCCAGCAGGCGGAATTCGCGCGGGAAGAGTTCAATGACGCTTCCTTCGCGGGTAACTACACGTGACAACAGGTCAAGTTCCAGCGGTCCAACCTTGAGACTAGTGGTAACGGTGTCATTTTCATTGCGGCGGTTCAACGCGTCCACTCTTGCCAGCAGTTCAGAGAAGGCGTACGGTTTTACCAGATAATCATCGGCGCCGGCACGCAGTCCCTCAACGCGGTCGTTAACATCGGCCAGAGCACTGAGAATGAGTATAGGTGTGTGGATCCGCTTGCTGCGCAGCTTGCCTATCAGTGTCAAGCCATCCTGTTTTGGTAACATTCGATCGATAATCAGCACGTCGTAGGCATGCGATGCAGCCAGGTCATAGCCCTGAATGCCGTCTGCCGCGTGATCAACGGCGTGACCCTGACCGATCAGGTTATTAATAATATACGCAGAAGTATCGGTATCATCTTCAATAAGGAGAATGCGCATAGCCGACTAATTATTCCGTAGGTATTGCTCAGTATAACCAATAATTTATATAGCGTAGTATTGGTTCCTCTGCGGGCAGATAACTGAAAAACCGTTTCCGCAAGCAGAGTAGGTCTAAATTCGCTAGCCTTTGTGAAATATATTAGTGTTTCTTATTCGCTAACGTTGGTGTTCTGTGCCACCAGCGCAGCATATGCGATTAGTCCGGGGTGTATTATGCTCCGGAAAGAGGATGCTGATCATGGCCAATGATGTTGCTGTACCTGAGACACCGGCATCACCGAAGCGCGCGGTGGTATTGGCTGCCCTGGGTGTGGTGTTTGGAGATATCGGCACCAGTCCGCTCTATGCGCTGCGTGAAAGTTTCGGTGGTGCCAATGCACCAGTGCTCAATCACCCCGACCTGCTGGGGGTCCTGTCACTTATTCTGTGGGCACTGATGCTGGTGATATCTATCAAGTACCTGGTATTTGTCCTGCGTGCCGACAATCAGGGGGAGGGCGGTATTATCGCGCTGGTAGCGTTGCTCAATCCATGGCGCAGCAACCCGGATACGGGGCGATACTGGTTGATGCTGCTGGGCCTGTTCGGTGCCTGTCTGCTGTACGGTGATGGCACTATTACTCCGGCTATCTCGGTGCTGAGCGCCGTTGAGGGTCTGCATGTTGCCGCACCGGTACTGGATCCATTCGTGGTGCCGATTACTGTGGTGATTCTGATCGGACTGTTTGTTGTGCAACGCTTTGGCAGTGCCAGTATCGGTATGTTGTTCGGACCGGTGATGTTGCTGTGGTTTGTCGCGCTGGCACTGCTGGGGTTGCGCGGTATTGCCATGGAACCGGCCGTGCTCGCGGCGTTCAACCCTTACTATGCGGTAATGTTTTTTGCCAATAACGGCCTGACCGGTTATCTCACCCTGGGCGCGGTGTTCCTGGTGGTGACCGGCGGAGAGGCGTTATACGCTGATCTGGGCCATTTCGGTATTGCACCGATTCGGCGTGCCTGGTTTCTAATCGTGTTCCCGGCGTTGTTACTGAATTATCTTGGACAAGGTGCGCTGTTGATTCAGCAACCGGACGCCATTCAGGCGCCATTCTTCCATTTGGCGCCGGACTGGGCGGTCCTGCCTTTGGTTATTCTGGCGACGGTTGCCACCATTATTGCGTCACAGGCAGTGATCAGCGGCACATTTTCCCTTACCCGTCAGGCTATTCAGCTCGGCCGGCTACCCAGAATGCGCGTGATATACACTCAGGCGGAGGAGTCAGGACAGGTGTATCTGCCTCTGGTCAACTGGCTGTTGATGACGGCATGTCTGGCGCTGGTGCTGGGTTTTGGCAGCTCTGATGCACTGGCCTCCGCCTACGGAGTGGCCGTGTCGATGGATATGGTAGTGACTACCTTGCTGGCTGTGGCCGTCGCACGGCGTTTTGGCTGGCGGCCGGTGCTGGCGTTGGGTGCAGGCATGTTGTTTGTGACTATCGACAGCGCGTTTCTCGGTGCCAATCTTGCGAAGATACCGGATGGTGGCTGGTATGCCTTGCTGATTGCCGGACTGATTTTTGTCGTGATGTGGAGCTGGCGTGCCGGTCGTGCCTTGCTGGCAGCGCGCCTGGCTGCACGCTCAACCAGCCAGGAGACATTTCTGCAGCAGCTTGAAACCGATCCTCCATACCGGGTTCCGGGGACTGCGGTAGTGGTGACCAGCCATGGAGAGTCATCCGTACCTCCTACCCTGATGCATCATATGGCATGCACCCATGTGTTACATGAACGCGTCATCTTTCTCACCGTGGTGACTGCCGACCGGCCCCATGTGCCGGCGGCCGAACGTCTGGAGGTGGAGGATCTTGGTCTGGGTATTGTGCGCATGCATATCCATTACGGTTTTTCACAACCACCCAATATCCCGGTGGCGCTCAAACTGGGTGAGCATCTGGGGATGCCAATCGATGTTGAATCTGTTATCTATCTTCTCGGTCGTGAGACCCTGATCGCGCGCCGTGACCTGCCGGGACTGCCTTTCTGGCAGGAACGGATCTTTGCCTGGCTGGCACGCAATGCTGTCAGTGCTACCAGCTATTATCGCTTGCCGGAAGAGCGGGTGCTGGAGATTGGGATACAGGTTGGTTTATAAAACCGGGTTGGCCGAAATCAAAGAGATGTAATCTTTCAGGTGACGCCAGGCGCAAGGTTGTTGCGTACGTCATCAGCGCTTAACGTGTACATGACAACGTCTCCACGGTTTTCAGTCCCATGATCTGCGTGAGTGCAGCGAGGTCGAGGTGCGCCTCAACGCTATCGGCCAGGCGATCGATGGCCGTTGTGCGCAGCAGTGCATAATCTATCGTCTCCACATCGTCCACTCCGCTCCAGGCGAGCAGTGCCGCACAGGCCTGCGGTGATTCAAACAGGCCATGGAGGTAGGTGCCGAGGATCTGATTATCATAGCTGATGGCGCCGTCCTGACCATGACTGAGATGCAGCGCCGGTCGGGTCAGCGCCGGGCCACAGGTTACACCTGCGTGAATCTCGTAGCCGGCGACGGGGGCATCTTGGATAGCCAGAGTTCCGCTGACGTTACGCAGCTGCTTTCCATCTTCGAGTGTCGTTGCCATATCCAGCAGACCCAGGCCGGGACAACTCCCGGCTTCGCCCTCTATACCTTGCGGATCATGTATCTGTTTTCCCAGCATCTGGAAGCCGCCGCAGATGGCGATAAGCTTGCCGCCGTAACGTAGGTGGCGTTGAATCTCCTTCTCCCAACCTTGGGAGCGCAACCAGGTGAGATCGGCACGTACACTCTTGGAGCCGGGCAGAATGATAAGGTCGGCTGGGGGGATGGGTTCATCGGGGCCGATGAAGTGCAGCTCCACCTGCGGATGCATACGTAACGGGTCCAGGTCGGTGTGGTTACTGATACGTGGTGTTACCGGAACGATGACGCGCAGGGATGCGCTAATGTCGCGGGAGCCATGGATGGCGGGAGCGCCGACGCGCAGGGATGCGCTAATGTCGCGGGAGCCATGGAATGAGGGAGCGCGGGGGACGGCATCCTCCGCCTCCAGATGCAGACCATGCAGATATGGCAACACACCCAGCACCGGTTTGCCGGTGTAGTGTTCCAGCCACTCCAGCCCGGATTGCAGCAAGGCTATGTCACCACGAAAGCGGTTGATTATAAATCCGGCTACACGCGCCTGTTCACTTGCGGTCAGCAGCTCCAGAGTCCCCACCAGATGGGCGAACACCCCGCCGCGGTCGATGTCCGCCACCAGGATTACCGGGCAGTCTACGCTTTCAGCGAAACCCATGTTGGCGATGTCGTTGTGGCGCAGATTTATCTCTGCAGGCGAGCCTGCGCCTTCGACCATGATTGCATCATAATTAACAGAGAGGCGCTGGTAGGACTCCAGTACGGCGTCGCGGGCGATGCGCTTGTAGTCGTGGTAATCGCTGGCATCCATGGTGGCGACGGCATGACCATGGATGATCACCTGTGCGCCTATGTCCGAATTGGGTTTTAGCAGTACCGGATTCATATCGGTGTGTGGGGCGAGACCGCAGGCCAGCGCCTGCACCGCCTGGGCGCGTCCGATCTCGCCACCATCAACTGTCACTGCGCTGTTCAGCGCCATGTTTTGTGGCTTAAACGGGGCGACCCGAACACCCTGGCGCGCCAGCCAACGGCAGAGGGCGGTGACAACTGTGCTCTTGCCAGCATCCGATGTTGTACCCTGGATCATCAATGTAGGGGTATTCATAACGGCGCCCTTGTGTTTTCAGTGGAGAGATTGATGCTTGTTGTATCTCGTATCTGATATATAATACATCAGAATACATATAAAATAAGTGTTAATAAATAGATTAAACATGATAACTGCCGCTCAAATCCGCTCTGCCCGAGGACTGCTCGGTATGGATCAGCGCAAGCTGGCTGATGCAGCCGGGTTGTCCGTGCCAACGATTCAACGTATGGAGGCGAGCGAGGGGCAGGTGCGTGGTAATGTGGACTCACTGGTTAAGGTGGTGGAGGCCTTGGAGCGGGCCGGGGTTGAGTTGATCTCCGAGGGAATGGTGAGTTCTGAAGGGGGGCGTGGTGTGCGGTTGAAGAAGGCCGAAGGGGCATAGCGGTGACGACGGTTCCTTTCTTGCCATTGGCTGGATTGGCCGTCGCATTGGCGCTTTTGTCGGCCTTGGTGTCGCTGTTTTCATCCAGGATGCCATATTTGTTGCGTATGTTGGTGATGCCGCTGTTTGCCCTGGCTGGTCTGGCAGCGCTAGTCGCCGGGTTGGGAACGCTGGTTCAGGGTGGAGTCGCTACCACTGAGTTGCCCCTGGGTTTGCCGTGGATGCATTGGCGTATCCGTCTGGACGCACTGTCAGGTTTCTTTTTCTGTGTCATTGGGGTGATAACTTTTGCTGTAGGCCTGTATGGCCCCGGCTATGTGCGCGGTTTCGAGCAGGGGCGTGATTCTCTGCCGGCATTGGGTGGTTTTTCCGGCCTGTTCCTCGCTGGCATGTTGCTGGTGGTGTTGGCCGATGACGCCTTTATGTTCATGGTGTCATGGGAGATGATGTCGCTCTCCAGTTATTTTTTAGTGGCATTTCATCACGATAATCCCGCCAATCGGCGTGCGGCATTCCTTTACCTGCTCATGGCGCATATCGGCGGTCTGGCTATCCTGCTGGGCTACGGGGTATTGGCGGCCTTTGGAGATGGATTTGCCTTTGATGCCATGCGTGGGGCGCAACTGCCCTTCCTCTGGGCGAGTGTCGCATTTCTGTTGGCCTTCATAGGTTTCGGGATGAAGGCTGGTCTGGTACCGCTGCACGCCTGGCTGCCGGAGGCCCATCCGGTGGCCCCATCCCATATCTCGGCGATGATGTCAGGCGTAATGTTAAAGATAGCGGTATACGGTTTCATTCGCGTGGTGTTTGACCTCATCGGTCAATTCTACTGGCAGTGGGGAGTGGGCGTTCTCGCCATCGGCAGTATTTCTGCGTTGATGGGAGTGCTATATGCGTTGATGCAACACGATATCAAACGCCTGCTGGCATACCACTCGGTGGAAAATATCGGCATTATATTTATCGGTTTGGGGTTGTCGCTGCTGTTCCTGGCCACTGGCCATAGCGTTATCGGCGCTGTCGCATTTGTTGCCGCTCTCTATCACACCATCAACCATGCCCTGTTCAAAGGGCTGCTGTTTCTTGGCGCTGGTGCAATTCTGCATAGTGCCAATGAACGTGATCTGGAAAAGATGGGTGGCCTGCTGCGACGCATGCCATGGACCGGGTTATTTTTCCTCATAGGCTGCATCTCAATCTCTGCGCTACCGCCGTTCAATGGCTTTGTTTCAGAGTGGCTGACATTTCAGGCGGCGTTACAGGCCTGGCAATTGGATAGCGGGGTGTTACGGAGTGTTGTTCCTATCGTTGCCGCGATGCTGGCACTCACTGGCGCGCTAGCAGCGGCATGTTTCGTCAAGGTTTACGGTGTGGCGTTTCTTGGACGGGCGAGGAGTCGCCAGGTGCGCCGAGCCCGTCAGGTACCGCTGAGTATGCGTGTAGGCCAGGGGGTGCTGGCATTTTTGTGTCTGTTGCTGGGGGTGTTTCCGACGCTCTTTATCGACCTGCTAAATATGGTGCCACAGCAGATATTGGGGCATGGCATGGTTCAGGCGACTTCACATGGTTGGTTGTGGTTGACGCCGATATCCCAAAAAACCGCAAGTTATGGTGCACCGCTGGTTGCGGCGACGCTGGCGATTATCCTGGCGTTTGGGTTATGGCTGCTGCGACGCGGTATTCGGCGCGTGCGTGTCTGCGACGCATGGGACTGCGGTTATGTGCCGCCTACGCCCTCAATGCAGTACACCGCCAGCGCCTTCGCGCAACCAATTCGGCGGGTGTTCGGTCTGCTGTTTCATATTGAAGAGAGGGTTGAGTCACAAGCGGATGGACGTCTGCGCCATCATCTCCAGGTAGATGATCGGGCCTGGAGTATGTTTTATCTGCCCATAGCACGTATGGTTGAGCGGGCGGCCAAGCAGGTGGTACGCCTGCAATCAGGCAATGTGCGCACCTATCTCGGATGGTCGCTAGCTACCTTATTGGTGTTGTTATGGATAATAGCCTGAACCTGTCGTCCTGGGTGTTAGCGCTGTTGCAGGCGCTATTGTATGTGGCGTTGGCCCCATTGCTGGCGGGATGGGTCCGTAAGGTCAAGGCGCGCCTGCAAAACCGCCGTGGTCCCTCACTGCTGCAGGCCTACCGCGATCTGTACAAGTTATTCGGCAAAGAGGCGCGTATGGCGCACACCGCCTCACTGGTATTTCGGGCGGCACCCTACATTGTGTTCACCGCCACCTGGCTGGCGGCCGCGGCGGTCCCATTTATTGCCACCGGACTGCCGACCGCCGCCATCGCCGATATCATTGTGGTCGCCGGCCTACTCGCCCTGGCAAGATTCTTTCTTGCCCTGGCCGGCATGGATGTGGGTACCGCATTCGGTGGCATGGGCGCTTCCAGGGAGATGTTTGTATCAGCACTGGCTGAACCGGCCATGCTGATGGCGGTATTCACCCTGGCTATGACTGCGCACAGTACGAATCTATCCAGTGTGGTCGAATACCATCTGCTTCACCCAAGCATCATACGACCATCCTACATGTTCGCCCTGGCCGGACTGCTGCTGGTGGCTATTGCCGAGACCGGCCGCATTCCGGTGGATAATCCCACCACCCACCTTGAGCTGACCATGATCCATGAGGCCATGATCCTGGAGTATGCCGGTCGTCACCTGGCGTTGATGGAGTGGGCGGCGCAACTGAAGCTGTTACTCTACGGGGTGCTGCTGGCAAATGTCTTTTTTCCGTGGGGGATGGCGCAAGGCTCAGGAGTTGCCGAGCTCGGCGTGGGATTCATGGTGGTAGTGTTCAAGCTGGGCCTGCTTGGTTCTGCTCTGGCTGTATCCGAAACGGTATTGGCCAAGATGCGTCTGTTCCGGGTACAGGCCTTTCTCAATCTGGCCTTGCTGCTGGCCCTGCTGGGACTGCTGAGCCACGTCATTCTGGAGGTGGGGGCATGAATCTGGAGCAGCTGCCTTTGTTGCAACAGTTTATGGTTGCCCTGGCGGCAATGGCGCTGTTTACCTCGTTTGTGCTCCTGGAGCAGGCGCGTCTGGTGTCGGCTATTCATGCGTTTGCCTGGCAAGGGGTGTTGGTTGCGATGGTGAGTGCGGTGGTGGCTGCCGGAGGTGGTTTGGAGCATCTCTATTTCTCAGCTGCGCTGACGCTGGGTCTGAAGGCGGTGCTTATTCCATGGATGCTGCACCGTCTGGTGAGTAAGCTGGAGCTGGATCGCCATACTGAACCGTTGCGACGTCCGGTATTGGTGGTGATGGCAGCGATTGCCCTGGTGATATTCAGTTATTGGCTGGTGCTGCCTATTGTGCAAACAGAGTTGATCTTTACCAGGAATATCATTGCCGTGAGTCTGGCCGTGGTGCTGATCGGTCTGCTTATGATGGTGGTTAGACAGCAGGCGGTGGCCCAGGTGTTGGGTTTCATGTCTATGGAAAATGGTTTGTTTCTGGCAGCAGTCTCTGCTACTGGAGGTATGCCTCTGGTGGTGGAGCTTGGTGTGGCCTTTGATGTACTGGTGGCCATGGTTCTGTTCGGGGTGTTCTTCTTTCAGATTCGTGAGAGTATCGACT
Source organism: Sedimenticolaceae bacterium (assembly GCA_050288245.1). Lineage (GTDB taxonomy): Bacteria > Pseudomonadota > Gammaproteobacteria > Chromatiales > Chromatiaceae > JAAGZL01. The sequence goes on from JBNKDM010000006.1 coordinate 21,051, forward strand.
CTCTGGATGTGGACCGCATGAACCGGCTGACCGAGCGGGGTGAGGAACAGTGACATCTCTGTGGCTTACTGTCTTTACTCCATTACTCGGGGCACTGGTTTTGCCATCTGTTCCGCGTCTGCGCATGGCGGGTTGGTTGAATGTCGTGATCAGCACAGCGACCTTTGCCGCCTCGCTGGTGCTGGCCTGGAAGGTGGCCGTTGTCGGTGAAGTGGCCGGTATGAGTTTTCGGGTCGACGCCTTCAACGTCTATCTGTTGGTCTTGACCGCCTTTGTGGGGATGACTACCTCGATATTTTCCAGACCATATATGCGCTATGTGTGCGAAACCGGCAGGACCACAGATCGCGGCATGCGCCTCTATCATGCCATGTTTCAACTGTTCATGTTCACCATGCAGCTCGCGCTCTCCACGGATAATCTGGGAGTGCTGTGGGTGGCGGTCGAGGGGGCAACCCTGGCAACGGTACTGCTGGTATCTCTCTATCGCACCCCGGAGGCCATAGAGGCGGCCTGGAAATATTTTATTCTTTGCGGTGTCGGTATCGCCCTGGCCCTGTTCGGCACAGTGTTGCTCTATTTTGCCGCCCAGCATGTGGTCACAGACCAGGCAGATGGGTTGACCTGGAGTACCCTGTACGAAGTATCCGGACAGTTGCAGCCATCTATTATGAGTCTGGCGTTTGTCTTTCTGCTGGTGGGATATGGCACCAAGATAGGTTTGGTGCCTATGCACCAGTGGTTGCCGGATGCCCACTCCGAAGGCCCCACCCCCATGTCGGCTGTGCTATCCGGGCTGCTGCTTAATGTGGCGCTATATGCGGTGGTGCGCCTGAAGATGTTAGTGGATGGTTCACTGGCCAACACCGTTTCACCGCATCTGGCCGGTTATCTGTTGATGGGATTCGGGCTGGTGTCATTTATGGTGGCGGGGCTGTTTCTGCATCGCCAGCGTGATATCAAGCGCATGTTCAGTTATTCGTCCATTGAGCATATGGGAATGATGACCTTTGCCTTCGGTCTTGGAGGGCCACTGGCCACCTTCGGTGCCTTGCTGCATATGCTGGTGCATTCGCTGACTAAATCCGCAATTTTTGTCACGGTCGGTCATGCGACCCATATCGCCAACACCCAAAGCATTGACCATATTCGCGGCCTGATTCGTACCCAGCCTGCAGTTGGGTGGGGATTGTTGCTTGGAGTGGTGGCGATCGCCGGCTTCCCCCCATTCGGGGTATTCACCAGTGAGTTTCTGTTATTGACCGCTACCATGCAGTCGCAGCCCTGGTTCACTCTGCCATTGCTGCTCGGTTTGGCAGTAGCATTTGCCGGATTGTTTCGGCATCTGCACCCCATGGTTTATGGGCCCGCACCAGACGGACAGCGTCCGGTAGCTGCCAATATGCTGCCAGTGATGATTCATCTGGGGCTAGTGTTGTGGTTAGGGCTTGCCATTCCGAGCTTCATGGCTGATTGGCTGGATCGTGCCACCCATCTGATTACAGGGGTGGGTCTGTTATGAGCCGCTTTGACTGGTTATCCGAGTATTTGGCCCGCCTGGAGGATGAACATGTAATCGTACGCAGTGGTAATGCGCAGCGTTTGGCCCCGGCCCATTGTCTGGAGCTGGATGCCGAGGACTGGGGCAGCGCGGGCAGAGTGGCTGCTGCGTTTGGGCTGCGTTGGGCCGGATTGTGGGGCGATCAGCACAGAGACGATATTGTGGTGCGCTCCTGTCTGGAGTATCAGGGTGATTATCTGGTGCTTATTACCGTAGTGCCTTTAAGTAATCCAGTACTGGTCTCGCACACCCCTAGTTTCCCCGGGGCTGCTCGTATGGAGCGGCATCTGCGGGACATGCTGGGAATTGAGTTTCCCGAGCAACCGGACAGACGGCGCTGGACCCGCCACCAGGCATGGCCGGAGGATGTGTTCCCCTTGCGTTCAGACTTCCCATTGAGTGGGAGTTCCCTGAAGCGGACGCCGGCCGACAAGGATTATCACTTTACCAGGGTGCTGGGAAGTAGCGTCTATGAAATACCGGTGGGTCCGGTGCATGCCGGTATCATCGAGCCGGGGCATTTCCGTTTTCAGGCCATAGGCGAGGAGGTATTACTCCTGGAAGAACGTCTTGGGTATGTGCATAAGGGTATTGAAAAGCTTGCAGTCGGTCGCGATGCCGCAGGAGTGGCACGCCTGGCCGGGCGCATCTCCGGAGATAGCACAGTGGCGCACACCTGGACGGCCTGCATGGCCATGGAACGGGCTGCCGGAGTGGCGGTGCCGCCGCGGGCGCTGGCGCTACGCGCCCTCCTGTCTGAACGTGAGCGTATCGCCAATCATCTGGGAGACATCGGCGCCATTTGCAACGACGTAGGTTTCACCTTTGCCCAGATGCAGTTCAGCCGGCTGCGTGAAGAGTGGCAGCGTGGTAATCATGCAGTGTTTGGCCATAGATTATTGATGGACCTGGTGATACCTGGCGGTGTCTCCTGTGACCTCTCCCCCCAGTGCGAAGAGCTATTGCGGCTACACCACGAGGTGTTAGCCCAGGAACTAGAGCGGCTGCTGCCCATCCTCGACGATCATCCATCACTTGAGGACCGGCTGGTAACTACCGGCGTCCTGTCTGCTGCGGATGCCCACAGCCTGGGTGTGCTGGGTTATGTGGGCAAGGCCAGCGGTATTGATTACGATGTGCGCCGTGATCACGGCTATGCCCCCTACACTGAGCTTGAGATATCCTCACCCTGTTTGCTGGAAGGTGATGTGGCTGCACGGCTGCAAGTACGTACGCATGAGGTTCGCTATTCACTTAAGCTGCTGGATACTATGCTCGAACGCCTGCCAGATGGTTTGGTCGCTGCAGACTGGCCGCAGTCAGTTGTAAACAGGGATGGGCTGGGTATCGTTGAGGGGTGGCGTGGCGAAATCCTGAGCTACGTACGTTTTGGCCAGGACGGTCGGGTTGCACGGTTTTTCCCGCGTGATCCCAGCTGGTTTAGCTGGCCAGCACTAGAGCGGCTGATCCATGGCAATATTGTTCCTGATTTCCCCGTGTGCAATAAATCGGTAAATGCCTCCTATTCTGGCCATGATCTGTAGGAGATACCTATGCTGAGAATTCTCAATAAGATATGGCAAACCGGCACTGTTACCGAACGCGCACCGCGTGATGCTGATCTTGAGATGCTGGGCAAACAGGTCAAGCGAATGATTGATCGCCGTTTCAGGGGTAGCCTTGCTATTCGTCAGGTGGATGCCGGCTCCTGTAATGGTTGTGAATTGGAGATACATGCCCTGAATAATCCCTACTATGATGTCGATCGTTTCGGTGTACATTTTGTTGCCTCGCCACGCCACGCCGACGTACTGCTGGTCACCGGGCCGGTATCGCGCCATATGGAAACAGCATTGCGCCGAACCTGGATGGCTACTCCATCACCCAAGTTTGTAATTGCTGCGGGCAGCTGTGCCTGTGACGGGGGTGAATTCGGTGTTTCCTATGCAAGTTGTGGTGCGGTGGAAAATATTATTCCGGTGGACGTAAAGATCGTTGGATGCCCGCCGGCACCGCGGGAGCTGTTGCAGGGTATCCTGGCGGCGCTGGAGGCAAAATGAGTATAGGGAGAACTAAATCACGTTTCTATAATCGTAATCAGTATGGGCACGAGCGAAACTCTGAAGCCTTCCGGTCCGTGGGAAGTACACCGTAGCATACGGATTCCATCTCTGGTACATGCTGCCGATGTACTGGCAATTGAGCACGCCATCTCTGAATTGAATGGGGTGATCAAGGCAGTTGCCAATGTGAGGAAACAGCGGCTCGATGTGCGATACAACGCCGCTCAATTGAGCTATCAGCGGATTCTGGAGATATTGGAAGAGACCGGGTTCCCACCGAGGAGTGACTGGTGGAGTCGGCTAAAGGGCAGCTGGTACGATTTTTCGGAAGAGAATATCAGGGATAACGCCAAGGCGCCGCCGCCATCATGTTGTAATAAGCCCCCCAAGTGACAGGTGTTCTGCTAATTCCGCTGTAAATAAAGGGTTTGCGTGGGAAAGGCGAACTCGATCTGCGCCTGTTCGAATTTCTCGTGGATTTCAAGGTTTATGTTCTGCTGTATATCCATATAGGTGTTGTAGTCCGGTACGGATACGTAATAGACGGTCTCAAAGATCAGGGAAAAATCGCCATAGGATTTGAAATGCGCCCGGTCGAATCTGGTCTGCGGTTGCCGCTCAATGGCATTTTTAAGGATCTCCGGTATCTGTTTCAATTTTTCGCGGGGGGTATCGTAGGTGACACCGATATCAAAGTTTACCCGCCGCTCCTGCATCCGTCCGTAGTTACGTACGCGGCTTTTCAAAAGGTCTGAGTTTGAGATAACCAGCTGTTCTCCGGTTAGGGAACGCAGGCGTGTTGTCTTCAGTCCGACACGCTCGACTACGCCCATATAGGTATCGATGATCAGAAAATCACCTACCTCAAATGGCTTGTCGAATACGATGGAGAATGAGGCGAACAGATCGCCCAGGATGTTTTGTACCGCCAAGGCCACAGCCACGCCGCCGATTCCGAGACTTGCAACCAGCGTACTGACATTCACCCCAAGATTGTCCAGCGCCAACAGTGTTATTACAGACCAGATAATTATTCGTACAACAATCTCAATGGCAAATAGCCCGGTGGCGGCACCAGGTGAGTCTGCCATGCGGCGCTGACGGGAGCGGGAAACCCAATGTGCGACGAAGCCGCTGGACCACATACCTAGCTGCAACAGTACTGCAATCACTGCCATATTCTCTATCCAGTCTGAGGGAGTCGCAGGTATTACCAGGAAACTTGAAGCGGCATACACTCCCAGGATGAGAAGAACCCACCAACGGACCTGATCCAACATGGAAATGGCCAGGTCGTCTATCTGAGTGGCGCTATGCTCTGCCAGTGTAGTGAGTCGCACCACCAGGTAACGCAATAGCAGGCGCAGGCCGATAGCGGTAAGCAGTAAAGCAACAGCAGCATACAACCAAGCCTGAAGGTGGTTGCCAAACAGTTCTGTTTGCAGAAGCTCCGGGTAGTTCATTGCATAAGTTTAATCAGTGATAATGGTAACGTTGAGAGTCAATCATTAACAAGTAACATCAATCCAATGGAATGAACAGTTTTATGCAGCTGAATCATCATTCGGTATCTTTTTTACCTTGTTGCGCTAACCATCGCCAGGCCTCGTCAGGATCGGAGAACAGTTCAATGGTTACCTTGCGGCTTTCGCCGATGTATTCCATCAGCCGCTGCATATTCACCTGGCCGCGCGCCTTGGCCGGGGGTAGCAGTGCCCAGTATTTCCAGCCCGCCTTAAAGGCGCGTGGCAGCCAGTAGTCCTGTGACCATGCGCTGTCTTCGGCCGAGAGGATAGAGTTGTTACGGTCGTCGGAGAGCCATTTATGTGCGCCATGCTCTCGCATTAATCTCAGACCGGTCATCAGCACATTCCGGAATGACTCCTCAGCAACCGGCTGGAGGAACTTATGATGAACGATGCCCTCGTCCGGGTAAAACCACAGGCAGGCGAACTCGTTTTCAATCAGGGTGGTTCTAGTGTTCATTGTTCAAATGTTTGAAACATTAGGCAACTCGAAACCCTCGGTAAACGCCAAGGGCAATTAAAAAATCATTTTTACCCGTTAATGTATGGAGGACGATAATATTTATCCGCAATATTACACTATATAGATATTTTGAATATTTGTCTGCCAGGCCATTAAAGTATCTGTCATACAAAAAATTAGAAGTGTCCGAAGCAAAATATGCTTAAAAATGTAGTTGGAATATTAGCATTTGAAAATTGTCTACCTAATCAGAAATGCTGTAAATCATGAGTGCAATTTGAACTCATTAGGAAATCCAACTTCAGATCCATTTATGGGGTTCCCGTCAAGAAATATAATCAAACTGTTTCCATCTACTTTTACTTCCTCGATTGTTCTGGTAACACCATTAGAAAATGTAATAAGCTTCCCATTCTGAAATACGTTTTGTACATATGGTGAGGTGTCATCGATAAAGAACGCCGATGCCCACGATTTTGCAACCCCGTTAAGCCAGTTTTCGTCGGTGTGATTGGATGGAATAAATACATTATTAACATCATTTACATCCGGGGCGCATATCTTTGGAAGTTTATTCAGGGCAATGCGGATTTCTGAGTCGTCCGGATGTTCTTCAAGCCATGCTTCAAAATATAGTTTTGCGCGTTCGATGTCATTGGTAACAGCATAATATTTACCTAAGCTTCTGTTTCGATCAAGAAGGAATGTGCTTGGATAAGTGGTTGATATTCCTAGTTCATGGACCAATCTGCAAAAATCCTCAAAACGCTTTAGGCGTGTTAGATATGTGTTTTTTCCATCATTACTTTCCCAGTATAAGAGACCTTTGTCGAAATTTATATCATAATTTTGTGGGTTAAGGTAAGCAGGAGTCCCTTGAAAGAAAAAGCAAAAAGCGGAGCTGGGGTTTACGGTCATTCCTGAGTCCTTGTTGCGACGTAAAAATTCCTGCGCATAAAAAGCATCTTCTTCTGTTTCTCCTGGAAGGCCAAACATGAAGTTATATGTTACTCCTAGTCCAGTCTGTCTATGCGCTTCTGCTATTGCGTTTACATTTGCGCCCTTGGATAGGATTTTTCCTATATTTTTCATTAGATACTCAGATGGTGCCTCTAGTCCATAGGCAAGACAAATGCAGCCAGATTGTTTTAGTTTATGTAGTAGCTCGCTAGTCATTTCTTTTCGAATTACTGCTTGACCTGACCAGCTTATCTTGATTCCACTTTGAATTACTAAGTCTGCAAACTTTTCCAGATTGCTTATTTTTCCATTGACTAGGCTATCTTGGAAGTCAAAAAAGTTGACAAACGGATAGCGCTTAAGCTGGATTTGAACTTCCCTGAATATTGCTTCACCAGACTTTGCTCTAAATCTCTTCCAAAATGTCTTTTCGCCGCAGTAAATGCAACGATTAGGACAGCCTCTGCTAGATATAATTGGCAAACGAGTAGGTGTGCGATAGCATTCAAATGCGTAGTCTATAAAGTCTGGTACTGGTAAGTCATCCATGTTCTTGAGTAGTTTTGCGTCGCCATTATCGACTACTTCATCGCCCTTACCCACAATGATTCCACTACAATCGAATAATGATTTGCCGGATTTTATGTGACTAATAATTTCCTCTAAAACAAGCTCTCCTTCACCTTGGGCAACAGCATCGACAAATGGATTATTTGCTATCGATGTGCCGATTATGTCCCGACTAACATGTGGTCCACCAAACACCACCATTATCTCTGGTTTTTTCTCCTTTATCATCTTGGCCAGTTCGAGACTGATATATGCAGATGAGTTATAAATAGTGAATCCCACTAAGGGGGTGTTGGTGGAAATTATTATATCTATAAATTCAGATATTTCTTTTTCAAATGCAGTAAGAATTGAATCGACGCATTCGTTTGTCTCCCAAAACCAGAGAGATTGTTCTAGATCCCATACGTTTTTGAATTGTTTCTGACGTTTAAGGTAGAGCTCGATGTTTAAGTCAAGAGGCAATACTTTGTATCCTTTTTTTCTTGCGTATGAGGACAGCATAGCCGTACCAAGAGGCGGTGTATTAACCCCCCAACCGGGAGCTTGGATTAACACAATGTCTGGATTGATGAAATTTTCGATATCTGAACGGCATGAGGAGAATGCTGCGTTAACTCGGTTGAACAATGCGACAAGCATTGCTGCATTATCATCGTTCCTGGCTTGCTCTATTGCGCGTTGGACATAAGGGCTAGCAGCTTTTTCACTGATTGATGAGGTAATCATCTGTCCCATACGAAGAAGTAGGAGGACATCGTTTGGATTAAGTTGTAGCATTGCATCACATTCGGCAATCGCATCATTATGCATGCTATGTGTTAAGTGTTGTGCAATGGGTTTTGGAGGCCATTTCCTATTTGATATACTTTCATCCCAGCGTATTAGCTGAGCTTTAGAAATTACGGTGGGAAATTTACTGGAAATTTGGCTATGTATGAAAAAACGATACATAGCTACGAGATTCGGGCGCAACCTGGTATAGATTGCGCTAACAATTCTAGATCCCATCGCTCCTTTCTCCAATGATAATATGATTTGAGTCCATGCAGGAATTCATGTTAGTAAGTGCTGACATTTCAGTCAATTATGCAATAATAACATCTGCGTCAGATTATTCATGCCCCGAAAGACATATTTAATGTATGTAAGAATCCATGACTCCTTAGTATTTCTAACAAAATTCATGATTAAACGCCTCCATGATATAAAATATCGTGGAGGTATTACTAAAATAGCTCCAGATATTTAAGCGGGTTGCTGGATACTATGGAGTTTAAATAGCTCAGGTTGCTAGAGGACGACCATGTCTATTTGCTAGGTATGTGTATCCAATCTATCCGTTCGTTGCCATATGATCCATCATTAATCTCTAACCGGTCATCAGCCCTTTCCGGAATGACTCCTCAGCAACCGGCTGGAGGAACTTATGATGAACGATGCCCTCGTCCGGGTAAAACCACAGGCAGGCGAACTCGTTTTCAATCAGGGTGGTTCTAGTGTTCATCATTCAAATGCTCGAAAAATAACGGCGATATGTCAAGGATAACCTACAAAATTATCATTGATACTAAATACCGTATGTTAATATCGTTGGATTTTAGGAATACAGTAATCTATTCTGCCTCAATAACCTGTTATGCGTAGCAATAGAATTATGGGCAGGATTTCGGATGACCGGTAAAAGCCGACTGGCCTGGGTCAAAATATGAGCATATTTCTCCTATACTTCGTTAATGTTACTCTTTAAAGCTGAGCCACTTTATAGTTTTCGCGAATCACATTTGAACCATTATGAATATACTTTTAATCAACCCATTCATTACAGTTGCAGATCTTACTGTAGATCTTGCAGAGCCATTGGGACTAGTCTACTTAGCAACATATGTGAAGGCCAGGTTTGGAGATGACATAAATATCTCCATTCTGGATTTGTATGAAATGGGTGCTGATAACCCAAAACATCTGGCAGACGGCAACTATCTCCTGGGGGAGGATGATGAAGAGGTAATCAGGGAGAGGATTGAAAGCTTCGACCCAGATTTGATCGGAGTGACCTGCAACTTCACAGCTTATTCACTAGATGCCATAAAAACCGCATATATAGCCCACGAGATCATGCCTGAAGTACCGATAGTTATGGGCGGGGCGCATGCTACGATGGCTCCGGAATCAATAATGGAAGAGTATTCGTTTGTTGATTTTGTGGTTCGTGAGGAAGGTGAGGTCACACTTGAGGAGCTGATACAACAATTGAGTGGTGACAAGCAATTTGAGGCAGTAGAGGGATTGGTGTATCGAGACGACAAGGGGGCAATAGTCCGCAATCCAGACCGCAACTTTATTAAAAATCTAGATGACATTCCGATTCCGGATAGAAGCTATATTCAAATGGACCGTTATAGCAATTTCCCTCGCAAATCTACTTGGTATACGCGGAAGAAGCCGATCGCGAGCATCATTACATCGCGCGGCTGCCCTTATGACTGTGTTTTTTGCAGTACAAAGGTGATGTGGCGCCGTCGTTGGCGTGGTTCCAGTGTAGAGCGGGTAATTGAAGAAATTGAGTACCTGGAGAGGGAGTATGGCGTAAAAGAGGTAACCATTTTTGATGACCAATTTTTCGCCCGGAAAGATCGAGTGCGTGATTTCTGCAACTACTTCATCGCCCGCAAGGAAAAGATATCATTCTCGTACGATGCAGGAACAAGTCCCTGGCTCGTTGATAAGGAGATGCTTGCATTGTTAAAACGTGCAGGTTTTTATGCCATTAGGTTCCCAATAGAGAGCGGTAACGCCGATACTATGGCCTATGTGAATAAACCAGTTGATCTGAAGGAGTCTCTTGAGTTAATTCGTGAAGCAAACAGGCTTGGCTTTTGGACCTCGGGTAATTTCATAATAGGGTTTCCTTATGAAGAGCGTGAACATATTGAAGATACGATTCGTTACGCCTACAACTCTGGACTGGACTTTGCTTCGTTTATTGCTGCACGGCCTCACAAAGGAAGCGAGATGTATGAGACCTTTAAGAAGGAAGGTCTGCTAGACAAGGGGATTGTCCATACTTCCATTTATGACGTATCTGACTACGATACGACGCATTTTACAGCTCAAGAGATAACTGACATCATTCAAGGGGCTGCAAGAGGCTGGTATGTTAACAAGATGAAGTTTTTCATGCGGCCGAAGAATTTTCGGACAGCCTTTCTTCCGAAGTTACAGTCATGGGACGATGCTCTTTACATGGTGAGAATGGTTTGGAGACTTTTTCAGATAAGAATCATTCCCATGTTGAAAAAGAAATATGGCAGCGGCCGCTCAGAAGTAAAAAAATACACGACAGCTTGAATCAATTAACACCATCTATACTTTGTTGTGTGATACAGAGGCAGACGCTAATGATTGTGTTTCCGCCGGTGTTTGATCACGCCGAGTAGTGATTGTGGCTGGAGCCGAGGCGTAAGGCTTAACTTTTTCTACTCTAATATATTTGGATTTTAGGTATGGAGTAATCTGTTCTGCCTCTACATACAGTAATATATTGAAAGTTTAGCGATACGCACAATATTTTGAATACTCCAGATATAAATCCAAACCAACCAGGTCAGAGTGACCTGAGGTGGATGCAACTCGCCGTGAATTTGGCAAGAAGGGCAGAGGATGAGGGTGAGGTGCCGGTGGGTGCTGTGATCATCATGAATAATAAGATCATAGGTGAAGGCTGGAACCGCCCTATAGGCACCCACGATCCTACAGCCCATGCCGAGATCATGGCACTGCGCAACGCTGGTTTGCACCAGCAGAACTACCGATTACCTGGCAGCACCATATACGTGACCCTGGAACCATGTCCAATGTGTGCCAGCGCAATCATCCACGCCAGACTTGGGCGAGTTGTATTCGGGGCCTATGACCCCAAGGGCGGGGCGGCAGGTAGCTGTTTCCACCTATTGCCTCCAGATGGCCGCTTCAATCATCGTCTGGAGTGCGAAGGGGGGGTGTTGGAACAGCAGTGCAGTGAGTTGTTGCGTGATTTTTTCCGTCTGCGCAGAAACGGCTCCGGCACTGAGTAAATTCTGGCTATAGGGCTGAGGAGGATGATATAGGCGGAAGCTGGGGTTTCCGTTCCTCATGCTGTACCTTTTGTTGGTTTAGCCATCCCAGCAGATTAAAGTAAGTGCGGATGTTCTCAACGTAGGTTACTGGCTCGCGACCTCTGGCATAGCCGTGTTTGGTCTCCGTATAGTATTTTTCCTGGCTGAGCAGGGGAAGGTAGATCAGAATATCGTCCCAATTGTTGGGATTACCACCATGTTGCTGGGTAAGGATGCGGGCGTCTTCCAGGTGCCCAAAGCCCACGTTATAGGCCGCCAGAGAGAGCCACAACCTGTCTTCACCCTTGATCTGTTTTGGAAGCCTTTTCTCAATACTACGCAGGTATTTGGCGCCACCGATAATACTCTGCTCAGGATCTTCTCTGTCTCCTATCTCCAGTTCATCGGCGGTGTTATTGGTGAGCATCATTATACCGCGCACCCCGGTGGGTGATACTGCATTCGGGTCCCAATGTGATTCCTGATAGCCGATGGCGGCGAGCAGTCTCCAATCGAAACCGGTTTTCTTGGCCGCCTGTTTGAAATAATCGATATAGCGTGGAAGCCGCTCCTGGGTGTGAAACTTGAAGGTGTTGGTCCCAACGAAACCAATGTTTACCGTCTTTCCGTAATAGCGTTCCATGAGACGGTCCAGCCTGCCGGTCAATTTCATGCGAGTGAAAAAGCTCCTGGCGGCGTCATACAGGCTGGTATCCTCGGAATGGGGGAAGGCCCAGGCCAACTCCTCAGGTTCGGTAAGATCAAAGGCGACAGCAAGTTCGGGATAGAAGCGGTGATTAACAGCAACCTCGTTGGAGTCGGCAACCGTATAGTCAAGCACATCTTCCCAAACCAGGTTCAGCAGTTCCTCACTTCCAAGTTCACTATTAGCAACCCAGTCAAGATTGGGGTTTTTCTGTTTGCGGCGGAGTAATTCCTCCTCATGACTGCTTCCTGCGACCACCTCAAATAGGCTTCCAACTGTATCATTCAAGGTCCGGGGTCTCTTGTTCCCCAGCTTGTATACCAACTGCTGGGTGATGGTTTGGTAGCTGGGGCCAAACCTGACCATGGTCTTGCGGTTTGGGGTGATAGTCAGCCCGGCAGCGGCTAAATGAGCCTCTTTTCGCATCAACATGGGCAGCATGTCGTTGAAGTGTTTCGGTACGATAAATCTTGCCTTTACCCCCAGATCTGCGGCAAACATCTGTACCAGGTCATACTCAAACCCGGCCAGTCCACTCCGGTCTTCGTAGTAGGTGGTGGCACTGTTTCTGGTAAGTACCACCAATTCCCCTTTCTGCTTTATCTGGTCCAGCAGAGGTACAGGGTTACTGCAGCTCGTCAACAGCAGAAATAGGAAGATAGGGGCGTAAAATCGCATGCAAATGAACCAGATCCCGAAATAATTGTGATTAGCAAATGGATCTTTTCGTGTAGAATTGGAAACGATTCTAGCTGACCAGAGCCCAAGTGACAAAATTGTAAGGTTTTATCCTGATATGAGACAACTAATCGGGTGAGAGGTGCCGGAGCTGGCCTAACGGTCTTGACTCGGACAGCCACCGGAAGGCGGTTCGCATGGCACATAGTGGCACCCGCAGGGCAAGCCACCGAGGGTGAGGCAGTAAATCAAGCGATCTTCAGCGCGAGAGCGCTGTTGAGGCAGGTACAGGTTATAGGAGAGGTGCCGGAGTGGCCGAACGGGACTGATTCGAAATCAGTTGATCCCTCTGGGATCCGTGGGTTCGAATCCCACCCTCTCCGCCAATACAACAAACCCCCTCTCCCCTTGGGGGAGAGGGTAGGGTGAGGGGGGAAGCCAACAACATTGCGCGTAGCGGCGAGAGGGCCGAAGGCCCGGTAATCCCACCCTCTCCGCCAATACAACAAACCACCTCTCCCCTTGGGGGCCTCGGTACTCCCTTGCGGGGTGGACGATTCCAGGGATGGAGGAAATAGAGCGGCGCAGAGGCCAAAGCCGAGGGTAGGGTAAGGGGGGGAAACAATATTGGGTGTAGCGGCTTGAAGGCCAAATACCAGGCAGTTCCTGCTATCTACGTCACTATAAAAACATCCTAAATAATATTAGTTGCAATTATCATTCTGGGGATATTTGGTTAGATTTTAGTTAATAAATAATGTACCTTTAGGACGTTATTTATGTAAGCATTTTTATCGGCGGCTTCGAATAACGATTAGACAATAACACGGTAGTATCGTTTCGAATATGGAGTGTTTCTGAGTGTCATTTCTTAATACCGGTAACGATGAGTATATTGTTGATTGTATAAGAGGGATTGTGTCACCGGGCACGAATATAACTACGGTATTTTTTGCCAAGCTATTTTTACCGCACACGAAATTCTTAATTTGTATCCAGAAATCACTGTTCAGATTAACCATATCTGAGAACAATGGTTTTAAGGGATTGTGCATGATTGGAGCATCTGAAACGCTATGAATCCACATGCAAAACAACCAACCTCACTTAAATCCTTAGTAACAAGTATATGGATTCACCGTCAACTTATTAGGCAAATGGCTTGGCGAGAGGTTGTCGGACGCTATAAAGGTTCTGTGTTAGGTTTGTTATGGTCTTTCATAAACCCTCTTCTTATGCTTACTGTTTATACATTTGTGTTTTCTGTGGTATTTAAGGCTAGATGGGGTCAAGTTGAAGATGATAATTTGTCATTTGCTTTGATTCTTTTCGTCGGTCTGATTATGCACGCTTTGCTGGCAGAGGTTCTGAATAGGGCTCCTGGATTGATACTTGGTAATGTTAATTATGTAAAAAAAGTTGTATTTCCGTTAGAAATTCTACCAGTTGTCAGTTTGGTATCAGCATTATTTCATGCCTTAACCAGTTTGCTGGTACTTGTTATCGCACTGCTGCTGTACAACGGTTATCTGCCATGGACTACTGTTTTCATACCAATAGTTATGTCACCGCTGGTAATTTTGGTTCTCGGTCTTGCATGGATTCTGGCGTCCTTGGGAGTATACCTGCGAGATATTGGACAAACGATTGTAATAGTGACAACAGTAATGTTGTTTGTGTCTACGGTATTCTTTCCGCTATCGGCATTACCGGAAAAGTATCATCCCTTTATTCTGGCTAATCCACTGACATTTATAATTGACCAGTCCCGTGAAGTACTTATTTTTGGTAATTCACCAAATTGGATTGGGTTAGTTGTCTATATGCTATTAGCAACTACTGTGGCATGGTTTGGTTATAGTTGGTTTCAGAATACACGCAAAGGATTTGCCGATGTCCTCTGATATTGCCATTAAGGTTGATAACCTCAGTAAGTGTTACCAGATTTATGATACACCTCGTGACCGCCTGAAACAGTTTGTACTGCCAAGACTTCAAAGTTTAATTGGTCTAACACCCAAAATATATTATCGGGAATTCTGGGCACTTAAAGATGTAAGCTTTGAAGTAAAAAAAGGCGAGACAGTGGGTGTCATCGGGCGAAACGGATGCGGTAAGTCCACATTACTGCAAATGATCTGTGGCACACTCAATCCGACTGGCGGCAATATTCGCACCAATGGACGCATTGCTGCTTTGCTGGAACTGGGCTCAGGGTTTAACCCGGAGTTTACCGGGCGCGAAAATGTCTATATGAATGGTTCAGTACTTGGTTTGAGCAAAGAAGAGATTGATGATCGGTTTGAAAATATTATCTTATTTGCTGATATTGGAGATTTTATCGAACAACCGGTCAAGACTTACTCCAGTGGTATGTTGGTTCGACTAGCTTTTTCTGTAATAGCTCATGTAGATGCGGATATTTTGATTATTGATGAGGCGTTGGCTGTTGGTGATGCATTTTTTACGCAGAAGTGTATGCGTTTTCTTCGAGAGTTCATGAAGAAAGGTACGATATTATTTGTTAGTCACGATACCCCCGTGGTTGTGAATCTATGTAAAAATGCAGTATTGATGGATTACGGGAAAGTAATTGCGAATGGAAAGTCGAAAGATGTTGTTGGACATTATCTATCAAATGTTTATGCGGCTCATCAAGAAACTAAAGCAGTAGACAATAATATCGAAATTAATGAGGATTGTTTTGATGAACCGTCTTCAGAGTATCGCGATATGCGTCAAGAAATAATAAATAGCTCTTCATTAAGAAATGACATACAGGTTTTTAAATTCGATTTAGATGGAAAATCAGAATTTGGTGCAGGTGGTGCAAGTATAGTTTCAGTATATATGTACGATACCAAAAATATTCCTCTAACATGGGTTGTGGGTGGAGAAGATGTAATACTGGAAATCCAGTGCAAAGCCAATAAGGAACTGCAGCAACCAATAATAGGTTTTCTTTTTAAGGATAGAATAGGGCAGGTAATTTTTGCGGATAATACATATAGCATAACCTCACCATTAACGTTAACGGTGAAAAAGAACCAGCATTTTTTTGCAAGGTTTGAGTTTCGAATGCCGGTATTACCTTCTGGCGATTATAGTATTTCTCCTGCAGTGGGTGAAGGATCTCAGGAAAAGCACATTCAACATCACTGGATTAATGATGCTTTACTGATTCGCATACATGCGAGTTTTGTGTGTCATGGAATTGTTGGTATACCAATGAAAAATATCGAAATAAAAGTTAAAGATTAGAAATGAATATATTAGGAATTACCTGCTATTTCCATGATCCAGCAGCTGCACTAATGGTCGATGGAAGGTTAATTGCATTTGTAGAGGAGGAAAGACTAAATAGAACAAAACATTCTCCGCAAACATTTCCATCAAAAGCAATTGATTATTGTTTAAAGGAAGGAGGGCTAACATATGGCGATATAGATGTTTTGGTTTGTGAGCATGATCTTGATGTCATTCTTAAGCATGATGTAAGGATGCAGCCATATAGCCATATCTTTAAAAAATATCCGCACTTTGCCTTAGAACACGAGGCAACATATTTAGCAGTAAAGCAGAAAGTAATTGATTACGCTAAATCGAAAGGAATTAATAAATATTATTTCGCCTCTCATCATGATACTCACCTGGCCACGGCATATTATGGAAGTGGATTTGATGATGCAATAATTTTATCCATTGATGGCCGAGGTGATACTCAAAGCACTGTTATAGCAAAAGGAAAAGATGGAAATATTGATATACTTGATGAAGTATTGCTGCCTAGCAGTTTAGGGCTTTTATATGCAAATGTTACCCAATTCCTTGGGTACACTCCGTTTGAGGGAGAAGGGACAGTAATGGGGCTTGCTGCCTTTGGTGAGGATGTATATCGTGATTTCTTTGACGAGCTTGTATATAGAGACGGGCACAAATTCATTGTCAGGCCAGAAGCATCATTTAATAGCACATTTGATGGATTCTGTGGAGAAATACAAAATCCATTACTGAAAAAATTCGGACCATCCCGGCAATTCAATCCAGATCCGAGAAATGGAATAGATGAAAATATCGCGGCATCACTCCAAGCATGTGTTGAGCGGGCAGTAATAGATTATGTCGGTCATTATGTTAGAGAAACAGGGGTAAAGAAGTTGTGCATTGCTGGCGGAGTTGCTATGAACTCAAAAATGAATGGCAGGCTTTTCAAGGAACTTATGTTAGATGATATATATGTGTTCCCGGTAGCTGGAGATGCTGGATGCTCAATAGGTGGTGCTATGTGGTATGGGCGAAACTTCAATAACGATGATATAGCTCCAATAAGTAGTATATATTGTGGTCCATCATACTCCGATAGTGAAGTTATGCAGTCATTAATTGATGTTGCAGGTATAAAAATAGAAACTCCAAATGATATAGCATATAAAGCTGCATCACTAATAACAGATCATAAAATTGTCGGATGGTACCAAGGACGTATGGAAGGGGGGGCTAGAGCACTAGGAGCAAGATCTATTTTGTCGAATCCCGGTTCGATTAAAGACAAAGACGCCGTTAATATGCGAGTTAAGTTTCGTGAGCCCTGGAGGCCATTTGCGCCATCTATACTACATGAGCGTAGTTCGCGTTATTTGGGAGTGGAAATATCCGCTCCTTTTATGACTATTACATTTGATGTGCCAGAAGAGGTTCGTAATGAAATACCAGCTACCATGCACGTAGATTATACCGTTAGAGCGCAAACTGTTAAGCAGGAAGATAATCCACTTTACTATGCCTTAATTGAATATATGGAAGAATTAACAGGAGTCGCTGCTGTTACTAATACATCATTTAACGTAAAAGGTGAACCTATTGTTAATACGCCTACGCAGGCATTAGATATGTTTTTGAAAACAGATATGGATGCATTAGTTATTGGAAGCTATTTAGTATCAAAGAAACATTAATAATGCCAAGAAAGCCTTCACTTAAACAGTTATATATATCGCATAACGGAAATGTGTCCGATAAATGGACGTTGTATTTGCATGAGTATCAGCGTTTGTTTTCAGAATACCGTAATTCAACTATTCGGCTACTTGAAATTGGAGTGCAGAATGGAGGCTCATTGGAAGCATGGGCAAAATATTTTTCTAATGCGGAACATCTAGTCGGGTGTGATATAAATCCTTTGTGTAAAAATATTTCTTTTGCCGATAAGAGGATTAAGGTAATTGTATGCGATGCGAATTCCGTTGAATGTAAACGTCAGATAATCAAAGAGTCACCCACTTTTACAATCATTATTGATGATGGTTCTCATGAGTCTGGGGATATCATAACTACCTTCGGTCGTTATTTTAGTATTTTAGAAGACGGAGGTGTATATATAGTCGAAGATCTACACGCTAGTTACTGGAATGATTTTAATGGCGGATTACATAACCCATATTCATCTATTTCATTTTTCAAAAAATTGCTTGATATTATTAATTACGAGCATTGGAGATCAAGTAATACAAGAATAGATATATTAAAGGAGTTTACACGGGAATACGGACAGTTATTCGTTGACGAAGATCTTGCTGCAATTCATTCAATAGAATTTGTTAACTCTCTTTGCATAATTCGGAAGCAATTACCTGAAAATAACTATTTAGGTAGAAGGGTTGTTGTTGGATCAACAGAGTCAGTTGCAACTCAATGCCATGAACTAGATGGTACATTTGCTTCAGATATTAAGGCAAACACATCTGATGATTCTCGACATGTGCTAAATAATCTAGCTGAACGTATGTCATTAAGGCAACGAATAGTAGATGAGCGTGATGCAATAATAGCAGAACTTGAAAAAATTAATTCGCAATGTGGACTACCAGCTATTGAACTAGGTAAACAAATTGCACAGTTAATAATGACACTAGATTCTGTTATAGCTGAGGCTGTTGTAGGAAATGGAGAATCCGAGCAAAAGCAAAGCACTTTAGAGGCCATGCTAGTAGAGCGTGATAAGCATATTGCAAACCTTAGCAAGACTCTGGATTTAGTTATAGCGGACCGAGATGCAAGAGCTGCAGGTTTAGAACAGATGCAAAGTAGATTCGAGTCCATACTAGCAGAGCGCGATAAGCATATTGCGCACATCAGCAGTACTCTGGATTCGGTTATAGCAGACCGCGATGCAAGAACTGCAGGATTGGAACAGATGCAAAGTAGATTCGAGTCCATACTAGTAGAGCGTGATAAGCATATTGCGCACCTCAGCAATACTCTGGATTCGGTTATAGTAGACCGCGATGCAAGAGCTGCATGTTTAGAGAAAATACAGCGTTCGCTAGAGAATAGAAAAACTATTAGTATTAACCGAATAATAAGAAATATATCATTTAGAAAGTATTATGATATGTCGATCAATACAATAAGAAAGTTAATAAATAATATATCGGATAAATATGAGATGAAAATATGGCGTTATAAAAGCATATTGCGCATGTTAAAAGAATACCTTAGAGACAACGATAACCCCGTACCACAGGATGAGAATAATACAAGAATAGTTTCTGGGGGTGAAAATAGAATGTCCAAGGAGGTGTCAGAAGAGAAGTATGTGAATGTGATGCTTAGATCGCATACTCTGTCAGAGAGAATTCTACTTGTTAGTTATTATTGTCCTTCGCGAGCACATGCAGGTGGATTACGCTTACTTGATATATACGACCTAATTCATAAGCAATGCCCAAATATACAACTAGATCTTTTTACCTGTAACAGACCAGATGTCGATTGGGTGATAAATGATGTATATAATATTTTTGATAATGTGTATCTATCACCGGACGATAACTTGACGCCTGGCATGCTGGCAGCATTATCTGGCAGATCTCTTTCATACACGTTGATTGATTTGCAGTTCCATCAGTGCGGGTACCACATTGATGAATTCCGTAAAATTAGTAAGAGAATAATTTTTACCCCAATGGAATCTCTTGCAAAATCTCTAAGTATAGAGCTTCACTCATTATCATTTGTAGATAAAATATTTCCGTTGAAAAAAAGAATTTCATCACTACGTTCTGCAGTAGATGAATTATCATTCATGCAAAAGGCAGATCAGGTAGTGTGCGTGTCATTAGCAGATGCGGAATATTTGCGGAAAGTAACGACACTACGCCATATTTATGGACTTGAAACAGGTGTATCGCAATTTGAATTTTCAGATGAGCTTTCAAGTGGATATACTATTCGTCCTGCATCTAGCCGTCCGTGCAGAGTACTGTATGTTGCATATTTTGGCTCAGAGACAAATGTGACAGCATTGCGCTGGTATCTCGATAATGTCCATACGTTGATTAAAGCCGCAGTACCTGAATATATATTAACTGTTGTTGGTCGCGGTGACCTTTCACTGTTCTCAGATTATCGCGATAGTTCAGTAGAATTGGTAGGTGAGGTGCAATTATTAGCGCCATTTATTCAAGATGCGCGTGTGGGAATTGCACCTGCACTTGGTGGCTCAGGATTTAGAGGGAAAATAAATCAATATTCAGTAGTGGGTGTCCCGTCTGTGGTTTCCCCAGCAGCATATACTGGATTGTTATATACAAATGATATAGACGTTTTTGTTGCCAAGTCGCCACATGATTTTGCGGAGAAGTGCATAAGACTATTGATTGATACGGATCTTAATAATCGTATGGGTAATGCCGCCAGAAAATGCTGTCTTGATAATTATACGTGGCTATCTAAATGGAGCGACATAAAAACAATATATCAACTAGAGAGCGCTATCGCATGAGTGCTTGTCGCCCTAGGGTAACGGCTTTGGTGCCATCATATAATCACGCGCGATATATTCAAGAACGAATTGAATCGATTTTGAATCAGACCTATTCCAATATCGAACTTATAGTTATTGATGATTGCTCCGATGACGAATCGCATGCTGTCATTACTCAACTTATGAAGGAACATAACTTTAGGTATCTGCGTAACATGAAAAATTCAGGTTCGCCGTTTTCCGCATGGAATAAGATTTGTTCATTGGCTACTGGCGACTTTATATGGATATGTGAAAGCGATGATGTGGCCTCGGTGTTATTCCTTGAGGTGGCGGTCAAAAATCTCGTAAATAACTCTGATGCATCTATGTTTTATTGCAACTCTTATATTATCGATCGCGATGGTAAAAAAATAGGTCATACAGACAGATATTTTCACGATATCTGGAAAGAAGATCGATGGGATAATGATTTTTACGCAGATGGTTATGCAGAGCTAATACAATATCAAATGCGCGGGCAAACTGTGCCTAACATGAGTTCTGCGTTATTTACGGCCAAAGCATTTAAGGCTGCATTTAATCCGTTTGTTATGCGTTTGCAGCTGACGGGTGACTGGCTATTCGTCGGTGAAGTGATGAAGCAGGGAGATGTAATTTTTAAGCATGAAGCATTAAGTTATTTTCGCGATCATGAGGTTACATCGCGAGCACGGGTAAAGTCTGCACGTTCGCAAGCCGAGTTTATCCTTACAAAATACCGATTGTTTCGTGGACTTAAACAACCATATACATCGTTTGCAGAACTGATTAGTACAGATGCTGTTAGGTTCTTATATGAAGAAGCAAGCTGGTTTGATGTTTTAAAGATGCTTGTTCGCATATCATTGTTTGATAGTATCAAATGTTTTACTCTGCTTTTCATTTCAACTTGCAATAACGCATGTTACATTAGCAAATTTAGAGAGCGGTATAAACATTCAAAATCCATGGAGAATACATGAGCAGTTCAATGAGCCTTGATAACAATTCGCGTGTTCTGATTACCGGCGGAACTGGTTTGGTTGGACGAGCTTTAAGTCGTGAGCTAACTAATCAAGGCTTTAGTAACATCATAAGCATCGGTAGTCGTGATTACGACTTGCGTGATAGTGGTGCAGTATTTAATTTGATGACTGAAACAACTCCAGATTATGTGTTTCATCTTGCGGCAAGGGTTCACGGGATAGGCGGAAATTCGAAGTATAAGTCAGATATTCTTTATGAGAATGTAATGATTAATACTAATGTTATCGAACATGCAAGGCGTTTCGGTGTAAAAAAGATTATCGCTATGGGATCTGGATGCGTGTATCCAGTACTTGATGGTCAGGATGAGCTTTTTGAGAATAATATATGGGACGGTCATCCCCATCCCTCCGAGGACTCTTACGCACATTCAAAGCGTCTGATGTTGGCGCAACTTACAGCAGCTAGAGAACAATATGGTCTCTCTTCAGCATTTGTAATTAGTGGCAACCTGTACGGACCATTCGATAATTTTAATATAGATGAGGGTCATGTAATACCTTCATTGGTGGCTAAATTCTTTAAAGCAAGTCGTGATGCAAAACCAGTTGTGGTATGGGGGAGTGGTGTTGCTGTACGTGATTTTACTTATTGCGATGATGTCGCAAAAGCATTGATAATCATACTTCGAAGAATTGAGGGCCCTGTCAATATGGGAAGTGGAATGCGTCATCCAATACGAGATATTGTTAACGCACTGCAAGATTTTACTAATGCCAAGGTAATGTGGGATAAAGATAAGCCGGATGGACAGTTAGTGCGTTATTATAATCTTGATAGACTGAATAGTGTAGGCTTTAATGCAGATATCGATTTGTATGAAGGGGTTCGTCGAACATATGAGTGGTATAAGGATAATTGGGAAAATGCACGGACATAAAATTAATTAATATTATTCGAAATAATTGTATGGAATGTTGTTCGGCAATATAGCATCCAGCATATTGCCAATATGCAGTGTTTTTAACTACGAGATAGTTTTAATATTCAGGAATGCGCAATAGTTGCTCAATATTGAGATGTATCTGTAAGATCTGTAAGTGTTAGTTGTGTGACCCTAAATATTGAGGATGACTTCGTGTTTATACATAGAATCAGAAATCACAAAGAATTCATAGAACATAGAAGAAGGGATTCAAATATTTTAGATCAACATATGTCTTTTGTTAATAATCTTATACCTAAAAATAGTAAAAGAGCATTCAGGGTCCCGGGGTACTCTTATACGGCAAAAAAACAGGTAAATTTTCTTGTTGATTTTCTACATACGTCTGGAAACGGAGAAGTAAATTGGCGTGAACGTACCTGCTGCCCAGAAACGTTTTTTAATAATAGAATGCGAGCAACTTTTCACCTGTTTGATATTGAAATGGAAGCTTATCAAGACAGTAGTATATATATAACCGAGCAAGTAACACCTATTTATACTTATTTTTCAAAAAAGTTTCCCTTGTTGATAGGTAGTGAGTACTTAGGAGATTCCGTTCCATATGGCGGTACAAATAAGAACGGTGTGCGGAATGAGGACTTGTGCGCACTAAGTTTTCCAGATAACTCATTTGACATAATTATTTCCTTGGATGTGTTTGAACATATTCCAAAATATCAAGATGCGTTTAGGGAGTGTTCTCGCGTGATAAAGCCAGGAGGAAGAATGATGTGGTCTGTGCCATTTATTCCTGGCATATATGATAATTTGATTCGTGCAAAGTTAACAAATGATGGCATAGATCATATTCATCCTGCTGAATATCATGGAGACCCTCTTTCTAAAAAGGGTGTTCTTTGTTTTCAATATTTTGGTTGGGAAATGCTAGATCAATTGCTCGATGCAGGATTTAAGGATGCATATGCACTATGTTATCACTCGATAGAGTTTGGTTATCTTGGCGGCGAGCAATTTATGTTTGTAGCATTAAATTAAGATAATTAATGTAAATGAGTAAGTGGAGTATTTGATGGGAAAAACAGCGCTTATAACAGGGATAACTGGCATGGTCGGATCTCACTTGGCCGATTATCTGCTTGAGCACACAGATTGGGAGATATATGGACTATGCCGCTGGCGTAGTCCTCTGGATAATATTTTACATTTATTGCCGCGTATTAATGCCAATGATCGTATTCATTTGGTGTATGGTGATTTGCGTGACTATTTATCAATCCACGAGGCGGTTAAAAAAGCACATCCAGATTATGTTTTTCATCTTGCTGCTCAAAGTTACCCAAAGACTAGTTTTGATTCTCCACTAGACACATTAGAAACAAACGTGCAAGGCACTGCAAATGTGCTTGAGGCTTTGCGTAAGAATGCGGTGGATGCTATCACCCATGTTTGTGCATCTTCAGAGGTATTTGGACGTGTACCGAAAGAGAAGTTGCCTATAGATGAAGAATGTACTTTTCATCCGGCATCACCTTATGCAATTTCAAAAGTCGGCACTGATCTGATAGGTCGCTACTATGCCGAAGCTTATAATATGACAGTCATGACAACCCGTATGTTTACTCATACAGGGCCACGTCGAGGTGATGTATTTGCAGAGTCTACTTTTGCCAAGCAAATTGCTATGATTGAAGCTGGTATGATTCCTCCAGTCGTACAGGCGGGCAACTTGGATTCATTGCGCACATTTGCAGACGTGCGTGATGCGGTGCGAGCTTATTATCTTCTTGTAACACAAAACCCTATACCAGCCGCTTATTATAATATCGGCGGTACTTATACCTGTAGTATTGGAGATATGCTTAAGGTGCTATTATCTATGTCAACAATCGAGGATATAACGGTTGAAATAGATCCGGAGCGTTTGCGTCTGATTGACGCTGACCTACAGGTTCCAAATACTGCTAAATTTCATGCTGTAACTGGTTGGGTACCGGAAATTACATTTGAGAAGACAATGAGTGACTTGCTTGAGTATTGGCGGGATAGGGTTAAATCTGTTAAAAGCTTTTTGACTCGTTAAGATATGACTATTATTCGTGCCCGTGCTCCTCTCCGCTTAGGCCTTGCCGGTGGTGGCACAGATGTTTCTCCATACTGTGATGATCATGGTGGCTATGTGCTTAATGCCACTATTGACCGTTATGCCTATGCAGTTATCAGGACTCTGGATGAGCCCATTGTTAGATTTGTAGCTACGGATCAACAAACAGAGAAGATAAATTCACATGACGAGCCGTTAGAGCTTAATGGAAAGCTTGATCTGCATAAAGCGGTATACAACCATATGGTGCTTCATTACAACGATGGGCTCCCAATAGCTATGGAGTTGAGTACATTTTGTGACGCACCAGCAGGGTCAGGCCTGGGTTCCTCTTCTACCCTGGTCGTTGTCATGATTCGTGCATTCGTAGAATTGCTTAATTTGCCACTTGATGATTATACCATTGCTCATTTGGCTTATAAGCTTGAGCGAGTAGATTGTGGCTTACAGGGAGGACGGCAGGATCAATATTCTGCCACATTTGGTGGCTTTAATTTTATGGAGTTTTATGCGGAGGAAAGAGCTGTTATCAACCCACTCCGGGTGAAAAATTGGATTATATGTGAGCTGGAGGCTTCTTTGGTGTTGTTTTTTACAGGAGTGTCACGTGATTCAGCAAAAATTATAGCTGACCAGAGCGGGAATGTAAGAGCAGGGTCAGAGGACGCATTGGAGGCAATGCATGGTATTAAGCAGGAAGCGCTGGCTATGAAAGAGTGTTTGCTCAGAGGTGATTTCGCTGGTTTGGTAGAATCTATGCGGTTTGGTTGGGATAGCAAAAAGCGTTCTGCAAAGACGGTATCTAATCAGCATATCGATAAGATTTATGATACTGCTATACATGCTGGTGCATTGGCGGGTAAGGTTTCTGGCGCGGGTGGAGGTGGTTTTATGTTATTTTTTGTTCCGCCGGACAGACGGATGGATGTTGTTCGCGCTTTGAATATGTTTAATGGACAGGTCAGCAATTGTCACTTTACCAAGCATGGCTCACAAGCATGGAGGGTTTGAGTGTCAGCTCTCTTCTTGGATGTGAGCAAAAGCACTGAGACTATATTTGAAAGTGCTATTTATTGAAGCAATATAAACCAGGGGGATTTCGGGTGCTTGGATATGTCTGGAATGGTATGGATGGACCAGCTAACTTCAAGGTATATGATTGATGGAGGCAATTGTTCTTGCAGGAGGTCTGGGTACGCGCTTACAAAAGATAGTGCCGGACTTACCGAAGCCGATGGCGCCAATAGCAGGACGCCCATTTCTAGAGATTTTGCTTACATCGTTGGCCAGCAAAGGTTTTCACCGTGCGGTGCTATCACTAGGATATATGGCAGAAACGATAGTTGCACATTTTGGAAACTCTTTTGCCGATATGGAGCTGATTTATGAGATTGAGCGTTCTCCCTTAGGTACTGGTGGCGCAGTTCGGCAGGCGTTGGTACGATGTAAAAGTGACCATGCATTTGTGTTTAACGGGGACACTTATCTGGATGTAGAAACTAGTAAGATAGAGAGTTTGTGGGATAAGAATGGAAATCCAATAATAGTGGTACGTGAAGTTGAAGATACTTTGCGTTTCGGTAGAGTGGAAATGCAAAATAGCAAAATTTATGCATTTCATGAAAAAGGAGTCTCCGGTCCAGGGTTGATAAATACAGGTTGTTATGTAATGCCCAGGCATGTATTGGATGATTTTCCCTTAGGTCAGCCATTTTCATTGGAGAGAGAGTTTTTTATTAAATATCTACGCCGCGTTAGATTCGATGGGTTTATTACGCATGGCCGTTTTATCGATATAGGAGTACCAGAGGATTACGCGTTTGCTCAGACAGAACTCGCTAGGTTGTGATTGTTCACGGCAGGCGCAAGCCACAAGAAAGATTCACTTGTTGTGTAACGCTGTATCTTTGTTGGATATATAGGTAGTTGCGTGAGCGATTTAAGACGAGACTCATGGCCGAAGGTTACTGTTGTCATTATTAATTGGAATGGTGAACTGTTTCTTGAGCGATGTCTCTCCTCGTTAATGGATCAGACGATCACACCCCACGAAATAATATTGGTAGATAATGCCAGCACTGACAGATCAATTCATATTGCGCGGAAATTCCCATCTGTACAATTAGTTTTGCTCGACAAAAACGTTGGCTTTGCGAGAGGCAATAATCTGGCTATAGATAGGTCATCGGCAGAGTCAGAATGGATCGCTCTCATTAATCCTGATGCCTTTGCTGAACCACGCTGGTTGGAAGCCTTGCTGACCGCGTCAGAATCACACGCCGAATTTGACATGTTCGGCAGTAAATTGCTCAATGCGTCTGATCCAACTGTACTGGATGGTATAGGTGATGTTTACCACATGAGCGGTCTAATTTGGCGTATGGGTCACCATAGGCGTGAGCATGGTTATTCAAATGTTGAAAACGAAGTTTTTTCGCCAAGTGCAGCTGCAGCACTATATAGACGTAGCGTCCTGCGCGAACTCGGCGGGTTTGACGAAGACTATTTCTGTTATGTGGAGGATGTTGATCTCGGTTTTCGTATGCGGCTTGCAGGTTATCGCTGCTTGTACGTACCTCAGTCCGTTGTACACCATGTTGGCTCAGGCACCACTGGCGGACAGGATAGTGATTTCGCAGTGTATCATGGGCATCGCAACTTGGTATGGACCTTTGTAAAGGATATGCCGGGTATCTTATTCTGGCTTTTAATGCCGCTGCATTTGCTGCTAAATCTTGTAACCATCATCTGGTTTACCTTTCACGGAAGTGGAAGGTTGATTCTGCGAGCAAAACGTGATGCTTTGCTTGGGTTACCAAATATGTGGTGTAAGCGCAGGCAAATACAAAGTAACAGAATGGCAACTATAGGTGAGATTTGGCGCCAGTTGGATAAACGGATTATTGTGGCATCTTCAGGCAGGAAAAGGATATGAATACTGCTATCACAGCTGTAATTGTTAACTATAACGCGGGGACACTATTGCGCGGCTGTATCGATTCGTTGCTAACTTGCCCGCTCGAAATAGAGATTATTGTGGTTGATAACGCATCAACCGATGGCAGTCTGGATGTATTGCCGGATCTGCCAACTATTCAGATAATAAGAAACCAGGAAAACAGTGGTTTTGCCGCAGCTTGTAACAAGGGGGTACGTGCTGCTTCGTCCTCATTCATACTTTTTCTTAATCCTGATTGTTCTTTTCAGCCTGGGACACTTATATGCTTGCTGGATGCATTAAGAGAAGATGATCACGTGGGTATGGT
Organism: Sedimenticolaceae bacterium; assembly: GCA_050288245.1. Classification (GTDB taxonomy): domain Bacteria; phylum Pseudomonadota; class Gammaproteobacteria; order Chromatiales; family Chromatiaceae; genus JAAGZL01. Next base: position 48,764 of record JBNKDM010000006.1, read on the forward strand.
CGGTGGATTGCTTATTAATCCTGATGGGAGCGAACAGGCGGGTGCGCGCCGGGCAGTACCAACACCATGGCGCTCTTTTGTCAGGGCATTCGGATTGAGCCGTTTTGCCTATAGGTGGCCGCGGCTGTTCTATGATTTTCATCTACATAAACAGCCATTACCTGAGTTTCCTGTTGAGGTTGAGGCAATTTCAGGCGCCTGTATGCTGGTAAAACGTAAGGCCCTGGAGGAGGTTGGTTTTTGGGATGAAGGTTATTTTCTTCATTGTGAAGATCTGGACCTGTGCATGCGTTTTCGTCAGAAGGGTTGGGAGATACTTTTTGTCCCCGATGCCATTATTGTTCACCAACTTGGCGTGTGCAGTAGTTCGCGCCCGATTTTTGTAGAGTGGCATAAGCATAAAGGGATGATTCGTTTTTACCGTAAGTTTTTTCAACATCAATATCCCGGTGTTCTGATGTGGTTAGTAACACTAGGCGTTTGGTTTAGGTTTAGCTTGGTGGCTATTTATTACATGCTAAGGCCTACTCGCAGGTCATTTGGGATTAATCGTGCATAGTGATACAGCTGCGTCTTCGCATAATAGTGTCGGTGTAATCGGTGCGACCGGCCTGGTTGGTGATTGTCTATTGCCGCTCTTGTTAGGATCTGATTGGCGAGTTATTGCATTCTCGCGACGTGATATTAGTAGTGAAATCGATGGTGTTGAGTGGCAGCGCCTGCAATCTGTAGTGCCAATATCTGAAACCTCACTCCCTTTTTGGATCTGTCTTGCCCCTATTTGGACGTTGCCTGAATATTTCGCCATGCTTGAGGCCTATGGTGCTAAGCGCGTAGTGGCGCTATCTTCAACCAGTCGCTTTACCAAAGTTGATTCTTCTGATCCCTCAGAGCAGGATATTGCTCATAAGTTGGTTGATGGTGAGAGACGGTTGCAGGCCTGGGCAGAGAGTAAAGGCATAGAGTGGAACATTATTCGTCCGACCTTGATCTATGGTTTGGGCAGGGACAGGAATATATCTGAGATTGCCCGTTTCATCTGCCGCTGGGGCTTCTTCCCCCTGCTGGGCGGAGGAAAAGGGTTGCGCCAGCCAGTACATGTCGAGGATGTGGCCATGGTATGTCACGCAGCAACACTCTCGCAATCTGGCATTAACCAAGCATATAATATCTGTGGCGGAGAGATATTGTCATATAAGGAGATGGTCTGTAGGGTTTTTGGGGCTTTAGAGAAAAAGCCTAGATTTTGTTCGTTGCCACGTTGGCTATTCGCGGTCTCAATTTGGATACTACGATGTTTGCCACGCTTTCGGCACTGGTCGGTCAATATGGTTTATAGGATGAATCGAGATATGGTATTTGACTCCAGTGAGGCGAAGATGGCCCTCATGGTTAGCCCGCGCCCATTTAACCTTGAAGCAAGGGATCTGCCTGCATGTCACAGATTGTAATCCCGTTTTCTCTTATTGCTTCACTGCTTGTAACCTATTTTGTTCTGCGTCTGGCGCCAAAAATAGGATTGGTATGCCACCCCAGCCATAGAAGCTCCCATTCTAAGCCTATGCCTCATGGAGGTGGCCTTGGCTTTGTGTTGTCATTTCTTACGGCAATTTCTGTGTTGCTGTACCAGGGATATTTTCCGCAAAATCAGTGGTTGGCGGTGGTCGGTTGCGGTGGTTTGATTGCTGTTATTGGATTTTGGGATGACGTAAAACACTTGCCAGTACGTTGGAGACTTTTAGTCCAGTTTCTTTGTGTGGGCACAGGGGTATGGTTGTTGGCCGGGTTCTTTTCTGGCAAGCCCGGAAATGACATTGCTGATATGGGATTGATAGGTTTTTGTATCTCAGTCATATTGTTGATGTGGTGGCTAAATCTATTTAACTTCATGGACGGTATCGATGGACTCGCTGGTTCCGAGGCAATTTTTATCTCTTTGGGCGCCATACTCGTTCTGTGGTTTGGCGACTGGGTTTCCGTTTCTGCTGCCAGCCCATATGCAGCAACTTTAGAGCTGGTGTTAGTAATATTCTCTGCTACTGTGTCTGGATTTTTGGCGTTTAACTGGCCTCCCGCCAGAATATTCATGGGAGATGTGGGCAGCACTTTTCTTGGTTACACTCTTGGGATGTTGGCCCTGGTTAGTATGGTTGAAGGCGTCCTGTCTATCTGGGTTTGGCTTATCCTCGGCGGTGTATTCTGGGTGGATGCGACGCTAACATTGATGCGGCGCATGCTGGGTGGAGAGCGCTGGTATGAGGCGCATAAATCCCATGCATATCAACATGCTGTGGCGATGCTGCATAACTTAGACGGTCAATCCACAACGGGTATGATCGGTAGCTTGCTGGGGGCCGGTAGTGATCATCCGCATAAACGCACCTCTGTAGCTATTATTGCCATAAATTTACTATGGTTGCTACCTATGGCCTGCTTGTCCGTTGCGCTGCCAAAATTCGCTATAGTGTTTTTGGTGGTGGCATGGGTGCCACTGATATGGTTGGCATATAGTTTGGGTGCGGGCGAACCCAGACCATCTGAATAGCATTCCTATAATTTTCTGCATTGAAAGTCTTAGTGTATTTTAGCCCGACCTATTCTGGTGTGAGCCGATCTTTAACTGGCAATAATAGATGCAGAACAATTTGGCCGATATTGTTTAGTCGGTTATGATTGTGTCACTATTTGTCACCCTATACCGCACATGTTCTCTTAGCTCGGGATAAGCAAAAATAACGTTTGGATTGGCAGGCAGGATGCCAAGGGCGTACAAACAATTTGCTGAGTTACAAAGAGTCAGCCTTATCATCACCAAATAATGAAAATCGGAATAGACGCAAGATTGCTATCGCGACCTATCACGGGCATAGGACGCTATACGCTGGAGATGTGTCGGGCACTGTCAAAGATTGGTGGTGCATCACTCTATCTATACAGCCCATCACCGTTACGCAGTAAATATGTACTTGATCTGGATGTTACGGATATTAAGAGTGGGGTATGGAACAATGGGCTTTTTAGACAATTATGGTCAGAGACCTATTTGCCTCTATGGGCGAAAAGTGATGGGGTAGATGTTTTCTGGGGGACAGCGCATCGGTTGCCACACTATCTGCCCGGTAACACCGCACGGGTAGTTACGATCCATGATCTGGTCTGGAAGCATGCCGGTGACACTATGCGCCCACTTTCCCGGGTACTTGAGAGCCGCCAAATGCCGTTTGCTATACGTACTGCAGATGTGGTTGTGGCTAATTCACAAGCCACAGCAAATGCGCTCCAGCATACATTTCCATCCTATTCAGATAAGTTTAACGTAATTCCACTTGGGGCATCAGAGCCGAAAACCACCTCAATTGAGGTCATCTCACGGCTCGGGATAAATTGCCCGTATTTTCTTTTTGTCGGAACGCTTGAGCCTAGAAAAAATCTGGTCAGTTTGCTTACTGCCTATTCCGGGTTGGATGAGGCAATTAAGAATCAAGCCAAGTTGGTGATTGCCGGAGGAAAGGGGTGGGGAAAGGAAAATATAACCGATGCTCTAACTAATCTTGGATTGACCAACCATGTGATGTTGCTTGGATATGTGGATGAGACAACACTGTCCACGCTATATGCAAATGCACTGTTTTTGGCCATGCCTTCACTTTATGAAGGGTTTGGTTTGCCGATAGTGGAGGCTATGGCTTACGGCATTCCGGTGCTTACAGCAAACAACTCCTCCATGCCTGAGGTAGCTGGGGCTGCCGGTTTTTTTGTTGATGCGCTGGATGTGGGCTCTATCAGAAGTGGATTGTCACAAATGATAACTAATGTGGGACTACGAAGCAGTCTTGCAGCAAATGCAAAACAAAATGCAGCCGGATTTAACTGGGATGACTCCGCGCACAAAATGATTGGGATGTTTGAGAAAGCAATTTATGTCCGGAACAATCGTATATCATGAAGGTGTTACATTTTTATAAAACCTATCTCCCAGATACCATTGGTGGCACTGAGCAGGTAATTAACCAAATCGCACGTAGCACTGCATGTCTAGGTGTAACTACTGAGGTCCTGTCGTTAAGCCCAAAAAAGGTTAAACGCACAGTAGAAGTGGATAACCATAAAGTGCATCGTTGTCGTTCCAACTTTACCTTGGCATCAACTCCAGTATCGGTTTCGGCCTTGTTACGATTTCATCAATTGGCCAAGGAAGCAGATCTTATACATTACCATTTCCCCTATCCATTTACTGACATACTGCATCTTGTTTCACGGATAAATAAACCAACTCTGCTTACCTATCATTCCGATATCATCAAGCAGAGATACATACTCAAATTATATCGCCCGATAAAGCGCCTGTTTTTAAATAATGTGAGTCATATCGTGGCAACATCAGAGAACTATCTGAATACTAGCAAGGTGTTGTCGCAGCTTAAGCATAAAACAAGCGTTATACCAATCGGTCTGGATAAAGACACATATCCAGTAGCCAAACCAGAGCGTCTGAGTTATTGGCGAGAGCGGTTTGGGACACGGTTTTTTCTTTTCGTGGGAGTTATTCGATATTACAAGGGCCTACATATTCTGATTGATGCGGCCAGAAATACCAATTATCCCATCTTAATTGTAGGGGCTGGACCGATTGAGCATGAGTTGAAAGAGCATGCAAGAAGAGTTGGGGTGTCCAATATCCATTTTATTGGCTTTCTTCCGGATGAAGACAAGGTTGCCTTGCTCGAGCTGTGTTATGCCGTGGTATTCCCCTCGCATCTGCGTTCAGAGGCCTTCGGTGTGTCATTACTGGAGGGTGCTATGTATGGTAAACCGTTAATCTCCAGTGAGATTGGTACCGGTACAACCTACATCAATATTGATAAAGTCACAGGGATTGTTGTCCCTCCAGGTGTTGCAACTGCGCTGCGGCAAGCGATGGATTTCATCTGGAATAATCCAGAAGTTGCGGCGGCAATGGGTAAACGTGCGGAGTCTCGTTATTGGGAGCTGTTCACTGCAGAAAGGATGGCCAAGTCTTATGTTGAACTGTATACAAAACTTATCCGTGGCTAGAGTGTGTTACAGCTGAATCTGTCTGATGCGAAACATTCCATCCAAAGCTGTAAGGAGTGCGGGCAGCTTGGATGGAATGAATCGGCATAGATATCGTTAGTCTCTGGTGTTACCGCCTAATAATGAAGCTCTCTGTCCACTTTGAGCTGAACGTGGACGCCATGCCTGTGGTTTTGCGCTGGAACTGCTGGTTTTACGCTGCACATGTCTATGAGCGGGTTTGGACGATGTGCGTTTTTCCTCAGATTTGTTGGAACCAGTTGCTCTCCTGGTATCCGGGGCTTTTGGTGATGGCGACTTGCTGCGGTTCCGGCCTGCAGCCTGTTTTCGCGGCTGGGAGCGACTATTGCCATTTCTGCCGTTTACGATAGGTTCGGCTTTTATGCTGGGATCCGGCTGATAGCCATCCAATACCACCTTGGGTATCTCACGCTGCAGCAGACGTTCGATATCACGGAGCAGTTTGTGCTCATCCACACAAACCAGGGAGACTGCTTCACCTTCGTTGCCGGCACGACCTGTGCGACCGATACGGTGTACATAATCCTCCGGCACGTTGGGAAGCTCATAGTTCACTACGTGGGGAAGTTGGTCGATGTCCAGACCGCGCGCAGCAATATCGGTTGCGACCAGCACACGCACTTCACCGCTCTTGAACTCTGCCAGAGCGCGGGTGCGGGCACCCTGGCTTTTGTTACCGTGGATGGCAGTTGCACTCAGACCGTCTCTTTCCAACTGCTGGGCCAGACGGTTAGCACCATGTTTGGTGCGGGTAAATACCAGAACCTGGCGCCAGTTGTTCGCACCTATCAGATGGCTCAACAGCTCTTGTTTGCGACCTTTGTCGACCGGGTGAATCGCCTGCTTAATCCTGTCAGCAGTGGTGTTGTGTCGGGCGACTTCAATCAGCTCCGGGCTGTTTAGCAGGCGGTCTGCCAGCTGTTTGATTTCATCGGAGAAGGTGGCGGAGAACAGCAGGGTCTGGCGCGCGCTGGTTTTCGGCAGCAATGCCAGCACCTTGCGGATGTCGTGGATGAAGCCCATATCCAGCATGCGGTCGGCTTCATCCAGCACCAGTATCTCTACCTTGGACAGGTCCACAGTCTTCTGCCCGACATGATCCAGCAATCTACCCGGTGTCGCCACCAGGATATCTACACCTTGCTTGAGTTGGGAAATCTGGGGATTGATCTTCACTCCACCAAAAATCACGCTTGATCTGAGTGGCAGGTGACGGCCATAGGCCTCTACGCTGGCCCCGACCTGGGCAGCGAGCTCTCTGGTAGGTGTGAGGACCAGTGCCCGTACCGGGCGGTGTCCGTTGTATACTGGATTCTGGTTGAGGCGTTGTAGCAAGGGCAGGGTAAAGCCTGCGGTCTTACCGGTGCCGGTCTGCGCACCACCCAACACATCTTTTCCTTCCAGAATAGCTGGTATTGCCTTGCTCTGGATGGGGGTTGGTTCTGTATAGCCCTGCTCGCTGATCGCACGCAGGAGTTCGGCCGAAAGGCCGAGGGAATCAAATGACATTGGTATTATTACTCCAGTCTTGCCCTCCCAATGACAGCAATTGCTGACTGGGTCCGGTCTGGGCTGGATAAGGGAATCTTTACTAAGCGGGAGGCCCTGATATAGGGGGACAAACGGCTCAAGATTGTTTTCTGCGACCTGATTGTCGCTATGAATGCTAACCGGTCAGCATTCGAAACCATTACATTATACTGAAAACATGGTCATGCGTCTGTTTTATTTTCCCTGTAGCTAGTTGCGGGGAGGGTAATGCTAATAGTTTGCAGCTACTCTATGATCATGAATATGCCTGTTAATTGTCTTAATTTAGGTGGTAACTGTGTACAAAGGTGAGAGATTTAACGGCATCAGTCATCTGATCGGGGCAGTGGCGGCGGCGGCCGGTCTGGTGGTACTGGTGGTGTTTGCAGCACAGCAGGGTGATCCATGGAGGATTGTGAGTTTCAGCATCTACGGCACTACTCTTTTATTGCTGTATACCATTTCAACGCTTTATCACAGCCTGCGCGGCAGGGCGAAAGAGATATTCCGCGTGCTGGATCACAACTCGATCTATCTACTGATCGCCGGGACATATACCCCCTTTACCCTGGTAACTATGCATGGTGTCTGGGGTTGGTCGCTGTTTGGCGTTATCTGGGGACTGGCAGCCATAGGAATAATACTGGACTCATTGCCGAAAAAGGGTTCCAGGATCCTCCCGATAATCATCTATCTGGTCATGGGGTGGTCCTGTGTGGTTGCAATCAAGCCGCTGTTGGCAGTGTTGCCCATGCATGGTTTTTATTGGCTGCTGGCCGGCGGGATTTTCTATACCGTTGGTGTAGTATTCTATGCTTTGGACAGCAAATTCCGGCACTTCCACGGGATCTGGCACCTGTTTGTGCTGGCAGGCAGCATCAGTCACTACATAACCATATTCTTTTACGTCTAGTAACAGCCTTGGGTTGTTAACAAAACTATTTCCTGCCAGGTAGCATGCGAGTAAGGGTGTTATCACGCAGAATATAGTGGTGGAACAGCGATGCGGCCGCATGTACGCCGATCAGGAAATAGCCAGTCGAGCCGATGGCCTCATGGACCTCCTTAATCGACTTGGCAAGATCTCTGTTCTCTGCGATCAGTGGTGGCAGGGATAAACCAAAGAATGGTATAGGTTTTCCCGCCGCACTTAGCATGATCCAGCCTGAGAGCGGCATTCCGATCATCAGGAGATAAAGCGCAAGGTGGATCAGCTTTGCCGCCAGTTCCTGTTTTGCACCCGGTTCCGGTTCAATACTTGGTGTAATCTGCATCACGCGCATTAGTAAACGTATCCAGACAAGTGCGAAGACAGAAAGCCCCAACATGAAGTGCCACATCTTGAGCGCATTGCGCGGGTCACTGTCTTTCGGGAAAAATTCCCGCAGCTCGATGCAGGCGTACACTGCAACGATCAATAGAACCATTAACCAATGCATGCCGATGGAGAGTGATCCATATCTGTCTGTACTGTTCTTTAAACTCATTCCCAACTCCTAGTAGATTAAACAGTTACTATTACAGCTAATGTATGCTGACCTGTAGTTTCAGGTCAATTTCAGTCATCATCATCATCTCGGTAGCGATCTGAATCATGGCCAGATCTGCGCTGGTAATATCTGATATCACCATTACTCGATTTTCCTCTGTTTGATCGCCATAGATATTTTGCCTCATGTTCATCACCACTGCGATGGCAGTCAACACATGCCTCATAGTCATGGATGCCTTCCTCCACATGCTCTTCCCGAATCTTGGAGCGTGAGTGCTTGTGGCAGCCGTAGCAGGTGTAGTTTGAGTAATCGCTCTCTATGTGGCAGGTCTCGCACTCGGTCCTATGGTGTTTGTCAAAACGAAAGTATTTATCGTGATCAAATGTTGCCGGGATCCAACGCTGCTGAATATGGCATGAACTGCAATTACCATCAATCTTTAGATGCAGGGCATCTCCAGGATTAGCATGGCAGCTGTTACATTGCTTTATCACGGCAGGTTCAAGCAGGTTATGTGAGAACTGGCCTATAGGTCGGAATGCCTTAACGCCATTGTGATCGCTGTGGCATGCGACACAATCGTCTTCAATCAATTTCTGGTGAAAAGCGACATTCTTTTTTTCTTCGGCAATGCTCATACCCTTGGTAGTCTTTTTCCCTATCTCGGCAACCTTGTGGCATGCGATACACTTCTGGGGTCTGCTGCCAAGTAACGGGGTATGACAGGCAAAACAGTCAGAAGCAAGCTCACTGTGGGCATCGATAAGGTTTCCCGGGCTGATCATTTTTTCGGGCAGGAATATCGCCAGCAGAATCAGTACGGTAAGAGCGGCACCGACCAGAAGTGTAATGGTTTTATATTTCATTTCCATTGCCAGAAAAGTAGGATGCTAAGAATATGTGTGCTGCCGAGTACAGCAAAAGCCAGAGTGATTGGAATATGAACTGCCCGCCATTTTTTCATCAGATCGTAGGCGGTTGCATCCCAGAACATCTTCCTTTCCAGCTCCTCTCCAGACAGGCCTTGTTCAGTATAGAAATCCTTTTTTTCCGCCAGGAAACGGCGTGAGCGGTCCAGCAGATATTGCCCGGTCATGCCGCTGATAAGATTTATCAACATAGCGATCAAGGCCAGCCATGGAAGAACGGTATAGATGTGTATGCCGGCATGTACCATGATCATGAGCGCGCCAAGCCATGCCAGAGTTTCATGCAGTCTGAGTAGTGTTTTCGGCTTACCAAAGTTTATGATCTTACGCTTGCGCATGGAGTATAGAAACGACAATAGAATAAAAATGGTGCCAGGTATTCCCAGCCAGCGTCCTATCCATACCAGATCAAACAGATGCATCAGAGCGTCGGTTATGATGGTTGCCAGAAACAGTGAACCCAACATAATAATGAAGGGCATAACTTCTTTACGGGCAAGGGATCTTTCCATTGTTAATCTCTGGGTGTACGGGGTCAGTTAGCTACTGCATATTGTTTTAGGTAGAGGCAGTAGCCATCGCTATAGGTAGATGCTAACAGCGCTTGCTTAAATGAAGCTGAATATGCAGGCAGTGTTGCCGTGCTGAGATAATTTCGTCCGGGTGGCAGGTCGGCCTAAGCCTATTTAATCTCATTGCTGTCCCACTTACGCGTCGTTCCCGCGCAGGCGGGCATGACGTTGCTCCGTTTTTCTAATTTCATGTCTCTATACAATTCAGCATCTTGTAAAACAGAAATGAAGACGATAAATAAGCATTTTACTATTCTAAATGGGGCAGCATGATTTAATCTGAATTTTCATTTTGGCCCGTATCGCAGTAGTTGTACCGGTGGATAGTTGAGGGTGGGGCGTACTCCCAAGATCCCAGCGATTCCAACCCCAATGGCGCCGCTGGTGATTCCGATCAGCCAGATCCATGGATCAAGGGTGTAGTCCAGACCAAATAGTTGTGAGGCCAGTACATAGCCAAGCGTGGAGGCAGCGGTGGCTGCCAGTAATCCGGCCAGGGCGCCCAGTGTTACGAATTCCAGTGTGATACCAAGTATGATCTGGCGCCGTCTGGCGCCCAGAGTACGCAGTATGGCTGACTCCTTGATGCGTTCATCCAGAGTGGATTGGATGGCAGCATACAGTACCAACAGGCCAGCCAATAGGGTAAATACGAATACGTATTCAACAGCCAGTGAAGCCTGTGCTATGACAGTGCGTACCTGCTGCATGAAGGATCTGATATCCAATATGGTTACGCTGGGGAAGCGCCGCACCAGCTCCACCAGCAATGCACTCTGATCATCATCGAGATAGAAGCTGGTGACGTAGGTGGCAGGGTAGTTCTCCAATACACCGGGCGAGGCAATTACAAAGAAGTTGACATGGAAGGAGTCCCATTGTACCGAACGCAGATTGGTTATTGTTGCCTCCAATTCATGACCGGCAATCCGGTAGCGCAAACGGTCCCCAAGCTTGAGCCCCAGTGTTTCAGCCAAGCCTTGCTCCACGGAAAACTCTGCCACCTGCGGTTTTGTCTGGCGCCACCAGCGGCCAGCGGTAATCCGGTTGTCTTGCTGTAGCTGGGTGCTCCAGGAGAGATTGAATTCGCGGGATACCAGACGCTTGGCGCGCATATTGTTGTACTGCTCTGGTCCAACCGGAGTGCCGTTTACCGCTATCAGTCTGGCGCGCACCATGGGGTAAAATATCGGAATAGGGCTGTTTCGTTCCAGAAACAGCTTGCGTAGCGCTGCCACCTCTTGCGGTTGCACATTTATCAGGAATCGGTTGGGGGTGTCTGCCGGCAGGGTCCTGTCCCATGTTTGGAGGATATCTACCCTGACCAGGGTCAGCAACAGCAGTGCCATTATGCCGAGACCAATAGCCACAATCGGGATGATACTGCCGCTTCCACGCCGGGAGAGGCAGGCGAGACCAAAGCGCCAGATCAGTCCCGGGCTGCGCTCAGCCAGTTTTATCACGGCGATTAAACCTAGCGCGGCTGCCCAGAGAATCACTACGGTAGTGATGATGCCACCAGCCACAATGGATGTGAGTATGATATTGCCGGTTTGCCACCACATAAGCCCAAACATCACCACCAGGGTGAGGAGTATGACGCCCCAGATCGAGGGAGAGACCAGGACCAGATCACGTCTGAGCACCCGGAGCGGTGGCACCTGGCACAGATGCAGCAGTGGCGGCAGGGCAAATCCTGCCAATACCACCAGTCCGGTGACCATACCGCTGACCAGAGGCCAAAGGGACGGTGTCGGCAGACCCAGGATGAACCAATTGGCCAGGAGATGGGCCAGGACCTCCTGGGCCAGATAACCCAGGCCAGCGCCGATCAGGCAGGCGGCTATGCCAAGCCACAGAAGACGCAGGATGAACATCTGCAATAACAGGGAGCTGCTGGCCCCGAGGCAGCGCATGATGGCGCCGTTGTCAGACTGACGTCTGGCATAGTGGCGCGTTGCCACGGCGATGGCGGAGCCCCCGAGCAGGACTGATACCAGAGCAGCCAGCCCTAGAAACTGTTTGGCACGATCCAGTGCGGTGCGCATCTCCGGTCTGCCATCATCAATCCCCAGGATGCGTTCGCCCGGCTGAGCATTCTGTTTCATCCAGGCGCTGAATCTTGCTGTCTGCCGTTCGGTTCCTGCCAACTGCAGGTGGTGAGATACACGGCTGGCTGGTGTCACCAGGCCGGTTGCCTGCAGGTCTGCCCGGTTTAGCATGACCCTGGGGGCGAACCGGAACATATTGCTGCCACGATCAGGTTCATACACCACTATCCTGGATACCCTGAATAAGAGTTGGCCCAATTGCAGACTGTCCCCCACCTGCATGTTGAGTTGGGTCAAAAGTCCAGGTTCTACCCATAGAGTGCCCGGTTTTGGTATGTCGTCCACAACCTTTGGCTTGGCGTAGAGCCGCTGGGAGGTCTTGAGGCGGCCTCTAAGCGGGTATCCCGGGCCAACCGCCTTTACCTCGGCCAGTAGGGTCTTGTCCCCGTGTAATACCACGCTGGGGAATGTGAGGGTGCGGGACTGAGTCAGGCCTATCTTGGTTGCCTGTGCGACTACCTGCGGACGAATCGGGTCTGGCGATGACACCACCAGATCGCCCGCAAGTAGTTCGGATGCCTGACGGTTCATGGCGCGTCCAACCCGGTCGGTAAAAAAGCCGACAGCGGTAACTGCAGCCACTGCCAGCATCAAAGAGAGGGCGATAACCCGGAGCTCCCCCGATCTCCAATCCCGGCGGATACTGCGCATTGAGAGGCTAACGGCGGCTATTGACATCATTGTGCCCGCAACACACCTTGATCCAGCAGCCAGTGGTGGCTACAACGATCAGCAAGTTCCACATCATGAGTGACCAGCACCAGTGCGGTGTTGTGTGCATCCTGTAAGGAGAACAGCAGATCAATGATTTGACGGCCGCTGGTCTGGTCCAGGTTGCCTGTGGGTTCGTCGGCAAACAGGATGCTGGGTTTTACGGCAAAGGCGCGGGCAATGGCCACCCGCTGCTGCTCTCCACCTGATAGTTGATCCGGATAGTGATCAGAGCGTTCTGACAGCCCTACCTGCGCCAGCGTCTCCTGAGCAATCTGTTTTGCCTGGGACAGATTACCACCCAGTTCCAGTGCCAGCATGACGTTTTCCAGGGCAGTCAGCCCCGGCAATAGTTGAAACGATTGGAACACGAATCCCACACTTCCGGCCCTAAGTGCGGCACGGCCATCCTCATCCAGCTCGGCGAGATCGGTATTAAACAGTCTGATCGTCCCTGATGTGGCTGTATCCATTCCTGCCAACAGACCGAGCAGGGTGGTCTTGCCGGAGCCGGATGCGCCAAGTATCGCCACAGCCTCACCGGCATTCACTTGTAGATCCACATCCCGTAGTATCGTCAGAATACCCCCAGGCCCTGCAATCACTTTTTGCAGATGGGATGCCTTAATCACTGTGTCATCTTGGGCAGTTACCATGTATAGATACCTTTTTTTCGTCCTCATAGTATTGACCGGATTTTCCGTTTCCGCTCAGGCCGGTTCCAGCTCAGGTGGCGGTATCCTGGTGCTGGGAGACAGCTTAAGCGCAGCCTATGGCTTGGATGTGGAACGGGGATGGGTCAATCTGCTGCAGCAACGGTTGTCGGAGAAAGGGTATAGCTACCGGGTTACGAATGCCAGTATCAGCGGAGAGACTACCTACGGTGCCCTTACCAGACTTCCCAAGATTCTCGAACAGGAACACCCACAGCTTGTGATCATAGAGCTTGGTGGTAACGACGGTCTGCGTGGCATCAGTCTGGGCGAGATGCAAGCCAATCTGACGCAGATGGTCCAGATAAGTAAAAAACATGGGGCGGATGTGTTGTTGCTGGGGATGCGATTGCCGCCCAATTATGGACCTAGCTACACCAAGCGTTTTCATGCGATCTATAAGATCGTAGCTGAACAGACCGGGGCGAAATATCTATCGTTTTTTCTGGCTGGTGTGGCAGAGAACAGGGAGTTGATGCAGGCAGATGGTATACATCCTAAAGTAGAAGCACAGGGCAACCTTCTGGATAACGTTTGGCCACTGATTGAGTCTATGTTGCAACTGTAGTTACGCTGCAATTTCGTCATGTATATACATGAATTAACTTCGCATTTTTCGGTTAATATCAAGGTATTATGACAATTGTCATGACCTGAAGTGGTGATGATGGTTAAAGTCAAATTCTTTTATTGTTTTGTCGATTTTAATTGATCGGAGTCATGTAAATTATGCGGCCATTAGTCTAGTTTAGCCCGACGGAATAAGAATAAGGGGTATGGGACGTCCTGAACAAACTAAAATAAGAACAAGAATTTATAATTATAATTAATGTTATTTAACTAGCCCCGCTTATGCGGGATTTTTTTTTGTCTGGATATATTGTTATAGCATCAGAGCTAACCGTGATTACACCCCTGCAGTAACTGAATATATTAGGCACCAAGCAGGCCAAATGGTGTTATCTTTAGTTGTCTGTTCATCTCAGGGAAACAGAGATAAATTCCAGCTTAAAAGGGTCAGCATATGGTGACAAAACCCAGTAATCTATCTTACAGCGCAGGCGCCATGCTTACGGATGCCATCTCGCGTGGCTTCTCCTATCCGGTTTCGGATTTTTATGCGGACCTGGTTAGTGGTGAGTTTGTGCGGTCGCTGCAAAGAGGGTGTAAAGCAGTGGCTGGCTCAGCTTCATTGCTCTCAGCCCTGACTGAGGTTGAGAGCGGTATCGGGATAATTGTATCAGGCAGGATTAGAGAGAATCTGGAAACAGAGTATATTGAACTGTTTGAGCATAATCATAAGCAGCAGCCAATACATCTGTACGGAGGGCTTTATCTACAGAGTGAAGGTGGAAGGCTGGAGATCCTGCAGCGCCATATCCGCATGTACAGGGATTATGGCCTGGATATGGAGGATGGAGCGGAGCAGGCAGACCATCTGACTGTAGTGTTGGAGTTTTTGAGTCTGCTATACAAGCAGTATGCACAGCTGCTGTCAGAGAACGTCGAGTCAGGAGTAAAGCAACTGCAAACAGATATTGCTACTGTTGTGAATGAACTTGCCTGGACCAGGATGCTGGGCGAGGAGCTTATCGTCAGGGGAGGGCACCCATTCTATTTGCCCCTGAGTAGGTTATTGCAGAGTGTGTTGGAGTTACAGCCCTAGGGATTGTCCGCAGTGGAGGAGCGCTGCAAGCTAAAAACGTTGTTCGAATATTCGAAGTGGTGAATGCTCTCGAGTGGGGGCAGATATTGCCGACATGTCATTTCTGACTTCTATAATCACATTGCTCATTCCGTAGAGCTCCACCAGTCTATACAGAATCTTGGCATTTTCCGGGCTTAATCGGATGCAGCCATGGGATGCTGGACGTCCCAGACGGTTGATCTCATTGGTAGCGTGGATGGCGAAACCTTCATGGAAGAAAATAGAATGGGGCATCGGGGAGTATTGATACTGTTCTGAGTAGTGCATAGGGGTCATCCAATTGACCCGAAACCTGCCGGTAGGTGTTTCATATCCCTTGCGCGCAGAGGATATATTCCAGGTGAATTCGCGGTATCCCGCAACTATAACATCCATCTGTTGTTTGGACAGATCGACGTTGACATCGATAACTGCGGCCTGGGCTGCGTTAGTTGCTGCGTAAACAAACAAACCTAGGAGAAATGCACGTACATCCATCTTTACTACCTTGTAACCTCACCATTGGCAGATGCACCGATCCACGGTGCACGAACCAGATCCACTATTGCTATCACTTCTATAGAGTAATAATTAGCTCATAGAATGTAAAATTAGAAGAGAGCTGTCAATTGCTTAATAAAAAAGGCGCGGTATCCGCGCCTTTTTTATGTATGACAGATCAGTTGGATTACAATACGGTAAACTTCTCTGTTTTTTCGTTATACCGCACCAGTAAAAACCAAACTGTGAGTATGCATACGGTTGCCAGATGGCTCCAACCCCAGCCGCCAAACATCTGTGGCATCCAGGCCTGGTAACCAAGCATGGTCTGTTCAACCATCAATTCGATATTGTCTTCGCGGGTGAGTACATCCCAGTTTTTCAGAATACCGCTGAAGGTGGAGGCGCTCCAACTGAAGAAGAACACAGCCACCAGCAGTTTGAGATGTCCTTCACCAACACGCCACAGGGAGCCGGTGGCACAGCCGCCGGCCAGAATCATACCTATTCCAAATATCAGGCCGCCCACCAGAGAGCCGATCCAGAATGAAGGTGGTATACCCACATAGGGGTCGGATATCCCTTTTGCGAAGAACACAGAAAAAAGAATCGCCGCCAGCAGGATAGAGAGTATAACCGCCTTGGTCATCTCTCCCTCTCCTGTGAGAAATGGTTCACGGAAGCTGCGTGAGAAGCAGAAGCGGGCGCGATGCATAACAAACCCAAAGGCAAAGCCGCAAGGGATAAAGATGGCGCGGGTTGAGAGCATTCTATCGTCTGAGCTAAGCCAGGATATGGTCCACCAGATAATCAGCAACAACACCAGAGCTCCGCCCCACGGGGCCTTCTGCTTCAACCCGGGCATCTGTGCCGCCTCAGGCGCACTGGCGCCCCAGGAGATATTCTCCATGATCCACAGCAGCAGTTTCAACCCGATAAAGGCGCCGGCAAGTAACCCAACCCACATGGCCCAGCCTGAAGGGGATGAGAAGGTAACCGGGGTGAAGAATGCGCCTACGTTACATCCCATGGAGAGGGTGGCTCCTATGCCCATCAGGCTTCCGCCGATAGCTCCTGTTATGTACTCAAGCTTGGGGGGGCGGTTGATACGAAATTGCCGGGAGAGCAGGGCGGCAGAAAATGCCCCGATCACCAGACATAGGTTCATTATGGATATCCGGTTTTCCAGAGGAGAGGAGAGTTTCTCGGAGATATTCAATATATCTCTCAGACCAATGAAGGTGTTGAACCAGTCCCCCCAGTTTTTGATGCCGCCGTATACTCCCCAAAATCCACCGCTGGCGACCAGGGCCGAGCTGATTACAACCAAGAGAACTGCGGCGAGATAGGGTGACCACTCATCTACCAGGATCGTCTGGTAATCTTTTTTTATCTGTGTCAACAATGCCATGAAGAAACTGCTCCTCTCTATATTCCATAACTACCGGTGTCAAAGAACCCTTGGACAAACCTGGGATTTCTGCGACACAGGTGTTTCACAATTTAAAAGTGTTACTCTGTTTGCAAACGGAAAAAAGTAGAGGGGTTAACCTCTACTTTACCCGCGCTGAAGTAGCTCAGGATGAACTAAATCAGATATTTTTTATATCTTTATCACCTCAACATAGGTCTCATGCGTGGCCTGATTATTGGTGATTTCGTCCCCGGCACTCTCCATCAGCATATAGTCGGCACCGCCTTTGCCTTTGGCCGTGGTCTGCCCGGCAGTTTTGCCACCAAAACCGTGGCATACGAATATCGTATCTTTGCGGATGCGAGGTGTAACCTTGGCCTTTATCCTGATCTCGCCTACAGAGCTTTTTACCAATACCGTTTCGCCCTCGGTTATACCCTTTTGCTGAGCGATATCCGGATGGATCCAGGCCTCGTTCTCTGGATAGAGTTCATGCAGCCACAGGTTGTTGGCGTGACCGCGCTGATGGGTAAACCAGGCGTGACGGCCGGAGACCAGACGCTGTTTGCCATTGCTCTCCTTGGGTGGTTCATACTGTGGCAGCACCGGAAGATTGTTGCGGCGGAAGCGCTCGGAGACAAACTCGATTTTACCGGTGGGTGTCTTAAACTTCTTCTGGCCACTACGGAATGCGCCATATGTCTTCTTCTCTTCGGGAGCAAGCCAGATACCCTCTTGCATCAGGGTGGTGCGATCTATCGGCAGCCCCTTAAGTTGGGCATCGATAAACTCCTCGATGGTGAAGTCGAAGACATCACTAAGTGGGGTATCGAATTCGTGTTTGGCATCCAGGGCCTTAGCCAGGCCCCTGATGATCTCCAGGATGGTCTTGGCCTCATGTTGAGGAGCGACCACAGGCTGGCGGATAGCGACATATTTACGCGGACTTCCGGGCGCCCACAGTGGGTCCAGGCGTTCCAGATAGGTGGTTTCAGGCAGTATTATGTCCGCCATCCATGCGGTCTCAGATGGTTGCAGATCGATAGCACAGATAAAGTCCATCTGTTCCACCATTTTCAGATTTTTATTACCATCCAGCAGTGCAGCCAGTGGGTTCTGTTTATATATCATCCAACCTTTGACCGGGTACTCTGTGGTACCGGCAACGATTGAATCGCGTATGCTCACATAGCCACCATCTTCATGGTTGGCCAGGGGGTAGCGCGTATTGAACTTATCGAAGCGTTCCGCCACATCAAATGGCTCGATCTCCCACTCGAATGAGCCGAGCTTGACGCCGCCACTGCCAAAGCTGTGGCTTCCAGGTGTATCAAATGCGCCGAGGAGGGCCATCAGCATGGGCAGGGTGCGACGGAACTGAGTGTCGTTGGTGTACCATGAAGAGCGTCTGCCCGGGTAGACCACCACTGCAGGTGCGGCGGCGGCCATCTCTCTGGCCATGGCTACGATCTTCTCTGCCGGTATGTCGGTCTCTTTGGCTGCCCACTCCGGGCTGTTTTCCGCCACGTGGGCCTTCAGCTCTTCAAAGCCGTAGGTGTTATTGGCCACGAACTCCTTGTCATAGAGTTCCTCCTTGATCAGTACATGCATCAGGGCCAGGGTCAGGGCCATGTCGGTGCGGGGACGGATCGGAACCCATTCACCCTTGGCCGCTGTGTAGGTCAGACGCGGATCAACTACGGTGAGCTTGGCACCTCTCTTTAGCCCTTCGATCAGGGACCAGTTGTCAGGCAGTTCAAATGACTCGGTACGGTTGGCGCCCAGCATGAGGATGTATTTCGCATGGGCCAGATCGGAACCTGGTACTCCACCCATGGTGGCAAAGTAACCTACGTTGCGCGATGCCAGACAGAGCGAGGCATGGCGGGCAAAATTCGGGGTAGGCATATACATGCCGAGACGGACGAAGAACTGCTCGGTGAGATCGGTGGTGGAGGACCAGAGCAGGGACTCAGGTCCGTGTTTATCCATGATTTTGCTGAGATTGTCGGCAACATACTCATATGCCTCATCCCAGGAGGCCCTACGCCATTTACCTTCGCCGCGTTTCCCGACCCGAATCATCGGGTGTTTGATGCGGTCAGGGTCATATACTGACATGATGCCGGCCTGTCCCTTGGCGCAGGTCCCACCGCGGGAGCGGGGATTGCGGTCGTCGCCGTCAATCTTCTCTAATACACCATCTACCACCCGACAGAGGATACCGCAACGGTTTACGCACATGTTGCAGGTGGAGGGGATAACAGTTCCCTTCTCCCATGTTTCGGTTGCGTGTGGGACAGCGGCATGGGCCTTGAATGAGCGCATGCCCAGGGCTGCTCCGGCTGTGGCTCCTGCGGTTAGCCCCAGGAATCCGCGCCTGGTTACGCCTGTCTCTCTATCTGTGCCCATCAGGTTCTCCCAATCTCAGGTGGTGGCCGCTAAATCAGTTACAGGATGCCGGGGTATCGGAATCCTTGGCTCCGTGTACAACAAACTCTTTTACATCGGCGAAGAGTTCATTATCCGGTAGCTTAAGGAATTTTTTAGCCGCCTTGTTGCTATCTTTTACAGATTCGCGGTACTCACTGCTGGTGTAGTCTGAAACCATGGATTTGGTCTTGCCGGATGCGTCGT
>JBNKDM010000007.1:0-66360 GCA_050288245.1 Sedimenticolaceae bacterium
GAGCATAGTCTGCGCACCCTGAACATGGACTATCTGGATCTGGTGTTGATCCACTCCGATGGAGACGACATGCGTATCCTGGAACATGAGGGTGCGCCGGATGCCCTGCGGGAGCTGAAGAGGCGCGGTCTGATCCGCGCCCACGGCATGTCCAGCAAGACCCCGGATGGAGGGTTGCGCACGGTGGCTGATCTGGATGTGGTCATGGCGACCTGTAATCCGGAGTATCAGGATGACCTGCCGGTGCTGCAGGCTGCCGCAGCCGGGAACAAGGGGGTGCTGATCAAGAAAGGGCTGCAGAGCGGGCGTGTGAGCGGGCCGGAAGGGGTGGCCGCAGCTATGGATTTTGTCTTCTCCCAGCCGGGCGTCAGCAGTATGATCGTAGGGACCATCAACCCCGGTCATCTGCGCGATAATGTAAAGATGTTTGATTCTGTGGTGAAATAAGCCCCTGAACCCAAACCTACGGATCCAGATTAGAGCGAAAATGAAATACGCAGAAACCCTCAAAAGCGCCATGCAGGACTCCATCAGGTCCAAGCAGGAATTTATCCGGCAGGAAGAGCAGCTGGCCATATTTCACCAGGCTGTGACCCAGGTGGTTGTGGCCTACCGGAACGGAGGGAGGCTGTATATCGCCGGAAATGGTGGTTCGGCGGCGGATGCACAGCATCTGGCCGCGGAGTTTGTCTGTCGTCTGGGGCGGGACCGGGCATCCCTTCCGGCCGAGGCGTTGACCGTAGACAGCTCCACCCTGACCGCCATCGGTAACGATTATGGCTACGATATGCTTTTTCAGCGTCAGGTAGAGGGCAAGATGCGGAGCGGCGATCTATTCCTCGGTATCACCACCTCGGGCAATTCGCAAAATATCATAAATGCCCTGCAGAAGTGCCGGGAGCTGGGGTTTGTTTCCATCCTGTTTGCCGGACGGGATGGCGGTGCGGCCGCTGCCCTGGCGGATTACACCATTCTGGCCCAGGGACATGACACCAGGGTCATTCAGGAGCAACACATCGTATTCGCCCATGCCCTCTGCGCCTGTGTAGAGGATGAGCTGTTTCCGCAATAGCCGAGCCGGATGCTGCGTCTCTACACCATACTGTTCTATCTGCTGATACCCCTTATCCTGCTACGGCTGCAGTGGCGCAGTCTTCGCGCCCCCGGCTATCGGTACCGCTGGTCGGAACGATTCGGGGTTTTTCCCGCATTCGGGATTAACGAAAGCATCTGGATCCATGCGGTATCTGTGGGTGAGGTGCAGGCGACCGAGCGTCTGGTGAAGCTGCTGCTTGAGGCCTATCCTGATCTGCCTATCGTTATTACCACCACCACCCCGACCGGTTCGGACCGGGTAAAAAAACTGTTTGGTGACAGCGTGCTGCATGTATATGCCCCCTATGATCTGCCCATGGCCCTGAATGCCTTTATCCGCCGCGCCAGGCCCGGACTGTTGGTGATGATGGAGACCGAGATCTGGCCGAATATGCTTGCGGTCTGTACAGCAAGAGGGATTCCTACCATCCTGGCCAACGCCAGGTTATCGGAGAAGTCCGCCGCCAGGTATGCGAAATGGCCTAGGTTCACCCGGCTTATATTTAATAGCATCGGGTATGTTGCCGCTCAGGGTGAGGCAGATGCCGCAAGGTTTATCCGGCTGGGGGTGGCGCCTGACAGGATAAGTGTTATCGGCAGTGTTAAATTTGATTCGCGGCTGCCGGCAAGCCTGTTTGAGAGCGCTGAGGTGTTGCGCCGTGTTTGGGGGGGCAGGCCGGTATGGGTGGCAGCCAGTACCCAGGAGGGTGAAGATGAGCAGATACTTCGCGCCCATCGTCTGATCAGCAAGGCCATACCAGACGCCTTGCTGGTACTGGTGCCGCGCCATCCTGAGAGGTTTGATAAGGTATACGCCCTCTGTCAGCGGGAGAGGTTCATCTGTGTGAGGCGCTCCAGCGCTGATCCCTGCGGTGAGGAGGTGGCGGTGTTTCTGGGGGACACCATGGGGGAGCTATCCCTGTTTCTGGCGGCGGCAGATGCGGCCTTTGTCGGTGGCAGTCTGATCAAACGGGGCGGGCAGAATGTACTGGAACCTGCCGCTCTGGGAAAGCCGGTGGCGTTTGGACCCCATATGTATAATTTTGCAGCCATCAGCGAGTTGTTACTGGAGAAGGATGCCGCCAGGGTGGTAAACGATGCACAGGAGCTGGCAGAGGTGATGCAGCACTGGCTGGCAGATGCCAGCGAACGTACCAGGGTGGGTGAAAATGGCCGCCGTGTGGTAGAGGAGAACCAGGGTGCGGTGGATCGGCTGTTTTATCTAGTTGAGCGGCAGATGGCGCGGAGTTGATCTGTAGTTTATTGCTCCCATTAAACTCAGAACACGAACTTGGGGGCTGCATCCGGTGTTTCCAAGCGCTCCAGGTCGGTCTCAAAGATGGCCTCATCCCGCCACTGGTAATCCCCGACACGGGTGATCAGGATCGCCTCCATGGCAGGGGAGTCGCCGGATACACCAAATAGGCGTCCGCCCAAGGCCAATTGCCGTTTCAACCTTTCGTCGATCTTGGGTAGTGATCCGTTTACCACGATGACATCGAATGGCCCCTCTTTCCTGGGTTCGGCAAGTCCGTTGTCGGTAAGCAGAACTGCGTTTTCTATCCCTTGTGCCTTTAAACGTTCGCTGGCCATAGCGGTAAAATCTGCATGTATATCCAGACTGGTTACCACTCTTCCCATACTGGCCAGACAGGCGGTGAGATAGCCACTACCGGTACCTATCTCCAGGATGTTGTCCTGAGGTTGAATATCCAGGGCCTGGAGTATCCTGGCCTCGAGCTTGGGGGCCATCATTTTCTCGCCATGACCAATGGGTATCTCGGTGTCGGCAAATGCCAACTCCCGATACTCCTCGGGGACAAACTCTTCACGGGGTATCCTGGTAATCAGGTCCAGTACCTTGGGGTCGAGCACTTCCCAGGTTCTGATCTGCTGCTTTACCATGTTGATGCGGGCTTGTTCGAGGCTGTTGGCAATCATCGCTATTGACCTTAATGGTGTATTCCGATTATGGCCATGATCCGTTGATCGTGGCAGGGGCATAGACTACGAAGTTTCCGGATTTCAGGCAAGCCTTACTAGCTGGTCCTAGGTAACATGCCTGAGGAAAACCGGCTTGACATAATTAAATTGCTCAGTCATCTGCCTTACATTCCCACGCTGGAGCGTGGGAATGATGTATGTTACGTAATCAGCGGGGCCAGTATTATTTCCACTCAACCAAGTATTATCATCATCGTCATCCCGCGGCTTGACCGCGGGATCCAGTGGCCTCCGCGTGAAATTATTTCAATCTAGTTTGTTTATATACTACCTTTCTGGATTTAGTTCCTTTTGCTCGCAGGGATGCAAACGTAGAGATCTTTTCCCTTTGTGTGTTCTTTTCTGGGTCCCGCGGTCAAGCCGCGGGATGACGATTATTTAGGATTGTAGGATGCCGCTTGGAGATGTGTTTATTTCTAATAATCCTGGCTAACATCGAGGTTTATGTATAGCTTTTGGCCTTGCAATGCGCAACTTCATCCGATAAGTTGCTTATCTCCACCCGATCAGAGATGGTCGGGTAGCTAGGGGTGCCGCGCCACAGGTTTATTCCAGCGAAAGGCGGGGCTGAGAGACACCCTTTGAACCTGATCCGGGCGCCCCAACGGGGCGCGAAAAGCGGCGGAGGGAAGCTGAGGAACCTGTACTCAGGTAACGGCTTTCTCTACGTCAGCATGAGGAAGCTACACATGAGCGCGATCCCTGAAGATTTTATTAAACAGACCCTGCGTTTGTCGGAAGAGGTCACCAGACCATTCCCCAACTCCCGTAAGATATATGTCGAGGGCTCGCGTCCGGATATTCGGGTGCCGATGCGTGAGATCAGTCAAACGGACACACCGTCCAGTTTTGGGGCGGAGATGAATCCTCCTATTCCTGTTTATGATACCTCAGGTCCATTTACCGATCCTGAGGTGGCTATAGATCTGCTGCAGGGGATGCCTGATCTGCGTGGAAGCTGGATCCGGGAGCGTGCTGACACCGTACAGCTGGAAGGCCCCAGCTCTGAATATGGGCGCAACCGCGCAGCCGACCAGAGGCTGGCCTTTATGCGTTTTGAGCATATCCGTGCCCCACGCCGCGCCAAGGCAGGTTGCAATGTCACCCAGATGCACTATGCCCGCCAGGGGATAATCACTCCGGAGATGGAGTTCGTGGCCATTCGGGAGAATCAGCGTTTGACTGAGTTGCGGTCCGACCCGCGCTACGAAAAGCTATTGCGCCAGCATGCAGGCGATTCCCATGGCGCCAACATCCAGCAGGAGATTACCCCGGAATTTGTGCGTAGCGAGATCGCCGCCGGCCGGGCCATCATCCCGGCCAATATCAATCACCCGGAGCTGGAGCCGATGATCATCGGGCGCAACTTCCTGGTGAAGATCAATGGCAATCTGGGTAACTCCGCCGTCAGCTCTTCCATCGCCGAAGAGGTGGAGAAGATGGTGTGGGGCATCCGCTGGGGCTCGGATACCATCATGGATCTATCCACCGGTGATAACATCCATGAGACCCGTGAATGGATCATCCGCAACTCCCCGGTGCCGATCGGCACCGTTCCCATCTACCAGGCCCTGGAGAAGGTGAACGGCAAGGCGGAGGAGCTGACCTGGGAGATAGTGCGTGACACCCTGATCGAACAGGCGGAGCAGGGGGTGGACTACTTCACCATCCATGCCGGCCTGCTGCTGCGGCATGTGCCCCTGACCGCCAAGCGGCTCACCGGCATAGTATCCCGCGGTGGATCCATCATGGCCAAGTGGTGTCTGGCCCATCATCAGGAGAACTTTCTCTATACCCATTTCGCCGAGATCTGCGAGATTATGCAGGCCTACGATGTGGCCTTCTCTTTGGGTGACGGCCTGCGTCCCGGTTGTCTGGCAGACGCCAATGATGATGCACAGTTCGGTGAACTGGAGGCCTTGGGTGAGTTGACCAGGATCGCCTGGGAGCATGATGTGCAGGTGATGATCGAGGGACCAGGCCATGTGCCGATGCAGATGATCAAGGAGAATATGGATAAGGAGCTGGAGGATTGCTTCGAGGCCCCATTCTATACCCTGGGGCCATTGATAACCGATATAGCCCCGGGCTATGACCACATCACCTCCGGCATAGGTGCGGCCCAGATCGGCTGGTATGGTTGCGCCATGCTCTGCTACGTCACACCCAAAGAGCATCTGGGGCTGCCTAACAAACAGGATGTACGTGAAGGGATTATCACCTATCGCATCGCGGCCCACGGTGCGGATCTGGCTAAAGGACACCCTGGCGCCCAGATGAGGGACAACGCCATGTCCAAGGCCAGGTTCGAGTTTCGCTGGGAGGATCAGTTTAACCTGGGGCTGGACCCGGAGAGGGCACGCGAGTTCCATGACGAGACCATGCCCAAGGATTCTGGCAAGGTTGCCCACTTCTGCTCCATGTGTGGCCCCCAGTTCTGCTCTATGAAGATCAGTCAGGATGTCAGGGAGTATGCCCAGAAAAAGGGGATCGGTGCAGTGGATCTGGCTTTGGAGGAGGGGATGGCAGACAAGGCCAGAGAGTTTACCGAATCCGGGGCCGAGATCTATCGTAAGGCGTGAATGGGGCGGCATCTATCGAGGTTAACAAGGGGCGCTGGCGTAGAATTGGCCGACTGCCCAGGGACCTACGTTCTGGTGCTGGAGGTGCGAGAAGCGGTCAGAATCAGGGCGGGGCGTCTGGGTGAGCTGGAGATCACGCCCGGTTGGTACGTCTATATCGGCAGTGCATTCGGGCCGGGCGGGGTGGCGGCACGCTGCAGCCACCATCGGCGGATATCGGAGCGGCCGCACTGGCATATCGACTATCTGCGGGCCGTTTCTGAGCTGCGGGAGATATGGTTCAGCTGCGATTCAGGCAGAAGAGAACATACTTGGAGTGACCTGATAGGACAAGGCAAGGGTGCAACGCAGCCTTTTCCAGGTTTTGGGGCGAGTGATTGCGGCTGCCGGAGCCATCTGTTCCGGTTTCCCAAAACTCCCTCTTTCATGGGATTCAGGCGGCGATTACGCGGCTTGGTGCCAGACCACGGCCAAATACAGCGTATGGTGGTAGATGGAGATTAAATTATAACCACTCATTAAACATGGTTTTGGGGGCTGTTTTTTGTTCTCGATTGACAATTTACGGAGTTTCCCTATCAGTTTGTGATAGTATTTTGGACCGAAATTTGAATTGCCTGGCGGATTATTCCAATACCGGGCTGTAGTTAACTCGCTAACATAAGGAACTCAATTATGAAGATGAAAGTCATCGCGATGGTTGCAGGCGCCGCCCTGCTCTCTCTGGGCCTTGCCGGAAACGCTGCGGCTGAAGATGGGCCAACCTTGGCTAAGACCAAGAACTGCCTGGCATGCCATCAGATAGATACCAAGGTGGTTGGTCCGGCCTATAAAGATGTAGCCGCCAAGTACAAGGGTGATGCCGCCGCTGAAGATATGCTGGTAAACAAGGTGCTGGAGGGTGGTACCGGTGTCTGGGGCCAGGTTCCAATGCCACCCAACAAGGCCATGGTAACCCCGGAAGAGGCTCGCACCCTGGTCAAGTGGGTTCTGTCTCAGTAAGGGTTATCCGAATCAACTCTGGACACTCTTTGACCAGACTTGATTAACGGCTTGATCCTTTGTAGGATCGGACTGATGAAGGAGGAGTGGAATTTATGTTCCACTCCTCCTTCGCCGTTTTGCGGATCCAAAAGTGTGGCATATGCCACACCTTCGGTAAGGTAAGAGAAGACAAGTGAGCACGTTTGATCGCGGACTGTGGCTGATAGCCGGATTGCTGTTTCTGGCGCTTGTTGCTGTGGTCATATACAAGTTTCAACCATTGCTGAATCCGGAACTGGCAGCCGTGGCTCCGCTGGATCCGAACTGTGATCTAAGAGTAGCTCCCTGTACCGGGAGATTCCCTGATGGCACGGAGATAAGTTTCAACATAGCTCCGAGATCCATCCCGCTGGTGCAGCCTCTCCGGCTGGAGGCGGTCGTAAAGGGTGTCTCCGCCCATGACGTACAGGTGGATTTTGTCGGGCTTAACATGGAGATGGGCTTTAATCGCTCCCAGCTTAAGGGTGAGGGGGATGGTATATTTAGCGGTAGCGGCGTCTTGCCGGTATGTATCAGGACGCACATGGAGTGGGAGGCGCGGGTGATGGTGTGGACCGAGCAAGGAATAATTGCAGCGCCATTTCGCTTTGATACGGTGAGGTCGGGCTATCCACTGTCAGGGCAGTAAGGCTTAGCCCGCATTTTCACCAGGCAGACCCGTGAAATCGGAAAGAATATGTTTATACAGATAATTACGCAGATGCAGATGGAATATGCGGGCTAGGGTGATATGAAAAGAGTTTTACCTCTCGGTTTGATCCTGTTGTTATCAGTAGCACTGGTATGGCTGGTCCTGCTTTGGCATCCGGAACAGGACGAACCTATCAAGATAAGTTCTGCCCCACAGGGGGGCGATTTCACCCTCAACTCTGCCTCCGGTCCGGTTAGCCTGGAGTCGATGCGTGGCAAGGTGGTGGTGCTGTACTTTGGTTATACCATGTGTCCGGATGTATGCCCTACCAGCCTTGCGCTGTTAGCCTCGGCGCTGAACGGCCTAAGCAAGGATGAATTGAATCAGGTAAGGGCGTTGTTCATCAGTGTGGACCCGGACAGAGATGGTCTGGAGCGCCTGCAGAGCTACGCCGCGTTTTTCCATCCCAGTATACAGGGTGTCACCGGAACCGATGAACAGCTCGCAGCTGTAGCAAAACAGTACGGCGCCGCCTACAAAAAGACTAAAGAGGATTCGGCGATGGACTATGTGGTTGACCATACGGCTGATCTTTATCTCATTGACCGGCAGGGCAAACTGCGTGAAAGCATAAAGCATGGAACCCCGCCGGGCGAGATTTTGAAGGCACTCAGGCGGCTGCTGGGTAGAGAAAACAAATAGCCAATAACAAGATTCATTTAACCATAAAGGAGATTCGTCTAATGAAATTGCGTCATCGTATCGCCGTTTTAATCCTGGGAATGTTGTGCAGTGCAGCGGTTTTTGCTGGAACGGCAGCGGATGCTGTGACTGTTTCAGATCCATATGTACGTGCCATGCCACCAGGGCAACCCAATAGTCTCGCCTTTATGGGGCTCACCAACGGCTCTGACCAGGATTTTACCCTGGTGGGGGCGGAGGGCACGGTTTCCAAGGTGCTTGAGTTGCACACTCATATCATGAGTGACGGCATGATGCAGATGAAGAAGATAGATAAGATTGATCTGCCGGCCGGCAAGACAGTGATGCTGGAAACCGGTGGTCTGCATGTGATGTTGATCGGTCTGAACCAGGATCTGAAACCTGGCGACAGCGTATCCCTTACCCTGGTATTCAACGATGGCAGCAAAAAGCAGCTGGAAGCCCCGGTGCGCAAGATAGAGATGTCGATGAAGGGGGAAGATGGCAAGTCCATGCCAATGAAGCACTGATATCCGCGTGGAATAACCAGGGCGCCGCTACCCTGTCAGGGTGCGGCGCCTTCCCTGAATACCACCCGGTAACCGCGTTTGGTCTGCATGTCACGCAGTCTGGACATCTCCTGTTCCGCCTCATCCCTGGTTTGAAAGCTGCTGCGTTTGATCTGCCCCCTGCTGCCCTGAAATCCTGATTCACGTACCAGCACCCAACTACCTAGCAGATCCTGTTGCAGGTGCAGCTGGTAGAAGCGCAGAGGTTGATCCTGGCTTTGGATGGTTTGCATGTAGATACGCATGGCCGCTATGGTATACCTTGTGCCGG
Source organism: Sedimenticolaceae bacterium (assembly GCA_050288245.1). GTDB lineage: Bacteria > Pseudomonadota > Gammaproteobacteria > Chromatiales > Chromatiaceae > JAAGZL01. The sequence goes on from JBNKDM010000007.1 coordinate 8,899, forward strand.
ATACGGACCAGAGTGGCGCATAACCCCAATACAGCTGGTATCTGTTGATGATGTATGAGAACAACCAAACCAATACAGATCACATCGCCTTGCTGCATGCCAGGGATCAGTTTGGATTTCGTCAGCTATCCCGGGACGCAGAGAACCTGGCCGGCGCCATGATGGTACAGGGGGTTCATCCGGGTGACCTGGTGGCGCTGGTAACCTCATCCTCTGTTCTGATTGCCAGGATGGCCTATGCATCTCTCACCCTGGGTGTGGGGCTGTTCCCGCTGGATCCGTCCATGGCCAGCGCACGCCGCAATAGGTTGCTGTTGGATTCTGGCTGTGATCTGGTAATAACGGATCTTGATCTGGCTGACCTGCCGCCTACGGTGAACTCTATTTCGGTCAAAGCCATTGCTGCCTCTGATTCACTCCCCCCCACCCAGGATTGGAAGCGTGACGCTACCGGTATTCAGCTTGTTATCGCCACCAGCGGCAGCGAGGGGGAACCCAAGGGGGTGATGTTGTCGCAGGAAAATATTGCGGCGAGTGTGGCGGCATCCCGGCGCCGCCTGGATTTGGGTACTGGTGATCTATGGTTGTGTTGCCTGCCGCTGTTTCATATCGGCGGTGTCTCCATACTCTATCGCTGTCTGGATGCGGGGGCCGGTATGCTGCTGCATCAGGGGTTTGATGCCGCAACGGTGTGGCAGGATATACAGCAGAGGGAGGTTACTCATATCTCTCTGGTTCCTGCCATGCTGGCCAGACTGCTCGATATCTCTCAGGATGCATCTCCGCCCGAACGATTGCGCGTAGCCCTGATTGGTGGCGGGCATCTTGCTCCGGAACTGGCCAGACGGGCGCATGCCGCCGGTTGGCAGCTGTGTGTCAGCTATGGCATGAGTGAGACCGCATCTCAGTGTGCGACCAGATGCGGAGCGGATGCCGGCCTGTCTCCAGGTGAGGTGGGATTGCCTCTGGATGGGATGGAGATTGGGGTGACAGGGCAGGGCAGGATAAGGGTGCGCGGTCCGGCAGTGATGCTGGGATATATCAATCCACGCAGAACACCGGGTCTTGGGCTGCAGCATGGTGACTGGTTTGAGACCGCCGATCTGGGTGAGATAGACGGGATGGGGCGGTTGCGGGTGTTGGGGCGTGCCGATGACCAGTTGCTCTCCGGCGGCAGGAGTGTCCATCCGCTTGAGGTCGAGGATCTGATTACCGTCTGTCCAGGGGTAGATCAGGTGGCGATCGCCGGGCAGCCTGATCAGGTATGGGGTGTCATGATGGTGGCCCTGTATACCGGTTCGGCTTCCGCTGCTGAGGTTGAGCGGTGGTGCCGGGATAATATTGTCTCTGGCCTGCGCCCACGGCGTTATATCAAGGTGCAGGAACTGCCGCTAAACACTCTTGGCAAGCTGGATAGGGCCAGACTTACCGCTTTAGCGCTTCAGGCATAGGGGAGAAACCCCAATCCTGGCGTTGCAGGTATGGTGATGGTTCCGTTGTAAATTTCCGGAGGGTTCCCCAGATCTTGTTGGAGCCAGGCAGAGGTTCCCAGTCCGTGACACAGCTGCCCGGCCGCATTCAGGGCTGCGGCCAGCTGGGTCGCCATCCAGACCCCGGCGGCACTATCTACCGTGGTGGTAACCACGACCTCAACCCCCAGCTCCTGGGCGCGCCGTCCCAGGCGTAATGATGGCAGCAGTCCCCCCAATACCATGGGTTTGAGGATAATGCGGCGGATTGTATCCAACTGGAGCAGGCTGTCTGCATCCAGTTTTGTCACTGTCTCATCCAGGGCCAGGGTGATGTTGGTCTGTTCCTGTAGTTGCGTCAGTGCCTCTATCTCAGGTTGGGCCAACGGCTCTTCCAGTGACTCGATGGGTAATGTGCTGACGCCCTGCAGAAACTCTCTGGCGGTACTGCTGTCCCACGCCCTATTGGCGTCCAGGCGGAGCTGCACCGATTGAGGCAGCTCACGGCAAAGCAGTTGTAGCCGCCCGATCTCACCAGGCATATCTTTGATGCCAACCTTAAGTTTAAGGGTGGTGTAACCCAGTTTTACTGCGGCAGCGGCGCGTGCAACCACTTCATCATCCAGAGTACCAAGGTTGGTGTTGACCATGACTGTCGGACTTGATTTGGGATCAAGCCAGATATGCATGGGAACTGCTGCGCGCTGGCTAATCAGATCAAGCAGGGCGCACTCCAGGGCACAGCGGGCTGCAGGCGACTGCCGGTGATCTGATAATCTCTCCAGAGCCTGTTCCGGCATAATCCCGGTCAGGTCGGTTGATACAGCTTCGAGTGTGGCTTGTGCAGCTGCCTCTCTCTCCGTACCAAGGCCTGGAAGTGGTGCGCAGTCACCGTATCCAGTTTTTCCGTCTGAATCCTCTAATAGCAGCAGGCAACCGCAGCGCGCAGTGAAACCAGATCCACTGGTATGCCACGGTTGCTGCAGTGGCAGGCGATATGGAACAAGTTTCGCCTTAGTTATCGTCACTCGGCTTGCAGTGCAGCCTGGACTCTAAGCAGACGCTCCCGTACCTCTGCGGCAAGTTTTCTCAGCTCGCTGTTTTGTGACATACCGAGTACAGTAGCCGGGTCCATGAAGGTTACGGTAACGGAACCTTTGTCGTTCTCTCTCACTACCACATTGCACGGCATCAGGGCTCCAATCTCTGGGTCCTGTTCAATGGCGTTGCTGGCCAGTTTCGGGTTGCATGCCCCCAGAATCTTGTAGGCAGGTCTCTCTATATCCAGTTTTGCCTTAAGCTTTGCCTGTACATCAATCTCGGTCATTATGCCGAACCCCTCCTGTGCCAGGGCTGCGATTACTAGCTGCTCCACTTCATCAGGATTGCCTTGGATCTCGCTGGAAAAAAAGTACATTCGTTGCGTCCTTATGGTTGGTTAGAGTTTGCTGTCGATTCCGTAATCCTTGCCGTAGTTCTGTACCACAAAGTCGATATCCTTGTCCCCTCTGCCTGAGAGATTTACCAGAATGGAGCCTTTTTCGCCATTTGTTGCCAAACGCATGGCCTGGGCAACCGCATGGGCTGACTCCACTGCCGGTATGATGCCTTCCATGCGGGATAGTTCAAAAAAGGCATCGATCGCCTCTTTGTCGTCAATGGTTTCATAGGTTACACGGCTGATGTCCTTTAGATAGCTGTGCTGTGGTCCGACAGATGGGTAATCCAGTCCGCTGGCTACAGAGTAGACCTCTTGTGGCTCGCCATCTTTATCCTTCAACATGTATGATTTGAAGCCGTGCATCACGCCTGGTTCACCTTTTGCCAGAGTGGCAGCGTGTTCACCATCAATCTCAAGCCCCCTGCCGGCTGGTTCGCAGCCAAATAGTTTGACCGATTCATCCTCCAGAAAGGCGCTGAATAGCCCCATGGCGTTGGAGCCGCCGCCGACACAGGCAACCAGGTTGTCCGGAAGTCCGCCGGTCATTTCGATAAACTGTTCCTTGGCTTCGTTGCCGACAATAGACTGGAAATCGCGCACCATCATTGGAAATGGGTGAGGGCCAACCACCGAGCCAATGGCATACAGCTGGGTCACCGGATCCTTCAGATATCCTGTGAATGCCGCGTCCACCGCCTCCTTCAGGGTCTTTCTGCCGTGAGTTGCCGGTATGACATTGGCCCCCAGGATGTGCATGCGGACTACGTTCGGATGCTCTTTTACTATATCTACTTCGCCCATATAGATATCACACTCCAGGCCGAGCAGGGCGGCCGCAGTGGCCAGAGCCACACCGTGTTGCCCCGCCCCGGTTTCAGCTATGACCTTCTTCTTGCCCATCTTCTTTGCCAGCAGCACCTCACCCAGGCAGTGGTTGATCTTGTGAGCGCCGGTATGGTTCAGGTCCTCGCGTTTCAGATAGATCTCTGCACCATATTTCGCCGATAAGTTTTTGGCATGAAACACCGGGCTGGGTCGTCCGACATAGTGTTTATACAGATCTGCCAGCTGTGAGAGGAAGTCTGAATCATCTCTGATGGTAAGATAAGCCTCTGTGATTTCATCGATGATCTTTTGCAGTTCATCCGGGATGAAGCTGCCGCCGTATTGGCCGAAGTAACCATCCTTGTCAGGAAGCGGGTGGTGAAAGCTGTTCTTCATGTTGGCTCCTGATTATTGTTTGTATATGTAGTTGGCTGTGTTGAGGTGGCAAACTTTTGCTAATAGAAAATACTGCTTGGCGCCGATAAAAAAACCGCGCCCGCCGGAATGAAACTACATCCGATGGGCGCGGCTTTCAACGTTAAACTCCGATAGGAATCAGCGCGTGCGTTCGCAAATACCTTCCGGGAAGAAGAAGGCGATCTCAACTGCTGCGGTTTCCGGGGCGTCAGAGCCATGTACGGCATTCTCGTCCACGGTCTGGGCGAAGTCGGCGCGGATGGTGCCGGGAGCTGCCTCCTGCGGGTTGGTGGCGCCCATTATTTCGCGGTTCTTGGTGATGGCGTTTTCGCCCTCCAACACCTGGACCATTACCGGGCCTGAGGTCATAAAATCGCACAGGTCTTTGAAAAAAGGGCGCTCTTTATGCACTGCATAGAAACCCTCAGCCTGTTCGCGGGTCAAGTGCAACATCTTGGAGGCGACTATCTTGAGGCCATTGTCCTCAAAACGGCTGTAGATCTTGCCAATGATATTTTTGGCAACGGCATCAGGTTTGATGATAGAAAAGGTGCGTTCGAGCGCCATGATTCGACTCCATATATGTAGGGGATATGTTAAAGGGGTGGAATTTTACCCTAATGACAGAATTGATCAATCCGACCGTGACAACTTTATCCCGCTGCTGTCCCATTTTGAATAGTAAAATGCTTATTTATCGTCTTCATTTCTGTTGTTACAAGACGCGCAATTGTATAGAGACATGAAATTAGAAAAACGGGGCAACGTCATGCCCGCGCAGGCGGGCATCCAGTAAGCGGTTGATTTGTATGTAGGACATGCCAACTGGGTTCCCGCCTGAGCGGGAACGGCGCGTAAGTGGGACAGCAATGACTTTACCCGGAATATATGGCATGGAAAGTTGATGGCGGCATGGTGCTACTTCTTCTTTTTTAACTCCTTTAGTCCCTTTAGCTCCTTTAGATTTTGTACCCCAGTCAACTTCTTTAGTTTTCGCAGCTGCTTGATCTCCTTGGCTTCCCGCATGATGATCGCGTGTTGCGGCGTTAGAATAAACTTCTTGCCCTCCTCCTCTTCGACCTGCTGGAGGAACTCACACGAGAGGCAGGAGTGAATCTTTTTGCAATATTCTCCCTGCACCTCTCCTTCGCATAGGGTGCCGGCGATGGACCAGCAGAATCTTCCGCCAACTTCGCCGTCGTTAATGCCATCGTATTCGCCAGGTATAGCCGCCTTACATACACCAAGTTCCTCTGCGTTCTCTCCTCCCGGTTCTCGTCCGCACTTCTTTACTTCCCAACACTGTTTCTTCAGCTTCTTCATTTACATCTCCTGGTATCACTTCTCCTAAAATCTCGAGTATCCCATTCAAGTTGGATTCATTTCATTCCCGGATACATGTCATAGATAGTGCGGTTTCAGCCCCGGTCTTCATAACAAAATTTTTCGGCCTTGAGGTGGCGCAGACTCTCTATCCTGGCTGATGCGGTTTGTATGCGTTGGTCCTGCTGAAAGTCACCGATGTACCTTAAACCCAGAAAGGCGTAGGCCGGCATAAACACGGTGGTGCCTACCCACAGAGAGGCGCCTACATATGGGTCCTGGTCAAATGCTGGGCGATAGTTGTAGGTGTAAGGGGCGAGTCGTGATATCTCGCGGTCCAGATCGGCGCAAGTGAGGGCCATGTCACCGGATGACTTAGGTAGAGGCTTGGCAGAACGGTACAGGCCAAAATCAGGAAAATCTACGGCGGGAACAGGTTTGCAAGGCAATATCAATAACATGGCCAAGAAACCTAATGTTGCCGCTAGCCTTTTGTTCTTCATCACAATTCTCCAACAATGCCATTATGTATACAGACGCTATCGGCAGAATTGTGTAAATATTAAGGTACTTGTAAATGGTAGGAATTATGTTCCTGGAGTGTCCATCCTCCTTATCCCGGACTTCGGTTATTCCTTGTCTTTGCTTTTCTTATACTCCCGGACCATGGCCTGGCAGGCATCGCCTTCCGGATCTGGTTCACATATCTGTTTGAAGGATTCGCAGGCGGCCATCCCCATTGATTTTGCCATGTTGCTCATTGCATCGACCATGGCCTGCGCATGTGGGTTCTGCTCATCGCTTGAGGAGTTTCTTTCCTTCATCTGCTCAGAGATGTTGGTCATCTGTGTTTTGCAGTCTTCATAGGCTGCTACCCACTCTGGCTCGCCGCTACATCCACTCAGGCCACCGGCAAACAGTGCCGCCAGTGCGATTCGGTTGAAATGTTGCTGCATTGAAGTTCCCCCTGGTTGTTGTTTAAAAACTGGCTATTTAATCGAATCGGGAATATTTTGGTCTATCCCGCAGCCGTCCACATCACTTCAGTCATTCGGTCTATCTAATATAATGCGATGGAAGGATAGCACGGTGCGGTCGAAATTAAAGGGACTTTGGGTAAACAGCAGTTTGGCAGAAAGACATTAGACTGGATATACCCACGGATCGCGTAGTAGTAGCATTGTTCTTAATCATTGAATCCAATCCGGCGGGCATGCAACAATCTTACCTGTTTTTTCGAATAATCGGGTAGTGACCATATCATGAATGGACCAGAATCAAGTTCCACCGACCGCAAGCAGTTCTCCGATCTTCTTACGTTGACTCCGGATGGATCGCCACGTCTATTGGATGAAGTTCATCCGTTTCCTGAGCTTCTCTCTCTGGATGCTAAAGAGGTATTGCGTAAATTCAAGGTAAGTCAGCAGAAAGATTTTTCTGACATGATTGGTCAATTGGAGGATCCCGAGAACCAACTTAACAGGATGCTGGGTGAACTGCGCAGTATCGCCGAAAGGGAGGAGGGGAACTGTTTCAACGAATTGGATCTGTTTCGTCCTGGAGCGCTGCATGAGCTGTTTTTGCAACTACATAATCACGTTATGGAGCATCCAGTCTGGATTCATCCATTCTTCCTGCGGATATTTCAGGGAGATTTCAATCAGGCGCAGCTGGGGCTGTTTGCCCAGCAGTACTTTAATCAGATCAAGAACACCCGCCAGTGTGTTGCGCTCGCCCTTGGGCGCTTTTCCAGCCTGATATCTCTGCCTTATGGCTGTCTGAATGAGCGGGTGGCAGAGCTGGCGCAGATTGCGCTGGCCCAATTGCTGGCCGACGAATATGGTGTGGCGACGCATAGCATAGAGGATTATCCGGACATGTACGGTGTGCTGAATTCAACCACACATATCGGGATGTACCGCTTCCTGTTTGACGGCTTGGGTATCCCGTTTGAACAACAGGATGTAGCTATGTTGCCGGGAGTTGCTGACAATGTTCTGACGCAGCGACTTCTTTCCGATCATCCGGATTTCTCTCTACTGGAATCCCTGGCCTCGGTCGGGCTGGGTATGGAGTGGGGTGTGCCGGAATTTTTCAGTCTGTTACTCGGCGGTATAATTCGCTGGGCATGGGAGAACGACGTCAGGGTGACGCAGAAACATCTGATCGTACTCATTGCGCACGTTAAATACGACGTGATGCATGCCATATCCGTGATGCTGATCACCAGCTTCTTTAACCATGAAAATAATGCCGTGACCAAGATTAAGCAGGCCACCAATACCCTGATGTCCAGCCGCTATGGAATGATGAGCGATCTCTATCGGCACATTTTTTCCGAAGAGTGTCCCAGTATAAATGAGATTGGGCTTGATCAACGTTATCACTTAACAGACCGGCGTATCGCCAACGCGCTGATTGCGGCGCGCAGGAAGGTGGCGCCTGAGCGGGTGGTGGGCGGTGTTGCATACCAGCAAAGCACTGATCTACCCTTCGTCTTCGCCGATTAAACCAGATTACCGAGAGAGGTATGTAGATGCAGGATTTCTCCAGTGAGGCCGGCCAAAAATTCCAGGCCCGCCTGATCGCCACGGCCAAAGGCAGGCATGGCGCCAAGGATATGAGCAGGGAGGAGGCGCGTGAGGCACTTAGCTTTCTGTTTTCCGCAGAGGCAGATCCGGTACAGATCGGCGCATTCCTCACTGCCATGCGGTTTAAAGGCACCAAGGTAGAGGAGATGAAGGGGTTTCTGGATGCAATGGAAGCAGCTGCAACCTTGATCGAACCCAAGGTAGACAATCTAATCAACTGCAATGGTCCATACGATGGACGTAAAAAGGCGCTTAATCTCAGTGTGCCAGCCGCGATTGTGGCCGCGGCTGCCGGGGTGCCGGTAATCCTGCACTCCAATACCGGATTGCCGCCAAAATATGGGGTAACCAATGCCCGTATGTTGGAGGCAATGGGTATTGCCGCCGCCGGGGAACCCAGTGTTGTGCAGAGTAATATTGAGCAAAAGGGGTTGGGCCATCTGTATGCCCCTTGCTATCTACATGGTGTAGAGCGTCTCAAGCCCTATAGGCAGCTCCTGTTTTACCGCTCTTTCCTGCACGCCTGCGAGGTCATGCTCAATCCGGCCGGTGCCAGGCGTTCTTTGATCGGGGCAGCACACGAATCCTTTCTGGAGCGTTTTGCCACTGCGGCCGGTGAACGTGGTCAGGAGCGGGTAATGGCAGTGCAGGGGCTTGATGGAGGTGATGAGTTGCCATTGGCACCGACGGCCGTCGTCGAATACCGCGCTGGAAAGATTGAGCGCTATACTTTGGCGCCAAGTGATTTCGGTCTTAGCGAAAAACCACATCATCCTTGCGAAGAGCCAGCTAAAGCCGCCGCCCGGGTGGAAGCGGCGTTGGCGGGAACGGACGATACCCACCTGGATGCTATCCTGTTCAATGCCGGAATACGTATCAACCTAGGTGGAGGTGCGGATAGTATTGAGGCAGGTATCTCCCAGGCGCGGGAAATAATCGCCAGTGGTGCCGCACAGAAGAAACTTATTGAACTACGTGGGCAGTAGGCGCCAATACTGAATCTTATCCGGAACTTTGCGTCAGCAATGCAACGTACATGGTTATCCTGGGAATCAGAACCATTTAAACTTCTTAAAGATGATTACCTGAATAACCACGATAAGAATGAGTAGTCCGCAGAATATTGCAAACGCATTGGCATTTTCTGCCCCGGGTATTCCGCCAACATTAATGCCAAGCAGCCCGGTGAGGAATCCTAGGGGTAAGAATATTGCCGCGATAACCGACAGCACATACATATTCTTGTTTAATCTGTCAGATAAGATATTGGCCAGTTCATCTTTGACGATCTGCGCGCGTTCACGTATTGCATCCAGATCCTCCACATAGCGGGTTACATGGTTGTAGCTTTCTTGCAGATGGCGTTTGTGCGCATCATTCAGCCAGTCCAGATCTGCCATGCGCAGGCGCCCGATGGCATCGCGCTGTGGCGCCATATAGCGACGGAACATAATGGCTTGAATGCGCACATCTACGATGGATTCCCGCAGAGAAACATCCGCCATTTCCAGCACATTTTCTTCAATCTCATCTGTTTTTTCGTCCAGTGCCGTGAGCACAGGTTCCATACGCTCAAACAGCCGTTCAGTCAGCATGCATAAAAACTGCCCGGAATCTGTTGGTCCTCTGCCAGATTTAAGTCTGTCTTCGATATCGGTAACCGCTTTCATTTTACGTCTGCGTACACTGATAATGCGATGTTTCTCTACCCATAAACGTATTGAGACCATATCCTCAGGATCGGCATTTTCGTTGAGATTCACCCCGCGAAAAATCAGTAGCACACCACTTTGGAGTTGGGTCATACGTGGTTGGGTTTCATCTACCAGCAATGCATGTACAATAAACGGATCAAGGAATGAGATCTCTCTTTCCAGCCATGGTTGCGTATCCGGGTGGTTGGCATCCAGATGTACCCAGGTCAGCATTTCTCCCTTAATCTGGCTAACAACAGTATCGTTTGGGAGGGGGGTGCCTCCGCCATTACCATCAAGCTCATAGGCCAATAGGATGTGCTCGTTCATTAAACTTTCTCCGGCTAGAGAGCAAAACATAACTTCTGTGCTGGTTTATTCCTCTAACGCTGTTATCCGGATATAAATATGGCGTGAAGTTAATCTAGTCTTAATAATAGCCAAGTACAATATCTAGGATACTTGCTTGTGTTGGGTATATCTCGTCGCACTAATCTGATTATCAAGGGTCTCATATAACTGATCCAGGCGCCTCTGGGGATTTGGGGATGGTCCAGCGTGGTCGATAGTCTCAATCGGTTGCAACACATGAACAATAAATTGACCGTCGGCATTATTTGCCTCTGATGGTTAGATCACATCTTTGCGGGGGGAAGATAATCTGATGAAGAATATGCTGCGCTTTCTGATAGTCATTGGAGTGATTGTCTATTGTCTTGCCTTTCAGGGAGAGCGTGGACTATGGCGTCCGGATGAGAGTCGCTATACTGCTGTGGCCATGGAGATGCTGCATCTTGGCGACTGGCTGGTGCCGCATCTGCACTGGGAGCATCCGCACTGGACCAAACCTCCTCTTACCTACTGGGCGATTGCTTCCAGCGTCTCCCTGTTTGGACGTAGCGAATTTGCTGCGCGTCTGCCTTCGGCTCTATCCTTTCTGTTTACCATTTATCTGGTGTATCTCCTCGGACGACTATTTCTCGCACGCAGGAGCTGGTTGGCCCCGCTGGTTTATGCCTCGTTTCTTCTGCCGGCAGCTGCAAGCAATATAATCTCGACCGATGGGTTGTTGACTCTCTGGGAAACCTCCGCCCTCTGCGCCTACGCATATGCAACCTGGGGGAAGGATGTGAATGCGCGCCCTAAGTGGATGCTCCTGATGTGGGCTGCATTCGGGCTCGCCTTCCTGACCAAAGGGCCTCCTGGCCTTCTGCCCCTGGCAGCTATTGCCGCGCATCGGTTTTGGAGTGGACGCAGCTCCGGCGATCCAAGTCTCCGCTGGTTGCCCGGACTCTCTATTTTTATGCTGGTAGGATTATCCTGGTTTGCAGTCGTTATGATCAGTAATCCTGAGTTGCTGCGCTACTTTATGCTCCATGAGGTCTATGGCAGGGTTGTTACCGGGGAGCATGGACGAAACAGTGAATGGTACAAAGCGGTTACCCTCTATCTGCCGGTACTTATTCTGGGTTCCTTGCCCTGGACAATCTGGCTGGCTCGTTACCTATACAATTCAGCCGGAACAATCATCCGGTCCCGGGGGCGAATTACAGGTGTCAGTCAGGAGCAGGATCTGTTTTTGTTGCTTTGGTTTGTTGTACCACTGCTGATTTTTCTGGTTTCGAGCTCAAGATTGCCTCTCTACCTGCTGCCACTGTTCGTGCCGCTGGCGCTGTTGGCCGCGCGCGGACTCGAGGCAAGGTCCTTTATCTGGAGTCGGCGTTGGCAGGTTGGGCTATCGGTATGGTGTATATTGCTTGTCTGTTTGCGTCTAGTCACTGCGGCAATACCGACTGATAGGAGCGTGGCGGCATTGGCAAAGGCGATCAGGGCCTGCGACACTACCCCATATACCGAAATTGCCTTTTATATCTCCAGCCCGGTCTACGGTCTCAATTTCTATCTTAATGCGGAGGTTGAAAGCGTTACTACGGGTAAAATGGATGATGAGTTTGACGAGGATGAGACCATACTATGGGCATTGAGTCCGGACCTTGCAGAACAATTTCTTCAGGCCACATCGGCGCGCGGCAAGAAAATGCGAAAGGTGTGCAGTATCGACGAACGCTATCTGCTGTTTCAACGCAACAGTCCCGGCGCTGAACCTGGGGGGAAGTAGTTGCGCTTGGATAAAAGCTTAAGCCATAACAACTAATTGTTGGCGGGCATATCGTCTGATTTTTGCAGAGTCTGATTACGCTCTTCCTCAGCCATGACCCTGTCGAGTATCTCCAGGGCGCCGTCGACAAAACGGGGACATATATTTTCAAACATGCCGGTCTTGCTGGCCTTGCTGTAGCCTGAGGGGGTGCCGATATCGCATCCAAGTAGCTCTTTGCAGTTGACCGATCCAAACTCCTCTTCGAACCTTGAGACAAACTTTCTTACTATTCTGTAGGTGTTTTCCCTGGCCTCGCTGTCCGCCTGATCGGATCCGGTGTGAAGGCCGATGATTGCAATGGCCCCGGTTGCAGCGCCGCAGGCACCGCCAGTGCGCCCCATTCCGCCACCGAAGCCTGCCGCAATGGTCAGGGCGGTCTTCTGATCCAGTCCATATCTTTCACAGCGGGCCGATAACACGGCCTGAGAGCAGGAGTAGCCCTCGGCAAAGGTATCTGATGCCTTCTTGTTTACAGTCATGCTAACCCTGCTTCAATTGATGCTTGTGTGGTTTCCACGGTTGTCGCCATCTTCGGATAATTCTCCGTGTATGGCAAGGTGCAGGGTTTGGAGGTGCTGGATAGGCTTGATTAAGGTCGATTGATGATCCCGGGGATAGGTAAATAATTAGGGACCTGCGTTTATATCCCAGGCTGGTATTGAGTGCTGTGTGCCACAATCGGTTTGAATTTATTCAGAAGGTATGGGTCGTGCTTGGTTCCACACTCCTCTTCCAGTATCTGCATAATCTCTCTATGTGGTTTTGCCTTATGGTAGGGTCTGGGCTGAGCCATGGCATCATAGCTGTCTGCCAGGGCGATTATTCTAGAGAAGATCGGGATTTCTTCCCCTGATATTCTGTCCGGGTAGCCATTCCCGTCGAAGTGTTCGTGGTGGTGGCGCACCGCAGCCATCACCTGGCTTCCGTTCGGAAGCTGCAGCTCCTTAACCAGATTTTCCCCTTTGGCTGAATGCGAGGTCATGATATCCATCTCTTCCCGGTCTAGTTTTCCAGGCTTTAACAATATGCGGTCTTGTATACCTATCTTGCCTACGTCATGGAAATATGCCCCCAGAGTCAGGGTGGAGATCTCATCAGAGCTCAGGTCGCAGGCCATACCCAACTCCTGGGACAGATCAAGGACATGACCTGAATGTTGTTGTGTATGCAGGTCTCTCTCTCTCAAAGCAAGAATCAGGGCCCTGGCGGCCCTGCACAAAAGATTTAAATAGATACTGCTGTCCTTCATCCGATTTCCCTCGTTAGGGACCATATGTGGGTGTTAAAAGGATAGCAAAAACCTAGTAAAATACTAGGATATATCCGTTAATATTTGAGAATAAGATTCCTGGATGAGGCGTTACAGCTCAATGCAGATAGAGTCCGATACTCAACAGGACAGAGTAGGCCAGTTGCAATCTGGCGGTATTTGCCAGGTATCGGTTGAATTTGGGGCCGGGTCTCTCGCGGATGAAACTGCGTAACAGGGATAAGGCCATAGGTAACATAAGCAGTGTCAGCCAGATCCATATTCCGGCTCCGGAAAGTAGCAGTGGCAGCAGAAACGGTAGTAGCAGGAACAGGCCATAGACGGTGTGAGATCCTCTCTTACCCAGATAGTAAGTGAGGGTAAGTTTGTCTGCCCTGGTGTCGGTATCCAGATCACGGTAGTTGTTTACCAGCAGAACTCCTGCAGCAAGCAGACCCAAGGCGCAGGCGCAGATAAAGGAATCACTGCTCAACTGCAGGGTCTGCAGGTAGTAGCTGCCCATGACCGCTATAAGTCCGAAGAACAGAAATACAAACAGCTCTCCGCTGGCACTGTAGGCAATGGGTCTGGGCCCGGCTGTATAGGCGTAGCCGCTGGCCAACGATAGCAGCCCTATCACCACTATCGGCCAACCACCGATACCGGCCAGGTAGATGCCGATGAGAAAGGCCAGGCTGAAGCAGAGATGGGCCGCAGCCTTTACCTGGGACGCTGTGAGCCATCCCTGGGCAGTGGCCCTTGCCGGCCCTATACGCTCCGGGTTATCTGTTCCACGTTCGTGGTCTGCAGCATCGTTGTATAGATTGGTGCCGATCTGGATGAAGAGTGCGGCAAACAAGGCGGCCAGTGCTGGTAACCACTGTAGCCTGCCCAAATCAGCATACGCAAGGCTACTGCCCACCAGAACAGGTGCAACAGATATCCCAAGGGTCTTGGGACGTATGGCCAGGAACCACTTGGCGAATAGGTTCATGGACGACGTGGGAATTTGCTGAAGTCCGGGGGGCGTTTCTCTACAAAGGCATCCCTCCCTTCCTGGGCCTCACGGGTCTGGTAGAAGAGCGCAGTGGCGTTGCCAGCGAGCTCCTGGATGCCGGCCATACCGTCGGTCTCGGCATTAAATGCCGATTTCAGAACCCGTAAGGCTGTCGGTGACAGGCTAAGCATCTCCCGGCACCAGCTGACTGTCTCAGACTCAAGATCGGCCAGGGGCACAACCCTATTCACCAATCCCATATCCAGGGCCTGTTGTGCGTCGTACTGACGACAGAGCAGCCAGATCTCCTTGGCCTTTTTTATACCTACGGCGCGGGCCAGGAGACCGGCTCCCAGACCGCCGTCAAAGCTTCCAACCCTGGGGCCGGTCTGTCCAAATCGGGCATTGTCGGCGGCGATAGTGAGATCACAGATCAGATGTAGTACATGGCCACCACCGATGGCATAACCTGCGACCATGGCCACGACCGGTTTAGGCAGGGTACGGATCTGGCGCTGCAGCTCCAGTACGTTCAGCTGTTCCACCCCGCTGTCGTCTTTGTAACCGCCATCGCCTCTTATGGTTTGATCTCCTCCGGAGCAGAAGGCCTTTTCACCGGCGCCGGTAAGGATTATAACGCCGATATCCGGATCCAGATGTGCCCGCCTGAATGCATGTCCCAACTCCTGTACTGTCTTAGGGCGGAAGGCGTTGCGGACCTGGGGGCGATTGATGGTGATCTTGGCTATTCCCTCCGCCTGGTGATAAAGGATATCTTCAAACTTTGTGTCCGGAGGAGTATTCCATTCTATGTTGTTGCTCATGTGCTCTTGGCCCGAGTGGATGCTGATATATATTTTTTCAGAGAAGGCGTAAGGTCTACAATAACTGATAATGTGATGTTGTTATACGGAGTATCTGTTGACAGAGTATAAAAAAAATTTGCATTGGTTGGTAACCGCACTTCTGCTGTTGCTGCTTCTGCCTGCATCGCCATCTATGGTGAAGGCGGAAACCAGGCTTGGGGCCAGCACAGCAGATATAGTGGTTCCGGAGCTTGATCAGAATCTTATTAAGTCACGCATTGCGGATTTAGAGGCGGCAGAGAATCAGGATCAGGAGTCCAAGGCTGCACTGGAGTTATATCGTAGTGCCCAGGCAAATCTCAAGAGCGCCCACGATGATGATGAACTATCTGCGCAATATAAGCACGATGTTGATACCTCAGCCCGGCAGCTGACTGAGCTGGAAGTTCAGATTAAGCAACAAAAGGGTGCGCTGAAAAAGATAGAAAATACCAAGCTCAATCTCACTTCGGATGAGCTGCAGCAGAAGCTGGATAAGGCAGTTGCAAACCTAAACCTGGATCAGGGGCGGCTGTCTGATCTGGAATCGCAGCTGTACAAGGAGCGGCTGCGCCCTGATCAGAACAGTGCCGAACTGCGAGAGGCCAAGCAAAAGCTGAGCAGTATCGACAGGAAGCAGCCGGATACTCAGGACACAAATGCGGTTTTTGCCGCTGCCCAACGTACCGCCCAGCTTGCGAACAAATTAGCTCTATCCAGCAGGATCAAGCGACTGGAGATGGAGCGTCTCAGTCACGCCCCCCGTCTCTCCCTGCTGAATATGCGTATCGAGTTGGCAACCAGTCAGGTAAAACAATCCAATCTCTGGGTGGGGCTGTTACAGGACCAGCTCAACAAGTCACTGGCAGATGAGGCCAAGAAGGTGCGGCAGGCCACGGATATAGCCAAAGAGGGTACCGTGGGGGAGCATCCTGTTGTGCGTAAGGAGGCCGAATATAACTCTGAGCTTAGCCTGAAGCTGGAGAAGCTGACGGATAATATAGAGAGAGTTATTGAAGACAAGGGAGAGACGGCGACAAGACTGAAACAGATCGAACAAAACTGGGAACGTTCGCAGCAGCAGGTGGAGATAGTCGGTTTGGATGAGCCTTTGGGCGAACTGCTTCTGGCCCAGAATAGATCACTGCCGGATGTACGGCAATTGGATCTGATGACCGACAAATATCACCGTGAGATGTCATTGGTGCGGGCGCAGCAATTCCGGTTGACGGATGAGCTGCAGCAATTCTCTGATGACAATATGGTGACTGCGTATATTACAAAGTTGTATCCGGAAGGTATGAGTCAGGATGAAATGTCTGCGTTTGAACAGGCCATGCAAAAGCTGATTCAGGACCGGGTGCAGCTGCTGAACAGGCTGTTGGCGGAGTATGCGCGCTATGAAAGCGCCCTGAGTGATCTAAGCCTGGAGCAGCATCAGTTAAGAAATGAAGTTGCCGGTTATCAACAGTTTCTGAATAAAAATCTGGTATGGATACCAAGTGCACCGCAGCTGGGGTTTTCTGATCTGGGTGAGATGCGTGAGGGATTGGGGTGGCTGTTTAGCCGGGATAACTGGGGCGCGGTAGCAGTCAAGCTGAAACAGTCTGTGCAGAGGTATTCTGGCAGGGCCCTAGTTGTTATTTTTATCATTATTGCCCTGATCAAATTCCGCAGGCACATGTTGAGTCAGATGGAAGCGGTTCTGCCGAAGATTGGTAAGGTGAACCAGGATAGGTTCAGATTTTCTGTGGTGGCCTTGTTGTATACGTTCCTGCTGGCCTTGCCGCCACCCCTGGCTATGGGAGGTGTGGGTTGGCTGCTATACAAGGATGAACCGTCAACCTTTGCCTGGGCCGTGGGTATGGGGGCATTGACGGTGTCGACCCTCTATCTGGTGCTGCGGTTTGGCAGATTTCTGGTTATGCCTAGCGGTCTGGCCCGTAATCATCTGCGTTGGGATCCATATGCGATTGATGTATATGCCAAAATCCTACCTTGGTTCACCCGGCTGTTTGTGCCGGCTGTTTTTATCGCCAGTCTCACCGGGTGGGAGTTGGATGAGGGCTATTGGAATTCTCTGGGGCGGGTTGCCAGCATAACCACCACGCTTATTCTGATGTGGTTCGCCCATATCAGTCTCAACCCCAATCACGGCGCCTTGAGCCGTTCGCGCCATGTCATGTTGCATGGCCTGAGATTGAAGATGTTGTGGTATCCCCTGGCAATCCTGTTGGGGCTGTTGCTGCTGCTGTTGACCATTGAGGGTTATCACTATACCGCTATTGTTCTGAAACGGTTGCTGTTTGCCTCATTAACCATAGGCGTGGCTATCCTGTTGCTGCATAGTTTTGCCCGTCGTTGGTTGCTGATCGCAGAACGGCGTCTGGCATTGAAACGCGCCCGTGCCAGACGTGAGGCGGCACAGGAGGCCAAGGCGGCAAAGGTCGCAGCGGATGCAGCCGGGGAAGGGGTGCCGGAGGCGGAGGAGTTGGAGGAGATCAATCTTACCAGTATCAGCGAGCAGACCCAGCGCCTGTTACGGGTACTCGGGGTTGTCTCATTTTTTGTGGCCATGTTTTTTCTCTGGTCCATATTGACTCCAGCCCTGGGAGGTCTGGATGAGATCATACTGTGGCAGCGTCAGACCTCCGGGATCGGGGATGCCGTTCTGGTATCGGTCTCTGTATGGGATCTGCTGATGGCAGTACTGGTGATTGTGTTGATGCTGGTTGCGGTAAGCAACCTGCCGGGACTGCTAGAGATAGCCATACTGCAACCTCTGGCACTGGAGATGGGCAATCGTTATGCGGTCACCATGGTCAGTCGCTATCTGATACTGGCTACCGGAATTATTGTTGCATTGAATATGCTCGGAGTTAACTGGGGTGATGTCCAGTGGCTGGTGGCGGCTATGGGTGTTGGTCTTGGCTTTGGTCTTAAGGAGATCTTTGCCAACTTTTTCTCCGGCCTAATTATTCTGTTTGAACGTCCGGTGCGGATCGGAGATACGGTTACCCTGGGCGAACTGAGCGGTACGGTAACCCGTATCCGTATTCGTGCCACCACTGTCACCGACTGGGATAACAAAGAGCAGGTCATTCCCAATCAAAACTTCCTGATCAATCCTCTGATCAACTGGACCCTGTCGGATCCCATCACCCGCGTGGTATTCAAGGTAGGCATCGCCTATGGTTCGGATACTGAGAAGGCGCTGCAGGTTATGACCGATGTAGTGACGGCGCATCCTGAGGTGATGGATGAGCCGCGCGCTACGGTGTTTTTTGTCGGTTTTGGTGACAGCTCTCTGGATTTCGAGGTGCGGGTGTTTGTGCGAGAACGGTTGCGGCGTGTACCCCTCAGACATGATCTGCACATGGCTATGGATAAGGCCCTGCGCGAGGCCGGTATCGAGATACCATTTCCGCAGCGCGATCTGCATCTCAGATCGGTTGCACCCGGGATAGAGCTGGGAGGAAAAAAATCGGATTGACCTGGTGCGGTTCAGCCCCCGGTAGCGCTTGCCCAGTACTTCAGGTGCCGGCTTCTACTCTGCTCGCGGTCCAGGACCACCTCAATCAGGCTGAGTCCCGGTTCCTGTATGGCGGCGCTGAGTGCGGAAGAGAGGCCGGACTGTCTGGTAACCCGGTGGAAATTCAGGGAGAACAGGGCGGCAACCTTGCTGAAATCCAGATTGGTCGGGGTCAGCCAGTGCTGTTCAAACTGTTCCAGCCCTGCCTGGGGCAGATAGCCAAAGATGGCGCCGCCGTTGTTGTTCAGTACCACCGCTACCCCATCTGCGTAGGCCGCGGCCAGCAGACCATTCATGTCGTGGTAGCAGGCCAGATCCCCCAGCAGACCGAAGATTGGGGAATTGCTACTGGCTGCTATTCCCAGCATGGTCGAGATATTGCCGTCGATCCCGCTGGCACCGCGATTGGCCATGATGCGTAGCGGTTTGACTCCGGAGCCACTCCAGCTGTCCAGCTGACGAATCGGCATGGAGTTGCTGCAAAACAGGGTGCTGCCTGCGGGGATAGTATGGATAAGTTCTTCCACCACCTTGTCCTCAAACGGCAGGTCTGCGTCATTGCCCAGGCAGATCTCACCGACCCGTTTTTCTTCCTGCTTAAAGCGATTGAGCAACTTATCCTCGCCTGGAGTTGGCTCGCCAGCCATGATCCGGTTGCACAGACTAATCGCATCGCAGTGCACCATCTCAGTTGTTTGGTGTAGCGGATCCGGCCAGTCGCCTCTGGGCGCGCACAGGATGGTTGTAGCGGAAGAGTGTTTTAGGTATTTGGCCAGACTCGCTGATACGGGCATGGCCCCGAAGCGCAGCACCCAGTCAGGCCTGTTGTATTGCACGAACTCTTGTTGGCGCAGAAATGCGTCATAGCGGCAGATGATATTGGATTGGGCATGCACCCCGAAGCGCAGATTGCTCAAGGGGTCAGCCAGGATAGGCACATGGAGCCGCCGGGCCAGTTCCGTTACCACCGGGGCAAAATCCTCTTCCGGGACCGAAGGGCCGCAGATGATGATGCCGCAACCGTTGCTGAGTATGGCCAGTATCCGCTTGATTTGCGCCGGGTCCGGCAGCGTCTGCAGTCTGCTGCCCGCTGTTGTGTCGTTGCCGATCTTTGGAGTGGGTATGGCTGCAGGGATCAGCGGTTCCCGAAATGGCAGATTGATATGGACCGGGCCTGGATTGGTGCCGGAACTCAGCTGCGCCGCCTTTACGCCCAGAGAGTTGATCTGTGCCAGGGCGTCTGCCCCGGAGCGGGCAGGTCCGGGATCGAAAAAGCCGCGTACCTGCAAGTTGAACAGATGGGTCTGGTTAATGGTCTGGTTGGCGCCGCACTCCTGCAACTCCGGTGGCCGGTCCGCACTCAATAGGATAAGCGGGATTCCGGAGTGGTTGGCCTCGATTACTGCGGGATACCAGTTAGCGGGGGCGCTGCCGGATGTGGCGACAAGCACGACCGGAGAGGAGCTCTCCTTTGCCAGTCCCAGGGCGAAGAAGGCGGCACAGCGTTCGTCCACCTGGGTCCAGGTCTTGATGTCGGGATGACGAGCGGCAGCCAGTGCCAGCGGAGTGGAGCGGGATCCTGGTGAGATGACTGCGCGCCGTGCGCCTGCTGCTGCAATGCCGGCCATCAGGGCATCCGCCCAGAGCAGATTAACGCTGCCCTGATTGTTCACGGTTCTGTTTGAAGCCAATTGGAATACATCGGAAAAGTATAGGGGGAGTCATCCTGAGCCGCCATGCTTTAGATCAGGAGTTTTCCAGTGCCTCCAGCATGACGCCGAATTTAAGCTCGGTCTCGGCAAACTCCCGGTCTGCATCCGACCCGGCGGTGATCCCCGCTCCGGCAAACAGGTCGGCCCGGTCCTGGTCGAGCAGGGCGCAACGCAGGAGTACCGCCAGCTCTCCGTCACCCTGGCAATCTATCCAGCCGGCGGCCCCCGCATACCAACCGCGATCAAACGGCTCGTTGGCATTTAGCCATCTGCCGGCAGCTGCACCGGGGAAGCCGTTGACCGCTGCGGTTGGATGCAGGTTCGCAGCTATCTGTAGCAGATTCGTCTTTGGTTTTAGTTGCCCGGTTATCACGGTCCAAAGGTGTTGCAGGTTACGCAGACGGATAAGATGCGGCTGCTCTTGATGATTAAGAAGGGTACAGAGGGGACGCAGGGATGAGGTTATATCCTCTATCACCAGGTCATGCTCGTGACGACTTTTGAGATCAGTCAGCAAAAAATTTGCCAGATCCCTATCCGCCTGCTCAAGCGCAGAGCGTTGCACAGTCCCGGCTATGGCGTCGCAGATAATGGTGTTTCCTTCTGATCTGCAGAGCCGTTCAGGGGTTGCTGATACGAATATGCTTTTCCCCATATGGGTGGCAAGTAAAACGCTGCTGGGATAGAGATAGCTCAGGGTCGACATCAGCTGACGTGGGTCAAACCTTCGTTGTGCCTGTACCTTTAAATGCCTGGCCGGCACCACCTTTTGAAAACTCCCGGAGGAGATGGATGTTTGGGCGCTCTCTACCAGCTCATGCCAGCGGTTAGGCTCGGGTACAGCGGAAGTTATTGTCAGGGCTGTTTTGCATCCGGGAGGAGAGTGTGGCTGACTGAGAGATGTTAAGAGGGCGCGGAACAGCTTCATCCAGTGTTGCTGGATGGCCTCTTTATCCCGGGTAACCTCTAGATCTACGCTAAACGCCGCTGCGCAGCAGTTGTCGCGTTGATGCAGGGTCAGTTCGGGCAGGAACATCCCGGAGTTTGGAAGTCCATTCCAGGGCGCGCGCATGGGATCATCCTGGTTGAAGGCGAAACAGCAGTAGCTGATGGGGCGCAAGCCGGTTTGCTCTAGATCCAGCCACTGCCAGTGATCGTGCATCTCCTGCATTGCGCGGCCTATCTGCTCCAGCCTGTCAGCGCCGAAGGCTGTGACCGCTTTGGCCGTACCAATGCCAAGGATGGTTTCATCCTCGCTGGGCCGGTCCCGGAAAAACCAATCTCCCTGGATATCGGGTAGGGAGCGTAGGTGTATCTCCTGCACCGGCATGATTATGGAGAGCACCCCGCCGTTTCCCAACTCTACCTGTCGCAGCTGGTTGCTCAGATAGTTATCGACACGCTTGATTATGGTCTGGCGGTTGAACATGGGTTTAACACTACCTCGGATTGACCTGCACGCTATGATAACCCCTGGAGGCTGTGATGGTTGATAAATCAGTTGCCAAAACCAGTTGCCAGCGCTGATTTTTATGCTTGTATAGCACGGCTCAATTTGACCGGATAAGCGTGATTCTGGTATACATGCACATCTTTTTCTGGGCTATTGGCGCTGAAAATAGTGATTTTCGGCAGGATTTAACGGTCAACAATAACAGGATCAATCATGGGTAAGTGGTTAGCAGTAGTTTCTATAGTATTGGTTTTTGCGGCTGGCGCGGTTCAGGCAGAGGGTGATGCAGCTGCCGGCAAGGCTAAATCTGTCCTTTGTATGGCGTGCCATGGACCAGATGGCAATAGCGTAAATCCTGTTTGGCCCAAGCTGGCTGGACAGCATCCGTCCTATATTTTGAAGCAGCTGCATGACTTCAAATCCGGTGCACGTAAGAACGATCTTATGTCACCGATGGCTGCTCCTCTTACTGAGCAGGAGATGGCTGATCTGGCTGCCTATTTCAGTAGTCAGAAACAGGCGCCAGGTGTTGCGGCAGCTGACAAGGTTAAACTGGGAGAGAGGATATTCCGTTCCGGTAACGCGGCTACCGGCGTTGCTCCATGTATGGGATGTCATGGCCCCGAGGGACTGGGTAACCCTCAGGCGGTATTTCCCCGTATCAGTGGACAACATGCCGCCTATATTGAGAAGGCCCTGAATGACTTCCACGGCAAGCTACGTACCAACGATCCGAATAAGATGATGCAGGGTGTTACCGCCAATATGACCAAGGATGAGATCACGGCTGTGGCGCAGTACCTACAGGGTCTGCACTAAATTTGATACTCTGGCAACTGAAAAGGGCGGCCTGCGGGCCGCCTTTTGTCGTTTCAGGAACCATGGATTCAACCGCAGGTCTGATAGGTTTAGTATAATAAGCTGTATCTGATATGTTATTCGCAATGATGCCATGGCATGTCAGTACGGAATAACAGCGTCTCGACCACCATGGGATCAATCAACGGTATCTAAAGAATATGGTGGTAGTGCCGCTAGAGAAAAAGTGAGGATATAAATGATTCGAACCATCCTGGTTGCAATGATGTTGTTGACTGCCCCGGTTTTGGTGCTGGGGGAGCCAAGTACAGATACACCAGCGGAGGCTGTAGGCCGGTTGCTTGATGCGGTGACTGACTCTGGTGTGGTAAAGCAGGCTCCCGAGATAAAGGAGGGGGTGCAATACGAGGTTGTGGTTCCGGAGATGCCTGGAGCCGAGGGGAAGCGTATTCAGGTAATGGAGTTTTTCTGGTACGGCTGTGGGCACTGTTTTGCCTTTGAACCCCACTTGGAAAAATGGTTGGAACAAAAGCCGGATGATGTGGATTTTGTCCGGGTGCCGGCTATGTTTAATCGGCCTGATGTTATTTTGCACGCCAAGGTTTTTTATACCTTGAATTTGATTGGGGCAGATCCCTCTATCCATAGCAAGATTTTTGACGCTATGAATGTTCAACACAAGCGGTTGGGTACTGAGACGGAGATGGAGGAGTTTCTGCAGGCTAACGGCATTGATATGTTTAAGTTTCGTGATGCAATAAAGTCATTTTCGGTCGGTAACAGCATAAGAAAGGCTGCGATCCTGGCTGAAGACTATGATATTCGAGGCGTACCGGCGATGACTGTTGATGGTAAGTATAAGTTTGGTGGGCTTGAAGGCGATCTTATGATTGATGTGTTAAATCATCTGGTGGAAAAGGTGCGCAAGGACAAGGCTGTGGTTGGCGATAAGAAGTAGGTGGTTTTATTTTGCCTAAGTGAAACGATGCAAGGTGCAGGTTGATGGAAGGTGGTGGTTATCATCGGTTACGCGTACTGAGTTATAACATCCAGAGTGGTGTTGATACCCAGCGTTATCGCCAGTATGTCACTCAGAGCTGGAAGCACCTGCTGCCACACAGAGAGAGATTATTAAATCTGAATCGTATAGCCAAAGAGCTTGGGCAGTACGATCTGGTAGGGCTGCAAGAGGTTGATTCCGGTAGTCTGCGTAGTGGCTTTGTGGATCAGACTGAATACTTGGCGCATCGCGCCGGGTTTCCATTTTGGTATAAACAGGTTAACCGCAGCCTGGGTAAGTTTGCCAAGTACAGTAATGGCCTGTTGAGCCGGCGGGTGCCGAAATGTGTGAGTGAGCATAAGCTGCCCGGTCTCCCCGGGCGTGGTGCAATCTATGCGCAGTTTGGATCGGCTGACGATAAGTTGCTGGTGTGTATCGTGCATCTGGCGCTGGGGCGCAGGAGTCGCATGCGTCAGGTGGAGTACATAGCGGAGCGGGTTCGCCACTTTCCGCACGCAATTATAATGGGGGATCTGAACTGCGGCGTTGATTCAGAAGAGATTGAATATCTGTTGGATGTGGCCGGACTGCAACGACCGCTCTGCGAAAAGGGGACATTCCCAAGTTGGAGGCCGTTGAAAAAGCTTGACCATATTCTGGTTTCGGCGGCGCTGCATGTAGAAAATCCGGTCGTGCTTGATTGTCTTATGTCTGATCACCTTCCCATCGGTATAGATGTTCTTGTTCCAAGTGAAATAGATATAGCGGTGTGAGGAAGATATAGCATGGGCGACTCCACAGATTGGAAAAAAAAATACATCGAGCTTGAGCGCAAGGTCAAAGGGGAGACGGCCAGCAGCGGAGAGACAGAGCAGCTTCTATGCCGCACCATCATCCGCCTTACTCTGGCAACCAAGGGGCTGGATCCAGCCCTTGATCCACATCTTACCAAGTTAAGAGATGCCCTGAAAAAGGGTGTGAACGAGAATGTTAACCGCCATATCTCCGCTATCTCTGAAGCGCTGATGCGGGCGCATGATGAACCGCCGGGTCAAGCTGAAGAGCGTAGCGGCGGAGACGGCAGCAGTGAGCTGTTTCAGCGTCTTTTGGACTGCACCCACTTGTCAGGTAAGCAAGGCAGGCGCCTGAAGGCATTAGGTGCGGAACTGGCATCCAATCCGGCTGCGGCGACTGAGGAGCAGCTGGATGAGTTTATTCACCTGCTTGCGAGCGATACCCATCACAGTAAGGAGAAGAGTGAGAGTCATTCCAGATTGCTGGGACGTATCTTTGGTCGTGATGAACGTGCAGGGGAGGAATCCTCCGTAGACGGCGATGAGCCTATGCGGTTGTTATTGTCCTTGCTGGCCAAACTTAATTGGCCCAGCCAGTTAAGTAAGGATATATCCAAATTGGGTGAGAAGCTGGAGCATCAGAAAAACCGCGATGCCATGCTGGCTATAGCCAAAGATCTTACAAAGATCGTATCCCATCTACTTAAAGATCTGAATAAAGAGACCCGGGCCACCGGAAGCTTTCTGGCTGATCTTATGGCGCGGTTGCAGGAACTGGACAAGTATGTAATCAGTGGCCAGGTGTTACAGAAAAAGTCACTGCAGAGCGGGA
The DNA here is from genome assembly GCA_050288245.1 of Sedimenticolaceae bacterium. GTDB lineage: Bacteria > Pseudomonadota > Gammaproteobacteria > Chromatiales > Chromatiaceae > JAAGZL01. The sequence continues at coordinate 34,053 of JBNKDM010000007.1, forward strand.
AAGACCTGGATCGCGCCGTTAAGGATCAGGTCGGGGGTATCGCCACCAGTGTGCGTGATGCCAAGGATCTTAAGTTATTACAACGGGACGTTGCGGTACATCTGAAAACCATCAAGGCGCACATGGATAACCATCTCAAGATGGCGGAAGAGCGTTTCAAAGAGGCTGAGCAAAACGAGAAGAAGCTGCGAGAGAGACTGCAAGAGGTTGAGAGTGAAACCGGTGCATTGCGGCATAAGATATTGGAGGCCCAGGCGCGCTCATCCATGGACCCGGTCACCGGTCTCCCTAACCGTGCCGCCTATGATGCGCGTATGCAAGATGAATATACACGTTGGCAGAGGTTTAAAAATTCACTGGTGTTGATGGTTTGGGATCTGGACGATTTCAAGCAGGTTAATGATCGTTTTGGCCATCAGGCCGGAGATAAGGCGCTGAGAGTGATTGGAACCATCCTCAAACAGAGATTGCGTCAGACCGACTTTGTTGGCAGATATGGCGGTGAAGAGTTCTGTGTTCTGCTTTCCGGGTCTCCTATGCAAGAGGCAGGAGCGGTTGCAGAACATATCCGTAAATCGGTGGAACAGAGTGGGTTTCATTCTGGGGATAAACCAATAACTCTCACCATCTCCTGTGGCTATACCGACTTTAGAGAGGGCGATACTCCGGATTCAGTTTTTGCCCGTGCAGACCGGGCCATGTATCAGGCCAAGGAAGCGGGAAAGAACCGTTGTGTCAGTATCTAGTTCTGTCCATACGATCTAATCAGCACAATATGCATATCTGGGTAGATGCTGATGCCTGTCCGGTGGTGATCAAGGAGATTCTGTTCCGGGCGGCAGAACGCACAAAAGTACAGACGACCTTGGTGGCGAATCAACCGGTACGTATACCTCCGTCCCGGCATATCAGGATGCTACAGGTCGGTTCCGGTTTTGATGTTGCCGACAATGAGATCGTTAACAGGGTGGCCGCTGGTGATTTGGTGATTACGGCAGATATCCCGCTGGCCGCGGAGGTGATAGGGAAGGGCGGTCATGCCCTCAATCCACGGGGTGAGATGTATACCAGTGAGAACATCAGATCCCGCCTTACCATGCGGGATTTTATGGACTCACTGCGCTCCAGCGGAATAAATACCGGCGGCCCGGCGGCGCTGAATCAGAGTGACCGCAAGGCATTTGCGGACGAGCTGGACCGGTTTCTGGCTAAACATACCGAAAAGGAATGAAGTTGGTACCTGTGCAGCTCTATCCATCGGAGGCGGAAAAAAAATAGTTCCAGCTCAATCCGGTCTTCGTTTGCAGCTTATTAAGCAACTCGCCGACCGGCTGTGCCTCACCGGGGAAGATATTGTGGATCTCGATAAAGATACGCCCATAACCGGCGCGCCGGCCCCAGGCGATCTTTTCCGCTCTTTGCGACTCCCCGCATCTATTGCATGTTATCTCTTGGTTGTCAGCAAACTCCTTCCAGTTGGGGATGGTTTTTTGGCATGCGGAGCAGCGCGGCGGGCGGCAGTCCTGGGCAAAAACCAGTCGTGGTGAATCGAAGGGTCCGCATATGCTGAGGTGGCAGAAGCCTGTTGCTCGCTCTTCCCGCGGGTTGAGGCAGACGGCAGGGGAGCAGCCGACAAAACTTATCAGTTGCAGGAAACGTTCTCCGGCGAGAAACCTGTTGGCATCTGAATCCATGGGCCGGCCGATCAGTCCCAGCATGTTCAGGCTATTGATCAGTGCCTTGGCTTCAGGCGGCGTTGCTTCTGTGTCAGTGGGGTAGAGGATTAATTTACCAATGCTCATAAAGATCCTGAGGCGCTATACTATACCGATTTACCCTGTATCTGCCCGATGTTATATCAATCCGAACGCAAAGTTGAGTTTCTAAGCATATGAAGAAGATGGCATTAAGGGATCTGTTTACGCTTGCTCTGTTGTTATTCATGACTGGCTTAGGCCACGCCGGGGAGCGGTTGCAGGTGGCAGTCAGTATTATTCCCCAGAGGAATCTGGTGGAGCGCATCGGTGGCGATCTGGTCGATGTTAGCCTGCTGGTGCGTCCAGGCTACAGCCCTGCAACCTATGAACCGACGCCAAGACAGATGGCCGGGTTGGCGCAGGCCGATCTCTACTATCGAATCGGGGTTCCGTTTGAACAGGCCTGGATGGATAGAATCCGTGCCGCCTATCCAAACCTGCAGATCCTGGATGCCAGGGATGGAATCGATCTGCGCCCAATCGATGCCGGGGATGATGGTCACGCCGAACATGGGCATAACCACGATCAGGGCGAACCCGATCCGCATATCTGGCTGAGTCCGCCGCTGATCAAGATCATGGCCCTGCGGTTGCGTAACCGACTGATGCAGTTGGATCCGTCGCATAAGGATATATATGTGCAAAACCATAAAGGGCTGGAGGGCTATCTGCAGCAGCTTGATGCGGATATACGTAAGACACTGACAGGTTTGAAGTCGCGCAGGTTTATGGTTTATCACCCATCCTGGGGTTATTTTGCCGACACCTATGGGCTGCAACAGATACCGATCGAGAGTGAGGGTAAGGAGCCCAGTGCCCAGGCCCTGAGTCGTCTGCTGGCGCGGGCGAAGGCAGATGGTGTTGGCGCTATATTTGTGCAGAAACAGTTCAGCCAGAACCAGGCCAGAGCTGTGGCAGATGCAATCGGCGCCAGGATTGTGGTGATCGACCCTCTGGCCGAGGATTATCCGGAAAATCTGCGTGCTGTAGCGCAGGCTATGGTGACAACCCTTTCCAAATAGATATATTGACCATATGAGCAATCCCATAATCTCAATCAAGGATCTCAGCTTCTCCTATGCCGGGCCGAAGATCCTGGACCGTATCAACCTGGAGGTTGAGGAGGGGGAGTTTCTGGGGCTGGTTGGGCCAAATGCCGGAGGCAAAAGCACTCTGCTCAGACTGGTGCTGGGACTGCTGCAACCGGGCCATGGCAGTGTGCGGGTTTTGGGCAGAGAGCCGGATGAGGTTTCCAGGCAGATCGGATATGTGCCGCAATATCCACTCTTCAGCCGGGACTTCCCCATAACTGTGGAGGCCGTCGTCCTTATGGGACGACTGGGAAGCTCTTCCTGGTATGGCGGATATCGCAAACAGGATTACCGGATTGCCGAGCGTGCCATGAATGAGACCGAGGTGAGTGATCTCTCCAAACGCCAACTTTCCACTCTGTCAGGAGGGCAGTTGCAACGAGTACTGGTGGCGCGTGCCCTGGCCTGTGAGCCGCGTATCCTGATTCTGGATGAGCCTACCTCCAACATAGATATGCGGGTGGAGATGGGTATATTCGATCTTCTAAAGAGCCTGAACCAGCGCATGACCATCATCGTCGTCTCCCATGATGTGGGTTTTATCTCCCGGTACGTGGACCGTGTGGCCTGCCTGAACCGCACCCTGGTTTGTCACCAGACGGCATCTATCGATGGCCAGGTGATAAGCGAGCTGTATGGGTCTGATGTCCATATGGTTGATCACCTACACAATGAGCCTTCCCATGATTGAGTTTCTTCAGGCAGTATTGGATTACGGCTTCCTGCAGAAGGCCCTGGTGGGTGGGCTGTTGGCCAGTGTCGGCTGCGGCATCATGGGCAGCTATGTGGTGGTGAAGCGTATCGGTTTTCTGGCAGGTGGTATCTCTCATGCGGTGCTGGGAGGGATGGGGGCTGCGCTGTTTTATGGCTTTTCTCCACTGGGCGGGGCCTTGGGGACGGCGCTGGCTGCCGCCCTGTTGATCGGTTGGATCACTCTGCGCTGGAAGGAGCGGGAGGACACCCTGATCGGCGCCCTCTGGGCCGTGGGTATGGCCATAGGCATCATATTCATCTCCAAGACGCCTGGTTACAGTGTCAATCTGATGAGCTATCTGTTTGGAAATATCCTGATGGTCCCGCAGCAGGATATCTGGCTGATGGCCTTTATGGATGCCCTGGTCTTGGTAACGGTAATGCTGGTGTATCGGCAGTTTCTGGCGGTCTCTTTTGATGAGGAGTTTGCCCGGCTGCGGGGAGTGCCGGTCACCTTCTTCTATCTGCTGCTGCTGTGTATGGTCGCGCTGACCGTGGTGCTGCTGATTCAGGTGGTGGGGTTGATACTGGTGATCGCGCTGCTTACCCTGCCCGCAGCCATAGCTGCGCAGTATCTACATTCGTTGGGAAGGATGATGTTGGCGGCCTCGCTCCTTGGGATGATATTTACCACCTTGGGCTTGGCGATTGCCTATTGGTTAGACCTGCCGGCGGGCGCCACCATTATCCTGGTGGCGGGTCTGGCCTATCTGTTGTCCACCATGTTTAACCAGCTGTTGCGCAGGCAGCGCAAGTCGCTAATGGTGTCAGGATGAGGCGGTTTTTCATTCTTTTGGTCAGAGGGTATAGCTATCTGATTAGCCCCCTGCTGGGTAACAACTGCCGTTACTATCCAAGCTGTTCCTCCTATATGCAGGAGGCCATTGAGCTGCATGGGGTGTTGCGTGGTCTCTGGCTTGGAACCAAGCGCATACTACGCTGTCATCCCTTTCATGAGGGTGGGGTTGATCCCGTACCTGATCCTGAACACCGATGCGATAAACATGATAGCGGCAATAGTTGAAAATACCCTGCATCTGGCATTGGAGTCAGCGCCCTGGTTGCTGTTCGGTCTGATCGCCGCCGGACTGATTCATGCCTGGCTACCAATGCAGCTGGTGGGCAAGGCCTTAGGTGGATCAGGAGCCATGGCAGTGATCAAGGCTGCTTTGATAGGCGCACCCCTGCCGCTCTGCTCCTGCGGAACCCTGCCAGCTGCAATCACCCTCTCCCGGTCTGGGGCCTCGCGGGCTTCGACCACCTCCTTTCTGATCTCCACCCCTGAGACCGGGGTGGATTCAGTAGCCCTGTCCTGGGTTCTGCTGGGTCCGATAATGGCGCTGTTGCGCCCAATTGCCGCCATCATTTCAGCTATAAGTGCCGGACTTATGGTCGGCGCTACCGAGCAGCCGGACCAGAAGCGGAGTGGGGTAGTTGCTGAAGCTGAGATTCCGGAACAGTCTTGTGAAACTGCATGTTGTTGTGCATCCGCTTCAGCTGGAACGAAGAGTGAGCAGGAGCCAGGCTATTGGCAACGTACGTATGCCGGTCTGCGCTATGCCTTTACCGACCTGTTGGATGATCTGGCCCTATGGTTGTTGCTGGGTATGGTTGCCGCCGGTGCAGTAGTCACCCTGGTGCCGCCTGGTCTGCTGGTGCAGTGGGGCAGTGGTCTCGGCGCCATGCTGCTGGTATTGCTGATATCTGTGCCGATGTATGTCTGTGCCACTGCCAGTACTCCACTGGCGCATGCCATGCTGTTTGCCGGCGTTTCACCCGGGACGGTACTGGTGTTTTTGCTGGCAGGCCCTGCCAGTAACATCGCCAGTCTGGCCCTGGTGCGCAAAGAGCTTGGAGGGCGCGCCCTGATCTCTTATCTGTCAGGGATCAGCGGGGTCAGCATTCTGCTTGGGCTTACTCTTGATTGGATTATCCTTGTCTCTGGGATAGATATTCTCTCCGGATCTGCCCTGAACGGCGAAGCGGCATACGAGCCGTCCATAGTGTTGTCCAGCCTGAGTCTGCTGTTGTTGGTTGTGTGCGGGATTAAGCCATTGCGTAGATTTGTGACACATGGGAAAGGTGGAGACGAAGGCGGCTGTTGTGGGTAATATCCAACCCTATGAATCTGGATATCTTCTCATCGCAGCAGAAACTGGCTGAGGTCTTTAAGCGGGGCCTGGCTGGCCTGTTGCACGACTATAATGAGTTGGGTGTATTTATCCTGGTGCTGGCCAATGTCAGCCTTGATCCCGGCCTGCAACAGGATCTGGAGAGAAAGGTAAAGGGCCGCTACCAACTGTTGCGACGCAGTTTCAAACGTTCCCCCAGACTCTTCTATCTGGACGACGCCAGGGACGATATGCAGGTGTTTCGCCAGATCCTGCGTATTGGGATGCTCGGGCTGCATTACACTGAATGCAGGGAGGATGGTCCCTGGGAGCTGCAGTTCAACCAACTGCGTTCCTTCCGTCCGCGCCGTATAGCCGATACCAAGGTTGACGGCATCAAGGCCCCATTCGATATGGACGGGTTTCATTTCAACAAGCCCTTTCTGTTCAAGGAGATCTTCTGGGAGGGGCCGATAGCCGGGCGCAGGACCTCCCTGTTTTACAATAAATTCCCCTTCATGCCGCTGCATGGTCTTATGGTTCCGGAACGCGGAACCTGTAGACCCCAATACCTGATTCAGGACGATCTGCTCTACCTGTGGCGGGTGTCCCTGTTGTTGGGAGAGACGTTGCCGGATGTGGGTTTCGGCTATAACAGCTACGGGGCCAACGCCTCAATCAATCATCTGCACTTCCATATGTTTGTACGCAACAAGCCTCTGCCTCTGCTGCGGGATGAGTGGGTCCACAATGGCGGGGACAAAGAGTATCCGGTGGGTTGCCGCCGTTTTACCTCACCCCAGGAGGCGTGGACATTTATCTCCGGTCTGCATCGCCAGAATGTCAGCTATAACCTGGTGGTGGTGCCGGGACGCATATACTGTCTGCCCCGGCGCAGACAGGGCAGCTATTGTCATGCCGACTGGCACTCCGGATATGCCTGGTACGAGGTGGCAGGTGGAGTGATGACTGTACGGCAGCAGGATTACGAGGCATTGAATGCCGATCTGATTACCCGGGAGCTGGAACTGCTTATGCTGCATGATTGGGGGTGCGTCTAGTGATTGGGTCCGGTCGGATTGCTGAATAATCGTGGAAACAGTATCCTTGGCGCCGGCAGATTTACTTATGGCCAAAAAGCAGGGATCGCAGGAATACCCTCCTTTCTTCGCAAAGGATCGCTAATTAATCCCAGAGAAAATTGATAATGAGTATAGAAGAGATATTGCACGCGCGTAGCGAATCCAAATGTGAATTGTGCGGGGCTATGGAAGATTTGCAGGTGTATGCGGTTCCGCCCGATTCAGATAACAATGCAGATAGATCTGTCCTGGTGTGTGCGACCTGTGGTGATCAGATTCAAGACCCTGAGAAGGTGGATGCGCACCACTGGCGTTGTCTGAATGATAGTATGTGGAGTCAGGTGCCGGCGGTTCAGGTATTGGCCTGGCGTATGTTGAATCGTTTGCGGGCCGAGACCTGGGCGCAGGATCTGCTTGATATGCTCTATCTGGGCGATGAGTTACTGGAGTGGGCCAAGGCCGATGGTGCAGGGTCTGGCAGCGAGGATGCTCTCAGGCATTTGGACACTAATGGTGTCGAGCTGGCGGCCGGCGATACTGTAACCCTGATCAAGGATCTGAATGTAAAGGGGGCCGGATTTACTGCAAAGCGTGGCACTGCGGTGCGCGGTATCTCGCTGGTGGCAGACAATCCGGAACAGATTGAAGGCCGGGTAAATGGCCAGCAGATCGTAATACTTACCAAGTTTGTGAAGAAAAGCAGTTAGACCGTATTGGGCATTAATCTGATCTGTGTGTACATGGATTTTGATTGGAACTGGTTTGCATTTAGGTCTGGGGCAATATATCTTGTACCGCCTGCGTGGCATTTGTTTTATCCATATCGCCATGCACTCGTTGTCTCCTTTACCGGTGCACCCGAATCTACGCTTCTAATGCCTGCCAAGATTCGCGGCTCCAGCTCGCTCATTGGGGTGAGCATCCTCGGCATATACTACACAAGGTCAAATCAATGATTACTCTTTCGGTTCGCAGTCTCCCCAGGTCGACTACAGAGGAGAGCCTGACGGCGCTTTTTTCTGAATTCGGTGTGGTTCGCTCCCTTAAGCTGGCAAAAGACCTTTTTTCCGGCGACTGCAAGGGCTTTGCCACCATTGATATGGAAGGGCATGAGGCCAGAGCCGCTATGGCTGGGCTGGACGGCAGAGAGCTGGACGGTAACAGGATACGTGTTGGGCCTTTCCGCGAGATGAAGGGGCGTGGCGGTAGACGTCGCTAGTAAGTCTGTAACTATTGGACGCTTTATTCTTAAGTCATCGTTCATGTGTGTTTAGCCAGTCTATAGCGCACATGATCGGAAAAGGATGGGCCTTATTCTCCGTTGAAAAAACTGGTTGTGTGAGGAAGCTGCAATTGGTTGAGGATATTGTTTTGCTAAGAACAAAAGTAGCTGTTTAATCCGGTTACGATAAGAGGTATTGTTGGGGCAGGAGAGAGTGTACTGCGGGGTATTCAGTGATCAACGAACAGATGATTTACACTGCGCCGGAAAAACTTTCAATGAGAAAGCTGGGAGCGCAGTTGTCGGATGGATTGAAGATCGGTATTGAGGCGGATGACAACGTTTCTCGTATCTATTTCGACACCTTTGATTGGCGGTTATTTAAATCCGGAATGGTTCTGGAAGTAGAGCTACATGGCGCCCTTTGCCTGTTGACCTGGCGCGAGCTGTGTAGTGGGAGGATATTCGATAGACGCACCCTAAGAAAATTGCCGAAAACCGCAGCTGATTTTAGTGAAGCCGGTATGCTGCCAAAATTGAAACAGATATTGGGTAGAAGGTCGCTGTTGGCGCATGCCTCTTTGGACGGCACTGTTCAGAGGCTGCTGTTGCTGAATGAGGATGAAAAGATTCTGATGCGGATAGAGTTGCGGCGGGATCATGTTATTTCGCCGACCAATCATAACCAGCTAAGCCTGGAGCCTACGGTATATGTTTTTCCATACCGTGGTTATGAGAAGATCTTCAGTGACAGACTACAGCGTATAACAGAGGATGAACGCTTCTCTCCGGTAGCTGCTGATCCTTTAAGCTCTGCACTGAACGCTATTGGAGTGATCCCCGGCGAGTACAGCAGTAGTCCGGATTTTACCCTGGATGCAGAGCAACCTGCCATGCAGGCCTTGGTAGAGATTCTGCAGAGGTTTCTGCAAATTATTGAGTGTAATGTAAAGGGTGCCAGGGAGGATGAGGATCCGGAATATTTGCATGACTTTTTGGCTGCGGTTCGTCGTACCAGAAGTTTCATTCACCAGTTTGCCGCGGTCTTTGCCAGTAAAAATCTAAAATTTATCGAAGAAGATTTTAACTGGATTGAGCAGGAAGCAACACCTATCCGTGATCTGGATATCTATATGAGTCTATTCGACGATTTTGAGTCCAGGGTGGATAGGGATCATCGCCAGGCACTACAAACCCTCTATCTGTTTCTGCAGAACCAGAAGCAACAAGAGTTACGGCGGATGCGGATCTCGCTGGAAAGCACGCGTTACTTTAGACTGATCGAATCCTGGGCGCATTTCCTCAATGAGTGTAAGGAGGCGAACTCTCTGCCAGCGGTGGCTCGAGCGCCGATTGGGGTTATTGCACGTGACAGCATCTGGAATATCTATTGCGAATTACTGCAAACGGCATCCAATATATCACCCGAAGCCAGGGCCGATGAGCTGTGTGAACTACATCAGCTGAGTAAGCTCCTTGAATACCATATGGATGTTTTTAAGAATCTGTTTCCTGCTAAACGCATGGCCAGACTGCTGGATGAGCACGATAATCTGCAACACTCCCTGAATAAATTCCGGGATCTTAATCTGCAGTACAGTAGGCTTAAGCACTATAAGGCCAAAATGGGACAGGCGCAGGCGGTACGCGCCATATCCATGGAGGCGGTAGAGCAGCTTATTCTTGATCGTGAGCAAGAGAAGAAGAAGGCGCGCAAACAGGTCATCACTCAGATTAAGCGTTTTACCAAGAAAAAGATGCAGAAACGGTTCAAGTCAATGCTGACTACGCCTGCTGAAGGTTGTGACGAATGAAGATACTGGCGGTGCATAACATCAAAGGCGGGGTCGGGAAGACCTCTGCCGCGGTAAATCTTGCTTATCTCGCTGCCTGTGATGGTTATCGAACCCTGCTGTGGGATCTTGATCCACAGGCGGCATCCAGCTTCTGTTTTCGGATAAAGCCCAAGCTCAAGGGTGGAGTTAAATCTCTCAAGAAAAATCCCGGGTCTCTGAATCAGGCAATCAAGGCGACCGACTATGAGGGGCTGGATGTGGTGCCGGCAGATTTTTCTCTACGCAACTTTGATCAGATATTTACCAAATCAAAAAAACCGGCCAAACATCTTTCCAGGTTTCTTCAGCCGGTTGCACATGAATATGATCTGTTGTTTATTGATTGTGCGCCCAGCATATCCCTGATGGCAGAGAATATATTCTGCACTGCCGATGCCCTGTTGATTCCAGTTATCCCGGCTACATTTTCGATACGAACCTACTATCAGCTGCTGGAGTATCTGCATAAGCAGTCAGTGCGTAATCTGCAACTGCTGCCGTTCTTCTCTATGTACGATAAGAGAAGGGAGTTACAGCGTAAGATCGTGGCGACACTCCCAGATGAAATTGGGGATATGCTGAATACAGCTATTCCCTATGCCAAGGTCATTGAGTTGATGGGGACAAAACGTGCCCCGGTAAATCAATTTTCCCCATCCAGCAGATCAGCCACGGCCTACCGTAAACTCTGGCGTGAAGTTAAGGTAAGGGCGTTGGATGACTACAGCCACTAATTGTGGCTGACCGGGCCGTTTCCGACCCGGCCAGGAGCTGTTTATAACCAGCGCTCTACGTTTTTGACCCCGGGATCGTCAGCTGAGGTTACGATGGAGAAACCAAGCTGTTGCATCAGATGCAGCATGCGGTGATTGTCTGACAACACCTCACCCTCTATCACCTTGATGCCGTGGCTGCGGGCTGCCTCCATCAGGGTCTCCATCAGTTGCGAGCCAAGCCCCATGCCCCGATGCTTGTCCGAGACGGCGATGGCAAACTCGCAGGAGGTGCCGTCGGGATTCGCGGTATAGCGTGCCACCCCCAATTGGGTGGCGTTCTCATCGCTGTCGGTAACTGCGATTACCGCCATCTCGCGACTGTAGTCCAGCTGGGTGAAGCGGACCAGCATCTCCGGGGTGAGCTCATCTATCGCCTGCATGAAACGGAAATATTTAGTCTCGGATGACATGCCGCGTACAAACTCTTTTACTAGCTCGGCATCCTCCGGCCGGATCGGCCGTATCCGGATGGATGTCCCGTCCGGCAGGTGGGTCTGGCGTATCAGGCGGGAAGGGTAGGGGTGGATCGCCATATGGGAGTAGCGTACCGGTGATGTGGGGGGGCGCTTGACACAGATCCTTGCATCTACTGCGATCACCCCGTTGTTGTCTGCCAGTAGGGGATTTATATCCAGCTCATGTACATGGGGCAGTTCACACACCAGCTCCGATATTCTCAGTATTACATTCTCCACCGCCTCCTTCTTGATGGCCGGCATGTGGCGGAATGGCCCCAGCAGCTGGGAGACTCTGGTTCTGCTGATCAGACGCTCGACCAGGACTGGATTGAGCGGTGGCAGGGCAACGGCGCTGTCCTGCAACACCTCGGCCATGGTTCCACCCGCGCCGAAAGCGATCACCGGGCCGAATATCGGGTCATGCTTCACTCCGACCATAAGCTCTCTGGTATCACTGGTGGAGGCCATGGGCTCAACGGTGACGCCATCGATCTTGGCATCGGGTTTGGCCCTGAGGGAGTCATCCATCAATGCCCTGAAGGCAGAACGGACATCAGGTGCATTCAGGATATTTGTCTTCACTCCATGCACATCCGACTTATGTGAGATCTGAGCCGAGCAGATCTTCATAGCTACCGGGAAGCCTACGGACTCTGCAGCTACCAGGGCCTCGGTAGGTGTTCTGGTCATAAGCGTCGGGGTGCAACGGATATGAAATGCACTAAGCACCGCCTTAGACTCGGTGTCTGATAGTACGCTTCGTCCATCGGCCAGGGCGGCCTCAATGATAAGTTTTGCCCCCTCCGTATCCGGTGGTCTGGAGTCGGATAGCGGCCCCGGGGTCTGCAGCAACAACTTCTGGTTGAGCTGATATTGCGATAGATAGGCAAAGGCCTCAATGGCCCGCTCCGGGGTAAGGAAGGTTGGCAGGCGATTGGCGGAGAAGAGTGCGCGTGCCTCATTCACCTGGGCATCGCCCATCCAGCAACTCAACACTGGTTTTCCTTTATTCTTTTTCCAGGCGTTGATCACCTCCATGGCTGCCTCCTCCGGATGGCTCAGAGGCTGGGGGGTGAGCAGGGCCAGGATGCCATCAACATTTTTGTCTTTCAGGCAGGCGGTCAGCGCCTTGCCATATCTCTCCGGTGGGGCATCTCCCAGGATATCCACCGGATTGCCGTGCGACCAGAATGGCGGCAGCTCCTTGGTCAGGGTATCTATGGTCTCAGGTTCCAGGGTTGCGACCTCCACGCCCAGATCCTCGGCCCGATCGGCGGAGAGAAGACCGGGGCCGCCACCGTTGGTGACTATGGCAAGCTTGTTGCCGTTAACCCGTCTGTTGGTGGAGAGGATCTCAGCTGCAGCAAACAGCTGCCCAAAGGTCATTGCCCGTACCACGCCTGCACGCTCCAATGCTGCGTCGAATACCTCGTCCGATCCAAACATAGCGCCGGTATGGGTGCTGGTCTCCTCGCCCAATCTCTTTTGGCGTCCAACCTTAAGCACGATGACCGGTTTGGCGTTCGCGGCTATGCGCAGTCCGCTCATGAAGCTGCGTGAATCGTGGATGCCCTCAACATACAGCAGGATGGCCTCGGTTTTACTGTCGACCGCCAGATAATCGAGTATGTCGCCGAAGTCTATGTCACAGGCATTACCCAGAGAAACCACAGTAGAGAACCCCATCTTGTGCGGTTTTGCCCAATCCATGATAGCGGTGCAAAGAGCGCCGGACTGGGATACCAGCGCCAGCCTTCCCTTGGGGGCCAGGGTATTGAGATAGGATGCCTCCAGGCCGATATCCGGCCGAATCAGTCCCAGACAGTTTGGTCCCAGAACATGAATACCATGGTGGCGGGCGGTCTCTACCAGGCTCTTCTCCAGCTTTTGGCCCCTCTCTCCACATTCACCAAACCCGGAGGAGTGAATGATCATGGAGTTGACGCCGTTCGCCCCACACTGGTGGATTACGCTGATCACGCTTGCGGTCGGAGTGGCGACGATGGCCAGATCGATCGGATTTTCCAGCTCATCTATAGATTTGTAACAGGCCAGTCCCTGGACCTTGTCATATTTTGGATTGATCGGGAATATCTCTCCCTTAAAACCTGATTCAAGCAGGTTGTGCAATACCCGGGTTCCAATCCCTTCGGGTTTTTCGCTGGCGCCGAAGACGGCTACGCTGTGGGGTGCAAATAGTTTGTCAAGTTTATGTGGTCCCATGATGATCTCTATGATTCAGTGCAATAAATGTTTCCGGCAAAATAGAAATACAAATAATTTAAGATTATGCTAGATTCGATCTGGTTGTTTTCAATAGTAAATATTGCCAAGAGCTGTTGTTTACGATGTCATTGGTGCTGGATTGTCTGGGCTCGCTGAGGGGTGTATTCAATTCCGCTTCACTTTTGTCTCTACTGCAGCTAGAGACATGTTGTAGTTTACTCTTCATATTGGAGTGTGACTGTGCCAATAGCCTTCATATCTCACGCGGATTGTCTTCTTCATGACGTAGGTCATGATCATCCGGAACAACCCGCAAGACTCAATGCCATTCAGGATCGATTGATCAGTTCCGGCATGGAGTTTGTGGTGTTGCAACACGATGCGCCGATGGCTGCCAGGCAGCATCTGGAACGGGTGCATGACCATGACCATATCTCCAGAATTATAGACGAAGCTCCGCAGGAGGGTATTCTACGGCTGGATGATGACACCTTCATGATGCCCAGGACGCTGAACGCCGCTTTGCGTTCCGCCGGTGCAGTGGTATATGCGGTGGATCTGGTGATGCAGCGGGAGACCCGCATTGCCTTCTGTGCGATTCGCCCTCCGGGGCACCATGCGGAACGGGGTGGCGCCATGGGTTTCTGTTACTTCAATAATATTGCTGTAGGTGCAGCCCACGCCCTGGAGGAGTACGGGCTGGAACGCATTGCCATTATCGATTTTGATGTGCATCACGGCAACGGTACCGAGGATATCTTCAGGGATGATCCGCGGGTCTTTTTCGGGTCCAGCTTTCAGCATCCATTTTATCCTGATGTCGGCTATGTGACCGGTTCAAAGCATATCGTTAATATCCCTCTTCCTGCTGGGACGGCAGGAAATGCATATGAGGAACTGGTCGAGGAGAGATGGCTGCCGGCACTGGATGCGTTCAAACCGCAATTGCTAATGATCTCGGCCGGGTTTGACGCCCATATTGAAGATAATATGTCCCATATCCGATTGCGTGAAGCGGACTATGCTTGGATTACGTCCAAACTTAAGGCAATCGCAGACAAGCATGCAGAAGGGCGCATCATATCGGTCCTGGAAGGCGGTTATGCCCTGAGTGCGCTCGGTCGTAGTGTGGTGGCGCATCTCGATGCCCTGTTGGGGAGTTGATGGATCTATTGTTCGAGCGGTTCTCGTTTGCGCCATCTTGGACAAAAGATGGTCTTTGTAACAAAACGGTGGCTTCTGTAACACTCCTGTAACATTCGCACTCTAAACTTCCGGCACAAATAATTTGGGATATAGATCTTTAGAGGAGTTGAGATGAATATTAAACAGCTGCTAGTGACCGTTATCGTGGCCGGTACGACCTTTGGAGCAGATGCCGCTGACCGTACCGTAATCCAGAATAAAGGCTCGGATACCCTGGTGAATGTGGCTCAGGCCTGGGCCGAGGCCTACAGTGAGGTGAATCCGAAGGTGGCCGTTGCAGTTTCCGGAGGAGGTTCCGGCACCGGTATTGCCGCCATGATCAATGGTACGGTGGATATCGCCAATGCCAGCCGTAAGATGAAGGAGAGCGAGATAAAGAGCGCCGAGAGTAACGGTCAGGATCCTAAGGAGCACGTGGTCGGTTATGACGCCCTGGCGGTTTATCTCAACTCGGCAAATCCGGCAAAATCACTCTCTTTTGACCAGCTTAAGGAGATATTCATCCGCGAAGGCAAGGCTACCAAGTGGTCAGATGTCGGGCTTAAGGTTCCTGGCTGCGACAGCGATGAGATCGTAGTAGTTAGCCGCCAAAACAACTCCGGCACCTATGCCTATTTTAAAAAGGCGGTTCTGGGGAAAAAGGGCAAGTATCGTCAGGGCACCCTGGATATGCAAGGCTCCAAGGATGTAGTGGATCTGGTGGAGAACACCCCCTGCGCCATCGGCTACAGTGGTTTGGCCTATGCAACAGATCACGTGAAGATGGCCTGTATCTCGAAAGAGAATGGCGCTGCCTGTGTTAATCCCAGCGTCGCATCCGCCAGTGACCATAGCTATCCGATCGCCCGTCCCCTGTTAATGTATACCAATGGCGAACCCACAGATACCATCAAGGCCTATATGGACTGGATCCTGAGTGATGCCGGGCAGTGTATACTGCTGAAGAAGGGTTATGCCCCAGTTCGGGATGTAAAGTGCGATTAAACCTGCTACTCCCGGGCTACGGTCATAGCCTGGGGATATTTGTCAGTATGAGCTAAGGTTATAATCTAAGTATAAAAATGGGGCATCAGGCAGAGCCTGATATTTTTTGTTGAACACACTAAGCTTGGTATTCGCACTATGTCACTTCTAGAGGAACGTCTGTTTCGCGATCAGAAACAAATACGCAATAAGGTAGCTGCTCAGGCCGAAGCGGTGGAGGAGGCGCTGACCAACGCAATTCACTCCCTGCAGACGGGGAACAGGCGGCTGGCGTATACCACTGTCCTTAAGGATTATCCGATCAACCGCACCATGCGTGAGATAGACCGCCTATGCCACAGCTTTATCGCTGTACACCTGCCTAGCGGCACCTATTTGCGTCTTATCTCATCGATAATCCGCGTCAATATAGAGCTGGAGCGGATGGGGGATTACGCGGTGATTATCGCGCGGGAAGGGGTGCGGATCTCCTCGCCACCCAAGGGTGTCCTGGGGCGTGAGCTGGAGCGTATGACGGCCGATGCCATGCTGATGATCAAACAGTCGTTCAAGGCCTTCAATGAGATGAATGCCGAACTGGCGCTTGCCACCAAACAGATGTCGGATAATGTGGAATACAACCTGGATGCGGTATATACAGATATCACCGAGAATACCCAGTTACAGGAGGTAAAGGATACCCTGGCCCTGTTTGTAGTGTTTACTCAGCTCAAACGGGTGGTGGATCAGGCAAGAAACATCTGCGATGACACGGTGTTTTCCGTTACCGGCAAACAGAAGAAGCCGAAGATGTACAATATTCTGTTTATCGATGAAGACAACAGTCTCGCAAGTCAGCTGGCAGAGGCTATCGCCAGAAAGAACCACTCCCACTGCGGCAATTTTTCCAGTGCCGGGCGTACCCCGGCCGCTGAGATTAATCCGGCCCTGATTGAGTTTGCTACCGACCGGATCGATGGTCTGGAGAGTGCCAGGCCAACCGCACTGAGTAGTTTGACCTATCCTGAGCTTGCCAAGCAGCATGTGATAGTCAGCCTGCAGGGCGATATCTCATCCTACATACCAGAGGTTCCGTTTCACACCAGTGCACTGGAGTGGGATGTCGGATCGCTGTTCGACTCCGCTAATCCCCAGGAGATGGAGGCGTTATATCGCAATCTGGCACTGCAGATAAGAGACCTGGTGGATTTAGTGTGTGGGGAAGAGGTCTAGGGATATGTCAGGATTAACCGGCAAGTCGCCGGATCTGGATTTTGATCGCCGCAACCTGGATTGGTATATCGACAAACTGGTGCAGTTGCTGGTTTTTCTCGGTGGTATATCAACCATCATATTTGTTATAGGCATCTTTGTCTTTATCGCGGCGGAAGGCATAGGGTTTTTAGTTGATGGCTTCTCCTTTAAAGAGTTTTTTCTCTCTCCTTACTGGGTACCCAGCGATGAAGATGCCCCAGAGTATGGTATTTTGGCGCTGATTGCCGGTACCGCATCGGTTACCGGTCTGGCCATGCTGGTAGCCATTCCGTTCTCCTTGGGTGCGGCAATCTTTGTGGGGGAATTTGCCACCGGCCGTACCCGTGAATTTCTCAAGGTCTTGATTGAACTTCTGGCGGCCATTCCATCCGTGGTGTGGGGCTTTATTGGGCTCTCCATCATGAACCCTCTGATCATAAAGCTGTTCAATGTGCCGGTAGGGTTGAATGTGCTAAACGCCGGTATCATTCTGGGCTTGATGGCGGCGCCTATCATGACCTCTATTGCTGAAGATGCTATCAAGGCTGTTCCAGATCGCTATCGCGAAGCGGCCGAGGCCCTGGGGGCTACCCGTTGGCAGGTGGTCTATAAGACCGTTCTCCCAGCCGCCAAGAATGGACTTCTGGGGGCTATCCTGCTCGGAGTAGGGCGCGGTTTTGGTGAAACCATGGCGGTGCTTATGGCCACCGGGCATTCGGTAAATATCCCTGGCAGTATATTCGACTCGGTGCGCGCATTGACCGCTACCATTGCCGCAGAGCTGGGCGAAGCAGCAGTAGGCTCCCAACACTATCAGGCCCTGTTTACCATTGGGATATTCCTGTTTCTTATCACCTTTGTAATAAATCTTACCGCAGACCTGATCGTTCGCGGTATCAAGAGACGATAACTCTTTGAGTGGCGTGGAATAGATATAGATGTTTGCAGAATCCGCATTAAACGCAAAGAACAAAAAGGTCCAGAATCTGTTCAGGGCCCTGTTTATGTTGATGACCATCCTGCTGGTTATCCCGGTGCTGGTCATCCTTGGCACCCTGATATACAAGGGTGGAAGCATGATCAGTCTGGAGTTTCTGTTCTCGGATCCGACCAAGGGAATGACAGCCGGTGGTATCTTTCCGGCACTGCTGGGAACCGTGTGGCTGGTAACATTGGCCCTTATGGTTTCGGTCCCGCTCGGGGTGGCGGCAGCTATCTACCTGAGTGAGTATGCCGGAGATAACTGGTTTACCCGCATCATCAATCTTGCCATTATCAATCTGGCTGGGGTGCCGTCTATCGTGCATGCCCTGTTTGGCGTCGGCGCCTTCGTTCTATTTTTCGGTTTTGGTACCAGTATTCTGGCCGCCAGTCTGACCCTGGCTATCATGACTATGCCGGTGGTGATTGTTTCCACCAGGGAGTCGCTGCAGTCGGTGCCCATGGCATTTCGCGAGGCATGTTGGAATATGGGTGCCACCCGTTGGCAGACCATACGCCGTCTGGTTCTGCCCAATGCCATCAGTGGTATCCTTACCGGTGTGATCCTGGAGGTGTCACGCACCACCGGGGAGACTGCGCCTATTATGTTCACCGGGGCGGCCTTCTTTCTGCCGTTTCTGCCACAGAGCGTGTTTGACCAGACCATGGCATTATCACTGCATCTATTCGTTGTCTCTACCCAGGTGCCAGGTGTGCCTGAGGCACTGCCCTATGGTGTGGCCCTGGTACTGATCTCCCTGGTGTTGATCATGAACGCTGCATCTATAGCATTTCGCATGTATCTGCGGGGACAGAAGAAATGGTAGGACTCGAGAGCCTGCGGAATAGAGCGGCCGCATCAACTGACGCGCCGATAAAACTGAGTGTGCGTGATCTGACCGTAAGCTATGGCGGCACCCCGGTTCTGAGTAATGTCACTCTGGATGTGAGAGAGCATGAGATCTTTGGGGTAATAGGCCCGGCCAATGCCGGCAAGACCAGTTTTCTTAAGACCCTGAATCTGATGGACAGGTTCGATAGTAATATGCGGGTAGACGGCGATATCCTATTTAACGGTATCAATATAAGAAATATCAAGAACGTCTACGGGCTGCGCAGCCGCATCGGCGTGGTGTTTCCTCTGCCGGTGGGGCTACCGCTCACCGTGTATGAAAATGTGGCCCTCTCCCCGCGGCTGCGCGGCATCAGAGACAAAACAGAGCTGGACATTATTGTCGAGCGTTGTCTGATGCGGGCGGCACTTTGGGATGAAGTGAAGGATCGGCTGGACTCGCTGGGGAGCCTGCTTTCAGGTGGACAGCAGCAGCGTCTTACCATTGCCCGCGCCCTGTCGCAGGAGCCGGAACTGTTGATCCTGGATGAGTTCTCCATCGCAGTGGATCCGGTTACCACCATGCGTATCGAGGATGTACTTAAGGAGCTGAAGTCGGAGATGACCATCATCCTGGTTACTAACCTGGTACAGCAGGCCAGACGGCTGGCAGATCGCACTGCCTTCTTCCTGGGAGGAAAGTGCATAGAGTATGGCGTAACCGAGGAGCTGTTTACCGGTGAGGTGAAGGATCAGCGGACGCGGGACTATGTTGAGGGCAAGTTTGGTTGATTCCTGTATCTGCGGAATCCAATAGACAGCAGAGATCATGATTACGACAGTAGACACCGGAGAGCAGAGCGAGATTGAACACGCCATAACCACCGAGAAACTCAATCTCTGGTATGGCACCTTTCAGGCCCTGTTCGATATAGATCTGCAGATCAAGAACGGTATCATCACCTCCATGATCGGACCTTCCGGCTGTGGTAAATCCACCTTTCTGCGCAGCATCAACCGCATCAATGAGCGCCTGGGATATGTGCGTATCGAAGGCAGTATCAATGTGCTTGAGCACAATATCTATGCCCCTGACGTGGAGCTGGTGCAGATACGCAAACAGATAGGCATGGTGTTTCAGCGCCCCAATCCCCTGCCGATATCCATTCGCGACAATGTGCTGTTCGGCCATCGCCTGCACCATAAAGGTAACGAGGCATCTACCAGAAATCAGGATGAGATTGTTGAGGAGGCGCTGAGTCAGGTCCTGCTGTGGGATCAGGTGAAGGATAGACTCAATCGCAGGGCAACCGAGCTGTCACTGGAAGAGCAGCAGAAGCTGTGCATTGCGCGGCTGTTGCCGGTTAAGCCGAAGATCCTGCTGATGGATGAGCCCTGTTCGGCCCTGGACCCGGAAGGGACGGCGGCAGTGGAGGAGTTGATCTGGGAGTTGCGGGGTAAATACACCATCCTGATCGTAACCCATAATATGGCCCAGGCACGCCGTGCCAGTGATGAGTGCATCTTTATGTTGATGGGTAAGGTGGTGGAGCATGGCGCTACCGAGGAGATGTTTGTAACTCCCAGGCATAAGGAGACGTCGGATTATATGGAAGGCAGATATGGCTAAACTGTTGGTGGTCGACGATGAGCCGGCAATCCGCGAGATGATCAGTTTTGCGTTGACCCGCAGCGGTTTTGAGTGCATTGAGGCCGAGGATGCGGCCGCGGCGAAGAGGCTTATCAGCAGCGATCAACCGGATATGCTGTTGCTGGATGTCATGATGCCAGGGCAGTCCGGGCTGGATCTGGCTCGGGAGCTGCGCAGTAGCGCAACCACTAAGGATATTCCTATCATTATGTTGACGGCACGTGGTGCGGATCAGGATAAGATACGCGGTCTGGATGTTGGCGCTGATGACTATATGACCAAGCCTTTCTCTCCCGGTGAGCTGGTAGCCAGGATCAATGCCCTGCTGCGCCGCAGCTCACTGGATCAGTCTGAAATCCGGCTGGGTGGCCTGCGTCTTAATCCGGATACCCATGAGGTGTTTTCCGGTGACGACCGCGTAGAACTCTCACCGATGGAGTTCAAGCTGTTGCAGTTTCTCATGGCGCGGCCGGAGCGGGTTTTTTCCCGGGCCCAGTTGCTGGACCGGGTGTGGGGAAGTGAGAATTATATTGAGGATCGGACCGTCGATGTACATATCAGGAGGCTGCGTGCCTCCCTGGAATACTGCGGGCATGACGGCATGATTCAGACTGTAAGGGGTGTGGGTTACCGCATGTCGGCCAAGGGTGAGCTGGTTTAGGCGCATAGATCTTATGCAATGGGATGCCGAATTGCGGGCATTGGGCCTGCTTGTGCTGATTACCCTTGCCGGCGGTTTGCTGTTTGACCACTACCTGGTGGCATTTATCCTCGCTGTTTTGGTTATCATGTTCTGGTATCTATCCAGTTTGTTGCGCATGAGCAGGGTGCTGGAAGCGGGAGGCTCTCTGCCGCCGGGAACACACCAGGGTCTGCTGCAACGACTCTCTATGCAGATATCAAATCTGCAACGAAAGGCGGATGAACTTGAGAGATACAACACCAGGGTTGTATCGTTGTTTCGCCAGGCCTTCGAAGTGTTCCCGGATGCGGTGATGATCTTAAAGTCGGACTGGCAGATTCAGTGGTGCAATGAGACCGGCAAACAGATGTTTGGTCTGAAGCCTGAGAATGAACGCTATGGCTCCCTGGTAGATGAGGTGGGGCATCCGGTGCTGCAGGAGTATTTGCAGGTTGGGGACTTTTCCCGACCACTCCAGCTTGAGTCGCCCACCGATCGTGCCACAGTCCTCTCCATCCGGCTGATTACCTTTCCCAGTGATGACGGATTGGTTCTGCTGGTGGCCAGGGATATCACCCGTATCTACCATTTGGATCAGATGCGGAAGGATTTCGTCGCCAATGTCTCTCATGAGCTGCGGACCCCGCTCACCGTTATCAGCGGATATCTTGAATCCATGCATGCCAGTACAGGTGATCCTCCGGGGCCCTGGGACAGCGCCGTAGAGTCAATGTTTGAACAGTCACAAAGGATGAAGTCCATTGTAGATGACCTGTTGTTACTGTCACGCCTGGATATGGGGCAGGATGGATTTGCGCCTGAGTTGGTTGATGTTCCGTCCCTGCTCGAGAGTGTTGTGGCAAATGCGCGCATATTGGCGCAAGAGAGTGGACATAGGATCGTCCTGGATATGGAACAGTCATTGTGGCTGCGGGGGGAACAGAAGATTCTGGAGAGTCTTTTTTATAACCTGGTGGTCAATGCCGTACACCATACACCTGCAGGCAGCAGGATAGAGGTCAGCTGGTTGCTGGAATCAGAGATGCCGGTATTCAAGGTGCAGGATAGCGGGGATGGTATACCTGCGCGTCATCTGCCGCATCTGACCGAGCCGTTTTATCGGGTGGATGCCGGCAGATCCAGAGACTCAGGCGGTACCGGTTTAGGTCTGTCGATCGTGAAAAGGTCGGTTGCCAGGCACCGGGGCAGGTTGCAGATAAGCAGTGAAGTT
Source organism: Sedimenticolaceae bacterium (assembly GCA_050288245.1). Lineage (GTDB taxonomy): Bacteria > Pseudomonadota > Gammaproteobacteria > Chromatiales > Chromatiaceae > JAAGZL01. The sequence continues at coordinate 56,164 of JBNKDM010000007.1, forward strand.
GGAGTGGGTACGGTTTTTAGATGTGAATTTCCCCCAGAGCTTGGCGGTACACCAGACAATGTCGGGGAGATGGCAACCTAGATGCTGAGGTCCTGTCTCAGGATCGATACTGGAACTTGGCGTAGATTTTAATCGGCAATGAGAATGCCCAGCCAGGTCTCCCGGGCTGGGCCTTGATACAAGCGGTGGTCAAACCCTAGAGGGGGGTGACGTTTTCAGCCTGAGGGCCTTTCTGGCCTTCGACCTCAGTGAACTGGACTTGCTGTCCATCTTTCAGTGTTCTGTGGCCATCGCCTACGATAGAACGGAAGTGAACGAATAGATCAGCCCCGCCCTCACGCTCGATGAATCCATATCCCTTAGCGTCGTTAAACCACTTGACGGTGCCAGTTTGCTGTTCAGACATTTGTTAATCCTCTGATGTAACGAAACTTCATGTCATACACTTCGGTATGACTAACCCAAATTGCTGTGTAACGTGAAGAAACTACGCTTTAAAGAGCAGGGGGAAAAATTTCGCCAAAACTGCTTTATCACTGTAGATCGCATATTCCATACGCAGCAAAGACATTTTATCTTTATCTGGATAAAGGTCAACTTTTTGTTATTGTTTATAATATTGTGTATTTCAACGGTTTATTTCTCCTTGTATATATAGACGCGGATGGCAGAAAGGCGGGTCAGGTCTAGTGTGTGTGGTGTTGATTAGTATGGGGCAGTGATACTGTTGTCGTATTATAATGGGCGAACAGGATTGTGCCGGATATGGTGTTAGGAAGCTGATTTGCACAAGACATAAATCAGGGTTTATTCAGGGTTAACCATGGCAAAAACATTAGTTACAAGCGAGGATGGGGAGGATAAAATTCCTTTTTTTCGCGGCATTCTGGTGCAGTCTTTAACCAAGGCCGGGTTGGCATATGATGACGCGTACAATCTGTCCCAGAGTGTGCGGGTGCAACTCAGGAACGTCGAACATATTAGCAAGCATGACCTGTTTATGCTGGTTGCAGAGCTGTTGCAAAACAGGCACGGCGATGCAGTTCGTAAGGCATACGAGAATAAGCCTAAGCTTGAATCTGACATCATAGTCCACTCACCCCTGCGCAATGATCGCTTCTCCGTCGGTATATTGACCCATTCGCTTGAGGCCTGCGCGATACCCAGCGAGATTGCGAGAAGAGGTGCAGTCGGGGTCTCCGATACCCTGCAACAGAGAGGCTACAAGGAGATAGGTCACCAGGTATTGCGTCAGATCGTATACGAGAGTCTGGTAAAGTACGCGGGTAAAGAGACGGCTGCCAGATATCTGTCCTGGCGCAGGTTCGAAAATTCCGGTAAGACTCTGATACTGTTGATCGGGGGTGTCACCGGATCGGGCAAGAGTACCCTGTCGGCCGAACTTGCGTATCGTCTGAACATAGTCGGTATGCAGTCAACAGATATGATGCGCGAGATTATTCGTTCCTACCTGCCTAATCAGGTTATCCCTACCCTGATGCACTCAAGTTTTTCCGCCTGGCGCGGTCTGCCGTCACCGCGCCAACTGCAGCAGAAGGAGATGGATAGCCCGGTAATCACCGGCTTTTTGTCTCAGATTAATATCATGAAACCGGCGATGGAGGCGGCGATATCCAGGGCAGTTCTGGAGAGTCAGCATCTAATCCTGGAGGGTGTGCATGTTTTGCCTACGCATCTATCCATGAATGATGTAGACAGTGATGTGATCGTTGTTCCTGTAATGCTGGCAACCACTAATCGCGATAGTCTGCGCAAACGCTTCAAGGCCAGGGCCAGGGATAACGCGAAGCGCAAGGCGGATAGATATATAAACCATATGGACGACATCTGGGAGTTGCAGAGCTATCTGTTGAATGAGTCCGACCTGTCCGGCATCCACATCATCGCCGATCAGTCGATGGAAGATACCATAGGCGAAGTACTCGGCGTAATAAGTAACACCATAATGAAACTTTTCCCGGTAGAGGACGATATACGAAACATCAAGATCTAATCACTTGTTCAGTGATCCCCTTTGTCGTTAGCGCTGTTTTAGAAGGATGATATGCGCATAATTGTTGTGCGGCACTACAAGACGTTGATCAATAAATCCGGGCAGATAATGGGCTGGGGTGATTCGCCACGTTCTGAGGATTGGCAAGTAGATCTTGCCTATGTTGATGGGGTATTGAGTGCAAATTCACTGGAGTTTGCCGCTGTGTATACCAGTAATCTGGAGCGGGCGCGTCAAACCGGGATGTATTATGCGAAGAAACGGAATATAAACTTAATACACGACCAGGCAGAATTGAATGAGATAAATTACGGCATCCTGTACAAGAAGAGTAAAAAATGGGTGGAGAAGCATGTGCCAAAACACAAGAAGGATCCTGACTTTGTCTACCCAAAGGGTGAAAGTTTCCACCAGATGCAAGAGCGTAGTGTGGGGTTTATCCAGTCTCTCTGGAAGAAACGTAAGGGCGATACCATCCTGGTGGTGGTTCACGCCGGAGTGGTGCGGGGGCTGGTAAGCTACTTTTTGGGATTGCCATATGCAGAGAATCTTAAACGCAAGATATCTCACTGCTATATTGGGGATTTTCTATTTAAGCACGGAAAGTGCGTAAGTTATAACGAGCTGGGAAGACCTTCTGGTTTTGTTCAGGATGGGGTTATAACCATTCCGTACGAGAATAATCCTGACAAAAACAAACAGAACTGACCGGTTATCCCTGATCGTAGGGCTGGTGCATTGGGTAAAATCGGTTACAATTATGCCGCGTGTTTCTGATATATCTCAAGATACGACAATATCAACTATAAACTACAAAAGATAAGAAAATGCTACAGCGATTAAAGGATCTCTATTATCGCATCACTCTGGAAAGGCCTCTGATCATGTGGTCGGTTGGCATCCTACTGCTGGTTGTGGCGGTGTGGTTTTCTCAATATTTTAAACTGGATGCATCTTCCGATTCTCTGGTATTGGAAAATGATAAGGACTTACGTTTCTATCGGGCTGTGCGCGCACGCTATGGCTCAGATGATTTTCTTATAGTAACCCTGCAGCCCAAGGCCGATCTGTTCTCTAAACAGAGTCTGGCTACTATTCGCAGTCTTACCGATGAACTGGCGAGTATGGGGCAGGTTAAGTCTGTTACCAGCATAATGGATGTGCCGCTAATAGATAGTCCGCGCGTCAGTGTGTCCGATTTGCAGCAGGGGGTACGTACCCTCGAGACCAAAGGCATAGATATAAATTTAGCCAGACGCGAGTTTCGCGAGAGTCCGCTCTATCGTAATCTGCTCACCAGTGTGGATGAGAAAGTCACTGCCATACTGGTCTATTTTAAGCAGGACAAGACTCTGAGCGAACTCCAGCATGAGCGTGACCTGATCTGGGAAAAACAGATGGAGACGGATCTTACATCGCAGGAGGCCGGTGATCTTAAGGAGATCACTGCAAAGATCAGGCAGCATAACGCCAGAGTTCAGGCTCAGTTGCAGCGCGATATCGCTGCGGTGCGTGCGATTCTGGTGAAATACAAGGATGCGGGGGAAATCCATCTTGGAGGCGTACCAATAATCGCCTCCGATATGATCGATTATATTGACAGCGACATCAAGGTATTCGGTGTCGGCGTGACCCTGTTCCTGATTGTGTTGCTGACTATTTCCTTTAAACGGCCACGCTGGGTGTTGGTGCCCATGCTGATCTGCATTCTTGCCACAGTATTCATGGTGGGGTTCCTGGGTATGATGGATTGGCGGGTGACGGTGGTATCCTCCAATTTTGTCTCTCTGTTGCTGATCATTACCCTGGCCCTGGCGGTGCACCTGATCGTGCGTCATCAGGAACTGCATGCAGAGGATCCGAGTCGTTCCCAGCTCTGGTTACTGAAAGAGACCGTGCGCTCCAAATTTGCGCCTTCCCTGTTTACTTCTCTGACCACTATGGTTGCCTTTGCATCATTTATTGTCAGTGGAATTCGTCCGGTAATAGATTTTGGCTGGATGATGGTGGTTGGTGTGGGGCTGTCGTTTGTGATTGCATTTTCGCTGTTCCCCGCCGCCCTGGCTCCACTCAAGGCCGGTACCCCGGTATTGCGCCAACATGATTCTACCGCAGCCCTGACCCGCTCACTGGCTAAGGGTATTAAGCGCTTCGGCAACACCACCCTGGTGATATATCTGTTGATCGTGGTGCTTAGCATAGTAGGTATAGGACGGCTCTCGGTTGAGAACCGCTTCATTGATTATTTCAAGAAATCCACTGAGATCTATAAGGGCATGGTGCTGATAGATCGTAAATTGGGTGGGACTACGCCTTTGGATGTGGTGCTGGATCCTGATAGTGAATTCCTGCAATCCCTGCATGAACAAGGCGGAGCTGATGCCATGCAGATGGATGAAGATCTGGCGGCAGAGCCAGATACCGCTGCGCAACAGCCAACAGATGATTCCAGTGGGGTTCAGGGCGATATGGTATCAGACAGCTCTGCTGCACAGGATGAGCAACAGGGACAGAACGCAACAGTGGATGCCGCCTCGGAAGAAGGGAATATTGATCTGGGTTCTGAATTCGAAAACGAATCCGTTGGTATCAGCGGAGAGAGCTACTGGTTCAATATGTTCCAGCTGCCGCGGGTGCAGAAGATACAGGAGTATCTGGAATCACTGCCGGAAACGGGTAAGGTGCTCTCCCTTGCTACCACCATGAGCATGATGACCATGCTAAACAACGATGTACCGTTGGATAATATGAGTCTGTCGGTGGTATATAAGCGTCTGCCCGAGGAGATCAAGGAGCAGATGTTATATCCGTACATGTCAAAGGATGGCAACCAGATTCGTTTTGGGGTGCGGGTTATAGATTCAGATAAAAATCTGAAGCGCGATGTCCTGCTGAAGAAGATTAAGAGAGACCTGGTTAATAAGTTTGGCCTGGAACAGAGTCAGGTGAAACTGTCGGGAATGCTGGTGCTCTACAACAATGTGCTCCAGAGCCTGTTTCGTTCCCAGATCCTGACTCTGAGTATGGTGTTTGTCGCCATCTTCATCATGCTCTGGCTGCTGTTTTTCTCCTGGAGGCTGGCCGCCATCGGCGTAGTTCCAACCATTGTTGCTGCCGGTATCATTCTGGGGCTGATGGGGTGGCTGAGCATTCCGCTGGATATCATGACCATAACCATTGCAGCTATTACCATCGGCATAGGAGTGGATAACACCATCCACTATATCCACAGATTCAAGGAGGAGATCGGTGTCGACTGGGACTACTGGGCTACAGTAGAGCGCTGTCACTCCAGCGTCGGCCGGGCCATCTACTACACCTCCATAACCGTTACCCTTGGTTTCTCGATTATGGCGCTGTCCAATTTTATCCCATCCATCTACTTCGGCGTCCTCACCGGAGTGGCCATGGTGGTGGCACTGGTGGCAAACCTTACCCTGCTGCCACTGCTGATAGTGAAGTTGAAGCCGTTGGGTAAAGGCTAACCGGCAACCATCTTTGCCGCCTGGGTGATTATTTCGGGGGTTGCCCCCTTGCGGTGGGCGTTTTCGCTGATGTGGCGCCGCCAGGCACGCGCCCCGGGTTGACCCTGGAACAGGCCCAGGATGTGTCTGGTGATCTGGCTGATGGGGTTGCCGCGGGAGCATTCGTTCTGGGCGTAGGGCATGAGTTGCTCAATGATCTGATGGCGGCTGGGTATGGGGTGATTATCACCAAACAGACGCCGGTCCGCCTCAGCCAGAATCCATGGGTTTTGATAGGCCTCGCGCCCGATCATCACGCCGTCCAGATGCTGCAGCTGTTCCTCCGCCGCATCCAGGGACTTTATCCCGCCGTTGATGATGATCTCGTGCTCGGGGAAATCACCCTTTAAGCGCTGGACGATATCGTATCTCAGTGGTGGCACATCGCGGTTCTCCTTCGGGCTTAAGCCCTGTAACCAGGCATTTCTGGCATGCACGATAAAGGTCTGGCATCCGGCCGCCGCCACGGTTGAAACGAATCTATGCAGGGTCTCATAGCTATCATCCCGGTCGATTCCCACACGGTGTTTCACCGTGACTGGAATAGAGACCGCAGCCTGCATAGTACTGATACACTCTGCCACCAGATCCGGCTCCAGCATAAGGCAGGCGCCAAATCTTCCGGACTGTACCCGATCCGAAGGGCATCCAACATTCAGGTTTACCTCGTCATATCCCCACTCTTGCGCCATGCACGCACATTCGGCCAGCGCGCCTGGGTCACTGCCGCCAAGTTGCAGCGCTATAGGGTGTTCAGCAGGATTGAATTGCAGAAAGCGTTTTCGGTCGCCATGGATCAGCGCGCCAGTGGTTACCATCTCAGAATAGAGCAAGGTGTGCCTGGTTATAAGACGGACAAAGTAGCGATAGTGCCGGTCAGTCCAGTCCAGCATGGGGGCAATGCTGAGTTTGCGTTTGATCATTAAATTTATCTGCCCTATTTCACGGGAAAAGTTTTCTGTTGTGTGCCGCTATGATTTGTCGATAGTTTTGTATGGCGCTGGATGGATGCCAAAAAAGGAAACGATTGTTCCGGCGGAGGTGGCTATCAGTTTAATTGCCTTGTGCCACCATTTGAAGGCGCGGGGTTTGGCAAAAACCCATACTAGCGGATAGGTTAGGAGCATTAGAAACCCCTTCAGCAGTTTCCCTAAAGAGTTCGGAAGTAGCTTTGCAAGCGCCGAGAGGCTCCCATAACGTTTTTGGTGGATTAGGGTGGCATTTGCCCCGCAGCGATATCGGCGCACTATCTGCCAGCGCAAGGTCATACGGTGGGGATCGACATGTTCACTGACCGGAATGTTATCAACCCAGCGAATCTTTCCGCCTAGATCCGTGACTTGATAAAAAAAGCGGGTGTCGCTACCTCCGGTAAAGCGCATTGATTCATCAAAATATAGATTGGATCTGTGTTTACGCAGGAAGTGGGCATCCAGTAGGGTATTGTTTGTTGCCGCCTTTTTAAGGTAGGTTCCGGTAGGTCTTGATTTGCGTCCGGGTTGTTTGATGTTGGTTGGTACATCTCCATCAAAGATGATGTCAACTGGCCCGTAGTACACCTCTGCCGGGTATTCATCTATTGCGGCAGAAATATTCACAAGCCAGTCCGGCTTCATTGTCTCATCATCATCTATAAAGGCGATCCAGTCGGACTGTTGCTCCAATGCGGCTTCACAGGCCCGGTTACGCGCAATCGGGATGCCAAGGTTAGGCTCGTGCAGGTAGATGAACTTGATGTTTTGCTGCATGGAGTTGAGATCAGATATGTGTTGCTGGCAGTTTGCTGCCGAGTCGTTTTCCACCACCACCACACAAAGTGAAATGTTATCCGGAATCACCAGGTTGGTGATCGATTCCATGCACTTCTTTAGTCGGGCTGCTCTTTCGCGGGTGCAAACTGTAATTGTCAGGTTCAATCTACGGTCTTTCGTGGTTGTCGCTTGGTTACGGATATGTCGGTTCTTGAATATACAAGCATATAGATAGAATAGACAGATTTCAGCCTTGCAACTATATCTATGGAGATAGATATAGTACTATATCTACTCTTGTAGATATTAGGTGATATGTATGCAACCCACTCAGCTATTCAAGGCGCTCTCCGATGTCACTCGTCTGCGCTGTCTCTCCCTGTTGATTGCGCATCAGGAACTGTGTGTATGTGAGATAACCAATGCTCTGGCACTGCCGCAGCCCAAGGTGTCGCATCATCTGGCTGCGCTGAGAAGGGTCGGTCTGGTTGCCGATCGCAAGAATGGTCTCTGGATCCACTACAGAATCAACCCGGATATTCCACGTTGGATGCTTAAGGTAATTCGTGCGACCCATGAGGGTACAAAGGAAGTGGAACCTTTTGCCAATGACATGGCGGCACTGGCAGAAATGCCTGCCAGTCCGGGTGTGATCTATATGTCTGACTCAAACCAATAAACGATGAGAGAGGAGTTATATGAAAAACATCAAGGTACTGGGATCGGGTTGTAAGAGCTGTGAAACCACCGCCAACCTGATCAAGATTGCCGCCCAACAGGCCGGAGTCGCAATTGAATTGGAAAAGGTAACAGATATGGCGGAGATCATGAGCTACGGGGTGATGTCCACCCCAGGTGTAGTGGTGGATGGTAAGGTGGTGCATGCTGGTGGTCTGCCTGGTCCCGACCAGGTGCGACAATGGATAAACGGGTAGGGGCGGTTTGTATGCGCTACCCGTACCGGGAGATAGCTGATGTTTGAGTCATTGGCCGACTTGTTGATCTACCGTTTGTTCGGACTCGATCCAGCTAGTCACTCAGGGGCCGCTCTGCACTTCTTCGTCATGGATGTTACCAAGATATTTTTTATGCTGGTACTCATTATCTATGTGATGGGGTTGCTCAGGGCCCTTCTTTCACCGGAGCGGGTGCGGGAGTACGTGCGTAATCGTCCGGATTGGCAGGCGCGCGGCATGGCGGTAACTTTGGGTGCGGTCACGCCATTTTGCTCCTGCTCTTCGGTACCGCTGTTTATAGGTTTTGTCGAGGCGGGTATCCCCCTCGGCGTCACCTTCTCGTTTTTGATTGCCTCTCCCATGATCAATGAGGTGGCCGCCATAATCCTGGTAGGAATCCTTGGTTGGAAACTGGCAGCCCTGTATGTGGCTGCGGGACTGCTGGTGGCCTGGTTTGGCGGGATTGTCATGCAGTGGTTCCGGCCGGAGAGATGGGTAGAGGAGTACGTTTGGAAGATTCAGATGGGGCATGTGTCAATTCCTGAGAGAGATGACTCCCCGCTGGGACGGCATAGATATGCTGTGGCAGAGGTCAGGGAGATCGTAGGCAGAATCTGGAAGTGGGTGTTGATCGGCGTGGGCGTTGGTGCGCTGTTTCACGGCTTTGTGCCGGAACTCTGGGTGTCGGAGCATCTGGCTAGTGGCAACTGGTACGATGTGCCAACTGCCGTAGTGCTGGGTATCCCGCTCTACTCCAATGCCACCGGCATAATACCTGTAGCAGAGGCGATGCTGACCAAGGGGGTGGCTATTGGCACAACCCTGGCCTTGATGATGAGTGTGGCTGCACTCTCTCTGCCGGAGATGTTGATTCTGCGCAAGGTGATCAAGTGGCAGGCGTTGGGGCTGTTTGTGGCGGTATTGGCTGTTGCCTTTATCCTGGTTGGCTGGGCCTTTAATGCCCTTGCCTAGTTAATTTACTTTGGCGCTATATGTGAATATCCATAGAGTTTCAGCTTGATTTCAGCTTGTGTTGTTAGGCTTCCCTCTGACGCTAGTGGAGGGAAGTTATGTATGCAGATAAACAGATCAAGGTTTGGGATTTACCCGTGCGGATATTTCACTGGTCACTGGTATCTGCATTTCTATTGGCTTATCTCACCGAAGATCACTTCATGTTATTACATGTGTTGGCAGGATATGTCATTGCAGGATTGATTGTGTTTCGCCTGATTTGGGGGGTTATCGGATCACGTCATGCCAGGTTTAATGATTTTTATTTTCCGCCATCCACAGTAATCGCTTATCTAAAAAGCGTCATAATTTTCAAAGCAAAACATTATGTCGGGCACAATCCGGCTGGGGGCGCAATGGTTTTTGCCCTGCTGATTTCTCTTGCGATAACGGTTTTGACCGGGTTTGCCGCCTATGGCGCTGAACAGGCGTCTGGTCCTATGGCCGAGATAATGGCGTCCGCGTCACACTCGGTAGGAAAGGCGGCAGAAGAGGTGCATGAATTCTTTGCCAACTTCACTTTGCTGCTTGTGATGTTACATCTAATCGGCGTACTGGTGGCAAGTCTTCAGCATAGGGAGAATCTGGTGCGCTCAATGGTCAACGGGTTTAAACGGGAGTCGCGTTGAGCGGCTGTAATTTGGGACATGAGATGATTTTTATGAAACGTGGAATATGTATCTTGCTGTTGTTATTCGCCGGCGCCGGTTACGCGGCAGGTGGGGCGGAGCAATTATTGCAAAATTACCAACTGCAGGGGGCGGGTCCATTCAGCAGGAAAGCTGGTGAAAAATTGTGGCTAAGTGTTCATGTTGCAAAGGATCAGGGTTCGAAGCGAAGTTGTTCTGATTGCCATGGAAGCGATCTGCAACAACCAGGCAAACATGTGCGGACCGGCAAGCCAATAAAGCCAATGGCGCCCGGGGTGAATGTGGAGC
>JBNKDM010000008.1:0-64457 GCA_050288245.1 Sedimenticolaceae bacterium
TGATTTATTCAATTCCTTGGCCTTCATCCCGAAATATTTCCTTATAGTTGTTATAAAACATCTGTAATTATGTTTTAACCCTGATGGTTCGTTATTTCTAAATTATTTAGGCATAAAACGCAAGGATATTCCGGGTGGTTCCGGTTAATCATGCAACCTGTGATAACGCCCTTTCCCAATAGTCCCCCTTTGACCGGAATGGGAAGTACTCTGGTGTAGGTGTCCGCTCCTGCCCAAGCGGTTAGGCCAGGGTATATAGTTTTAAATCATTTGCGTTTATTCGCGTTCATTTGCGGACTGCTCTTCCCTATTTATAGTTATCCTTATCCAGATTGTACTTGGTCATCTTGTCATACAGGGTCTTTCTGGGGACGCCCAACGCAACCATTGTATCCTTGATGCTCCCCTTATTGGCCGCCAGCGCCTGCTCGATCGCACTCTTCTCAAAACACTCCACCTGCTCCGGCAGGGTGATGCCGGCGTTACCCTCCTGGCCATGCATGAGCTCTTCCAGATCATAGTTGCAGTTTTGTCCCAGCAACACATAGCGTTCAGCCACGTTCTGCAGCTCCCGTACATTACCCGGCCAGTCATGGGTCAGCAGTGCGCGGATCTGAGCAGTCTTGGGGGGCGGGGCCTCGCGCTGATAGCGATTATTGGAGACCAGGAGAAAGTGGTGAAACAGTAAAGGGATATCCTCTTTGCGCTCCCGCAGGGGCGGTATCTCTATGGTGACAACATTCAGTCGATAATAGAGATCGGAGCGGAACTGCTTCTGCTCACACGCCTGCATCAGATCCACCTTGGATGCCGCCACAACCCGGATGTCCAGCGGGATCTGCTCATTTGATCCCAGACGCTCCACTGTCCTTTCCTGTAACACCCGCAGCAGTCTGATCTGCACCGGCAGCGGCATGCTCTCTATCTCATCCAGCAGCAGGGTGCCGCCGTTGGCATGTTCGAACTTGCCGATCCGCTTCTCCTTGGCGCTGGTGAAGGCGCCCGGCTCATGCCCGAACAGTTCGCTTTCGATCAGGCTCTCCGGCACCGCCCCGCAGTTGATGGCCACAAAGTTGTGGCTGCGGCGATTGGAGTGTTCATGCAGGGATCTGGCCACCAGCTCCTTGCCGGTGCCGGTCTCGCCCTGCACCAGGATATCGGCCCCACTATTGGCGATCTGGGCAATGGTGGCGCGCAGCTGCTGCATGACCGGGGTATTACCTATAATCCTGGGTCCGGGTGCGCTCTGCGCCTCCAGCTCCACCCGCAGGGTGCGGTTTTCCAGGGTGAGGATACGTTTGTCTATGGCACGGCGCACCGTCTTTACCAGGGTTTCGGCTGCAAATGGTTTCTCCAGGAAATCATAGGCCCCATCCCGGATGGCGTTCACCGCCATAGAGATATCACCATGCCCCGTCACCAGGATAACCGGCAGTTCACGGTCTATGCTCATCGCCTGCTTGAGAAAGGTGATGCCATCCATACCCGGCATCTTGATATCGCATACCACGATGCCGGGCCAGTCCAGCGAGATCAATGAGAGCGCCCGCTCCGCCCGATTAAGACACTGCACCTCAAAACCCGCCAGCTCCAGGGTCTGCTGGTTGGCCAACCGGATATGCTTCTCGTCATCAATAAATAGAACGTTGTTTATATCTGCCATAACCGCTTTCAATCAGTCTGAGGATAACCGCTCTGGTCTACCCTTAACCGCTGTTTCATCCTCCTCTCCACCCTCTGCAGCCGGAAGGCGCAGGGTAAATACGGCGCCGCCATCCGGATGGTTTTCTGCCTGCAGCCGGCCATGCATCCCTTCCACCAGACGGTGCGATATGGAGAGCCCCAGCCCCAGACCTCTGCCCTCCTCCTTGGTGGTAAAGAAGGGATCGAATATCAACGCCAGCTGTTCCTCATCTATGCCCGGACCATTGTCCCAGATCTTAAGGATGACCTCCCGGTCACATCTCTCGGCTGAAATCTCAATCTGGCGCCGCTCATTATCCTCGACCGCATGCAGGGCGTTGCCAATCAGGTTCACCAGCACCTGTTCCAGCTGCACCGAATTGGCCAGCACGAATATCTCCTGCGCAGTAGGATACAGCCGTATACAGGTGTTGTCCTCTCTGATTCTCGGCTGCAGTATCCTGAGACTGTGATTGATCGCAGCATTCAGGGAGACACTGACGGCCTGACTTGAATCCTTGCGGGCAAAGATCTTGAGCTGCGCACTGATCTGAGCCATGCGTTCGGTCAGATCCGAGATTTGGGTAAGATTTCCCAATGCGTCCTCATTTCTTCCATGATCAATCAGGGCCCGGGCGTTGTCCGCATAGGCCCTGATTGCCGCCAGCGGTTGATTCAGTTCATGGCTGATGCCGGTAGACATCTCACCCAGGGCAGCCAGCTTTGTGGCCTGGATCAGCTCATCCCGCGCCTGCATCAGCGCCTCTTCCGCGCGCTGGCGCTCATCTATCTCCTGAATCAGCCGGGCGTTGGCCTCGGTCAGGTCCTTGGTACGCTCCTTCACCCTGGTCTCCAGCAGGGCATGAGCCTGACGTAGATCCTCTTCCTGCATCTTCTGATAACTAATGTCGTGAATAGTGGCAATCTTCTTCCCCTGGTAGTTGTGTAACACTCCCACGGATAGAGCGGTTGGAAACATGGAACCGTCGCCATGTTTGGCCACAACCTCAATCACTGACACCATGGTTTCAGCATCGTCGATTATCTTATCGATCTCCTCATGTCCGGAGTGATCAAAATACTCCCGCAGGTGATGACCAATCAGATCATCCCCGGGACGCCCGAACATCTCTTCGGCCTTTCTGTTGATAAATTCTATGGTGCCATCACGATCCATGGCCAATAGCCCAGCCTGGGTATTGTCCAATATCGCCTCAATCCTGGCCTCGTTTGCCTCCAGATTTTTCTGAGTCTCCAATTGAAATCTAAGGCCTTCCATGATCCTCTTTCTGCGTTGATTCCACAGCAGAACAAACAGGATGGCGACCGCCAACAGAATAGCCGCAATAAATACCGCCTGCGCAACCTCGGCCCGGACTGGAGAGATGCGGGTTAGGATATGCACCTTCCATCCCGCTTCCGGCATCTGGCGCTCCTGGATCATATAGGTTTGGGGTGAGGGTAGGTCTATCTTGATCAACCCCGCACCCACTGCCAGCCGTTCTACAGGTTGGGTGGAGAGAGGGGTAAATTCCATCCCGGAATAGCGCAGGCTCTGCTTAATCCGCCGTTTTACCTCCGATGAAATCGGTTTGAGCAATTTAAACCGCCACGCCTTGTTTGTCGTAAGGAATACAACACCATCCGGATCGGTAACGATAAATTCATTATCGGAATTGCCCCACGCCTCTTCAATAGAGGCCAAATTGAGTTTGATTACCACCGCGCCCAGGATCTGGCCACTCTTGCGCACCGGGTAGGCAAAATAAAACCCCCGTTTGTTCGAAGTGGTGCCCAAGGCGAAGTAGCGCCCCAGCTTGCCCTTCATCGCCTCCTTAAAATAGGGACGATAGCTGAAATTTCGTCCGACAAACGGGCGCTCTGAATCCCAATTAGAAGCGGCGATGGTAAGGCCATTTGGATCCATCAGATAGGTATCTGATGCGCCCGATATGGTGTTGGTCGTCTGCAGATAGCGGTTGAGTAGATCTACCCTGTCCTGGTCAGCAGGATCATCCAGCAGATCAACCAACCATCTATTTGCGGCCAGCAGTTCCGGCAGATGTTCATATTTCCCCAACTTCCCTTGTAAACTGGCCATATGCAACTCTAACTGTTGCTGACTTCTATTGAACAGTCGTGCTATCGACTCCTTCCTGGTATGTTCGGCAATTTGCCATAAGGTAAGAGTGACGATCGCGATTGTTGCCAGGGAGGTCAACCAGAAAAATCCGGTGCGCCTAACCAACCATCCCCTCCGGTCGGATTCTTCACTTATCATATTGTTTGGGCAGTGATTTACACATAGTTAGATAGTGTACATCTTTTTCCAGGATGGCTCTGAGCAATTACCGAACAGTGGGAACGGACCTGCCGTTGTGATTATTATAGTTTTGATGTTAAAGAGTAACGCACCTCGACAATAGCATAGTGCCGTATTCCGCTTGGGGTCTGAACCTGCACCTCATCATCCACCTGGCGCTTTAGCAGCGCCTTGGCCAGGGGGGAATCCAGGCTGATCCAGCCCTGGTTCGAGTCCAGCTCATCCGCCCCGACAATACGGTAGATGATCTCATCCCCCGCGTCATCCTCCAGCGTAACCCAGGCCCCAAAAAACACCTGATCCTGATTATCCGGTACCCGATCTACTATCTTCAGATCCGGCATGCGCTTTTGCAGATAACGAATACGCCGGTCTATCTCACGCAACTCCTTCTTACGATAGATATACTCTGCATTCTCCGAGCGGTCGCCCTCGGCAGCAGCTGCAGCCAAGGCCTTGGTTACATCACGGCGCCGTAGCCACAACGCCTTATCCTCGGCCTGCAACATCTCATATCCATCGCGGGTAATGTAGGGTGAACTTCTCGGTTGTGGTGGACGATAACGACCCATAAGCTATCAACCTAAGATAAAGAAACAGCAGATATGCCTCCGGTCAGCATAAGCGTGTAGAATATTCTCTTTCAGCATCACTATTCAACCAGGACTGGCCGGCAACTAGATGAACGACAAACCAGACATACTAAAAAAGATAATAGCCCGTAAGATCGAAGAGGTAACAGAAAGAGAGGCGTTGGTCCCTATGGAGCAATTGCTTTCCACCCTGGACCATACATCCGGCTGCCGCGGTTTTGTGCAGGCGCTGGAGTCCAAAATCAACTCCGGCAACTTCGGCATTATCGCTGAGATCAAGAAGGCATCACCCAGCAAGGGGGTGATCCGGGCGGACTTTCGACCAGCCGAGATTGCTCAGAGCTATGCACAGGCCGGGGCAGCATGTCTGTCAGTGCTCACCGACATAGATTTCTTTCAAGGATCAGATGCCTATCTGCAAGAGGCACGTGCCGCCTGTGCCCTGCCGGTTATCCGCAAGGATTTCTTTATCTCCCCCTATCAGGTCTACGAGGCACGCGCCCTGGGTGCCGACTGCATCCTGCTGATCGCGGCCTGTCTCAACGACGAACAGATGATTGAGCTCAATGGTCTGGCCATAGAGCTGGGGATGGATGTACTGATTGAGGTGCATGATGCAACCGAACTGGAGCGGGCCCTGCCCCTGAACAACCGCCTCGTCGGCATCAACAACCGCAATCTTCACAGCTTTGAAACCAGTCTGGATACCACCCTGAATCTGCTAGCGCGCATTCCGGATGACCGCATAGTGGTAACCGAGAGCGGCATCCACACCCCGGAAGATGTACAACGCATGCGGCAAAATGGAGTCCATGCATTTCTGGTAGGCGAAGCCTTTATGCGTGCCGACGATCCGGGAACGAAACTGTCAGAACTGTTTCTTTGATTCTATAGGCCTAAAGGTTGGGATCAATCAACACCCGGCCTTGCACCTGGCCAGCAATTATCTCCTGAGCAACCTGTAGAACCTGATCCAACCCTACAGTGCGCCCGATGGAGTCATAGGCACTATCCGGCAGATCGGAAGCAAGGCGCCGCCATGCCTTGGTTCGGCGCTCCACCGGACAACTCACCGAGTCATTACCGCGCAGGCTTACACTGCGCAGGATAAATGGCATCACCGTGGTGTGCAGATTAAAACTGCTGGCCAGGCCACAACATGAGACCGTACCGCCATATTTTGTCTCTGCCAGAATCCGCGCCAGGATATCGCCACCGACAGTATCCACGGCCCCGGCCCATTTCTGTGACTCCAATGGTCTCGCCTCTGCGCTCATCTCATCCCGGCCAATGATACTGCTGACACCCAGCCCTCTGAGATAATCATGGCTGCTGCTGCGTCCGGTAACTGCGACAACCTCATACCCCAGATCTGCCAACAGCTTGATTGCAATACTGCCTACCCCCCCGGAGGCGCCGGTCACCAGCACCGGACCATTGTCCGGCATCACCCCGGACTCTTCCAGGGTCATAACACACAGCATCGAAGTGAGTCCTGCGGTCCCGATCAGCATCGCCTTGCGTGAATCCAGGCCATCCGGCATTGGCACCAACCAATCCGGCCTGGCCCTGGCCAGCTGGGAATACCCTCCCCAATGCCGTTCGCCAACCCCCCAACCAGTAAGTATCACTCTATCGCCTGGATTGTATCTATCTGTAGATGATTCGATCACCTTCCCGGCCAGATCAATCCCCGGCACCATGGGAAAAGTACGGATGATCTTGCCAGTTCCGGTTACGGCCATGCCATCCTTGTAGTTGAGTGAGGAGTACTCCACTGCTATAAGCACATCTTCCTTAGGCAGATCATCCTCACTAAGCTGTTTAACCTCCGCCACCATTCGGTCATCAATCTGATCTAATACCAGCGCCTTAAACATGTGGTCCCCTTGCTGCCCTGACAACAGATTATTTTTATCTCATATAACTATAGATTGCCATCACTATCAAGTGGCGAAGGTAATGCAGTGAAACAGTTCCGATTATTTTTTTAACCGGATGAACGTATCTCTGAATTTCGTATACTATCTAAGGGTAGAGATTTAGGGGAACAGCATGTCACAAGTCGTGTTTATCACAGGCGCATCATCCGGTTTTGGCGAGGCCTGCGCGCACAGATTTTCCGCAGCGGGGCGACCACTGCTGTTGGCAGCGCGCAGCATTGATAAACTTGAGGCCTTGGCCGATAGATTAAGAGAGAGATCGCCAGTATATGTGGCGGCTTTGGATGTAACGGATTCCGACTCAATCGATCGTTTCTTTTCTCATCTCCCGGAAGAGTTCCAACAGATTCACACCCTGATCAATAGCGCAGGACTTGCCTTGGGTATGGAGCCGGCGTATGCGGCCAAACTGGAAGAGTGGGAGACCATGATAGAGACCAACGTCAAGGGCCTGGTCCGCATCACCCGGCGAGTACTACCCGGAATGGTCCAGCGCAATAGCGGACATATCATCAATCTGGGCTCCACCGCAGGTAGCTGGCCCTATCCCGGAGGTAATGTCTATTGCGCAACCAAATCGTTCGTACAGCAATTTTCCAGGACCCTGCGTGCAGACCTGATCGGAAAACAGATTCGGATCAGCAACATAGATCCAGGCATGGCCGAAACCAACTTCTCCCGCGTACGCATGCGGGGAGATGAAATAAAGGCTGCCGACGTCTATCAAGGCACCAGGCCACTCACCGCCGATGATATTGCCGAGATCATCTACTGGGTCACTTCGGTGCCGCCGCATGTCAACATCAACAGCATGGAGGTCATGCCTGTGTGTCAGGCCTGGGGGCCGTTGGCGGTGAATCGGGAGATGGAGTCTTAGGGAAGCATGGAGAGGCTGCAAACACTACTGACCAAGATAGATGGATGCGGCTATAAGAGCTACAAACAGATACAGGGCGAATATCAGTTTCCGAACTTTCGTCTTCGCATCGACCACGTACAAGGAGACCCGTTTGCCGAACCCTCACGCTGCCGCATTCTGATAGATAAACAGACCGCGGCAATCCCGGAACAGCTCTACTCCAACCAGACCCGCTGTATCGCCCTGGAGGATTATCTGGGTAGAAGTTTTTCACGCGCTTTGCCAAAAAATGTACGGGGTGGACGCGGTTCCGGTAAGAGCGGCGACATCACCATAGCGCCTTATGGCCAGCAGGTGCTTAGGCGCAACTCGGTGCTGATACAGGATGGAGAGGTGGAGCTGCGTTTCCAGATAGCCCTGCCGGCAGATGGGCGCTCCATCTCCTCAGCTCAGGCGGAAGAGATGCTATTCCAGGAGCTGCCTCTGGTGGTGACAGATGGCATTCTATCTATCAATGACAATATCAGCGCCGCTACAGCACACGTGTACTCGGTTGAGGATCAACAACACCTGCGCAATCAACTCAAGGCCAAGGGGCTGGTGGCATTCATCGGTGACGGCTCCATCCTGCCGCGCCTGAGCGGGATAGATGACCGCCCTCTGCCAGATGCGGTCTCCTTTGTCGCCCCGGACTCCATGGCACTGAAACTTGAGTGTCTACATCAGGATCCGGTACGGGGACTGGGTATACCTGAAGGTGTCACCCTGATCGTTGGTGGTGGTTTTCATGGCAAATCCACCCTGCTGCATGCAATCGAGTATGGGGTATACGATCATATCAAACATGATGGCCGGGAACTGGTGGTTACAGAGGCCAGTGCCAGTAAGATCCGTGCGGAGGATGGTCGCGCCATAACCGGTGTGGACATTAGCCCCTTCATCAACAACCTGCCGCAGGACAAAGACACCAAAAACTTCAGCAGCCAGAATGCCAGTGGCAGCACCTCGCAGGCCGCCAACATCATGGAGGCCCTGGCCACCGGCAGCCATACCCTACTGATAGATGAAGACACCTCGGCCACCAACTTTATGATTCGGGATGCACGCATGCAGGCCCTGGTGGCAAAGGACAAGGAGCCGATCACACCCCTGGTGCAGCGCATTCGTCAGCTCTACAGTGCCAGCGCTGTATCGGTGATACTGGTTATGGGTGGTTCTGGAGATTTTTTTGGACGTGCCGATCACGTGCTCATGCTCGATAACTATCAGGTCAAGGATGTCACCGCTAAGGCCAGAGCACTTGCAGAGGGAGGGTTAGATCCTGAGTCTAGCATGCCGCCGTTCTCCCAAACACGGCTACGCATTCTACAGAAAGGGTGTTTGAGCCCTATGAATCAAATGCATAAAGAGAAGATTCGCGCCTTTGAGGTCAGGGCTCTGCTTTACGGAAACGAGGAGATAGACCTATCCCGCGTAGAACAGCTGGTAGACCGGGGACAGTTACAGGCCATCGGCTATCTGATGAAACGCTGCTATGAGAAGCTACCTGATGCAGCCGTAGATATGACACATACGCTGGATGAAATCCTGAAATCGGTGGAGTCGGAAGGATTGGACAGCATCACCCCATACATCATGGGCACCCTGGCGCTACCGCGTCTGCACGAGCTGGCCGCAACCATCAATCGTATGCGCAACCTGAGGCTTGCCTAATACCAGGGCTATTTTATGACCTTGAGGGTAGGACGCCCCCGTGGCGGGTCGAGTGTTGGTTCTGCCCCATCTGGATCGCGCTCATCCGCTGCCTCTTCCGGGAACAACATGCCACTGCCGCTCTCCTTGGCATAGATACTGAGAATTGAGGATGTGGGAAACAGCACGTCCATGGGCTTGCCACCGAATCTGGCGTTGAATGAGATATATTCATTCCCCAGCTCCAAATTACGTACTGCCGACGGGCCGATATTCAAGATAATACGACCATCCTCGACAAACTGCTGCGGCACCTCAACGCTGCTGTCAGCCACTTCCACCAAAAGATGCGGAGTCTGGCCGTTATCAACTAACCACTCATAGAAGGCACGGACCAGATAGGGACGATTGGACGTCATCTCCATATTCTGCGAATCTTGCTGCTGTTATTCACGCATCTCGCGTTCCAGCTCGGTCAGGCTATCCTGAAAGGATTCGCGCTCGAACAGACTCTTGGCATAATCATTCACCGCCTTGGCCTGCGGCGGCAGTTCAACACCCAACATGGGCAGACGCCAGAGCAGTGGAGCAAGACTACAATCAACCAAACTCAGATTTTCACTCATAAAAAACGGCTTGGCGGCAAATACCGGGGCCGTGGTAACCAGGCTTTCGGTCAGCTCTTTCCGCGCCTTGGCCGCGCCCTTGCCGCCTGCAAGTATCGCATCCATCAGGCCATACCAGTCCTGATCCACCCGGAACATAAACAACCTGGAACTCGCCTTGGATACCGGGTCAACCGGTAACAATGGCGGATGGGGAAAACGTTCATCCAGGTACTCCATGATAATTCTGGACTCGTACAAAACCAGATCACGATCAACCAATGTTGGCAATGTTCCGTACGGGTTAAGATCCATCACGTCGTCTGTGAGATTTAACGGGTCAACATCAAATATCTCAACCGTGATCTTCTTCTCTGCCAGGACCATTCTTGCTCGATGGCTATACGGACTTTGAGGGTCAGAATATAGAGTCATAACTGATCTCTTGTTTGCAACAACAGCCATAAAACCACTCCAGTCAGGTAGCTAAGTCGGCCATCACCCCATGTGATAAGCCGTCAAATATTCTTAAATAAAACGTAAAAGGGTGCACAGTATAACCGAAACTGCGCACCCTAGTGTTATTTGCTGTGTGAAAAATCAGTGGATATCCTTCCAATACTCCTTCTTCAACAGGTATCCGAAGACGAAAAACACCCCAATAAACAGAAGAACCCACTTGCCCATAGCCCTACGTTTGGCCTGGACCGGCTCCCCCACATAGCTGAGGAAGGTAGTCAAATCACGCACGACACCATCGAACTCTTCGGCATTTAATGTGCCAGGACTCTCCAGTTCCAGCTCAGTCTCCTCTGCACCATCCACCTGTTTAACCACAGCCTTCTGAATCCCCTGCAGATGCCCGAGCACATTGGGCATGCCCACATCCTTGAATACCAGATTATTGACACCAAAAGGGCGTTTGTTATCTACATAAAAACTGCGCAGATAGGTGTAGATCCAGTCCACACCCCTATACCTGGCAGTCACGCTGAGATCAGGTGGAACCACACCAAACCACTTCTTGGCATCCTGCGGATTCATGGCTACGGTCATGGTGTCACCGATGTTGTCAGTGGTGAACATCAGGTTCTCCTTGACCTCATCCACGGTCAACCCCAGATCACGCCCCATGCGGTTATAACGCTGGAATTTGAGAGAGTGACAACCCATGCAGTAGTTAACGAAGTATTTTGCTCCACGCTGCAGTGACGCCTGATCGCTCACGTCGATGTTTGCGTTATCCAGATGCGGTCCTTCGCCGGCAGCCATGGACAGAACGGGCACTACGGCCAATAGAAATGCGAGAATCAGCTTTTTCATTTGGTCACCCTCTCAGGTACTGGCTTAGTCTTATCCAACTTACTGTAGATGGGCATCAACAGAAAGAACGCGAAATAGTAAATGGTACCTGCCTGCGCCATCAGTTTGTATATATCCGTGGTCGGTTTGACCCCCAGGAACCCAAGCATGATAAAGTCGAATGCAAACAACCCAAGCAACACCTTATAGAGCGTACCTTTGTAGCGGATCGACTTGACCGGACTGCGGTCGAGCCAAGGCAGGAAAAACATGATCAGAATGGAACCAAACATCGCGATCACACCAGGGAACGCCGAACCAGCGACGGACGGAACCGCACGCAAAATGGCATAGAACGGAGTGAAGTACCAGACCGGCGCGATATGCGGTGGGGTCACCAATGGATCGGCTGGGGTAAAGTTTGGATGCTCCAGAAAGTAGCCGCCCATCTCCGGCGCATAAAACAACACCGCAGCAAACAGGAACAGAAAGCCCGCCACCCCGGCAATATCCTTTACCGTGTAATAGGGGTGGAACGGTATGCCGTCTTTGGGGATACCGTTCTCATCCTTGTTCTTCTTGATCTCAATACCATCCGGGTTATTGGAGCCGACCGCATGCAGCGCAACGATGTGCACAAACACCAGGGCAGCCAGGATAAACGGCAGCAGGAAGTGCAGTGCGAAGAAGCGGTTCAGAGTGACATCGGATATAACATAATCACCACGGATCCAGACACCCAGCTCCTCACCTACAAAGGGGACGGCGCTGAACAGATTAACGATAACCTGTGCACCCCAGTATGACATCTGACCCCAGGGCAACAGATAGCCCATGAAGGCGGTTGCCATCATCACCAGATATACCACCATACCGATGATCCACAGCAGCTCGCGCGGCTTGCGGTATGAGCCATACATCAGACCGCGGAACATATGCAGGTAGATGACGATGAAGAAGGCGGAGGCGCCGGTAGAGTGGAGATAGCGAATCAGCCAACCCCAGTCTACATCACGCATAATGTATTCCACCGAACCGAATGCCAGATCGGCATCCGGCTTGTAGCTCATGGCCAGCCAGACGCCGGTAACAATCTGATTCACCAGCACCAACAGCGCCAGAGAGCCAAAGAAGTACCAGAAATTAAAGTTCTTAGGGGCGTAATATTGTGCCAGATGTTCGTTCCAGACCTTGGTCATGGGGAAACGCTCATCTATCCAGCAACCGAATTTAGTTAATGCGCTCATCAGGCCGCTCCTCCATCAACACCGATTAATATGCTGGTGTCTGAAAGATATTGATGCTTCGGTACAATCAGATTGCTCGGAGCGGGCACACCAGTGAAAACCCTGCCGGCCAGATCAAAGCGGGAGCCGTGGCAAGGGCAAAAGAAGCCACCCTTCCAGTTCGGATCGAAATCCTGCGGCGCCACCTCTGGACGATAGCTGGGGGAACAACCCAAATGGGTACAGATACCAATAACAACCATATACTCAGGCTTAATCGAGCGAGTGCCATTCTTACAGTACTCAGGCTGATGTGGCACATCTGAACTCGGATCGACCAGCCGATCATCCAGCGTGGGCAGATCTTTCAGATTCTGCTCGGTACGGTGAACGATCCAGACCGGTTTACCGCGCCATTTGGCGGTCATAATCTGGCCAGGCTCAAGCTTGCTTATGTTGGCCTCTACCGGCGCACCGGCCGCCTTGGCCTTCTCACTGGGCGCCCAGGCCGCCAGAAAAGGATATACCACAAAGCCGGTTCCTACGGCCCCGACCACACTGGTCGCGGCAGTTAAAAAACGCCGCTTTTTTAAATCAACGCCATCTGCGCTCATACCTAACTACTCCCGATGCAAGCTGGCCAGTATCAAGGGATTCTTTTCAGAATCGCTGCCCACCTAAGATTCTTTAGAATATGCTGATTTTGTCATGAAAACTAACGGCGCATTTTCCAACAACGTGCAACCCAGGTCAAGACAGAGCTATTAATATATGGCCTGATGATATCTATACCTTGCTGATTTGCTGAAGAGCAGGAACAAAGTATATCTATACTACTTTCTCATTATTAGACTGGAATGAGATTGCGATTCATCAATGAACACAAAATCTCTAAGCCATCTCCGACGCGTTAAACCGGATTGGGCAGATCAAGAAAAAGATGATCAAGCCCAAAGCGCCTTGCCAAATGTTCGCCCAGTGCCTGTATCCCGAATCGCTCGGTAGCATGATGACCGGCCGCAAAGAAGTGCACACCCAACTCCCGGGCCAGATGCATGGTCTGCTCCGACACCTCGCCACTGATAAAGGCATCCACCCTGTGTTCAGCGGCCTGGATGATGTACTCCTCGGCACCGCCACTACACCAACCCACGCGCCTGATCTCCACTCCGCCACCAGGCAGATAGAGCGGCTCCCGGTCCAAACCTCGGATGATCCTCTCGGTAATCTGCTCGACGCTCTCCGGTTGTGGCAGTTCCGCCGTCCAGAGTAGACCGTCCCCAGGCTCCACCGGGGCAGCTCCGTCAAATCCAAACCGCTCTGCCAACAGGCGATTGTTGCCCAGCTCCTTGTGAGCATCCAGCGGCAGATGATAGGCCATGAGACTGACGTTACCCCGGTAAAGCGTGCCGACACGACGCCCCTTTATACCGACCAGGGCGGGCGGCTCCCCCTTCCAAAAATAGCCATGGTGTACCAGCAGCAGGTCTGCACACCGCTCCACTGCGGCATCCAGCAGGTCCTGACTGGCAGTAACCCCGGTGACAATTCGCTGAATCTGTTCTATCCCGACATCCACCTGTAGACCATTCGGGCAGTAGTCAACGATAGATTCTATCTGCAGCAACTCATTGCAGTATCTCTCTAACTGTTTCAGCTCAACCATTATTCCATTCCCGGATCTCTGTGCTGTCAACGACTGAAAGGTACATGTTAGAATATCCTTCCTATGAAACTCCAGAAATTCCTTACCTTTGCCATTACCTCAGCCCTGGCCGGCCTTGCCGCAGCATTCCTGGCCATATACCTGTTTCAGGATAGCGGGGAGGAGAAGCAACCGCCACAGCCCCAACCTACAGCTCAACTCGCTACCCCAATACCCGGACCTGTCTCCTATGCCGCCGCGGTAAAGCTGGCCTCCCCTTCAGTAGTCAACGTCTACACCACCAAGCTGACTGTACAGAGAGGCAAATCCTTCTTCAGCGACCCTATGCTGCAACGTTTCTTTGGCAACCGGTTCACTACCAGGCCATATCTCAAGCGTGAAAACAGCCTGGGCTCAGGGGTGATAATCAGCAGTGACGGCCTGATCATGACAAACAATCATGTCATCCAGGGCGCCGAGGAGATCAGGGTGGTGCTCAACGATGGCCGCACCCTGCAAGCCAAGATTGTCGGGACTGATCCTGATACCGATCTGGCACTGCTCAACATCGGAGAAAAGGGGCTTAACTCTATCAAGGCAGGGGACTCCGACAGCTTACAGGTGGGCGATGTGGTTCTGGCCATCGGTAATCCGTTTGGTGTCGGCCAGACGGTAACCATGGGTATAGTCGGCGCCACCGGCCGTAGTCATCTGGGGATAAACACCTTTGAGAATTTTATCCAGACCGATGCCGCCATCAACCCAGGAAACTCTGGTGGTGCCTTGATCAACACCCAGGGAGAGCTGGTGGGCATCAACTCCGCCATATTTTCCAAGAGCGGAGGCTCGCACGGCATTGGCTTTGCCATTCCGGTAAAACTGGCCGAGAGCGTTATGCTCGAACTGTTGAAAAATGGCCGGGTTATCCGGGGCTGGCTGGGGTTGGCCGGACAGGATATGACGCCAGAGCTGGCGAACTCCTTCAAACTGAAAGAGATCTCGGGGATACTCATATCCGGCGTACTGGAGGGCGGACCGGCAAGCACCGCAGGGATAAAACCGGGAGATATCATCGTCCAGATAAACGATAAACGACCGAAGGACGCCGAGGAGATCATGAATTACATCGCCACTCTAACCCCCGGCAGCCAGGCAATCATATATGGCTGGCGCGGCAACACCAGATTTAAAACCGAGGTTACAGTGGCAGAGCGCCCGCAAGACCAATAGATGTTAAGGGCACCTGCGCCCAAAGATTTAGGTGGTTAAAGAGCCTCTCCCAGCACCCGTAACAATATTGCGTTCTGTTCAGGCGTCCCCACAGTGATCCGCAAATACTGATCGATACGCGCCTGTTTGAAGTGCCGCACGATCACCCCCTGTTCCCGTAAGGAGGCCGCCAACTCAACCGCATCACGCCGCGGGTGGCGGACAAAAAGAAAATTTGCCGCCGATGGCAGCACTTCAAAGCCCAGCTCATGCAGATCGCCTGCAAGCCGCTCCCGGGAATCGATCACACGCTGGCGACTCTGCTGGAAATAGGTATCGTCCTCCAGGGCGGCCACCGCTGCCACGATTGCCAGACGGTCCAGCGGATAGGAGTTGAAGCTATCCTTGACCCGCTCCAGTCCCGCAATCAACTGCTCATCACCCAGGGCCAGTCCTAGGCGCATCCCGGCCAGGGCGCGGGATTTGGAGAGTGTCTGTATCACCAGCAGATTGGGATAACGGTTGATCAGAGAAACAGCGCTCTCACCACCAAAATCGATATAGGCCTCATCCACTACCACCACCGATTCGGTATTGGATCGCAGCAGACGCTCGATGTCATCCAACGGCAGCAGGCACCCGGTCGGAGCATTGGGATTTGGAAAGATGATGCCACCATTGGGCCGCAGGTAGTCATCCACCTGTAGGCCAAAGTCCCCGGACAGCGGTACGGTTTCATAGTCGACCCCGTACAACTTACAATATACCGGATAGAAGCTATAGGTGATATCCGGGAACAGCAACGGCATGTCATGCTGCAACAGGGCACAAAAGGTGTGCGCCAGCACCTCATCTGAACCATTGCCGGCAAACACCTGTTGCGGCTTCAGACCATAGTAATCGGCTGCAGCCTGGCGCAGCTGCCCTGCCCCTGGATCAGGGTAGAGGCGCAGACCATCCCCCAATTCGCCCCGGATCGCCTCAATCACCCGTGGCGATGGCCCATAGGGATTCTCATTGGTATTGAGCTTGACCAGATTATCCCGCTTGGGTTGCTCGCCTGGGGTATAAGGTGAGAGCCGGTGGACGACCGGACTCCAGAAGCGGCTCATGAATTGTCCTCCTCGTCATCCTGGAAACGGTACTCAGCCGCGCGGGCATGAGCAGTAAGCCCTTCTCCCCGCGCCAACACCGATGCAGTTCGGCCCAAGTGGTCCGCCCCCCGCTCTGAGGCCATGATCAGGCTGGAGCGTTTCTGGAAGTCGTAGACCCCCAGCGGTGACGAAAAGCGGGCAGTACCTGAGGTAGGCAGAACATGGTTTGGTCCGGCACAGTAGTCCCCCAGCGGCTCTGAGGTGTGGCGCCCCATAAAAATAGCGCCGGCATGACGTATCTTCTTGGCCAGGGACTGTGGTTCATCCACGGAAAGTTCCAGATGTTCCGGAGCAATCCGATTGGCCAGATCCGCCGCCTCATCCATATCCTTGCAACATATCAAGGCTCCGCGTTCACCTAGGGCAACTGATATGATCGCCTCACGCTCCATAGTCGGCAAGAGCCGTTCGATACTCTCTCGCACCTCACGCAAAAAACCGGCATCAGGGGAGATCAGAATGGACTGGGCATCTTGGTCATGCTCTGCCTGGGAGAACAGATCCATCGCTATCCAGTCTGGATTGGTTTTACCATCACATATGATCAGGATCTCTGACGGACCGGCCAGCATATCTATCCCGACCTGACCAAAGACCGCCCGCTTGGCAGTGGCCACATAGATATTGCCCGGACCTACCACCTTATCTACCGCAGGTATCGTCTCGGTGCCGTAGGCCAATGCCGCTACCGCCTGAGCTCCACCCATGGTGAACACGCGGTCAACACCACTGACGTGGGCCGCGGCCAACACCAGTTCATTCAGGATCCCGCCCGGGGTAGGTACCGCCATAATCACTTCAGAAACGCCGGCAACCTTGGCCGGAATGGCATTCATCAACACAGACGAAGGGTATGCGGCCTTGCCGCCAGGCACATACAGACCAACGCGATCCAGCGCCGTGACCTGCTGTCCCAGCAGGGTGCCGTCCGCTTCGGTGTAGCTCCATGACTCCATCTTCTGGCGTTCGGCATAGCTACGGATACGATCTGCGGCCTGCTGCAGTGCAGCCCTCTTCTCTTCCGGCAGACCATCCCAGGCCTGCTCCAGTCGCTGCGCCCCAACCTGCATAGAGTCCATATCCTGCACATCCCAACCATCAAGACGACTGGTGTATTCCAGCAGGGCCGCATCACCACGGGAACGGATATTCGCAATGATATCTGCGACCACATCCCCAACCTTTCTGTCAGATACCGCTTCCCAGGCCAAGAGCTCTTCCAGCTGGCGGTCGAATCCAGCATCTTGAGTAGATAGTGTTCGAATCTCTGCCATTGCCTCCACCAATACCTTTACTAATCCTGCCGGTTAACTGCCTCGCGTAATGCGTCCAGAAGAAGCATTACCGTATTATGCTTCATCTTCCAGGAGGCCTTGTTCACAATCAACCTTGAGCTTATATCGGCAATATGCTCCAACGGCACCAGTCCATTCGCCTTGAGGGTATTGCCGCTCTCAACCAGATCTACAATCAGGTCCGCCAACCCCACCAGAGGGGCCAGCTCCATGGAGCCGTAGAGTTTAATCACCTCCACCTGCTGCCCCCGGGATGAAAAAAAGCTACTGGCGGAATTTACATACTTGGTGGCAACACGCAGCTTGCTCCCATTGATATCTGCATCAGGATATCCGGCCACCATCATACGGCACCTGGCAATCTGCAGATCCAGCGGTTCATACAGGCCTTCACCGCCATGCTCCATCAGGGCATCCTTACCTGCAACCCCCAGATCGGCCGCCCCCCACTGCACATAGGTGGGGACATCGGTGGCCCGGATGGTTACCAGCTTCACCTGCGGATGATTGGTATCCAGGATCAGCTTGCGGCTGGTTTCAGGGTCATCCTTAGGAACAATTCCGGCATGGGCGAGCAGAGGCATTGTCTGCTTGAAGATACGCCCCTTGGAGAGGGCGATAGTGATCGGTTTTTCAAATGTCATAATGAGATTATCCGCCCTGGGCTGACGGCTAGTTTTGGAATGATCCGGCTAGGATTCGCCTGGGTCATTCCATCAAGACAACAACCGCCTCTCGCGTCTGTGTCCGCAAATACAGTGCCCTGCTTAGTTGGGAACCCGGCGAATCTTCGCCCCCAAACCAGCCAGCTTCTCTTCGATATTCTGATAACCGCGGTCGATGTGATAGATGCGATCAACAATGGTTTCACCCTCTGCCACCAGGCCGGCAAGCACCAGACTCGCAGAGGCGCGCAGATCGGTCGCCATCACCTGAGCTCCGGTGAGCTTTGGCACTCCGGTACAGATGGCGGTATTACCTTCCAGCCGGATATCCGCTCCCAAGCGTTGCATCTCCTGCACATGCATAAAACGGTTTTCGAACAGGGTCTCGGTTATGGTACCTACCCCATCAGCCACACAGTTCATGGCGGTAAACTGCGCCTGCATATCGGTGGGGAATGCCGGGTAGGGGGCGGTGTGTATATCCACTGCCTTGGGGCGCCGGCCTTGCATATCCAGTTCTATCCAATCTTCTCCAATCTCGAGTTGCGCTCCCGCCTCACGCAGCTTGGCCAGGACAGATTCTACCAGATCAGCCCTGGTGTCACGCACCCGCACCCGTCCCCCGGAGATAGCACCGGCCACCAGAAATGTTCCTGTCTCAATACGATCAGGCAGAACATTATATTCGGTCCCGGTCAGGCGTTCGACGCCTTGGATTACTATGGTATCTGAGCCGGCACCGGTTATCTTGGCTCCCATTGCATTCAGACAGTCTGCCAGGTCCACCACTTCCGGTTCCCGCGCGGCATTTTCAATAATGGTCTCACCGTCAGCCAGGGTTGCTGCCATCATCAGATTCTCGGTCCCGGTCACGGTTACCAGATCCATTACCAATCTGGCGCCTTTCAGACGATCGGCGGTAGCGCGTATATAACCACCTTCCACATTAATATTGGCACCCATGGCGCGCAGACCGTCGATATGCAGATTGACCGGTCTGGAACCGATGGCACAGCCGCCTGGCAGAGATACATTCGCCTCGCCAAAGCGCGCCAGCAGCGGCCCCAGTACCAGAATGGATGCCCGCATGGTCTTAACCAGATCATATGGTGCCGTGTAGTCCTTTATGGTATTGGAATCGGCGGAGATGCGCATGCGTTCATCCACCACCAGGGTTACACCCATGCGGCCCAACAGCTCCATGGTAGTGGTGATATCATGCAGATGCGGCAAATTACCGATGGTAACGACCCCATCAGCCAGCAGGGTTGCTGCCAGGATAGGCAGGGCAGCGTTCTTGGCGCCTGAAATGCGTACTTCGCCTTCAAGGCCTGCGCCACCAGTTATAATTAGTTTATCCATAGATACGGTAATCTAGGCCGGTTGGCCTGCCCCAATGAGATTAAGCGATTAAAAAACGGGGTATGATATAAGAAAATCCAGGTAAACGGAAAGCATTTACCTTGGCAACCATGGCAACTAACGCGATTTTAGGCTTAATCAGCATGGTTTCCCCCCGGGCGGGGCTGGAAAGGGACCGGCCCCGCCCGGAAAGAGAGATTTGATAAAGAAACGCAAAAAAGAGGATTATTTATCTCTAGCGTTTTTCTGTTTCAGGTCTGAAATCAACCCCGCAAGGTTACCCCTGCGTATCTGGGAATCAAAATTAGTACGATAGGTCGATACCAGACTTACACCATCTATGGTTATGTCATAGACCATCCAGTCGCCTTTCCCCAGATAGAGGCTATAATCGATCGGCACCGCCCCTGCGCCTCTGTTCTTGACCTCGGTCTTAATCTTGACCTTTTTAGCATTCGGCGCAATCTTAACCGCAGGATAGTCGATCTCTTCCCCGGAGTAACTCAATAGGGCTGTGGCATAGGTCCGGACCAGAAGCTCACGAAATTCATCAGTAAAGCTGCTCTTCTCTGCAGTGGTTGCGCTGTTCCAGTGTTTACCCAACACCAGTCTGGCAATCTGGTCGAAGTCAAAGCGTGGCAGCAGAATAGTGTCGATCAAAGGATAGATCTTTCCTGGATTTGCCTTCAGCTCCTGCTTTTTTGACGTAACTTCGGCCAACACCTGTTCTGTGGTTTTCTTAACCAGCAGCTGAGGATCAGTCGCAGCCGGCGCTGCCTGAAACCAAAATAGAAGCCCCATGACAATCAAGGAACGAAAAATTTTTGTACTTGCCATCAACCTATACCTCATCTTTTTCTATTTCCATACCCGCTATATTCCCCTACCGATCCCTCCAGAGGGCGGACGATTTTCTCCTGATGCAGTACATAACGCAACAGAAAATTGCAACTATCTGATTAAAATGTGGGCAAGTTCCTGATTCAATCCCCTTCTGCAGGTGGCATATAGCGCGCCGCCAGATAGACCAATAGCAGCACCGGGATACCAAGTATCGCTGTTAGCAGAAAGAAGTCACTGTATCCGATTGAATTCACAATCGCCCCGGAGTAGCCTCCCAACAGCTTGGGGAACAGGGTCATAATAGAGCTGAATACCGCGTACTGAAAAGCGGTAAACGAGATGTTGGTCAGGCCTGAGAGGTAAGCAATAAACGCTGCACTGGCCAGACCACCGCTCAAGTTGTCTGTAGCAATCACCAATATCAACATACCTACATCAGGGCCAGATTGTGCCAGCAGCAAAAACAGCAGATTCGTCGCGGCCGATAGCACTGCCCCGAGAAACAGTATCCGCATCACCCCGAAACGCAGGGCCAGACTGCCGCCGAGGAATCCACCTATGATGGTCATGGCCAAGCCAAAGGTCTTGGTGATATCCGCAATCTGATCCTTGCTGAACTTCATGTCCTGATAAAACACATTGGAGATCACGCCTAACACGATATCGGATATCCGATAAAAGCCAACCAGCGCCAGGATCAACAGTGCCAACCGGCCATAACGGCGAAAGAAATCCAGCATGGGATCTACATAGGTCTCCAGGAACATCTCACGCGAAGCAACCCCAACAGCTATAGCAATCATGGCTGCGACCGCCGCAGATCCCAGGGAGAACAGCAGGTGTGACAACTCGGCAATAAACCCGGTCAGGGCGTGTTCTCCCATAAGGGTTTCCAGCAACTGCTTCAGACTGGCAAACTGTGGGGCGGAATAGCTAAACACCGCTATCAGGGTTAAAACCGCGATCAAAAACAGTGCCAGAAAGCGTAAGTAATCTATAACGCTGTTTAGATATCTGCTCTCTTTCTGCTCTGTATCTGGCTCAGAGACAACCAGGGTGGTAACGATACCTACCCCCATGGCAACCGCCATCCAGAGGTAGGCATCCCGCCAGGCCGTGTAATCATAACCAACACCATCACTAAACCAGGAGGCCAACTTGAGGGCCCCTGCTCCCGCCACCAGCATTCCTACTCTGTAGCCAGCGATATATGCAGACGCCATCAGTGCCTGCATCCGCCTGTCTGCAGACTCAATACGGTAGGCGTCGATGACAATATCCTGGGTGGCGGAGGAGAAGCCCAGCATCACCGCCGCCAGGGCCATAGGAGTCAGACTATTTGCCGGGTTGGTTGATGCCATCCACAGGATGGCAGTAATGATTGCCACTTGCGCCAGCAACAACCAGGCGCGACGGCGACCCAGTATTCGGGTCAACCAGGGCAGCGGCAACTTGTCTATTATCGGAGCCCAGACAAATTTAAATGAGTACCCCAGAGCCGCCCAGCTAAAATAGGTCGCATCAGACCTGCTTACACCGGCCTCGCGCAACCACAGTGATAGGCTTGAAAAGATGAGCAGCAGCGGCAGTCCGGCGGAAAATCCAAGAAATAGCATGGTGATTACACGCGGATGACGATAGGTCTGCAAGGTCTCCCATAGACCAGTTCGCTCGGTCATGCTCTGCATTGAATACCCATCTCTGTTATTACTCACTTAAAATCTTTCAGGTGAATGTTATTTACGCCAACACTCACTATATCACTGGCCGGCACAAAAAAGCCGGTGATGCAGTCATCTGCTACATCACCGGCCGTAACTGTCTACCATAATTGAACTGGTATAGCTTAAATCAGATCAGTTCAGGCCCCAGAAAAAATTTCACCAACTGAAACCCGTGTTCTTCCAAGGCATCCTCAATATCCTCCAGTGAGCGGTCCGGCCTCTCCTCTTCTAATGAAGCTATTATTCCTATCACATTACGGAATGCCTCATGTTCGTCCACATCATTCGGAACCCTTACCAAACGAATCTTGCCATACTCTGTACTAGGTAAGAGCAACAATCTCTCCGACATTCTAATCTCCTAAATCAGTCCATACTCACAGTGAACATAGAATAAAACAGACCCTAGTCTACCCAAGGAGGCTCACTTCATACCATGACCCGGCTCAATACAATCCACCTTACCGCCTCTCCCGATATTTGAAAAACCCAGACCAATACAAGTGGTTTCTTCAAGCCTCATTTGGCATCAGGGTCTTGTTCCCCAACCGGATAATGTCTATGCTCCCGGGCGAACTATCAGATGCACCTTAGGAAACCAAGACATGTCTATTCCAGAAAAAAACACCATCTTCATCTTTCCCGGTCAGGGCTCACAATACCCGGGTATCGGTAGCGACCTATATGCAGAGTTTGAATCAGTACGGCGGATCTACCAGGAGGCCAGTGATGTATTGGGATATGACATGGCGGATCTCTCGTTTAACGACCCGGCAGATCAGGTGAATCTCACCCGCTACACCCAACCTGTACTGCTTACCCACCATATCGCCTGCCTAACCCTATATCGGGAGCTGGCAGAAACCCCGCTTCAGCCGGTGGCGGCAGCGGGCCACAGCCTGGGGGAATACTCGGCCCTGGTGGCAGCAGAATCTATCAGCTTTGCTGATGCCCTGCGCCTGGTATCCAAGCGCGGCGAACTGATGGGCACCCATGGTGAAGGTGAGATGCTGGCCCTGACGGTGGATCTGGAGACAGCAAAGCCGCTCTCCGATAAATACTACTGCGGCATTGCCGGACTTAATCTGCCGGATCAGACCGTCGTAGGTGGAGCCGGAGCCGACCTGGACGCCCTGGCCGGGGAGATGGAACAGCTCTACCCCAAGAAGCGGGCGGTGAGACTAAAGACGGAGGGGGCCTTCCACACCTACTATATGGTCAGCGCTGCCCGCCATTTCCGGGAAGAGCTGATGCAGGTGGAGTTTGCCAGCCCCAAGATAAAGGTGGCATCAAACTTTACCGGCGACTTTCACGCAGACGATGCAGACAGCATTCGCTCTCGCCTCTTCTTCCAGCTGTTCCACCCGGTAAACTGGGTTGGCTGTCTGCAGAGTATCCTGGATAACGGGGCAGATCTGTTTGTGGAGTTCGGCGGCGGTATTGGAACCGGTGAAGGTCCGGCGGAAAAACGCCCCAACCTGGAGAGCATCATCAAAAAATATACCCGCCGCGCAGATCCCCGGCCCGAATATATGGCAGCAATCAACCTGGAGAGCATCCGCGCGACCGCCGGTACCACCCAGCATTGATGAGCGCGCATCCTAAGAGCTCCAGACTATCGCCTCTTGCGGCCACGCTTGCGCTCGTCCTTGGCCTCTGCACGTCTATCTCCCAGGGAAAACCTGAGGGGGATTATTTCGATGCCCTTCCCCTGTTCTGGGCCAAGGTCTACCCGGATGGAGGAGAGACCTTGTACTGCGGCAGCAGGTTTGGCGCAGACAAAGGCCGAGATATCAATATTGAGCACATCCTCCCCATGAGTTGGGCCATGAGAAAGTTAGGGTGCCGCGACCGCAGACTCTGTCGGAAAAAAAGTAAGCTGTTCAATCAGATTGAATCGGATATGCATAACCTCTACCCCGCACTCAAGAAGATAAACCATGCCCGCAGCAGCTACGCCTACGCCGAGATAGATGGCGAAAGGCGCCGCTTTGGAGAGTGTGATTTTGAGATAGACCGGTACAAACATCGCGCAGAGCCACGGCCCGCCAGTCGCGGCAACATAGCACGCGCCATGTTCTACATGCACGACCGTTACGGCATTGATATCTTCAAACGCCAGGGGGAGTTGCTGCAGCAGTGGCACCGGGAAGACCCACCGGATGCAGAGGAGCTACGACGCAACGACGCCATAGAACAGATTCAGGGGAACAGAAACAGATATATCGACAAGCCGGAGCTGGCCAACGGGTTGAAGTTCTAAAGGATTGTGAGCACCTTCTCAGGTGGACGACCGATAACTGCCACCGCACCATCCACCACCACAATCGGGCGTTCTATCAGGATCGGATGCTCCAGCATAAGATCAATCCAATCATCTGCGCTGCGCTCATCCTGCGGTGACAGAGATAAATCCTTGGCAAGCGCCTCACCAAAGCGCAGCAACTCCTGTGGCTTCAGCCCCAACAGCTGCAGGATCTTGCCAAGCTCTGCTCTGGATGGAGGGGTATCCAGGTATGTGACTATCTCCGGCTCAATCCCCTCAGCGTTAATCAGGCCAAGGGTTGCGCGACTCTTGCTACAACGCGGATTGTGATAGATGACCGTGCTCATATCCAAAGCCCTCTAGCAATCCACCACCACCAGTGGAACAAACATCTCCTCAGCGGTTATGCCACCATGCACCCCGATGTGGCGCTTGGGTTTTTCGCCGAGTACCCGGTCCCTGATCTTGTATCCGGGCTTCATTACCAGGGCATAATGTCCTACCCGCGACTCCAGTTCAGGATGGGGTTGCCCCAGACCAAACCGGCCCTGCGCTATAAGCTCTGCACTTAAGAACAGATCAATGGCATGGGACAGCTCTGATTCAACATACTGGAGGAAGCGTTCCGTTTTATGCGGATGTACATAGCTGTAAGCAAAGCGCTGTTCACCGCACAGGGGCAGCACCAGGGCATCGGCCAATTCCGGATGGTCACACATCTGGATAACACCACTGGATGGCACATCTATAAATCCATGGTCAGCGGTAACGATTACCTTACACCCGCTGCCCTGCATCCTGCGGATAAAGCCGGCGAAGGCCGCATCAAGCTCAGCAAAATGTTGATCCACTTCCTTGCTGCCCACACCTTTGGAGTGGGCAAGGCTATCGAATTCAGGCCAATACGCGTAGACATAGTTACGCTTGTCCTCATTAGCAACCGCCGTCCTGATCACCTCAAAAAAATTATCCAGCCCCGTATATGGACAGATAGTTGCGCCATCGTGAAAGGCCAGGTTGAATTCTGACTCAGCGATCTTATCCGGCACCACCACATGGGATCTAACCTTGATCCGTTCAAAAAATGTCTTAACCCCTGACAACAGGCCGGGATCAACCCCCTCCTTTCCCAGGGCACCACCACCATGCCGCGGCTCAAACGGCAATGCTGCCAGGATACTCCCCAACTCCCGAAACCAGGTAAACCAGCCGGTAAATCCATGCTGTTGTGGCGCCACTCCCGTCAGGAATGTCGGGACAGCAGCCGAGGTGGTAGAGGGACAGACCGAGGTAAGACGGGACTTGAGATTACTATGCAGACAACTACCGTTACCCGCACTGGCCAGATAGTCATAACCCAACCCATCGATCACCAGGAAGACCAGCTTGTCACACCCCTGCAGCTCTGCAGCAGGCAAGTCTGTTGCTTGTGGGTATAGATCGAAGTCGGAGCCCAGGCCCTGCTCGATCGAGGCCATAAGATTGACGATACCGCCGCCACTGTAATCAGGAAAAATCATTCGGAATTACTGTTAGTTAAATAGACCAAACAGCGGCCGTATACGACACCCTGACCTTGATACCACCAACGGCGCATTGAAAAAAATCTTGCGGTAAACATTGGTGTAATTCTCTCAGATAGGAAAATATTATTCAGCCACTATTTCAATTTTTTACCTCATTCCGCCGTGACCCCTGTCGTAGTATTTGGTTAATATAGCCAGATGTCACGCAGAGGACGCCACAAAGACTCCCACAGCAATATGCTGGCACGCTATGAAAAACAGCGTCGGCAGAATCTCCTGGCAGAACCTGGAATACATGACTTCATCATAGTTCTGGATGGTTTAAAGGCCGGCTTTAACATTCCCAAGATAATGCGCAGTGCCGAGGTATTCGGTGCCTGCGAAATCCACCTGATAAACATAGGACCATTCGACCCCGCCCCCGGCAAGGGTGCCTTCAAGCGCGTCCCGGTCCGCTTCTTTGACGGTTTTGACCAGAACTATACCGACCTCTCAGGCCGGGGATACCGCCTGTTCACTCTGGAGGCCGGCAAGGGCAGCCGCCTGGGAGAGGCGGCACTGCCGACAAAAAGCGCCTTTGTGTTTGGGCACGAGGAGTTTGGACTCAGCTTTGATCCGGCAGACTACCCTGACATTGCAGCCCTGCACATACCGCAATTCGGCCAGATCGAGAGTCTGAACGTAAGTGTTGCAGCATCCATCGTCATGTACGAGTACATCAGAGGCCGATGATCTGCGGCAATAGCTCACCGCACCTGCCCATGAGACTGATATCAACCTGAGCGCTGATTGCCGTCGGCTCCAGATTGACCTCCACCAGGCGGGCGCCACACCTACTCGCGACCAGCGGGAGACTGGCCGCTGGTTGCACCAGGGCTGAGGTACCGACCACCAGAAACAGCTCAGCCTGCTCAGCTGCGGACCATGCCCGCTCCAATACATCGGATGGCAGGGCCTCTCCAAACCATACGATTGCCGGACGCAGTAGTGCGCCGCATGCACAACGTGGTGGAATTTTGACCAAGGGTACCTCTCTGTTCACGGCCTTATAGCTACAGCCGGTACAGCGCATCTCCCAGATATCGCCATGCAACTTCAGAGGGGCTTTGGATCCCGCCAGATCATGCAGGCCATCCACATTTTGGGTAATCAAGGTAAAATCAGACCCGCGCCGTTCCAACTCAACCAGGGCCATATGGGCGGGGTTGGGTTTGGTTTGTGCCACCTTGCCACGACGCCAGTCATACCACTCCCAGACCAATTGCGGATCACGCCTGAAGGCCTCGGGGGTAGCCAGCTCCTCAGCCCGAAAGCTGCGCCAGAGTCCATCACTGCCCCGGAAAGTTGGCACCCCACTCTCGGCAGAGATGCCGGCGCCGGTCAAGACAACTGTGCGCCTGGATTCTCTAATCCATTCACTAACCATGGAGATTGAATCTGGTGAGTGCATAGTGCTACTTCAGCATATCCTAAGGTATGCCAATTATGGCTCTGACAAGAAGATGTTACCAATCGGTTGAAGGGGATTTCTGGCAGATCTCTGCCCTAACGGAAAAACCGCAGTTTTATACTGCGGTCTCCTCTATTCAGCCCTTCCAGTTGTGAATATCTTCAGATGCTAGCGATCCGGCCTGAGCGGCCGCACCCCATTGGTCTCAAACCAGTGCTGAAAACGCGAGCCACCGCCATGCTTGAGCTCACTGATACGATATTTCAGAACATCGCCGATACTGACCATTCCAATCAGCTTGCCGTTGTCGACCACCGGAATATGCCGCATATTCATCTTGGACATGTGGGTTCTGACAGAATCAATACTACTGTTGGGAGAGCAGACCATCAGATTGGTGTCCATTATCTCCGACACCGCCTGATCCACCGCGTCCGCACCATGGATACAGATGGCCTTGACTATAGAGCGCTCATTAACGATGCCGAGTATCTCATCTCCGTCCA
The DNA here is from genome assembly GCA_050288245.1 of Sedimenticolaceae bacterium. GTDB lineage: Bacteria > Pseudomonadota > Gammaproteobacteria > Chromatiales > Chromatiaceae > JAAGZL01. The sequence goes on from JBNKDM010000008.1 coordinate 27,872, forward strand.
TAATCAGCACAGAACCGATCTTCTTCTCGACAAGGATCTTGACCACCTCAGCCAGCGAGACATCAGGCCCGACGGTCTCCACGCCATGACCCTTGTTGGCCAGGATGGTTCTTATATCCATTACATGCCCCTCACGGCAATGATCTATCTATAACGACCCCAGTTGCGTACTATTCACCCCAGACAGGAGAGGAGTCCCATGCTGCAGGTCCAGCTATATAGCCACAGCTGTTGGGCGGCGATTATAGCGGCTTGATACCACATATTAAATAGAAGATTAAGATACTGATGTTGTACCGCCAGAATCTATTGCTGGGAGCAATACTAATAATAGCATCGGAGGCGATGTTTGCCTCTATGGGTGCCGGAGTAAAGGCGCTGTCGGCCGGGTTACCCAATGAAATGGTAGTTTTTTTACGCAATATCTTTGGACTGCTGCTGCTATCGCCCCTGATCCTGAGCTCCCGCGCCTCTCTGCGACAAACCAAGGTGGTGCATCTGCATCTGTTAAGGGCCGGCGCCGGCCTCTCCGCCATGTACTGCTTCTTTTACGCCCTTGGCAACCTCAAACTGGCCGATGGCATGCTGCTCAAGATGACTGCTCCGCTGTTTATGCCCATGATCGCCTGGTCATGGCTGGGTGAAAGGGCCAGGCGTCTTGCCCTGTGGGCCATACCAGTTGGTTTTGTCGGTGTGGCCCTGGTTCTGACCCCGGAGGGTGATTTCAATTGGATTGCACTTATTGGCCTTTTGGGCGGCGCCCTTGCCGCCCTGGCCAAGGTCACGATAAGACGTCTCGGCCAGAGTGAACCTACAATCAGGGTAGTCTGCTACTTTGCTCTGTTCGCCACCCCTATCTCCGCCATCCCCCTGATCTGGTCCTGGCAAGCACCGAGCCTGCAGGAGATGGGTCTGGGTCTGCTGACCGGGCTGTTTGGCGCAGCCGGACAATTCCTGCTGACACGCGGCTATGCCGTGGCCTCCGCATCGCACGCCAGCCCCTTCACCTACTTCTCGGTAATCTTCGGCGCCATCTATGGTTATCTGTTCTGGGGCGAGTCACTAAATCACACATTTGTCGCCGGGGCCTTGCTGATCGCCATTGCCGGAATCATGGCCCTGCGCTCCGGGCGTATCGATACCGATCAGGAGATGTAGCCACGCCTCATAGCTCCCTCTGCTGCTTGCGGCTGCGATGAGGTCGCTATGGTCCCGCTGAACTTAGACGAAACATCCACCCGTCAGGAGCGGGGGAAATCATCCCATCCCACCCTTCTCCAGCCAGATGATGGCCAGCAACATCAGCAGTATCCCGACCGTAGCGAAGGCGCTCTGAACCGGCTTCAGCCGCATTACCACGCCGAACATCTGCCCCTGGGTAAGATACTGGGCTGACTTAAGTAGAGGATAGAGATGAGCCACCAACTGCTCTTCGGGGAAAAATGGCTGATTGGTCCTCAGCGTAAGTACGACACTTCCTACCACAATACGGTTTGGCGAGTAACGGATCTGTTCACTTCTGGCCGCCGCGAAATTACCGCCACTATCCACCGCGACCACTCTATTCCCCAGTATACCCAACCGCTGCCGGGTAAAACGGGATACGATATACATGATCACGATCCCGGTAGCCAGCATAATCCCAATGGCCAGAAAAAATCCCAGCGGCAGCTCAACCCCTATCAGCATCCATAACATAGGGATGAAAAGCAGACATAAAGCGGCAAAAGCCCACAGTAACCATTTTATCCTGCGGGTAAATTTAGGGTCTGGGTCGATCCAGAGGATCCCGGGAGTCTCGGGAGTAAGTGCCAGATCTTCTGGATCGGCTGGTGGCAACTGTTGGTCAACTGCCATCTCCTGGCGCAGGCCTATGATTACACCGATAACGAAGATGATGCCGAACAGAGCAATAACGATATACATCCAGCGGTAATATCTCTCTTTCTGCTGCGCCAGCTCCTGCACCCTCTCTTCCAGCAAACCTGAGACAAAATCTGGCAGGCGCTCACCTGCAGACGAATAACGATAGATACGCCCCGCGTTAAGATCGTTCACCAACACATGGCCACGGAAAGGTAAAACGGAAAAAACATCCGCTGTTTCCGGCAGGGCCAGCTCATCAAGCCGCTCTCCATCCCTGTTGAAACGCACCACGATACCGTTTCCCATACCATTGTCCGAATTCACCACCCAGAACTGATCTCCCACCTGCATCACCGCTGATGGCCAGATATGACCACGCAGCTTTGCACCCACATCGGCGGCAAGAAAGCCGAAGACAGTTCGTTTAAGACTGGCATCGCCTACTTTAAACACGGCAATCTCATGACGATTGGCATTGGCCACATAGGCCATACCGTCGCGATAGATAACCTGGTTTGGGAATTTGAGTCCCTGGTTCGTTTGCGCCAGCAGATCGCCCGTTGATGAAAGCAGAAGCAGACGATGACGGGAAGAGTCGGCCGCCAATACCCGATCTGTTTCCCAGTCGACATCCAGGAAAAAACTCTGATCAAAATTAAGGTGCTTATTACCGAAAGGGACACAGGCCATGGCGGCAAGGTCGCAGCGGAACAACCCACCCCTTGCCGCTTCCTGCTGAGCCGGCTCCAGGTTGTCCTGACGAAAAAATTGCCGCAGTTTATCGGATAGGCTGCGTTCATCCGCGCCGATCCTGAGCAGCAGATCGCCATTACTGAAGAGTGCAAAATCACCGATGACATCATTCACACCCAACTCTCTCAGATTAATGCGGCGCATAGGCCGGCCATCCCTGTCATGCTCAAAAAGATCCGTTCCAAGCATGATATAGAGAGCACCATCGGGTGATGTGTGCATATGTGTCAGGGTAGGCACTCCCACAGCGGCACTGCGCAGCCAGAAAATGGCCCACAACATAGAGCCGAACAGCAGCAGGAGCAGCACGCTGGTAGTTGGAGAAAGTTCTTTACGCATTGATCACCATCCTTTAATCAGAGAATTCCAGTTAAATGGGGCAGAACCCCTTTCTACCTCACCTTAGCTTCCTGCCCAGACTCAATGATCGTTGGTATCTCAGTTTGCCCAGCCGGGCTCATATTGTCCAGATCCCCTCTGTTTTGTTTAACCCGGAAAATAAGGCATACCTCGGGGAAACCATCTATAATTGCAACCCTTTTTGATTTAACCCGTATGTTGTATGAGGGGATCAGAATTTATGGGCTAGCTGGCGATCGCTTAAGATATAAAGCCAGATAGTTCAGAAAACTGATCAGGACAAGATCTGTTTTCCGGAATAATGTAATAATGTCTCTATCATTTTGTGTAACCGAAGTTTTTTTAACAGCATGCCTGCCTTTATACAACATACGGGTTTATGTCTCCCATGAGTAGCCGCGACAACAAAACCAGCCAAATCCTCGCTCTCCTTAAACAGCGTATCCTGATCCTGGATGGAGCCATGGGCACCATGATCCAGCGCCACCAGCTGGAGGAGGCTGACTACCGCGGTGAACGATTCGCCGACTGGTCCTGTGACCTCAAGGGCAACAACGATCTGCTGGTGCTGACCAATCCGGAGATTATCCAGGGCATACATGAGGCCTATCTGGAGGCCGGAGCCGATATCCTGGAGACCAACAGCTTCAATGCCACCAGCATCTCCATGGCCGATTATGGGATGGAAGAGCTGGTCTATGAGATCAATGTGGAGGCGGCCAGGCTGGCGCGTCGCGCTGCTGACAAATACTCCTCCACAGAACGGCCCCGCTTTGTAGCAGGGGTGCTGGGCCCCACCAGCAAGACAGCATCCATGTCCGTCGACGTGGATGATCCGGCATCGCGCCCGATCACCTTCGAACAGTTGGTGGCCGCCTACACCGAGGCCACCCGCGGACTGATCGAGGGTGGTGCCGACATCATCCTGATCGAGACCATCTTCGATGCCCTCAATGCCAAGGCCGCCATCTTTGCGGTACAGGAGCTGTTCGAACAGCAGGGATTTGAGCTGCCGATCATGATCTCCGGCACCATCGCCGATGAGTCCGGCACCGTGCTGGGACAGAACATCGAGGCCTTCTACAACACCCTGCGCCATGCCCGCCCCATCTCCATAGGCATGAACTGCGCCATGGGCCCGGAAAAACTGCGCCCCTTCATCGAGGAGATGAGTCGTATCTCCGAGTTTCCGGTGTCGGCCCATCCCAACGCCGGCCTGCCTAACGAATTCGGACAGTACGATCTGGGTCCGGAGGAGATGGCCAGGCAGGTCGGGGAGTGGGCTGCCAGCGGCTTTCTCAACATCATCGGTGGCTGCTGCGGCTCATCACCGGATCACATCCGTGCCATTGCCGTGGCTGTAGCCAAACATGCCCCGCGCCAGCTGCCACAGATCGAACCGGCCTGTCGTCTGGCCGGCCTGCAGCCGCTGAACATCTCCGCCACCTCCCTGTTCGTGAATGTGGGTGAGCGTGCCAATGTAACCGGCTCCGCCAAGTTCAAGCGCCTGATCATGGAGGGCGAATATGAGCAGGCGCTCGAGGTGTGTCAGAATCAGGTGGAGAATGGCGCCCAGATCATCGATGTGAATATGGATGAGGCGATGCTGGACTCTCAGGCCGCCATGCAGCGTTACCTGCGGCTTACCGCGTCCGAGCCGGACATCGCCCGCGTTCCGGTGATGATCGACTCCTCCAAGTGGGAGGTGCTGGAGACCGGCCTGCGCTGTCTGCAGGGTAAAGGCGTGGTCAACTCCATCTCCCTGAAGGAGGGCAAGGATAAGTTTGTCCGGCAGGCACAACTGATCCAGCGTTATGGTGCCGCTGCGATAGTCATGGCATTCGATGAAGAGGGGCAGGCCGACACCCAGCAGCGCAAGGTGGATATCTGCAGCCGTGCCTACCGCATTCTTACTGAGGAGGTGGGATTTCCGGCCGAAGACATCATCTTCGATCCGAACATATTCGCCGTGGCCACCGGTATCGAACAGCACAACAACTATGGCGTGGACTTCATCGAGGCCACCCGACGGATCAAGCAGAGCTGCCCCCACGCCCTGATCTCCGGCGGCGTCTCCAATGTCTCCTTCTCCTTCCGTGGTAACAACCCGGTGCGTGAGGCGATCCACTCGGTATTTCTCTACCACGCCATCCAGGCGGGGATGGATATGGGTATAGTCAACGCCGGTCAGCTCGCCATCTATGACGACCTGCCAGCGGAGCTGAAGGAACGGGTTGAGGCGGTGATCCTGAACCAATCTGACAACAGCACTGAAGAGCTGCTGGAGATCGCCGAAAAGTATCGCGGCAGCGGGGCAGGTGCCGCACAGCAGGAGGACAGGGCCTGGCGGCAATGGCCGGTAGAAAAGCGGCTGGAGCACGCCCTGGTAAAAGGCATCACCGAGTTCATCGAACAGGATACGGAAGAGGCACGCCAGAAGTCCGAGCGCTCGCTGGATGTGATCGAAGGCCCACTGATGGACGGCATGAACCTGGTCGGCGACCTGTTTGGGGCCGGCAAGATGTTCCTGCCCCAGGTGGTTAAATCCGCCCGGGTCATGAAAAGGTCCGTAGCCTGGCTGGAACCGTTTATCCAACAGGAGAAGCAGGAGGGAGATGTACAGACCCAGGGCAAGATCCTGATGGCCACGGTGAAGGGTGACGTACACGATATCGGCAAGAACATTGTCGCAGTGGTGTTGCAGTGTAATAACTACGAGGTGATAGATGCCGGCGTGATGGTGCCGGCCGAGACCATCCTGCAGCGGGCCAGAGAGGAGAATGTGGATATCATCGGTCTCTCCGGTCTTATCACCCCCTCCCTGGATGAGATGGTACATATCGCCCGGGAGATGGAGCGGCTGGGGATGAACATCCCGCTGTTGATCGGCGGAGCCACCACCTCCCTCATCCACACTGCGGTTAAGATCGCCCCGGAATACTCCGGTGCCGCGATTCATGTGACCGATGCCTCACGCGCAGTCGGCGTCGCCTCTAACCTGCTATCGACTGAGCAGAGAAGCGCCTATCTGGTGCAGATCCGCGAACAGTATCAGGCCGCCCGAGAACGCCGCAGCAACGCACAAAACAGCCGCGACCTGGCAACCCTGAAACAGGCTCGCGCCAACGCCACGGAAATCGACTGGGGCAGCTATACCCCACCCAGACCCAGGCAGCTTGGCATCCAAATTCTCAAAGATATACCGATCAAGGAGATCATCCCCTACATCGACTGGACCTTCTTTTTCCACGCCTGGGAACTGAAAGGCAGCTACCCCAAGATCCTGGCCCATCCGGAAAAGGGCTACGAGGCCAACAAGCTGTTTGACGATGCCCAGCGCTTGCTCAGCAAGATCAAACAGCAGGGCTGGATCCGCGCCGCAGCCGTGGTCGGACTCTTCCCCGCCAACCGTGACGGCGACGATGTGGTTCTGTTTACAGACGAGCAGCGCAATCAGGAGCTGACCCGTTTTCACTTCCTGCGTAAACAGGCCAGACAACCGGAGGGCAAGGCCAATCTATGCCTGGCGGATTTTGTCGCCGGCAACGAGAGTGGTGTACCTGACTACATCGGAGGCTTTGCCTGCACCGCCGGTCTCAACATCGACCAGAAACTTGCAGAGTTTGCAGCAGAACACGATGATTACAATGCCATCCTGCTCAAGTCTCTCACAGACCGTCTGGCCGAGGCGCTGGCCGAGTGGCTGCACCTGAAGGTCAGGTGTGAACTCTGGGGTTACGAAGAGGCGAAAGAGGCGGAAACGCTGTTTCCCGAAGAGGAGGTGGATCTGGAGTCGCTGCTGAAGGAGCGCTATCAAGGCATCCGCCCCGCCATCGGTTACCCCGCCACCCCGGACCACACCGAAAAGGACATCCTGTGGCAACTGCTGGATGTGGAGAACAGCATCGGCATGACCCTTACCGAGAGCAAGGCCATGCTCCCCACAGCTGCTGTAAGCGGACTCTATCTGTCACACCCGGATGCCTGCTATTTTGCCATCGGCAAGATCGATGACGAGCAGATAGCAGACTATGCCAAACGCAAAGGAATGGATGAGGAAGAGGTCAGGCGCTGGCTGGCACCAAATCTGGCATCAGACAAATAAACCCAGGACACCAGTATCCATTGCCAACATATTTTTCGCGTATATTCAATTAGATACGCGAATCATCCACAAAATATCCCCACTAATCAGAATATTTTTGTCATAAAAAATATTGCACCAGCCCTAAGATTTTTATTGTGTCAGTCAATTCTATGTATATGTATGCTCTATGATCTAATATTCGTAATTACTAATAATCAACCCCCGAAACAAAGAGGTAGCTGCATATGCTGACATACGACATCCTGATCATTGGGTCCGGAGGCGCCGGACTATACGCAGCACTAGAATCACGCCTGGAAGAGAACCTGCAGGTAGGTGTACTCACCAAGGTTTACCCCACCAGATCACACACTGGTGCAGCGCAGGGCGGTGTTAACGCCGCGCTGGCAAACCTGGATCCTACCGATACAACCAGGGACCACTGGTTCGATACCATCAAGGGCTCAGATTATCTGGCCGATCAGGACGCCGCCGAGATCATGACCGCAGAGGCCCCTATGGTGGTGCGAGAAATGGAACATTGGGGCTGTCCCTTCTCCCGCACAGATCAGGGCAAGATAGCCCAACGCCCGTTTGGCGGCGCATCCAAGCCACGCGCCTGTTACTCCGCCGACAAGGTGGGGCATGTGATGCTACACACTCTGTATGAACAGGGCATCCGCAACGGGGTAAACTTTTTAAACGAATGGCTGGTACTCTCTCTGTTGCACAATGGAGAACGCTGCCAGGGGGTCACGGCCCTGGATATCCAGACCGGACGCGTTCACACCATCCAGGCCAAGGCCGTCATCCTGGCCACCGGTGGCCATGGTCGTATCTACTGGACCAGAACCTCCAACGCCCTGGGAAACACCGGCGATGGAACCGCACTGGCCTATCGCGCCGGCCTCCCCTTGAAGGATATGGAGTTCATCCAGTTCCATCCCACCGGCCTGCGCCGTACCGGCATCCTGGTCTCTGAAGGCGCCCGTGGTGAGGGCGCCTATCTTCTCAATGGTGATGGAGAGCGCTTCATGAGCCGCTATGCCCCGGAGAAGATGGAGCTTGGTCCGCGCGACCTGGTCTCCCGCTCAATTGAGACCGAGGTGCGTGAAGGCCGCGGCGGACCTGAGGGCGAGGTGTTTCTCGATCTGACCCATCTCGGAGCCGAGCGCATCATAGAGAAACTGCCTCAGATACGTGAACTATGCATCGAATTTGAAGGGGTAGACCCGATCTCGGAATATATCCCTATCAAACCCACCGCCCACTACTCTATGGGTGGCATTCACACCGACCTCAACGGTATGACCCCCATCCAGGGCGTCTATGCCGCAGGTGAAGCCGGCTGTGTTTCGGTACACGGAGCCAACCGACTTGGCGGCAATTCACTTTTGGATATTCTGGTATTCGGCCGCCGTGCCGGACGCCATGCCCTGGAGTATGCCAAGAGCGTACAGTTTGAGTCGGTAACCGACGAGCATGCAGAGGCCGATGAGAAGATGATCGCCAATATGATGGATGGCGAGAGTGACATCACCATCCCGGATATTCGCCGGGCCATGGGCAACATGATGGCAGACAAAGTCGGGGTTTATCGCAATGAAAAAGACCTACTGGAGGCTGAGGCTGAACTGGCTGAGCTGCAGGACAAGTTCAAACGTATGCGGATACGCGACAAGACCAAACCATTCAATACAGCATTGGTTGCCGCACTGGAGCTGAAGAACATGCTGGATCTGGCGCAGGTGGTAACGGCAGGAGCCTTGGCGCGTACCGAATCCCGCGGCGCTCATTGGCGCGAAGATCATCCGCAACGGGATGATGAAAACTGGCTAAAACACACCATGGCAGTGCAGGGCAGTGATGGCACGCCCAAACTTGATTTCAGCCCAGTTAATATCACTGAATTCAAACCAGAAGCACGCACCTATTAAGGAGTATTGGCATGAACTCGAAAATCTCACCCGATCGAAAATCGATACTGGCCAATATACGTATTCAGCGCTTTACCCCAGGTAGAGACAAGTCGCCCTATTTTGATAACTTCAAGATCAATGTCGAAACCGGCATGACCGTGCTGGAGGCGCTGCGCCTGATCAAGAACACTCAGGACGCATCTCTCACCTTCCGCTCCTTTTGCCGCTCCAAGATATGCGGCTCCTGCTCGGTACGTATCAATAATAAACCGGTATTGGCATGCAGCACTCAGCTATTGCCCATACTCGAAGACTTCAAACAGGAATCGGTAGTGATTCAGCCACTCAGAAATATGCCTATGTTGCGTGATCTGGTGGTGGATCTGGACCCGGTGATTGAAAAACTCGCCAAGATGCACCCATACATAATGGAGAACAAGGAGCGCATCCCGGAGACTTTGGAGTCAGAGTCCCTGATGTCGAAAAAAGAGCTTAAACGCTTCGATTATGTAACCGACTGCATCCTCTGCACCTCATGCTATTCGGCCTGCTCCGCGGTCAGTGCGGACGGCAGCTATGCCGGACCGTTCACCCTGGGCAAGGCCTATCGCTTCTCCGCCGATGGACGGGATGACTTCAACGGAGAACGCATGCAGGCAGCGGTGGACCAGGGACTTTGGTCATGCGCCCAGTGCCGCAAATGTATCAACGTATGCCCCAAGGACACCCGTCCCGCAGTATCCATTCAGCGCCTGCGCAAGTTATCTATCGACGACGGCCTGCATGACACCAAGGGCTCGCGCAGGGCCAAGGCCTATACCGATGATGTGGCACTTTATGGCCAGGTCAACAAGCCCATGCTTCCGGTTATCGTGAACGGCCCTAAGGGTTGGGCTGCAATCGAAGCAGCAGATAACTTTCTGAAGAAGCATGGCATAGAGCCTGAGCGTCAGGTATGTCACCTGCCGGGCCAAAACAGCACCCAAAAGATATATGCCAAGGTTAAAGAGCTGGAAGACGCAGGAGAAAACAAGACATGAGCGACAACAAACTACACTATGGTTTCTATTCCGGCTGCTGTTTCCAGGGAGCTGATGCCCGCTTTTTCAGCATCCTGCAGGATGTGTTCGAAAAGGTAGATGTGGAACTACATCTGATCGAAGAGGCGGTCTGCTGCGGCTCAGGGGTGATCGAGGAGAGATCAGAGCTGACCTCATTGACGGTCAACGCAAAAAATATGGCCCATGCCGAGGCCATGGGCATGCCCCTGTACACCCCATGCTCTACCTGCTTCAACGTCATATCCAATGCAAAAAAACGCATGCGGGAGAATCCGGAACTGCATAGGCAGGTGAATGAGATCCTGGCGGAACAGGGTATAGAGTATAAGGGTGAATGCAAGATCACCCACACCCTCTGGGTACTCTCCCAGGATGTAGGTTTGGAAAAGCTTAAACAGACGGTGACCAATCCATTAAGCGGGTTGCGTGTAGCCTCATACTACGGCTGCCATACCCGTAATCCAGCGGATGTTCAAGGCTACGAATCATCCGACAATCCGACATCCCTGGAGGATATTCTACGAGTACTCGGAGTGGAGATCGTGGACTACGAAACCAAGGATGATTGCTGCGGTTATCATCTGGCCTGGCCGAATAACTCTCTCAATATGAGCATGACCAGCAACCTGCTGTCGGGCGCACACAAACAGGATGTGGATCTGCTGGTGACCTCATGCCCGCTCTGTTTTAAGAGCCTGGATGGCTCTCAGGGTAAGGCCCTGGCCCAGACCGGCAAGAACTTCCAGCTGCCTGTGCTGTTTCTGCCAGAACTGGTGGGGCTGGCCTGCGGGATGACGGCACAGGATATGATGCTGCAGTTCCACGGGGTACCGGTAAACATCCGACTGTAGTAGATTCAGATACACCATTCGAAAAATATAGCGGGTTAGGACCGGCCTAACCCGCTATATTCATCAAGGCACAAATAGTTTACTACCTGCGTAAATATGTGAAACTGGGATTTGGACGCCCAACGAAGCAGGACTTATTAAAACCATAACGCTTGATTATATGTAGCGACTTCTCTGCCTCCTGCCTATTCCCGCCGAAATCAAACATCAAGTGACCGCCATCAACAATCTTCCATCTGCCGTTGATACGTTTGACCTTGGCATTATTGGTACTAAAACCGAGACAATCCTCTCCGGGAATAGTACCTACCGGGGCATGGTTGCCACGCTTCATATAGGTGAAGGAGGGTCCGGGACGACCGACAAAACATGAATTGTTCATTCTGTAATGTTTGATTATTCGCAGGGCCATCAATGCCTCCTGCCTGTTGGCGCCAAAATCAAACATCCAGTGGCTACCATCAACTATCTTCCAGCTGCCGTTAATCCGTTTGACTATGGCATTATTGGCACTGAAACCAATGCAATCCTCATTCAACGCCGCCGATGGAGCTGGCGCCGGGGTTGCCGGGGCCGGGCTATACCCAACCCTGGTCCAGCGGGATCCACCAAACCCACCGGTCTGTTGCTTAGCTATCAACACATTTCCGTTGCGTCTTATCTCCAGCCTTAGCATTCCACGACTCATGGCGCGGCCTTTGGGTACATCAATCCATTTTCCTGTTATCCGGTCGCCGTGCACATCGCCTCGAAAGATATTTGCCCAGGCCGGATTATTTTTCGCACGCTCCCCATACCAATTAAGCGTGTTTCCAGCTTGCCGCAGATAATAGGTGCCCCCGTCATTGGCCTTCCATACCCCCGTTAGATCGGCCCAAACCGTGACAGGGACCATTAGCATAATGAACCAAGCGATCTGTATCTTTCTCAACATTGTTATTCTCCCTCTATAGCAAACCTAAAATGAATTGACACAGCCATTCTCCTCCTGGCTGGCTGAATATTTCCTGAACAAAATATCAATTGGGTTAAACAATGAAAATAATCTTAAGGATAGACCCTTCAGCTCTATGTGCTGACAATTACTTTACTAATAGAGACACAATGACAAAAAAACGGACACACTAATCTCCAGTGATGCCCGTATCATCGTTTGCTGACAGAACTTTTATTTATGGTATGGAATACTCAACTCGTGTACCGCATCCACCATTATTCCCGCTTTTTCCGGTTCTACATTGGGATGAATACCATGGCCAAGATTGAATACATGGCCTGTCCCGTTACCGTAACTTGCCAGCACTCTGCCGACCTCTTCACGAATACGCTCGGGTGAGGAGTAGAGAATACATGGATCCATATTTCCCTGTAGTGCAACTCTGTCCTGCACCTGGGAACGGGCATCGGCCAGATCTGTGGTCCAATCCACACCCAGCGCATCGCAGCCGCTATCCGCCATCTGTCGCAACCACTGACCACCACCCTTGGTAAACAGGATCACTGGGACCTTGCGGCCTTCGTTCTCGCGTGTCAGCCCGGCAATGATCCGTTGCATATACGCCAGAGAGAAGGTCATGTAATCCCTGGGACTGAGGACACCGCCCCAGGTATCGAAGAGCATTGCCGCCTGGGCACCAGCGGCAATCTGGCCATTGAGATAACTGGTGACGGAGTCAGCCAGTTTCTCCAGCAGCATATGCATAAGATCAGGACGATCAAACATCATGCCCTTTACCTTGGCAAAATTCTTGGTAGTACCGCCTTCGACCATATAAGTGGCCAGGGTCCATGGACTACCGGAGAAGCCGATCAATGGCACCTTCCCATCCAGCTCCCGCCGGATGGTTCGTACAGCCGCCATGACATAACCCAGATCTTCTTCAGGATCAGACACCCGTAGTGCTTTGACTGCCGCCTCATCCTGAATCGGACGCTCAAAGCAGGGGCCTTCGCCCTCACTGAAATAGAGTCCAAGACCCATGGCATCAGGTATGGTGAGAATATCTGAAAACAGGATTGCAGCATCCAACGGGAAACGTTCAATGGGCTGCAGTGTTACCTCGCAGGCCAGTTCTGGATTCTTACACAGACTGATAAAATCACCGGCCTTGGCGCGTGTCGCCCGATACTCAGGGAGATAGCGCCCGGCCTGACGCATCATCCAAACCGGCGTCTTATCTACTGGTTCGCGCATAAGGGCGCGCAAAAAACGGTCGTTTTTCAATTCTCCCACAGGAGGTTTCCTTATTATTAAGAGGCAATTTCCCGCACTCTGACTATCTACCTGGGCAGGTCGCTGCTTCCCATCAGGTACGCATCCACTGAATGGGCACACTGACGTCCTTCACGGATCGCCCAAACCACAAGTGACTGACCACGGCGCATATCACCCGCTGCAAATACCCCGTCAACAGATGTCTTGTAAGAATCAGCGCCTTCGGTACTGCCCCTCACATTACCACGTGCATCCAGGCTTATACCCAGCTGTTGCAGCATCCCCTCATGTACCGGATGCAGGAACCCCATAGCCAGCGTAACCAGTTCCGCCTTAAGCTCAAACTCAGAGCCTGCAACCTCTGACATCTTCCAGTTACCTGACTCATCCTGATTCCACTCAACCTTGGCACAGACAACCGCCTTGAGCTGGCCTTCCTCACCAACGAAGCGTTTCGTGGTCACAGACCACATGCGCTCACAACCCTCTTCATGGGATGACGAGGTACGCAGCTTGTTCGGCCAATTTGGCCAGGTCAGGCTCTTGTCCTCTTTTTCCGGAGGCCTGGGGAGAATCTCAAGTTGAGTTATGGAGGTGGCCCCATGCCGGGTAGAGGTGCCAATACAGTCCGAACCGGTATCACCACCGCCAATCACAACTACATTCTTTCCCTTGGCAGAGATGAACTCTTCGTCCGGGATTTCGTCTCCCTGAACTCTGCGGCTGTTAGTGCGCAGAAAATCCAGCGCAAAGTGAACACCTTCCAACTCCCTGCCGGGAATCGGCAGATCCCGTGGCAGCTCGGAACCACCGCACAGAGCAACAGCATCAAACTCTTCCAACAACTTGTCCGCCTGTATATCCACTCCAATATGGGTATTAGGACGAAACTCCACCCCTTCCGTTGCCATCTGGCTCATGCGGCGGTCGATTATCTTTTTGTCCAGCTTATAGTCCGGAATACCGTAGCGCAGCAGACCACCAATTCGATTATTCTTCTCAAACAGGACTACACTGTGACCTGCCCGCGCCAACTGTTGGGCACAGGCCATACCGGATGGACCCGAGCCAACTACCGCAACACGTTTGCCTGTCTTATGCGGCGGTATCTCAGGCCTGATCCACCCCTCTTGCCACCCCTTCTCGATAATCGAATACTCTATGGTCTTAATGGTGACCGACTCGTCATTCAGATTCAGGGTACACGCCTCCTGACAAGGCGCCGGACAGATACGCCCGGTAAATTCCGGAAAATTATTGGTGCTGTGTAGCAGCTCAAGTGCCCGCTGCCAGTCACTCTTATAGACCAGATCATTCCAGTCCGGGATCATGTTGTTCACCGGACAAGCACCATGGCAAAACGGTATTCCGCAATCCATACAGCGGGCACCCTGCAGAACCAGGGCACTCTCACTAAGCGGTATCACAAACTCTTTAAAATTGGCAATCCGATCCGCGACCGGCGCATTGACCCGTTCCTGACGCGGAAACTCAATAAATCCTGTGGGCTTACCCATGATCAGTGCCCCCCTTTGGCCAGCTCTCTGGCAGCCTTTTGCTCAGCCTGCATATCCATCAGGGCGCGACGGTAATCAACCGGCATAACCTTTACAAACTTCGGCAGATACTCATTCCAGTTCTCCAGGATCTGTTTGGCCCTGGTGCTATTTGTGTAGTGCATGTGCTTCTCAACAAGCTGTTTTAGTCTGATTGCGTCATAGCGTGTCATATCATGGCTGACATCAACCCGACCATGGGTCTCCAGATCACCGCCCATATGTTCCATCGATTCTAGGACCTCATCCTCAACGGCGATCGGTTCCAACTCTACCATTGACAGGTTACAACGCTGTTCAAACGTTCCATCCTCATCCAGGACATAGGCGATGCCGCCACTCATGCCAGCAGCAAAATTCCGTCCCGTACCACCCAGGACGACCGCTATGCCTCCGGTCATGTATTCACAACCATGGTCACCGACACCTTCGACCACCGCAGTTGCACCAGAGTTACGTACACAGAACCTCTCTCCAGCCACACCACGGAAGTAACATTCACCGGTTATGGCACCATAGAGTACGGTATTGCCAACAATGATATTCTCTTCCGGTACCAGATTGCTCTTGGCGGGCGGATAGATAACCAGACGGCCGCCGGAGAGGCCCTTTCCTACATAATCATTGCCTTCACCCGCCAACTCTATGGTTATACCCTTGGCCAGCCATGCTCCAAGACTCTGGCCCGCAGTACCATTAGCCTTGATGTAAATAGTGTCATCCGGAAGACCGGCATGTCCGTAACGTTTTGCCACCTCGCCTGAGAGCATGGTGCCAAAGGTACGGTTATAGTTAAATATTGAAGTCTCTATCTGAACCGGCTCACCCCTCTCCAGGGCAGGCTGGGCCTGGCTGATCATCTTATGATCCAGGGCCTTATCCAGACCGTGATCCTGTTTTTCGCTATTAAAGATCGCGACCTCCGGACCTACCTCCGGCTTACACAGCAGTCGGGAATAGTCCAGACCGCGCGCCTTCCAGTGGGAGATGGCCTTGCGCATCTCCAGGCAATCGCGCTGACCGATCATCTCGCTGAAGCTACGGAAGCCAAGCTTTGACATCAGTTCGCGCACCTCTTCCGCCACGAAGAAGAAATAGTTGATCACATGCTCTGGCTGACCGGTAAAGCGTTTACGCAGCTCAGGATCCTGCGTAGCCACACCCACCGGACAGGTGTTGAGGTGACATTTCCGCATCATGATACAGCCTTGAACGATCAGTGGAGCGGTGGCAAATCCGATCTCATCTGCGCCCAACAACGCAGCTATGACCACATCGCGTCCGGTGCGCATACCGCCATCCGCCTGCACCGCAATGCGTCCACGCAGCCGGTTCATCACCAGGGTCTGATGGGTCTCAGCCAGTCCGATCTCCCAGGGAGATCCTGCATGCTTGATGGAGGTTAAAGGCGAAGCGCCGGTACCCCCATCAAATCCGGATATAGTCACATGATCGGCGTGGGCCTTGGAGACACCGGCCGCAACCGTACCCACACCCACCTCGGAGACCAGCTTCACCGAGATACGCGCCCTGGGATTGGCGTTCTTCAGATCGTGGATCAGCTGAGCCAAATCCTCAATCGAGTAGATATCGTGATGTGGTGGTGGCGAAATGAGCCCGACCCCCGGGGTAGAGTGACGCACCCTGGCAATCTCGGCATTCACCTTATGGCCCGGCAACTGTCCACCTTCACCCGGCTTGGCACCCTGCGCCATCTTGATCTGGATGTCATCGGCGTTGACCAGATACTCGACAGTTACGCCAAAGCGTCCGGACGCAACCTGCTTGATGGCTGAACGTCTGGGATTACTCGAACCATCTTCCAGTGGCTGATATCTCTCAGGTTCCTCCCCGCCTTCACCGGTGTTGGACTTGCCGCCTATCCGGTTCATGGCCATCGCCAAGGTGGAGTGTGCCTCCATAGAGATGGAACCATAAGACATGGCGCCAGTGGCAAAGCGTTTTACTATCTCACTTGCTGGTTCCACCTCATCCAGCGGTATCGGCTCTTTTGCCCATTTGAATTCAAACAGGCCACGCAGGGTAAGAAGCCTTTCGCTCTGTTCATTTATCAGACGGGAAAACTCTGCAAAGGTCTTGGCATTATTGCTGCGGGTGGCATGCTGCAGTTTTGATATCGTCTCCGAGGTCCAGATGTGGTCTTCACCGCGGACCCGGAAGGCATAATCACCACCCGCATCCAAGGCATTGCGGTATATCGGGGCATCACCGAACGCATTACGGTGCCAGCGTACGGCCTCTTCCGCAATCTCAGACAGACCTACACCTTCAATAGTTGTTGGAGTACCGGTAAAGTATCTGTCTACCAACTCGGTTGACAGTCCCACTGCATCAAAGATCTGGGCTCCACAATAGGATTGATAGGTGGAGATGCCCATCTTGGACATGACCTTCAGCAGCCCCTTGCCCACCGCCTTTTTGTAGCGCTTCATCGCCTCTACCTTCCCGACCTTCTCTGGCAACTGCTGCCGAAGTTTATCGATGGTATCCAGAGCAACATAGGGATTGATGGCCTCGGCTCCATAGCCTGCCAGCACGGCAAAATGATGAACTTCACGCGCCGCTCCGGTCTCAACCACCAAGCCGGATGAGGTGCGTAGTCCGGCCTGGACCAGATGGTGATGTACGGCCGCGGTAGCAAGCAATACTGGGATGGCGATATGGTCTGCATCCATACCGCGATCGGATAGAATCAGAATATTGTAGCCCTCTCGCACCGCCTTTTCTGCGGTCTGACACAGGCGATCCAGCGCCGGCTCCATCCCAGCTGCACCCTGATCTGCCGGATAACATATATCTGCCGTATAGGTGCGGAATGCCCCTTTGGTCAGTGCATCGATGCAACGCACCCGCGCCAGACTGGTGTTGGTGATCAGAGGCTGGGTGACTTCGAGTCGCTTCTGGGCGGAGGTCTGGTCCAACTCGAGCAGGTTCGGACGCGGTCCAATCTGGGAGACCAGAGACATCACCAACTCTTCTCTGATCGGATCGATGGGCGGGTTGGTGACCTGGGCAAAGTTCTGCTTGAAATAGTTGAAAAGGGATTTGGGCTTACTGGAAAGCACCGCCACCGGACTGTCGGTACCCATGGAGCCGATCGCCTCCTGACCGGACGCAACCATAGGCAGCATAAGCAGTTTGATATCTTCCTGGGTGTAACCGAATGCCTGTTGTCTCTGCAACAGGGTCTTGTCATCCGGGGCCATGGGCGACACCGTGACCGGCAGATCCCGCACCATAATCTGAGCCTCATCCAGCCACTGCTGATAGGGACGTCTGGCCGACAGCTCAGCCTTGATCTCCTCATCGTCAATGATGCGCCCCTTCTCCATATCGATAAGCAGCATCTTGCCCGGCTGCAGACGCCACTTCTTGACTATCTTCTCTTCCGGTATGGTAAGAACTCCCATCTCGGAGGCCATGATTACCAGGTTATCGTCTGTAATCAGATAGCGGGCCGGACGCAGTCCGTTTCGGTCCAGGGTTGCACCTATCTGGCGGCCATCGGTAAAGGCCACGGCCGCCGGGCCATCCCATGGTTCCATCAGGGAGGAGTGATACTCATAGAAGGCGCGCCTAGCTGGGTCCATCAGTGGGTTGTTATGCCAGGCCTCCGGGATTAGCAGCATCATAGCATGCGCCAGGGAGTAGCCCCCCTGCACCAGCAGCTCCAGTGCATTATCAAAACAGGCGGAGTCGGATTGCCCCTCTGGAATCAGTGGCCACACCTTATCCAGGTCTTCTCCCAGCACCTTCGAGGACATTGCGTGTCTGCGTGCTGCCATCCAATTCAGATTGCCACGCAGGGTGTTGATCTCCCCGTTATGCGCAATCATGCGGAAGGGGTGCGCCAGATTCCAGGTGGGGAAGGTATTGGTCGAGAAACGCTGATGCACCAGCGCCAGGGCGCTCACTACCCGCTCATCGGTGAGATCGAGATAAAACACATCAACCTGGTCGGCCAGTAGCATGCCTTTATACAACAGAACGCGCGAAGACATGGATGCGATGTAGAAGCTGGCACAACTCTTTCCAACCGATTCGCGCACCTCATTCTCAATCTGTTTACGAATCACAAAGAGCTTGCGCTCAAATGAGTCCTGATCCGGACAATTGGATCCACGTCCGATAAAGATCTGACGTACCACCGGCTCGCTGGCCTTTACCGTCTCGCCCAGACCTTCGTTGTTAACCGGAACATCACGCCAACCGAGAAACTTCTGCCCCTCAGCTGCAATATAGTAAGCGACTTTGTCCTCACACTGCTTGCGGGCTGAATCACTCTGAGGCAGAAACACCATACCCACGCCATAATCGCCAACCGACGGCAGGTCGAAGCCTGTCTCCGCGCGCAAAAAATCGTCTGGGATCTGCATCAACAAACCGGCACCATCGCCGGCCAACGGATCAGCACCTACCGCACCACGGTGGGTCAGATTCTTAAGAATCTCTAACCCCTGCTTAACAATCTTATGGCTCTTCTGCCCTTTTATATCTGCTATAAAACCGACTCCACAGGCATCATGTTCGTTGTTAGGATCGTACAATCCCTGCCTGGTTGGTAAAGCACCTGGGGTCATCGCAAACCTCATCTTTGACTAGGCCAGACATCTCGAAACCGGATGCCGGCAATGTTTATATACAAATAAAGTGCCCTGCACCATGAGGCACAGGCACAAAAAACCAAAATCGTCCGAAAACCGGTCCAATCGGTCAAACAGAACAGCGTAGGATAATAGAGTTGGGCCCTCTAAACCAGAGCCGTTAGTAATTATTAACTATTTTTGGCTATGTTAATAGTATTCTACCGAGGAGTAATCTCTTTGTGTACTGAACTCATGCTTCTTATCCAAGCACCTGATTCACGAAGATTTTCTGGCAATCTATTCAGCGCATCCTTGGCCTTTTGCCTGTCAGAAAATACCCCGTAGAGCACCGGAAACCACGGCCCACCCTTGTGCGAAGTCCGATAATAGGCCACAGGGCCAGCCAGCGTATACCGCCGGAGAAACCCGGCGATGCCACTTTCATCCTGCATCCCCACTAACTGTATGGTATAACTGCCGCCTCCCTGCCTCAACAACCACTCTTCGCGCAAAACCTTGGCAGCTCCGACTTTCGGAGTCTGTTGCTGCGCAATCCTTGGAGCAGGCACCGTTTTCTTCTGGGCTTGAGGCGTCGTTGCCTGTTCCGATTTCACTGTTGGCACCTCCTGCCTCTCCAGCATGGTAGACCTCTCTTCCACCGGGGCAGGCACACGCACTCGCCCCCCGTTCAATACAGGCCTATCGTCTGGAGCAACCGGAACCTTTGTCTCAGGTGGTGGCGCTTTGACATGGGTTGCGCTGGGTTCAGGCTCTCTCTTTGGTGCTGGTTCTGTTTTTGGTGCAGGTTCCGAAGCCTTGGGAACAATGGGTTTAGAATCCTGCTGATCAGATTTTGAAACAACCGGAGAGGTCTTGAGCTGTTGCTCCTTGCGAACCGGCGCAGAGGCAGACACCCCAGATACGGAACTCTTCTGCTGTTCTTTGACCTTTTCCTCGTTACTCTCCTGCTTCGGCACAATCTCTGTCTGTATCGGTGCGGCAACTTCCTCTGACTTTTCTTGCGAAGTAGGCTTGATTACCTCAGGGGTAGCAGCGATTTCTGCAGCAGTTACACTCCCCTCAGTCTCCGCGTCACTCTCCGTTGGTTCAGCCTGCGCAACCGCTTCCTGCGTCGCTTCAGATTGCGCATTCTCTGGGGACGCTTGCTGCTGCTCGGCTGGCAGCTCTGGCTCAACAGCCTGGGGCTGGCTACCCTCTTCCTCAATTGTTGGCTCGGTCAGCTCCGGCTGCCCGGTAACCTGCTCATTCTCTTCAGGCTTGACTGTTTCGTCCTGAACCAGGTCTGGAGAGCTCTCCGACTGCGCCACCTCCGGCGTTGCTTCAGGTTCAGCTTGTTCATCTGGCAGCGCCAATGGAACCACCTTATCCGCAGGCAACCGGATCTCCTGGGTAACTTCCACCTGGCCATCATCCCCTGAGAACAGGGCATTGATGCTGTCCTGATAGATCAACCCCAATAGCACCAGTATCAGGGCCACCCCACCCCCGAGTACCTTCCCGGACAAGATAAATTCTATTAGATCAGGCTTCGCCGGCTTACCTGGAGGCCCCATAAGTACACTGGCCCGCTGCTTAATCAAACCCGGCAGTCCTCCGGTTTCACGATGGATCTTTTCTATCTGAACCTGCGAAATTGGTGCAAGAGGCCTTGATTCTCCACCAGTTAGTAGATGCTCCAGAAACCTCTCCGTCTGTTCCAGGGTGAAAACAGGCATATCCAGCATCTGCAGTGACTGCAGATTCATAACCCTGAGTTGCGGGGTCTTTAGAAGATCATCAATCTCGGGTTGTGCAAACAGCAGTATCTGGGCCAGGGGACTACCGCCCTCACTCCTCTCGTGCAATCTCAGCAAAACAATGATGCTGGCCTCTGGCAACAGATGGGCATCATCAACAATGATCACCGGCAATAACCCGTCATGCCTAAGATCATCAAAACGCGACACCAGCCGCTCCATCAACTCTTCACCCCTATCATCCAGATCAAACTGGCGGGCCAGATTTGCCAGTAGCGCTGCCGGCTGCAGCATAACATCGGCAGCAAGCTCTACCGGTATCCAGTTTTCTGGAGCCAGCTCTAACAGATGATGTATGAACGTGCTTTTGCCTATCCCTTCTGCACCTCTCACCAGGGGTATGAGATTGCTGTTTTCAATCAAGTGCCGCAGCAGATCTGTGCGCTGCGCAAGCTCAGGGCTGGAGTGGTATGCGCCTGATCTCTGTGACTTGACATCCTGTGATGAACTGGCTGATTCACTCGGTGACATATCTGTGGTCTCTCAATATGAATTCAGAGTATTTTGCAAATTGCCCTGGTTAAATTCATCTGTAACAACGGCGTTACCAATCCCGCGCATCAGAACCAATCTGAGCTTGCCATCCAACACCTTTTTATCTACCGCCATAAGCCCCAAAATTCGGTCTGCATCCAGGGCAACGGGTGGCCCAACCGGCAGGTTGGCCTGTTGCATAAGATGGACTACCCTCTCCTCATCCATTTTAGCCAACCATCCCTGCTCCACTGAAAGTCTTGCTGCCATACACATACCGGCAGCAACCGCCTCGCCATGCAGCCATTCACCATAACCAACACCAGTTTCAATCGCATGCCCAAAGGTGTGTCCTAGATTTAGCAAGGCACGCTGCCCAGCCTCAAGCTCATCAGCAGCTACGATTTTGGCCTTGTCGATACACGAACGCTCAATGGCAAATGCCAGGGCTTCAGGGTCACGCGCCAATAGCAGGGCAATATTATTTTCCAGCCATCCAAAGAATTCAGGATCGAAAATCAATCCATATTTTATCACCTCGGCAATACCGGCAGACAGCTGACGATCATCCAGGGTATTCAAGGTTTCGGTATCGGCGATTACACAAAGGGGTTGGTGAAACGCCCCGATCATATTCTTGCCCAGGGGATGATTTACCCCGGTTTTTCCTCCGACTGACGAATCCACCTGCGCCAATAGAGTTGTCGGCACCTGGATGAAATTCACACCGCGCTGGTAGCTGGCAGCTGCAAATCCAGCCATATCACCAACCACTCCTCCCCCAAGAGCGACTATTGTGCACTGACGGCTAAACCGGTGCTGTAACAAGGCATCAAATATTCTTTGCCATACTTCCAGGGTCTTAAATCTTTCACCGTCAGGAAGCATAACCGTTTCGCACTGATAACCTGACAAGGCGGTTTGTACCCTGTCCAGGTAGAGAGGAGCTACGGTCTCATTAGTTACCACCATAACCTGCTGACCGATAATATGGTCGGTATAGAATACCGGGTTGTCTAACAGCCCTGAGCCAATATGGATCGGATAGGAGCGCTCCCCCAGATCCACCTCTACAATTTTCTTACCATTTTGCATGATTACCGCTTCAGTTTATCTCACTTAGTCGTTTTACTATCTCTTTGGCAACCACATTGGCGCTACGCTTCTCAGTTGATACCACCAGGTCCGCCATCTCTTGATAAAGGGGCTCACGTTCATCCATGAGATTCTTTAATTTGGACATTTTATCTTCGGTTTGCAACAGGGGACGATTACGATCCCGCTTGGTTCTCCGGTATTGCTGCTCTGGTGAGCAGGAAAGATAGATAACAACACCGCGGCCGGAAAGGGAGCGGCGATTATCTGGATCCAGTACTACACCACCACCGGTAGCAAGCACCAGACCACTACGCATGGTCAGCTCATCAACCACCTGCTTTTCCCTACGCCGAAATCCCTCTTCACCCTCAAAATCAAACACCGTCGAAATATCCACGCCTGTTCTACGCTGGATCTCATGATCTGTGTCCTCAAACTCCATCCCCATCAAAGCGGCAAGCTGCCGCCCAATGGTACTTTTGCCAACCCCCATGGGGCCGATCAAAAAGATATTTCTTGGATTCTGCATCATAATTACAAATCAACAACCTTATATAGCGCTCGGTCACTCAGGCTATGGGCATAGACAAATTTGGCTCCAAATGGATCATTTGTGAATTTATCATGGCTGCGACCAGAGAAATACCTGTAGCAATAGCTAAGCTACTCCAGTCATGACCGCCACAAAAATATAAAAGGGTGTGCCAAAAAGACACACCCTTAGGTTAACCACTAATGTCGGTTGATTGAAAACCCGTTATCAACGCATTCCAATGGTCGCTTTCAGGATCTTTGGCGTTACAAAGATCAACAACTCTGAGTTCTCATCCTGCTCCGCCTGCTGTTTGAACAGAAAACCCACATATGGCAGATCACCGAAGAAAGGTATCCTTTCGGTACTCTTGCTGCGTGTACGTTCAAACACACCGCCCAGAACCACCGTCTCGCCATTATCAACCAGGACAGAGGTCTCTATCGAGCGGGTATCCACTGGTGGAGTACCCAATACCGCCCTGGAGAAGTCTGCATTATCCTTGTTGATCTTGAGGTCCATTATAACATGATCATCCGGGGTGATCTGCGGGGTCACATCAAGCTGCAAAACCGCCTCTTTAAATGAAACCGTGGTGGAACCAAAGCCGGCATTCTCCTGGTATGGAATCTCCACACCAGCCTTGATGGTGGCCTTGTGACGATCTGACGTGATTAATCGTGGGCTGGAAATTATTTCACCCTTACCCTCCGATTGCATAGCTGACAGCTCCAACTGTAAGAGGAAAGAACCGATCTTACCCACCAACAGATCGACTGCGGCACCGCCGGAGCTGATGTTGGCAGGAAGATTTACCAGCAAACCATCGGTTTGAGGTGCGTCTACACCCATGAACTGTCCCGAATCGTAACCTGTGGCTCCTCCAGGAATTGCCCCACCAACAGCGATTTCATTTCCACCAACCTTTTCCGTATAGGTCGAATTAAACCCAAAACGCACACCTATATCCTTGGCAAAGTCATCGTTGGCAATAACCACCCTGCTTTCTACCAACACCTGACGCACCGGGATATCCAGCTTCTTTATCAGGCGGCTTATATCTTCCAATTTGGCGCTGGTATCGCGCACCAGCAAGGTATTGGTACGAGCATCCACCGTTACATTACCCCGTTGAGGTGTCAGCAACTGATTCCCCTCAGTCTTGAGCAGGGCAGCGATATCCCCAGCCTTGGCATAATTTATCTGGATATATTCAGAGCGCAGTGGTGCCAGCTCTTCGATCTGCTGCTTGGACTCGAGCTCAAGCTTCTCTCGGGCGGCAATCTCTTCGGTTGGGGCCACCATGATCACATTGTCGTTCTTGCGCATGGAAAGACCCTTGGCCTTCAGGATGATATCCAGGGCCTGATCCCAGGGTACGTTCTGCAGCCTCAGAGTTATGGAGCCGGTAACGCTGTCACTGGTGACCAGATTCATATCAGTAAAGTCAGCCAACAGCTGCAACACAGCACGCACCTCAATCTCTTGAAAGTTGAGTGAGAGCCTTTCTCCTGAATATACCAGACGCTCTTTTTGCAGCTTCTCCTTCTCAGCAGAAGAAAGCGGCCTGAACTCAATGGCGAACAGATTGTTTGCCTGATACGCCAGATGTTCGTAGTCCCCGGTTGGGGTAATCACCATATGTACATTGTCGCCATTTGCGGTGACCTCAAACATCTTCACCGGAGTGGCGAAATCAGTCACATCAAATTTACGCATAAAACGTTCCGGCAGGGAGGCGTCAAGAAAATCCAAGACGATCTTCCCGCCCTCTTCTCTCAAGTCAGCCACTATTGACGGATCACTCAGGTCCACCAGAATCCTGCCTACTCCGCCGTCACCGCGACGAAAATCTATGCCCTCAATACTCTTGCCACCAATAGGAGGTATGGTCGCCGTATCAGTTTGTTCTGTCATCGCCGCTGCCGGAGTGGCGGCAGCAACCTGTGCAGCACCTGCGTTGATACGCAGAATAACCTGATTGCCTGCAACCTTGATGTTATGGGTGGCGAGATCCGCAAGGTTTATCACCACACGAGTACGATCACCCGCTTCAACGGCTGTTACACTGCGAACCATGCCGACCCCGACCGCCTGGGTCTTATTTGCCAGCGCGCTCTTCATCCCTTGCAGATCTACTGCAATACGTGCCGGACTCTCTGTGGTAAAACTGGTAGGCATCGTCACCGGATCCTGTGCAGTCAAGGTTATTTCGACCACATTCCCCGGCAGTGAGGATACGCTTATATCCTGCAAGATATTGTCGGCCGCTACTGACTGTGCAGAGACACTTAGCATCAAAGATGCGAATAAGAGCCCAATAACCAGTCTAAACACATTTGACCGCAATGTATTCAATCCCTCAAATTGGCC
The DNA here is from genome assembly GCA_050288245.1 of Sedimenticolaceae bacterium. Taxonomy (GTDB): domain Bacteria; phylum Pseudomonadota; class Gammaproteobacteria; order Chromatiales; family Chromatiaceae; genus JAAGZL01. The sequence continues at coordinate 53,441 of JBNKDM010000008.1, forward strand.
TAGCGACCTGTTAGCTAATGACTGTTTCATCATTGTTCCCCTGACTTATTCACTCAGTGACACCGACGCCTGTCGCTCCATAAAACCATGCGGTTTTTTAGGAATGATCTCCGTCAATTCAATTTTATCTTCAGAAATATTGGTAATCTGCCCATGATTTTGGCCCATGTAATTACCTACCTTGACACGATATATCGTCTTATCCTTGGTTTTCACCAACCCCCAGATGGTGTCGTTTAGATCTACCGTTCCAACCATCCTTATGCTGTCCAGTGGAAACTGTTCCAGCTCCTCTTTGCGGCGATTAAAATCAGGAGACAGACCATTTTCCTCCTGAGCAGTCTGTTCCGCCTCAGCCTCTTGGGAGGGACTAAACGGGCTACGTCGATTTCCTGCTACGTAGACAAACGTCTCAATCTGTTTAATTTCCGGCAATGGATCGATCCGTCCGGGTTTTCGCTCCTTGACCGTCTTAACGTACTGCTGCAGATCCTGCATTCCATCGTCACCACAGGCAGTAAGAAGTGAGAGTATGCTAAAGGCGAGAAGTACCCGCACGCTATTAAACAACGCCCTGCTCATTTCTCACCCTCCTCATCCAGATAACGGTAGGTCTTGGCCACCGCCTCCAAAATCAGTTTACTTCCAGGCTGCACGCCCTTGCTGCTTTTCCTCTGTGGATATATATGCACATCATGAATAGTCACGATTCGCGGTAGAGCTGCGAGTCCGCTGATAAACTCGCCAAACTCATGATATCCTCCAACCACCTTGATATTTATCGGCAACTCCGCATAGAACTCCCTCGGTATCTCGCCAACTGGGTCGAACAAATCGAATTCCAGACCTGCCGCCAGCCCGGTCTGTGATACGTCCACCAGTAGATCCGCCACCTCCGACTTGTTAGGTAGCTGCTGCAGCATGGCGTTGAAGGACTGCCGCATCTCCTTGAGCTGCTTCTTATAGGCATCAAGGTTTGCCGCTTTGCGCTGCTTATCCTCAAACTGCTTGCGCAAAGTAAGCTCTTGTTTTTCAACTTTATCCAATGACACCAACTGATCTTCGGTATCCAGGTAGTACCAAGCCACACCCAGAAGAATACACAGCAGCAGCGTAACTGCCACCTTGGCAGGAACCGGCCATATGCCAATATCAGACAACTCAAGATTATTTATGTCATCAAAGGTCATTTTGCGCCCCCCGCTGGAACCGCACCTTTTTCATCTAAGGCGCTTTTATTTACCTGGGTGACCGCCATAGTAAAGTGGCTAAAGCCTGTTCCGGTCTTATCCCTATTTTCGATCACCTGCAAGGTCGGTGAGCGTAGCCACTCGGAGGCATCTATATTCCGCATATATGAGGAGACCCGCGCATTAGATTGAGCCCAGCCATCGATAGTCACCGCCTTCCCCTTCTGTCTTACGTCATCCAGATACGACCCGTCCGGGGTCCTGGTTACCAGCTCGTCAAACAGGTGCACCACTTCCGGCCGACTGCTCTGTAATTGCTGAATTACGTTGATCCGTGCCAACAGTTTTGCCTTGGTCTTCTCCAAATCCTTGATCTCTGCTATCTTTCTATCCATCTCGGCAATCTCTCTTTTGAGAAAACCGTTACGGTCCTGTTGGTGGTCAATCATCCCAGTGATATGCAGATGCACATAAAACCCCAACAGCAGCGTAATAAAGAGAGCTCCCGCCACCATAACCCCAAACTCACGTTGGCGCTGCTTGCGTAGATTGTCCCGCCAGGGAAGTAGGTTAATCCTTGCCATTTCAGTCAAAGCTCCTCAATGCCAGCCCGCAGGCAATCATTAATGAAGGTGCATCATTACTCAAACTCTGCGGCTTGACGCTGGATGAAACAGACATGTTGGTAAATGGATTCGCTATAATTGTCGGAGTTCCAACCTTTTCTTCAACCAACTCATCAATAGCAGGGATAGATGCACATCCACCCGCGAGCACGATGTGATCAACACTGTTGTGGGCGCTCGATGAAAAGAAAAATTGCAAGGAGCGACTAACCTGCTGGGCCAACGCCTCTTTAAATGGCTCTAACACTTCAGACATGTAGTTATCCGGCAATCCTCCCTGACGCTTGGCCATACCGGCCTCTTCCTGTGATAAACCATAGCGCCGCTGAATCTCTTCCGTCAGCTGTTTGCCACCAAAACTCTGTTCCCGCGTATAGATAATCTTGTTGTTATGCAGAACATTCAACGCAGTGTTTGTCGCACCTATATCCACTATAGCTATGGTCTGATCAACCCCAAAATCCGGTAACTGCTCTGAAATCAGGGAGAAGGCATTTTCCATGGCATACGCCTCAACATCCACCACAGCTGGCGTCAAACCTGCAATCTCTAATGCTGAGACCCGATTTTCAACATTCTCACTACGTGAGGCTGCGAGCAAGACATCCACCATCTCCGGATTCTTCTCGTTGGGGCCAAATACCTCAAAATCGATATTCACCTCTTCCAGCGGATATGGGATGTACTGATCGGCCTCCAATTGAATCTGGTTCTCCATCTCTCGATCAGTGATGGATGCCGGCATGGTGATTATCTTGGTTATGACGGCAGAACCAGACACGGCCACGGCGGCCTGCTTGGCGCGGCTGCCGGAACGGCGCACCACATTCCTGATGGCCTCGCCCACCGCGTCTACATCTGCAATATTCTTTTCCACCACAGCATCAGGCGGCAGCACCTCTACCGCATATCGCTCCACCCTGAACCTGGCTCCAGATCTGCCACCAGAACGGCTTAGCTCCAACAGCTTGACAGCAGTCGAACTTATATCCAGGCCAAGAACCGGGACATTTTGGGTACCAAAAAAGGGCAACATATACTTATCCTTCCCCTATATTATTGCTACATTAGAATATATCTTAAACAATTCTCTTTAACAAGCGTGCTTAACTATATAGCAGCAAATGATTTTTTTGTGAAGCACTTTGTGAAAAAAATGGCAGACCCGTTCACATTAAATCCATATGGCGTAGTCACTCAGAATGGATGATAATATTTGATTACATTCTGCAACAGCGCTAATACCTGCATATGAAGTGGTTATTTAAGATCATTAAAGGCTTGCTGACCCTGCTCATGCTAGGCCTGACAGTCGGCACAATCGCGGTGGTTTCAACCTATCTGTATCTTGAGCCTAAGCTGCCATCGGTAGAGAACCTGCGTGAATTAGAGCTGCAGGTGCCTCTGCGCGTCTACTCCAGAGACCATCTTCTGATAGCTGAATTTGGGGAAAAAAGACGCACCCCGCTCATGTATACACAGATACCACGGCAGGTGATTGAGGCCTTTTTGGCTGCCGAGGATGATCGATTTTTCCATCACCCCGGGGTTGATTACCGCGGTATCCTACGCGCAGCCGTGCAACTGGCTCTTACCGGAAAGCGCAGCCAGGGTGGCAGCACCATAACCATGCAGGTTGCACGTAACTTCTACCTTAGCAGCAAAAAAACCTTCACCCGCAAGATAAACGAGATACTTCTCTCCCTCAGAATTGAGGCGGAACTTACCAAGGAAGAGATCCTGGAGCTCTACTTAAATAAAATCTATCTGGGCAACCGCGCATATGGAATCGGTGCCGCTGCCGAAGTCTATTACGGGAAACATCTGCATGAGTTGAACTTGGCTGAAATTGCCATGATAGCGGGCCTGCCCAAGGCCCCATCCAGGTATAACCCGATCATTAACCCAAGCCGCGCCCTGGAAAGAAGGAACTATGTTCTGAAGCGCATGGCCAAGCTGGGTTACATCTCCGAACAGGATCTAGCAGCGGCGCTGAAAGTTCCGGTTACAGCTGAGATGCATGGGTCTCAGGAAGAGATGGAGGCCCCATATGTCGCTGAGATGGTGCGTGCCGAGATGGTCAAACGTTATGGTGAGAATGCCTATACCGACGGTTTCAAGGTCTACACCACTATCAGCAGCAAACACCAAAACGCCGCGCAGGCAGCCATTAACCAGGCCCTGATCGAATATGACCATCGGCATGGATATCGTGGTGCCGAACATAGCTTTAAGCTTTCTCCCCAGACAGATGACACCACCCTTGACCAGATGCTGCAAGACATCAATCGTATAGGCAGCCTTATCCCCGCCATTGTATTGAAGGTAGAAGAGAGTGCTGCTGACATCTATTTGGGCGAAGGCAAACATGCCCGGATTGAATGGGAAGGACTCAGCTGGGCCAGTCCGTATATAAATGAAAACCGCAGAGGCAAGGCGCCCACCAAGGCATCGGATATCGTCAAACGCGGGGATCTCATTCGCGTGCGCCAAACAAGCTCTGAAGCCGATCCTGTCTGGGAGCTGTCTCAGATCCCTAACATACAGGGCGCAATGATATCCCTAGACCCAGATGACGGCGCCATTCTCTCCTTAGTGGGCGGATTCGACTACTATCTGAGTAAATTCAACCGCGTCACTCAAGCCAAACGCCAACCTGGTTCTGGTTTTAAGCCGGTCATCTACTCTGCAGCCCTCGACGCCGGGTTCACCCCGGCCAGTCTGATAAACGACGCCCCCATAGTTATCAATGACCCTGCCCTGGAGACCGCATGGAGGCCGGAAAACTACAGCGGAAGATTCTATGGCCCTACCCGCCTGCGTCTTGCACTGACTAAATCCCGCAATCTGGTATCCATCCGGTTATTGCGCTCCATCGGCATTGATCGCGCCCTGAAGCAGGCGCAACTGTTTGGTTTTGACCCGGACACCCTGCCACATAACCTCTCCTTGGCACTTGGAAGTGGAACAGTCACGCCTCTGCAGATGGCTAAAAGCTATGCCATCCTAGCTAACGGCGGGTTCCGGGTAGAGCCATATTTCATCGACCGGATTGAGAACAGCAAATTTGACATAGTATTTCAGGCGCAGCCGCTTCGCGTATGCCCATCCTGCCCGCAAACAGCCAATCTTGATGAGGATGGAAAACCCATATACCCCGCAACCGCCGCACCCGGAGTAGCCCCACGCGTTATCTCACCGCAGAACGACTTCCTGATGAACTCCATGATGCGTGATGTTATCCAGAGCGGCACCGCAACCAAGGCCAAGGTTCTGGGGCGCATGGACATCGCAGGTAAAACCGGCACAACAAATGATCAGCGCGATGCATGGTTTAACGGGTTTAACCGTAAACTGGTTGCAATCACCTGGGTTGGATTTGACTCATCGGCACCTCTCGGAAGCCGCGAGGTGGGCGGAGAGGCAGCCCTTCCGGCCTGGATCAGCTACATGCGTGAGGCACTGAAGGGCGTTGAGGTACAGCCTCTGGAGATGCCGGCAGACATGGTTGAAATCTTGATTGATCCCGACACCGGCGAACCGGCACCGCCCGGACAACCGGATGCCATCAATGAATTCTTTACCTCAGCGTCAGCACCTGAGGTTCCTGCCATGAATGGATCAAAGACTTTTAATGGAGGGGCACAGCCTCCTGCCAGTACAGGTCAACCCAAAGAGCTCTTCTAACAAGCCACTTCTTGAGCCAACATGACCAAAATCCCCAGCAAAGAGCGGCTACGCACCACCATTGCATATGAGGCTGCACGCATTATCAATGAGCTGGGAGAGCTTGATTACCACAAGGCCCGCACCAAGGCGGCCCAGCGCCTCAGATGCAGAGATAAAATCAGTTTGCCCAGCAACGCTGAGATCGAACAAGCGCTGATTCAGCAGCGACAGCTATTCCATGCAGACGAACAGAAGATGTCTCAACGCGACCTGCTGCAACTCGCCCATGACGCGATGTCAAGCCTTAACCAATTCTCACCGCGCCTGGCAGGACAAATACTCAGGGGCACGGCAGACGCAAACACCACGCTACAACTACACCTGTTCGCAGACAGTCCGGAGCAGATTGCATTTTTTCTGATCCAAAGCGGCATTCCTTATCTGGAGGATGAGAAAGCAGTGCTATTCCCAACGGGAGAGAGGCGGCGCCAACCTATGTTTAGATTTCAATCCGGCACAACAGAGGTAGAGCTGATCTGGTTTCCGCCTGAATCCATTGGCCACCCACCGCTATCGGCCATAGATCAAAAACCAGAACAACGCGCCTCATTGACCAAGGTTAAATCCTTGCTGGATAACGAATAAGAGCTATTCTGTACATGTACCATTTCCATCGCCACACCAATAAACCACACTACTCATTCAGAAAAGTAAGGACGGCATCGAAACTGCTTATTAGTAAAATCTAATATTGCATTAAATAATCGTGGTATTGCATAACCACAGTATTGGCATAATTAAATATTAAAATAGTTTTTCTCCGATAATATTAGCCCACGCTTATTTAATGGGGAGTTGCGGCCCCATGCAGCAATAACTTGAAAATGAAAAGAGGCAGTAAAAGTTGGATCTGCGGAGACAGCACAGGAACGCGCTTCCTCTGGGGTATAACAAAGATGTAACCAGTACAGGCTAAAGCGGACACCAGCCTTTTCTGGCAGCCAAGCCACCCACGGCGGGCGGTTTGAAAGCGGTTTCAAACCTATATATCAGGAGTAGTAATAATGCAAATAACAGGTATGTATTGGGGATCAAAACTCCTCAAGTACGTAGACTTTCCAACCTCAGAGGTGCTGGGGCCAGAAGCCAGCGCCGAACAGATAAAGGACCTGATCAGCCGCAAGGGAGAGGTATTCATCAAACCCATGTTCAAGGGCGGTGTAGGCAAAAAGGGTAAGGCCGGCCTACTCGGCAGAGCCAAAGACCTGTCCACTGCGATGAAGGAGAAATCCAGGCTGTATTTCGCAGAACATTTTCACAACAACACCCACTCCAAGGCCGAAGGCGTCACCTTTGAGGGTGCCGTGCCGTCTGATTACGAGATCTATTTCTCCATCACAGATAGCACCGAGTACCGCGCACCCATGATCACCCTGACTCATAACGGTGGTATGGAGATTGAGGAGCTGCCACCGGAGATGATTGCACGTATCCCGTTTGACCCTCTTACCGGTCTCAAGGGTTTTGTAATCTCCAATGCCCTGCGCAAGATAGGTGCCCCCAAGGAGTTGGTCAGCCCCCTGGTACAGAACCTGCCTAAGCTCTGGGACCTGTTCCACAACTACGGCATGACCACCCTGGAGCTGAACCCGATACGCATGCAGAGCATGGGCAACGGACGCCTGCTTCCGGTTGCCTGTGACTTCAAGTGCGCCTTCGACGGCGACGATAGCAACTCAGCACGTCTCGGCCTGCCGGAAGACCTGGATACTTCCAGCTATTCCGACTTTGAGCAGGAGGTTAACCAACTGCGCACCTATCAGGGCCAGTCTGATGTTTTCGTTATCAACGAGACCGGCAGCATCACCGCCATGACCTTCGGTGGTGGCGCCAATGCCCTGGTAACAGAGCTGCTGGGAGATGCCGCAACAATCTCCTCCGATTTTGGCGGCAACCCACCCTATGAAAAGATGCATGACATCAGCCGCATCGTATACAAGCACTGGCTGGAGCAATCCAACGTATTGTTCATTATCGGCGGCAAGGCCAACAACACCGATATTTATGAGACCTTCCGCGCCATGGCTGACGCCCTGCGTGACTACTTCAACCAGAACGGCCCGATTCCGCTCTACGTGGTGGTAGGCCGTGGCGGCCCCAACCTGATTCGTGGTATGGGCTATATGAAGGACACTCTGGACTCCCTTGGGCTGCCTTACCAGATGTTCGGCCACGACTCGGCCATGAGTGAGGTGGTGAACTATGCCCAGAGCGTGGACAAATGGATGCGGGAAGGCGGTCGCAAGCTTATCGCAGACAAGCTTGGCATCACCCCTGTAGCAACAACTAAAACCAAAGAAACAGAGAGGACCTAAGCATGCATCCCCAAGGCGTAGAACAGTTTCCCCACTACTACGTGGGCATTAACTCTCTGAGTGAGCTTGCCACCAAGGAAGATCGCGTTTGTGTACTCAACATAACCGGTGGTGAGAGCCGCGGGGTAACCCCCACCAGCCACACCTACTCCGGTGGCAATGTGGTATGCGGCACAGCACCAGGCCGTTCCGGCTCAGTGATGAAAACCGGCATCGGTGATATACCTATATATGATAATGTTGCTGAGGCGATCGAGGCCGGCCATGAATTCAACACGGTGGTGGTATATCTGCCACCATCCGGTGTACGCGATGGCGTGATTGAGGCCATCCGGGTAAATAGAAAACTGAAGAAGATCATCATCCTCACCGAAAAGGTTCCGGTGCGTGATTCACGTGTAATCCGCGCCATGGGCCAGATGCATGGCATAGATATCTTCGGTGGCAACTGCCTGGGATTGGCTGACGCACATAACCATGTCCGTCTGGGCGGCGCCCTGGGTGGCAGCGCACCGGAAGAGTCTTTGATGCCAGGATCAGTGGCCATCTACTCCAATTCCGGAAACTTCACCACCACCATCGCAGTTTATTTGACCACTGCAGGCTGGGGCAGCACCGTCTCCCTCTCTTCGGGCAAAGACGTCTATATCCACTACGCTGCCCAGGAGTGGACCCACGCCTTTCATAACGATGATCGCTCCCAGGCCGGTGTCATGTACATTGAGCCAGGTGGTTACTATGAAAGGGATCTCGAATTTACCAAGCCGGTGGTCGCCTGTGTGGTAGGCCGCTGGAAGGCCAAGCTGACCAAGGCCTGCGGTCACGCCGGCGCCATCGCCGGTTCCGGGGATAATGCCGCAGCCAAGGAGGAGTGGTTCATGCAAAAGTTTGGGGTGGATGAAATATTCACCCCGGAGAATCCCGTCTGCTCCGAAAAGGGTGCCGTGGTGGTTAACATCGCCCACATCCCTGCCGCTATGAGCGCTGTGATGGCCAAGCGTGGGATCAAACCTGACTTCGAGCCGGTGGGTAACCTCTCGATGAAGTGCTGGTTCAGCAACACCCATGGCATAGATGTGCCGGATTTCCTTAACCCGGAGGTGGTAGAGGCCGTAGCCCCCTACAATCAGCAGATTGCCGCCCTCAGCGAACAGGTTGGCGCTGTCTTCCCGCGTCAAACCATGAAGGATGCATCCGGCGCCTCCATGATGGACCCCAAGACCCAGGTTACCCGGGTCCACGGCACCACCGTGCTGGATACCTCTACCCACTCATTTGAAGAGAATCTTGTACAGAGTCTGATTCGCGAATACACGGATGATAACGGTATTGCCCTGGCCAACGTGGCACTTAACGGCTTCTTGAACCAGAACGGCAAAGTTGGTCTGACAGCGGCGGATGCTGCCCGCGCGGCAGGCAACAGTCCCAACACCGCCCTGGCCGCTGCTGTGGCCATGGTAGGACCAAATCAGCTCGAAGCTTCCCGCAAGGCCGCTACCACCCTGATGAATCTGTTCAAGAAGAGCGGCCTGGAAAATCCTGGTGATAGTAAGTTCGATTTCAGCACCCAACTGGAACAGGCCGATAAGGAGGTCTTCCTCAGCGATACCCCTTGCACCTGTGGAGATGCCATGCTTGCCGCTATTGCTGCAAGAGGGGCAAACTCTGTCTTTATCGACTTTCTGCAGGCACTGGCAAGCAAGAGTAGTGGCAAGCTAAGCTGCAATGTGCTGGTAGCCGCAATCACCACCCATCTGGCCTGGCCGGCCCTGATGCGCAAACGCCTTACTGTCACCACCATCGCCAACATGCCTTGGCATTTTAGGATATTCAGCACCCTGATCGGCTCTGCCGCCAGCGCTGATGCCCAGACCAAGGAGAGCTTCTGCGGGGTAGCAAACAGTGAGCTTATGAGCAGCTGGAGCTTTACCGAGACGGCGCATCTGGCACTGCTGGGACGACGTCCGACCGATGTGGAGAGACTGGGATTTTCAGTACTGTTGGGACTGATCATCTCCAATGGCCCGGGCACCATCTCGGCCCAGGGAGCCAAAGGCGCGGTCAGCGCAGACGGCCCGGAGGCACCGGATCGTGTTCAGGTGAACAAGGGCTATATCGGTTTCCTGACCCACACCGGATACGCCCATGGCGGTAACGGTTTCGAGGCCATCTCATTTCTGCTGGACCGCTTTAAAGACAGCGGTCTCAAGGAGCCTGGCAACCCGAAGCATGGCATGGATCTCAAGGCCATGGCGATCGAATACGCCAAAGAGTACAAGGCCTATAAGACCAAGGCCAAGGCCGAGGGGAATATCTCATATGACAAGATCCCCTGCATCAACCATCCGGTATTCAAGGATGAGGATGTCAACTTTGATCCACGTGAGGTATTTGTTAACAACCTGCTGACGGAAAACGGAGACTACAATATCTTCCTGGATTTCTATCATGAGTTGGTGAAGGCCCTGCATCAGACCGGTGTCAGCCGCAACGTCTACTGCGTCAACATCGACGCCGTGATCGCCGTGATCTTGCTGAAGATGTTGTGGAAGCCCTACATGGATGGTGAGATCAGCGATGCTGCCATGGAGTCAGCCGCCTTCACCACCTTCCTGTTCGGACGCATGGTCGGCAGTGCTGCGGAGATTGATGATCACACCAACCGCGGTCGCAATATGGATACCCGGACAGCAGCAAGTAAGTGCAGTTACGTAGGCTGAATATGGTCAACTGGATACGGCAACTACCGTTGCGCCTAGCAACGCTGTTGAGACACCAAATCCAGGTTGGTTCCAAGGTCTTTACATACATCTGATATGAGGTCACTATCCTCTGCCCCTTCTGCCGGAAGGGGCGGGGGCAGAGTGACCGGTGCAACAGTTACGCCTTTCAGAGATGCTTATTTATCAATCCTTAATCTGAGGAAATAACATGTCAAAAATAATTTGGACAAAGACTGATGAAGCGCCGGCACTGGCGACCTACTCTTTTCTGCCAATAGTCCAGAAGTTTACCGGGGCGGCAGGGGTTGACGTAGAGACCCGTGACATCTCCCTGGCCGGCAGGATACTCGCCAACTTCCCGGACAACTTGAGTGATGATCAGAAGATACCTGATGAGCTCTCTCGTCTGGGTGATCTGGCCAAAACCCCTGAGG
>JBNKDM010000009.1:0-57877 GCA_050288245.1 Sedimenticolaceae bacterium
GTCTACCTTGTAGGCCATGTGGCCATAGGCGTTGCCATTATCATAGTCGTCTGTGTCCCAGTTATGGGTCAGCTCCAGCATGGGTCCGCTGTCGGGGTCAGCGCCGGCCCGCAGAAAACAGAGGGTAAAGCGCCCATCAGCATGTTCACTGCGTGTCACCTCGGAAAAGCCAAGGACTCTGGTATAAAAATTTACCGCACTCTCCAGATCTCTTACCCGCAGCATAGTGTGTAGGTATTTCATCTCTCCTCCTGTCTTTTCCCTTGAAGTTGTTCGATGACTGCGGCGGTATCCGGCCGCACTCCGCGCCACAGGTAGAATGACTCCGCCGCCTGTTCCACCAGCATGCCCAGCCCGCCCAGGGCATGGCCGGCCCCATGTTCCATGCCCCAGCGCATGAAGGCGGTGGGCCTGTCCCCGTACAGCATGTCGTAGGTCCAGCCGCCGGGGCGCAGGATATTATCCGGGATGGCCGGAACCTCATCCTTCAGCCCTGCCGCGGTGGCATTGATGATGATATCGAATGAGTCTTCCTGCAACTGATCCAGTCCGCAGCCGCTGATATCACCTTCATCTTTATAGGCGCCTACCAGTGTAGTTGCCTTGGAAGCGGTACGGTTGGCAATGACTAGTCGGCTTGGGTGTTCATCCAATAGTGGCCTGAGTACCCCGCGGGCGGCCCCTCCGGCCCCCAGCAGCAGTATCTCCTTGTTGGACAGATGGCAACCGTGGTTTGACTTCAAATCTCGAATTAGCCCGACACCGTCGGTGTTGTCGCCGCGCAGGCGCGCGTCCGGCAGCAGGATCAGGGTGTTTACCGCTCCGGCGGCCTCGGCACGTTCGTTGCGTTCATCGGCCAGTCTCCAGGCATCCTCCTTGAACGGTACTGTGATATTCAGCCCTTTGCCCCCGGAGGCCAGAAAGTCGGAGACGGCCTGATTGAAATGGCCGGGTTCCGCCAGGATGCGGCTGTATTCCAGATCTTCCCCGGTCTGCGCGGCAAAGGCGCGATGGATCAGGGGCGATTTGCTGTGCTCAATCGGGTTGCCGATAACGGCATATCTGTCGGTCATGCGCTACTCTAGGCGTTCAGCCACTGGGCCGCTCTCTTGGCGAAATAGGTGAGGATGCCGTCAGCTCCGGCGCGTTTGATACAGAGAAGGGATTCCATCACCACCGCTTTTTCCTCCAGCCAGCCGTTCTGGGCAGCCGCCATCAGCATGGCGTACTCGCCGCTCACCTGGTAGACAAAGGTGGGTGCGCCGAACTCATCCTTAACTCGGCGCACTATGTCCAGGTAGGGCATGCCGGGCTTTACCATCACCATGTCCGCGCCCTCTTGCAGGTCCAGCGCAATCTCACGCAGGGCCTCGTTTGAGTTGGCCGGATCCATCTGATAGGTGTATTTGTTACCGCCACCCAGATTAGCGGCGGAGCCTACGGCATCGCGGAAAGGGCCGTAGAAGCTGGAGGCATATTTTGCTGAGTAGGCCATGATACGAGTGTGGATCTGTTGCTTGCCCTCCAGGGCATGGCGGATTGCGCCGATGCGGCCATCCATCATGTCAGATGGGGCCACAATGTCGGCACCGGCTGCGGCGTGAGAGACCGCCTGTTGCACCAGCACCTCAACGGTTTCGTCATTCATCACGTAACCGGACGCATCAATCAATCCATCCTGACCATGGGTGGTGAATGGGTCCAGGGCCACGTCGGTCATTACGCCGAGTTCCGGAATCGCCTCTTTGAGTGCGCGTACCGCACGCTGAGCCAGGCCATCTGGATTGTACGCCTCGCGGGCGTCCTCGGATTTTGCATCTGCAGGGGTGACCGGAAATATGGCGATAGCAGGTACTCCTAGGGCATGTATCTCTTTTGCTTCCCGCACCAGCAGGTCTATGCTCATGCGCTCCACCCCAGGCATGGAACCGACCGCTTCGCGCCTTTCTGTGCCTTCAAGTACAAATACCGGATAGATGAAATCTGCCGGGGTGATCTCGGTCTCGCGCATCAGGCGGCGGGAGAAATCATCTCTGCGCATGCGTCGCATGCGGATGTTGGGAAAGCTTGGGTTAAATGTCATATCGTCTTGCATGGTCAGGTCTCCGGTTACCTGTGTGTACTTTATGCGTTATAAGATACCCCAGGAAGAGGTAGTATATAAGCGCAAAGCTCCTCTTGGGATAAAAAATGTGCAATTAGTCGGATTTGGTCTACTGTTATTTTGGTGCTAGATTTATCTTCCGGTGCCTGCTCCGGATCGGTTATATGGAACAGAACAGGATGCCGGCTGCCCAAGGATATATGCACTATTAGGAATATCTGAGTCAGATTTTTCAGAGCCTCCTTTAACAATAAGAACTGGCCTGGCTCCATAGGGAGAATGGCTATAATAATTAGATTGGAGATCACAATATGGAACTATCCACACCTACTAAAATTCGCTGGCCGCTGCATCTGGCACTGCTGTTATCTCTGGTGGTTATCTTGCCTCAGCCGGCTCTGGCACAGAAACTAACTGCCCCACAGGCGGTTATCCAGAAGGTCTCTGATCGTCTACAGGCGGTTCTGAAACAGAATAGAAAGAGCATTAAATCCAATCCTGGACGAATATATGGATTGGTCGACAACGCCCTGTCACCCTACATCAATTTTCATCGTGTTTCCTATCTGGTGTTGGGGAACCACTGGAAAAATGCATCCGCCGGACAGAGAAGCAGGTTCTCCGCCCAGTTTAAGCGCCTGCTGATCCGTACCTATGCCACTGCGTTCAGTGAGTTTAATAATTGGGAACTGCGCCACATGCCCATGAGTCAGACTGGTTCAGCCAGTGATGTATCTGTGCGCACCAAGGTCACCCGTTCAGGCGCAAATCCTGTATCCGTGATATATAAGTTGCATAGGGAGAGAGGGGGCTGGAAGGTATACGATGTAAGGATCGATGGCATCAGTCTGGTAACTAACTACCGCAACAGTTTCAATATGGAGATACGCCGCGGTGGCATGGAGGGCCTGATCAAACGGCTTACTGCAATGAATCGCGCCGGAGGTAAGCAAAAGTCTTAACCTTTGCTCTGTTTCTCAAAGCGAAACGGCCGCAGCAGCGGCCGTTTTTTATTCTGGACCTCCAGATGGGTGTTTCCAGCAGAATTTAGCCGTCCTGCTAGTAGTGCGGCGGTGGCTCGTCCACTATACCCGGAGTGAGGCTGGGGGCCAGGGCGCGGAACTGGGTCTGAAGCTCGCTGACATCCTCTTTGATCGCGAATATCTCCTGGTGCAGCTTTGCTATCGTGAGGTTTAAGGCCTGGATCGTATCCTCTTGGAATGCCAGTTTGGTCTCCAGTTCAATCAGTTCATTTTGCATATCTAGGTTCCATTATCGGTGGTTCTGATCGGTAAAGCCGCCAGGTAGCGCGTATAAATTGTGCGATATAAGGGCCGGGCGTGTGTCAAAATATTGGGAAATGCCAAATTCATGGCTAAAGTTTTCCATCAAAGTGCCGATAGAGCTAGCGAAGTTGACGGTTTAGTACAGTTTCAGGTTGCAATAGGCTTGAATTAGATGATCCTCCGTTAGCGTCACCTAGTGGCGCCCTCAGCCCACCCGGCAAACGGTGGGCTTTCTTTTATCTTATCCCCGGATGACTCTTCCCGTCTCTGCATCCCTTATTGTGGATGGAGCTCTCCTCCCTCCGGTTCGGCCATTAAGTATATATACAGATTTGCCGTCGAATCTGGCACGAACCTGAGTGGGGTTTTGTGCCGGACTGCGGTTTCTCAGGTTTGCGCTAGTGGATACCAGTGGTAAACCACAGGCCACACTCAGGGTCGCGGCTATGGGGTGGTCTGTCACCCGTACCGCCAGAGTAGAGTGTTCGCCATTAAGCCAAAACGGGAGGCCATCGGCTGCCGGCAGTAGCCAGGTATTCGGCCCTGGCCAGCTATCCAGTATCGGTTGCATCTTCTCATCCGAGATGGGCTTTACGAAGGGACGCAGCTGAGCGAAATCAGCTGCAATCAGAATCAATCCCATCTCGACCGGGCGCTGTTTAAGTTGTAACAGACGCTTAACCGCATGCCAGTTCAAGGGGTTGCAGCCAAGCCCATACATAGACTCGGTGGGGTAGGCGATAATGCCACCATGCCGAAAGCAACGCACAGCTTCACGTAGTTTCCAGGGGTGGATGTGGCTATCTGGCATATATGAGGTGGTTACCGAACCCGGTTTTTTACCTGTCTAGCTCAGCCTGAAGTTTTTGGTCTGCTGCGATAACGCCTGCAGCTGTTTTCTCGCGTTCGGTCCGGATGCGTTTGGCTAGATCAGGGTCAGACAGGGCAAGAATCTGGGCCGCCAGATAGGCAGCATTCTTGGCGCCCGCTTTACCCACGGCTACCGTGGCCACGGGGATACCGCCAGGCATCTGAACTGTAGACAGAAGGGCGTCCATACCCTGCAGTGGTCCGCTATCAAGAGGGATGCCGATTACCGGCTTCAAGGTGGCGGCCGACACTGCTCCCGCCAGGTGGGCAGCCAGACCGGCGGCGGCAATAAACACCGAACAACCACGTGCGTCAGCATCGGTTACATAGGAGTTAGTAACTTCCGGGGTTCTGTGGGCAGAGGTGATCTTCACCTCGAAGGCGATCTCAAGTGATCTGAGCACTTCCAGGGTCGATTGAAGTACCGGCAGGTCTGAATCTGACCCCATCAGAACGGCTACAAATGGCTGATTCATAACTCCATGTCCCGAATATGTATGGAAAGGGGGAGGAAGATACCGGATTTTGTGGGTTTAGGCTAGTATTTACGCGCCATGCGTTCACTGACGCCAACACCCAAGGGGATGAATAACAAGGAGATACAGATATAGATTACTGCATCCCATCCCTTAAGGGCGTAGGCATAGCCAGATCCGGTGATCCCCAGCCAGCCGCCCAGGTAATAGAACATAACATAGAGGGCGTTGGCCCGGCCCTGACCACTGGTGAGCCTTCGGTTGAGTGCCCCCACCGCAGCTGAGTGAATAGTAAAAAATCCGGCACAGATGCCGAGCAGTCCAACGATAACAGCCGGAATGTACGGCTGCATTATCAGCAGCAGGGAACATAACATGGCTATAACCCCGGCCAACATGGTGTTGCCGCTGCCAAACTGGTTGCTGAAGCGCCCGGCGAGCGGCCCCATAAATATCCCGACTATGTACACCATGTACAGCAGGGTGGTGATCTCGGTGGAAAAGGCAAAAGGCTGTTCCGTGAGTCTGAACGGCAGATAATTAAATATGGCCGAAAAGATGGCGAAGCTGCCGCTGGCACAGAGATAGATGCGAAATATATCCCAGCGACCCAGTAGGTGTAAAAAACCGGAGGAGTTGTTTCCTGTTTTGTCGGGGGCTGTGGTCTTGGGTAGTGCCCGCAGGGCTATGTAGGTTGCTATAAGGATCATTATCGAGGCCGAAACAAAGGCATAACGCCAGTGCAGTGGCGGGTGGATCCAGCCTCCCAGAAGCCTCCCCCCCAGTCCCCCAAGAACCGTTGCGGAGACGTAAGATCCCATCACCACACTCAGTCGTTCAATGGGGAGGGTGCGGGCAAGATAGGCGGCGAGACAGGTAGTAAGCGCGGGGATAAACAGGCCCTGGACAAAGCGCGCCCCAATCAAAACAGCAAGGCTGTCGGTGTAGGCGCAGACCAGACCGGCTATGGCTACAGCCAGGCCGCCAGTCAGAAGAATAGGATGGATCTGCACCTTGTCGGAGAGGATGCCAAATGGCAGATTGGAGATGGCAATGCCGAGGATGACTGCCGATACGGTGAAGGAGACCTGAACCAGATCGGCAGAAAACTCATTTTGCAGTACAGGCAATACCGGTTGGGTTATGTAGATATTGGTAAATGAGGCGGAGACCAGGGCAAAGACTACCAGTTGCAGCAGAAAATAGGGTGACTTAGCCATGGCGGTGTAAATCTGGATGCTGGGTCAGCGGCTACTCTTCGACCGGTTCGCTGAAGGAGCAGTCCTGTTGCGGACACACCTTCTCGGTACCTTTGCGTTTGGTGGTTTTGAGTGTGAGGATGGGCCAGCCGCAGCTCGGGCATGGTTCTGCGATCGGCTCGTTCCAGGTGGCATAATCACAGTCCGGGTAGCCGGAGCAGGAGAAGAAGACCTTACCGCGTCTTGATTTGCGCTGCATCATGCTGCCACTGTTGCACTTAGGACAGGTGACCCCGGTGTCCTTGGGCTTTTCCAGTGGCTCGATGTAACGGCAGTCAGGATAGCTTGAGCAGCCGATGAATTTGCCATACTTGCCGCGTTTTATTATCAGATCCGAGTTGCAGGTCGGGCATTTTCTGCCCTCAACAATCTCAGGGGCCTCAGCCTCTTTGCCGTCGCCGTTCAGATCTCTGGTGTAGTCGCATTCCGGATAGTCGGTGCAGCCAATAAAACGGCCATGGCGTCCCAGACGTATGGAGAGTTGTTTGCCGCATTGTGGGCAGGCCTCGTCCATGGCCTCATGGGTTACGTCACTGCGTTTGACGTGCTCCTCGGTATGGTTTATCTGATCCTTAAACGGGGCCCAGAATTTTTCCAGCAGTGGAATCCACTCCTCTTCACCCCGGGAGACCGCGTCCAGCTTGTCTTCCAGATCAGCGGTAAAGCCGTAGTCAACGTAACGGGTAAAATAGTTGGTCAGGAATCTGTTTACCACCCGGCCAACATCGGTTGGGTGGAAGCGTTTCTTCTCCAGCTCCACATACTCGCGATCCTGCAGGGTCGAGATGATGGAGGCATAGGTGGAGGGGCGGCCTATGCCATGCTCTTCCAGAGCCTTGACCAGACTGGCCTCACTATATCTTGGCGGCGGCTCGGTGAAATGTTGTTCCGAGCGTATGGCCTGCAACTCTATCGCCTCTCCTTCCACCAGTGGCGGCAGGATCTTTTCGTCATCGCTGCCCCTTTTCGCGTCATCCACATCCTCCATGTAGATGGCCATGAACCCGGGATTGGCGATGGTGGATCCATTGGCGCGGAATATGTTCCCGGCTCCACAACTGAGATCCGCAGTCACAGTGTTGATAGTGGCATGGATCATCTGGCAGGCCAGGGTGCGTTTCCAGATCAATTCATATAGCTTGAATTGGTCTTTGGACAGGTGTGCCTTTATGGTTTCTGGGGTGCGCTCCACTGAGGTTATGCGAATCGCCTCGTGTGCCTCCTGGGCATTCTTTGCCTTGGTCTTGTATTGATGCGGTTTGGCTGGCAGATTATCTGCTCCGAAACGCTCAGTGATAAAGTTGCGGATCTCAATCAGGGCCTCATCTGACAGGTTCACCGAGTCGGTACGCATATAGGTGATAAGGCCGGTTGCACCGGCGCCGGTGTCTACACCCTCATATAGCTGTTGCGCCGTGCGCATAGTGCGCTGGGCGGTAAATCCGAGCTTGCGCGCGGCCTCCTGCTGCAGGGTGGATGTGGTAAAGGGTGCGGCCGGATTACGCTTGCGCTGTTTTTTCTGTACCTTGTCTACCTGCAGTTTACCTGCGGCGATGGTTAGCAACTGCTGTTCTGCATCCTTTGCGCTGTCGCTATCGACGATGCTGAACTGACCCAGCTTGGTATCCTGATAATGGGTAAGTTTAGCGCTGAACCCCTGTTTTTCCTTGAGCAGATCCGCCTCAATGGACCAGTATTCGCGGCTGTTAAAGGCCTCAATCTCCTGTTCCCGCTCTACGATCATACGCAGGGCTGGGCTCTGTACCCGGCCGGCCGATAGACCGCGCCTGATCTTCTTCCATAGCAGCGGCGATAGGTTGAAACCAACCAGGTAATCCAGCGCACGTCGAGCCTGCTGAGCATTCACCAGATCCATGGATACTTCCCTTGGATTGGCGACGGCATCCTGTACTGCCTTTTTGGTTATCTCGTTGAATACCACACGGTGTACTGTCTTGTCCTTCAGGTGGCGTCTGCTTTTCAGCAGTTCCAGCAGATGCCAGGAGATGGCTTCGCCCTCACGGTCCGGATCGGTTGCAAGATAGAGGGTGTCTGCCTTCTTCAAGGCCTTGACTATGGCCTGAACATGGCGCTCATTTCGCTCTATTGCCTGGTACTTCATCTCAAAGCCATTATCCGGATTTACCGCCCCAGACTTTGGGATCAGATCGCGCACGTGGCCGTAGGAGGCAAGGACCTCAAATCCCTTTCCCAGGTATTTTTTGATGGTTCCTGCCTTAGCGGGTGATTCGACTATGACCAGATTCATGAGGGGTGTTGATTAGCTGCCAGTATGTGATTGGTTGTTTGGATCAAATTGATCGGTTGTGGGTTGTAAGTACTCAGTTAACGGCCATTCGAAGCAAATAGTTAAGCTTAGTGAAGATATACTGGCTGGTCGTTATAGACTAGATCTTCCATCTGGGCAAATGCTGTCTCCTGTCCCGGTTGGTTCATCAGCACCATTAACACGACCCACTTAAGGTCATCTACCTTGATAATATTGGAGTCCAGGGCCATGGCGCGTTCGACTACGAATTCACGGTTGGCCTGGTCCAGGATATTGTTTTGCTCCAGAAACAGCAGCAGTCCGCGGCAATCCAGATCCATGCGGCTGATTTCCTGATCGGTATAGATCCTGATTGAGTGCCCGGTTTGGGGACGAAGGTTGCCGGAATCCCGCTGGAGTGCCAGGTCGTCCAGCCACTCAAATGCCTTAAATATCTCCTTTTCAGGAAAGCCGGCTGCGACCAGCTCATCGTGCAGCTCGGCTTGATTGGTAGGGCCGAACTGGTCGCTATCCATATAATTTTCATAGAGATAGATCAGGATATCGACTACATTTTCGTTCATTTAATTCAGCCTAGATCGGTTTGTGCCACTCCGTCTGTTCCAGGTACGGGCTGGCCGGTATTAAGTACGCTCTTTCCAGTGCGGCAGTAGATTCCGCCGGGCGCAGATGATACATGACCTTCAAGCTCAAGCAAAATCAGCATGGATGAAACCACCTCTGCAGTCAATCCGCTACGCTCAATTAGCAGATCAATGGGGGCAGGATCAAATCCCATGCACTTTAGTAACAGTTGGTACTCTGCATCCAATTCATACTGAGGCTCAATGGCCTCCTGGGCTCTTTGAGTAGAAAGGGGCTGCAGCTCCCGAAGTAGTGGGGCCAGTTCCTCGAGGACATCGCTGGCGGTCTCAACCAGTTTCGCCCCCTGGCGGATTAGCCGGTGGCAGCCGCGCGCCATTGGGTTGTGGATAGATCCCGGTATGGCAAATACCTCACGTCCCTGCTCGGAGGCCAGACGTGCGGTTATCAGTGAGCCGCTCTGGTGTGCGGCCTCTACCACCAGGGTGCCAAGTGCGAGTCCGCTGATGATGCGATTACGGCGTGGGAAGTTGCTGGGTTTGACTTGGGTCTGTGGCGGAAACTCTGAAACCAGGGCCCCCTGCTCTGCGATTCTGTGGGCAAGGTCGTGCTGACTGGCGGGATAGACCCGGTCCAGCCCGGTCCCGGTAACAGCTATGGTTATGCCGCCCGCATCTAGGGCCCCTGCATGGCTGGCCCCATCTATACCAAGAGCAAGTCCGCTGGTTATGCTGAGCCCGGATGTGGCGAGATGATATGCGAACTCCCTGGCAGTTTCGCTCCCGGACGCACTGGGATTGCGGGAGCCAACCATAGCCAGTTGCGGGGTGTGCAGCACCTCAGGGTCGCCATGCACGAAGAGCAGTGGCGGTGGATCGGGTATCTCCCGCAACAGACCAGGGTAGTTTGGATCCTGCAGGGTTAGCAGGTGATTGGCAGGTTGCTCGGCCCAGAGCAGATCATTCTCGACCGCCTCCCAGTCGGGATTGCGCAGGTACCTCTTTAGATTTTCCTTCACTCCCCAGGCAGGAAATCTGGATGCGGGGGCTTCAAACAGAAGTTTTGGGCTTCCGATGGTTGCTATAAGCTGATTGAAGCTGACACTGCCGATGCCTGGGGCATGCAGCAGTGCCAGCCAATATTTCAACTCCACCGACTGCTGTTGCAGAACACTATCCTCCTCAATGCTGCTACTCCGTTAGCTGATCAAGGCCACTTAAAATGATCAGGGATTGTGTACTATGTCATTTACATGCAAGGCCTTGGTTGCACCCATTACCAGACCAAAACTGACTCTGGGGAAGGTGCGGAAAATCATCAGAGTACCTGCCCTCTCGTTAGGTAGTTTTACTTTATCGCTGCTGATTTCGGTCACTGTATCCCGTACCAATTCGCCTTTCTGATCTATGGCCAGGACGTTTCCAGTTTCAAGGCCGTCCTTCTGCCCACGATCTACCACAACCACATTATATTGCCCAATTTGACTCACTCCGTTCAACACGGCGATGATGCTGCCATTAACACCCCTTTTCGGTGGGCTGGGAAAAAATGTTGCGAGGGGCTTGTCCTCGGTTGCCCGAATCAGGCGGTCTCCTTTTATCGCCTCCAACTCAGATCTGGTGATCAGAACAGTAGCGGGATCACCGGTACGCTGCAGTTCTGCAGAGGCAATGAACTGCGCCTCATATCCAAGTATCTCTCCGGTACGTGCATCACGATACGGCTTGCCTGGGCGAACTATATCGAATTTTGTTTTGTTTCCTCCCCGGATTGCGCGCACGTAGGCCTTGATGTCCGGGCCTCCCGTGATGTGCTCATCGGAAAACTCCACCACATAGGGTGCAAGGTCCAGCTGCCGTTTGCTTGCAACGTACGGTCTGGTCAGAAATTGCTGGATGGCATCTATAGGGATGGCCGGGATGGCCTTGGGTATTTCAGTGGTGCGGACCCTGGGCTCCAGTTTTACCGTAGAACCTTTGGCTGCAGAGTCATCAGCTGCCGCCGCATTACCATCGCTTGCTACACTGATCTGGGGCTTGCCGTCTACGAAGCTCAGGACCAGGGTGTCTCCCGGATATATAAGGTGGGGATTGGCGATCTGAGGATTGGCCTGCCATACATCGGGCCAGCGCCATGGTTCATTCAGGAACCTTGCAGATATGTCCCAAAGGGTGTCGCCTTTGACCACGACATAACGATCTGGATGATTCGGATTTAGGGTGACTTGCCCCGCAGCAAAGACGGAACAGGAAAAGATCAGGCCCAAGAAAAAGCCGGCAAGCTTACGTAGAGACTTTGGCATGGTGATCCCTTTGCAGTGAATTAGTAATTTGTTTTGGTTCCAAAAATTTTATGGTTCATGGCAGAATATGCACTATAGAATCCTGTATCATCAGGATGTTAGCGCATATTTCTAATCTATACTATAACCTATATTTCTTAACTGTTCATGCCTTAATAGCATAATTTGAGAACTCTATCCGGGTTTAATGTGTCCAGTAAACAGGGAATGTACGGTTTTTAACGTGATTTTTTTATCAGGCTACGGAACAATACCGTCAATTTATTAATGAATGTCTGTAATAGTTTAGATAATGGAGACCTGATGCCAATACTTGAAATTCTGCATTTCCCGGATCCAAGATTGAGGAATCAAGCCAAACCGGTAGAGGAATTTGATAATAAACTACGCGAGTTTGCCGACAGTATGTTGCAAACCATGTATCACTGCTCCGGGGTTGGTCTGGCAGCTACCCAGGTCGGAGTGCCCTGGAGGTTGGTGGTCATCGATGTGTCGGAGGAGCGTGATCAGCCTTTGTGTCTGGTCAATCCCGAGATCATCGAGCGGGAGGGCGAGGAGGAGTCTGAAGAGGGTTGCCTCTCGGTACCATCGGTTTATGAGAAGGTTACTCGGGCCGAACGCGTCCGGGTCAAGGCTCAGGACAAGAACGGGGAGCGGATAGAGCTGGAGGCTGATGGTCTGCTGGCAGTATGCATTCAGCATGAAGTGGATCATCTGGATGGCAAGCTGTTCATCGATTATCTCTCTGGCTTGAAACGGCAGCGTATCAGAAAAAAACTTGAAAAAGAGGCGCGCCTGGCCGAGGCATAACCTCTAACGCACCACTTCACCGGCTGGCGCCTTCATTCGGCAGGATATTGCGCCGCCGGGCATAAGGAACAAGAGTGACTAAATCCCTGGATATTATCTTTGCTGGTACACCCGACTTTTCCGTACCACCCCTAACCGCTCTGCTTGGATCAGAGCATAAGGTGATTGCCGTCTACACCCAGCCGGATCGTCCTGCCGGCAGGGGGCGGAAGTTGACCGCCAGTCCGGTAAAACGGCTTGCATTGGAGCACTCTATTCCGGTGTTTCAACCGAACAACTTCAGGGGGGAAGCGGATCTGCAGCAGTTGGAGCAGTTGGGTGCGGATTTGATGGTAGTGGTGGCCTATGGCCTGCTACTTCCCATAAGGGTGTTGGAGACGCCGCGCCTGGGGTGTATCAATATCCATGCGTCTCTGCTGCCGCGCTGGCGTGGGGCTGCACCGATTCAGCGATCCATCCTGGCGGGAGATAGCGAGAGCGGGATTACCATTATGCAGATGGAGGCGGGGCTGGATACCGGCCCTATGCTGCTTAAAAAGAACTGCCCGATTGCAGCAGAAGAGACAGGCGGAACCCTGCATGACCGACTCTCATTACTGGGTGCCGAGGCGTTGTTGCAGGCCTTGCCGGGTATTGCCGCCGGCACTCTCAGGGCGCAGGCGCAGGATGATAGCCTGGCGGTATATGCGGCCAAGCTGAATAAGTCTGAGGCAGTCATGGAGTGGCCGCTTAGTGCGCAAGAGCTGGGGCGCCAGGTAAGGGCCTTTAATCCCTGGCCTGTGGCCCAGACCATCTTTGCAGATAAGGTGCTGCGGATCTGGGAGGCGGAGCCTCTTCCAGGTGGAGGCGGCGCGGCGCCAGGGAGGGTCACGGCCTGTGGCAATGAGGGAATAGATGTTGCGACAGGAGATGGTTTGTTGCGGATAAAGCGTCTGCAACTGCCCGGAAAGCGCGCCATGAATGCCGCTGATTTTTTGCATGCCCATGCCATGCACGGGGTGATGCTTGGTTAGATCGCGCCAGCAACATAAAAAATCGCCTGAAGATAGTATCGGAGGGGGTTGTGACTCTCCCAGGGTCTTGGCTGCCCGCATCATCTGCCAGGTTGTGGAGGGGCGCTCTCTCTCAGATACGCTCTCACTCAGGCTGGCTGAGGTGCCGGAGAAGGAGCGGGCCCTGGTGCAGGAGCTGTGCTATGGCGTATTGCGCTGGTGGCTGCGCCTGCGCTGGATCGCCGGTAATCTGCTGGAACGGCCGTTAAAGAGACGGGATGGCGATCTGCTGGCGCTGATCATGATTGGCATCTACCAATTGCTCTATATGCGGGTGCCGTCTCACGCTGCAGTAACCGAGACGGTGGAGGCTGCCAGGGGGTTGGGCAAACCCTGGGCTTCAGGACTGGTTAATGCGGTTCTACGCAATCTGATTCGCAATCAGGATGATCTGATTGCACGCATCGGTGAGGATGAGTCAACGGAGCTATCCTGTCCCGATTGGTTATTGGGTTCAATCCGTAAGGCCTGGCCACAGCAGTGGCGGGTAATCCTGGAGGCATTGAACCAGCGCCCTCCCATGAGTCTAAGGGTAAATCTCGGGCGTGGCTCCAGAGACGGCTATTTGGAGAGATTGCAGGCGCAGGGTATCGCGGCCAGCCCCATCCCCGGGGTTATGTCCGGTATAGTGCTGGATAGACCGCAGGAGGTTTTTGGGTTGCCGGGGTTCGCCGATGGGATGGTGTCGGTACAGGATGGTGGAGCGCAAGTTGCGGCCGAGCTTCTGGATCTGCAGCCGGGTCAGGCGGTGCTTGATCTGTGTGCGGCACCCGGAGGTAAGGCTTGCCATATCCTGGAGATTGCCCCGGTAGATCTCAGCCTGACCGCGGTTGATATAGACCCGGACAGATTGCAGCTGGTAGAGGAGAACCTGGAGCGACTTGGTCTGACCGCCACGCTGTATAGCGGGGATGCCGCTGACCCGGACGGTGCCTGGGCGAAGGTCAGCTATGATCGCATTCTGCTGGATGTGCCCTGCTCTGCCACCGGGGTGATCAGGCGGCACCCGGATATCAAGATGCTGCGGCGGCCGGAGGATATTGCTGCCCTGGTCGAACTGCAGGGGCGTATACTTCACTCCGCCTGGTCTCTGCTCAAGCCTGGCGGCGTACTGGTTTATGCTACCTGTTCCCTGTTGCCACGGGAGAACGAGAAACAAGTGGCGGGTTTCCTGTCTAACAACCGGGATGCGTTGGAGCTGCCTATTCATGCCACCTGGGGATATGCCCGTAGCGTAGGGCGACAGATCCTGCCCGGAGAGGGTTCGATGGATGGGTTTTTCTATGCGCGTCTCAAGAAGCATTAACCTGGTCCGATACGGTCATGGCCATATTTTTGATGTATGATCTGGACAAACAAGCATAAGGAAGGGTTAGGGTTGTCTTTTCCCCCACACACAAATTGCACTCTTTTACCCGGGTATCGGACATGGCTGTTTGTCTTGTTGCTGCTACCTGGGCTGGTGCTGGCGTCAGATTTCAAGATCAAAAGCGAGACCTGCCGCTCTACCGCGGACGCATTTGTGCTGGATGCAAACATCAATTTCGCTTTCTCTGACAAGGCCCTGGAGGCGCTTCAGAACGGTGTCCCGCTTACCCTGGAGATTCACCTGCAGGTAAGGCGCGATGGTGCCTGGGTATGGGAGAAGGACCTGTCAGATTCCCGCCTGCGTTATCAGATTCGTTTTCATCCACTGGCTTCGGTGTATCAGGTCGTCGATTTGCAGAATAACTCCACGCAGAGTTTTGTGACCAGGGATGTTGCAATCTCGGCCCTGGGGGATATCCAGGGGATGCCGGTAATCAAACATAGCCAAATGGAGAAGGGGAAGATCTATAGGGTCGGGTTGCGCGCCACCCTGGATATCGATGCGCTTCCTCTACCGTTGCGTCCCATGGCCTATCTATCACCATCCTGGAACCTATCCAGTGAGTGGCGTTCATGTCGAATTCGCCGTTAGGTCGTTTTACCGCCGGAGCGATTCCGGTAGTTGTGCTTCTGGTGCTGTTGCTGGTCTCGCTGCACTTGATGAGTGGTGCGGTCCAGAATACGGAAGACCTTGGCCGTATCTTTATTCCACTACTACTGTTCACCCTGGTCGGGTTGGTGCTGCTGGTTATCCTGGTGGCGATGAATGTGGTGCGCTTGGTCAAACGCTATCGCCGTCGCGACTCGGGGTCACGCCTTACCATGCGCATGGTGGTTATCTTTGTTGCCTTGTCTTTGCTGCCGGCGTCTGTGGTCTACTTCTATTCCCAGCAGTTTCTGATGCACGGTATTGAGAATTGGTTTGATGTAAAGATAGACGCAGCGATGGAGGATGCCCTGGGGCTGAGTAAGGCATCACTGGACCTGCATCGCAGGGAACGGCTGCGTACGACCAACAGGATATTGGCGGAGCTGGACGAATTGTCAGTAGCGGGATTAAGCGTCGCCCTGGAAGAGATGCGCGATCGCTATGGTGCCTCAGAGTTGACGCTGATGGATAAGTCAGGGGTGGTGATAACCAGCAGTAGTGCTGACCCCTCCACGCTGGTGCCCGATACTCCGGATATGTCTATTCTGCAGCAGGTGCGTGATGGCAATGGGTATATAGGTCTGGCACCGATCGGAGATCTCTCTGTGCTAAACATCCGGGTGGTGGTGTCCGATGTGGTGCGCCCGATGATACTGCAGGCACTATATCCTACCTCGGATACCATAAGTGAGTTGACGGAGAAGGTACAGCGGGCCTACAACCATTACAAAGAGTTGGCCTATCTGCGGGTTAGTATTAAAAACACCTTCACCCTCACCCTGGCGCTGGTTCTGCTGTTCAGTATGCTCTCCGCCATCTGGGCCGCTTTTTTTACCGCTATGCGTCTGGTGGCGCCCGTGGCAAACATCGCCGAGGGCACCAAGGCGGTGGCCGATGGGGACTATAGTGGTCAGTTGCCTGTCCCCGAGCACAAGGATGAGATCAGTACCCTTGTTACCTCGTTTAACACCATGACCATGCGTATCGCCCAGGCCCGCGATATCGCCGAGAAGAGTCAGCGGGAGGTTGAGTCTCAGCGCGCCTATCTGGAGACGGTCCTCGGAAACCTCTCATCCGGGGTTATGACCTTTGATCCGGATGGCAATCTGAGGACGGCTAACCGTGCGGCCAGCGTGATCCTGCAGGCGGATATGGACAGCATGATTGGTAAACAGCTGCATCTGCTGTCTGAACACTCGCAGAAGATGCAACAGTTTGTGGATCTGCTGCGCCATCCGCTGTCAGAAACAGGCCAGGATTGGCATAGCGAGATAATTCTATATGGCAGTGAAGGGAGACAGGTATTGCATTGCCATAGTACGCCTATGTTGGGGATGGGTGGCGGAGATAAGATCGGCCACGTATTGGTATTTGATGACATTACAACCCTGATCAGGGCACAAAGGGATTCGGCCTGGGGTGAGGTGGCGCGACGACTGGCCCATGAGATTAAAAACCCTCTTACTCCCATCCAGCTTGCCGCTGAGAGGCTGCGGCATAAATATCTGGGGAGTATGGATCCGGATGCCGCTGCGGTACTCGACCGTTCCACTCACACCATCGTGCAGCAGGTTGAGGCTATGAAGGAGATGGTAAATGCCTTCTCAGATTATGCCCGTCCTCCGAAGATGACCACCCAGCCTCTGGTGCTGGACGAGATCGTCTCCGAGGTGCTGGAACTCTATCGCCACACAGTTGCGGGTATTGAGCTGAGCTCGGATCTGGCATCGGGAGAGCTGCAGATTGATGCCGATCCTGTACGTATGCGCCAGGTGGTACATAATCTGGTAAAGAACGCCCAGGAAGCGGTGCTGGAGCATGGTGGAGGGCAGGTGCTGGTCAGCACCAGGCAGATATATGCGGCCGATTGTCAGTTCGTGGAATTTGAGGTGTGCGACGATGGTCCAGGGTTCAATGCTGACAATATGACCAATCTGTTTGAGCCATATGTAACGACCAAGGCCAAGGGGACGGGGCTTGGTCTGGCAATAGTAAAGAAGATTATCGAGGAACATGGGGGTATGATCTGGGCAGAAAACCGGAGCGAAGGCGGAGGTCGGGTGGTATTTCGTCTGCCGGTGATGAGTTTGGATAAGGATAAAGTGGCAAAAAGTCATGCTGTGCACGTACAACATGACAAATCCGCAACGCAGAACAACGATATTGAGGAGTAGGAGATGAGCCAGTCTCACATACTGGTGGTAGACGATGAGCCTGATATCAGGAGCATGGTAAAAGAGATTCTGGAGGATGAGGCATATTCCGTCACGGCTGCTGAAAACGGAGCTGCCGCGCGTAGCGCCCTACGCGATAGACGGCCTGACCTGGTTTTACTGGATATCTGGATGCCGGATGTGGATGGGATAACCCTGCTGAAAGAGTGGGCCGAGGATGACGGTCTTCCCTGTCCTGTGATCATGATGTCAGGACATGGCACTGTAGAGACGGCGGTGGAGGCCACACGTTTCGGCGCCTATGACTTTCTGGAGAAACCACTCTCCCTGGCCAAACTGCTATTAACGGTGGAGCGGGCCCTGGAGGTGGATAAGCTGCAACAGGAGAATCTGGGGCTGCGCCGGCATGTACAACACGTAGTAGAGCCCGCCGGAAAAAGCCAGGCCATCCAGAGACTGCGCGAGCAGGTGAAGCGAGTCGCCCAGCATGACTCCTGGGTGCTTATCACCGGTGAAGCCGGTTCCGGCAGAGAGACCTTTGCGCGTTATCTGCATAGCCAGAGTGCGCGTCGCGATGGTCTGTTTGTGGATATGGGGGTATCGGCCATAGCGCCTGGTAACTCGGCCCGCGAACTGTTCGGTAGTGAGAAAGGGGAGCGCATACAGTATGGAGCCCTGGAACAGGCGCGGGGTGGGACTCTGTTTTTAGACGAGGTGGCAGACATGGATCTGGAGGCCCAGGCACAACTGCTTGGGGCCTTGGATACCGGTTCATTCCTGCGGGTAGATGGCGCAGAGCCGGTCGCAATTGATGTACGCATCATTGCTGCAACCCAGCGTGATCTTGAGCATGAGGTAGAGGAGAAGCGTTTTCGCGAGGATCTGTTCTACCATCTGAATGTGGTGCCGCTGAATATACCTCCTCTGCGGGAACATGCAGAAGATGTCCCTGAGCTGTTAAATTACTACATCGACTATTTTGTATCGCATGAGAAGCTCCAATACAGACGTTTTAGTATGGGGGCTCAGAACTTCCTGCGTAACTACACCTGGCCCGGCAATGTAAGGGAGTTGAAGAATATGGTTCAGCGCCTGCTCATACTTGGTGCCGGGGATGAGATTTCCCAGGAAGAGGTTGAGATGTCCGTTGCCGGCAGGGCGGCATCCGCCATGGCTGAGGTGGGAGGTCTGTTCTCGTTTGATCAGCCATTGCGCCAGGCGCGGGAGCAGTTTGAGAAGGTATATCTGGAGTACCAGCTGGACAAGCATAATGGAAATGTGAGCAAGATTGCGGCTGAATCAGAGATGGAGAGGACTCACCTGTATCGTAAGCTAAAATCACTGGGGATAGAGATTAAGGACAAAAAGTAGTGATGGGATAACACAGGTCTTAAGCTGACTGGTAGTCTCTGGGGGCGCTCAGGACACAAATCGTTTGCCTATTTAAAGATTCAGTAGATATAAGATGAAAATAATCATTCTTGGTGCGGGACAGGTTGGTACCTCTGTAGCCGAAAATCTGGCTATGGAGGATAACGACATTACGATCGTTGATCAAAACGGTGATCTGCTGCATGGGCTGGAAGATCGCCTGGACCTGCGTACGATACAAGGACATGCGGCATATCCGGATGTGCTGAAACAGGCCGGTGCGGAAGATGCAGACATGATCCTTGCGGTAACCAATAGTGATGAAACCAACATGGTGGCCTGTCTGGTCGCCTATACCCTGTTTCGTACCCCTACCAAGATCGCGCGAGTCAGGTCCCAGGGATTTATCACCTATCCGGAGCTGTTTGGAAACGGCGTGCTGCCGGTGGATCTGTTGATCAGTCCCGAGCAGCTGGTGACGGACTATATCATTCGTCTCATTGAGTATCCCGGGGCACTCCAGGTGCTGGATTTCGCCGGAGGCAAGATAAGGCTGGTGGCGGTCAGGGCATATCATGGTGGCCCGATGGTGGGGAATAGACTCAAGACCCTGTATGACCATATGCCCAATGTCGATGCCAGGGTTGCAGCCATCTACCGTAAAGGGCATGCAATCCAGCCGGAAGGCGATACCGTGATTGAGGTGGATGACGAGGTATTCTTCATTGCTGCGGTTGAGAATATCCGCGCGGTGATGAGCGAGCTGCGCAAGATGGAGCGTCCCTTCAGACGGGTGATTATTGCCGGTGGAGGTAATATCGGCAGGCGTTTGGCGTTAGAGCTGCAGAAGGATTATCAGGTCAAGATCATCGACCGCGGAAAACAGCGCTCCAAGCAGTTGGCGGAAGAGCTGGACAGCTGTATCGTGCTGCATGGCGACGGGGCGGACGAAGACCTTCTGATAGAGGAGAATATCGAGGACACCGATGTCTTCTGCGCAGTAACAAACGACGATGAGGCAAATATCCTATCGGCAATGCTGGCCAAGCGCCTGGGTGCCCGCAAGGTGATGTCGTTGATCAACCGCCCGTCATATGTGGACCTGGTACAGAGCGGCCCGATTGATATCGCCATCTCACCGCAACACGCCACCATCGGTAGCCTCCTGGCCCATGTGAGGCACGGGGATGTTGAGGTGGTGCACTCCCTGCGTCGTGGAGCGGCGGAGGCGATTCAGGCGGTGGCTCATGGTGATTCGGCCTCCTCCAAGGTTGTGGGGAGGGCGATTGAGCAGATCAAGCTGCCGAAGGGAGCCAGTATCGGTGCGATCCTAAGAGGCGAGGAGGTACTTATCGCCCATCACGATACGGTGATTGAGTCAGAGGACCATGTGATCCTGTTTCTGGTGGATAGACGCCGTATTGCTGAGGTGGAAAAACTGTTCCAGGTGGGCATAAACTTTTTGTGATCTGTTCATCCCATCTCGCCACAGGCTGCTCCAACTGTCTTTGCCTGGCTTGACGTTCGAATCTGAGCTGTTTCTGCGGCTATAAATTGTTGTCCAGGATGGCGAAGGTCTCAGCAGCTATCTCCCTGACCTCTCTGTCCTGATCCATGAGTAGACTCTGCACTGCCGGCATGGCCGCGGCGCTGCCGGTAAGACCGAGATAATGGCAGGCGTCGGCCCGAATCTGGGGCCGGTCTGACATGGTTAGCTCTATCAGCATGGGTATGGCCGGTAGAAGCAGGTCGTGCTCCTGCAGCTCTTCCATGGCAGCTCCAACCCCAATGCGTACCGCCATGGGGGTATCAAGACCCTTCAGCAGGTCAATCAGGCCACCGATAGAGTCAGGGTGTTTTTGGATCGTATCGATAACCTTATCCAGGTTCCGATTCTCCAGAAGGTGGGTAAAGTATGCGCCAGCTCCTGAACCGGTCGAGGCAAGAGTGGCCCAACGCCGTAGCTCATCCTCGCTGTAACGTCCGGTTAGCTCAAACAACCCTATCCTGGTCCAGGGGGTGGATCTCACTCCAAGCTCTCTGGCCTTTTCCGGATGCAGGGCAATGTTGATTACCTCAAGATGGCCTATAATCCCGTCCTTGGTCAGGCTGGTAAGGGCATCCAGTACAGGCTGGCAGTGCCGGCAGTCGGTGGCGATTAACACCAATGCTGGCGGTGGAACAGGATTTTTCATGGTTGTGAATGACTCCTGCTCATTGCCTGGAGTGGATTTATGCAGCTCTCAGGATATTTATCAAATTGCTTATGCATAGATGAGGCGGGATTAACCAACTGTATCACTGTGAAATGGTGTTGGCGCCATTAATTGGATGATAGAGAGTGGTAATGCGTATCTCATTGTTATTGCAGGTAATATATCAATTGTATATCAGGATGAAACCTTGACGTCATACTCATAGTGTACGCTATCACTGCAATGAGTACATTAGCATAAAGTTATTTTATGATGACCTCCAAAGAACTGTTTGGCACTTTTGCTTGCAACTCTTTATGTTTATCCGCCCGGGTAGGTAAATGTAGTGGCTTTTACATGGGTTGTAACTGCTTTAGGCCCGGAGGGTTCAGGAGAGAAAAGAATTCAGATTTTTACCGCTAATCCTCGCTTGGATGGTGGTCAAGGATGAAATCAGAATCAGGAATAATGCCGAGTATATCCCGGTATATTAAATACTTAGAGTTCGTTGTCTTCACGATGGCGATTAAAAATAAAGTCACATTTAAGTGAGATTAGGAGAAAGCACCATGCCAACATTTGTGCGTACCGATAAGTGTGATGGCTGCAAGGGTCAGGACAAGACCGCTTGTATGTACATCTGCCCGCATAACCTTATGAAGCTGGATATGGACGGTTCTTCAACCGGACATGAGATGCGGGCCTTCAACCAGGAGCCTGAGCAGTGTTGGGAGTGCTACTCCTGCATTAAGATTTGTCCACAACAGGCCATTGAAGCACGTCCTTATGCCGATATCGTTCCACTGGGCGGTTCTGTACAGCCTCTGCGTGGAACCGATTCCATCATGTGGACCATTAAGTTCCGTAACGGCACCATGAAGCGTTTCAAGTTCCCCATCCGTACCACCGCTGAAGGTTCTATCAACCCATACGACGGCAAGCCAGAAGCTGACATCAGCAAGATTACCGAACCTGGATTCTTCAACCAGGAGAACGGCTACCGTGCCGGTGATCCGGGCGAGCTGATCCGCAAGTAAGCGGATTTAGAGCCGAAAATCTATTTAACAAATTATATTGAGGTGATTGAAAATGGCTGGAGAATTTGGAAATCCTGAAATCATCGAAGAAGAGGTTGATATCCTCATCATCGGTGGTGGTATGGGCGCATGTGGCGCCGCTTATGAATTGGGTCCTTGGGTCAAGGCTGCTGGCGGCGACATCAAGGTTAAACTGGTCGACAAGGCTGCTATGGACCGTTCCGGTGCTGTGGCACAGGGTCTGTCTGCGATTAACACCTACATCGGTCCAGAGCAGGATCCTGCGGACTATGCCCGTATGGTATCCAACGACCTGATGGGTATCACCCGTGATGACCTGACCTATGATCTGGGCCGTCATGTTGACGAATCTGTACACATGTTCGAAGAGTGGGGCCTGCCAATCTGGAAGCTCGACGAGAATGGCGAGCGTCATGATGGCTCCAAGGGCATGACCCCACTGAAGGATGGCGGTAAGCCAGTACGTTCCGGTAAGTGGCAGATCATGATCAACGGTGAGTCCTACAAGTGGATCGTCGCCGAGGCTGCCAAGAAGGCCCTGGGTACCGACAGCATCCAGGAGCGTGTCTTCATCGTTAAGCTGGTTAATGACAAGAACGACAGCAACCGCGTAGCCGGTGCCGTTGGTTTCTCCGTGCGTGACCACAAGCTGTATGTTTACAAGTTCAAGGCATGTCTGCTGGTTGCAGGCGGCTGTGTGAACATCTTCCGTCCTCGCTCCGTGGGTGAGGGTCAGGGCCGTGCCTGGTATCCAGTATGGAATGCCGGTTCCACCTACACCATGGCCGCTCAGGCTGGTGCAGAGTTGACCCTGATGGAAAACCGTTTCGTACCTGCCCGTTTTAAAGACGGTTATGGTCCGGTAGGCGCATGGTTCCTGCTGTTCAAATCTCAGGCTACCAACACCTTCGGTGAAGTCTACATGCAGAAGAA
This sequence comes from Sedimenticolaceae bacterium, assembly GCA_050288245.1. Lineage (GTDB taxonomy): Bacteria > Pseudomonadota > Gammaproteobacteria > Chromatiales > Chromatiaceae > JAAGZL01. The sequence continues at coordinate 22,780 of JBNKDM010000009.1, forward strand.
CAAGGAGATGTTGAACGACTATCCTCCATATGGTCAGGCTGCCGTTCCTGCCTCCTGTCTGCGTAACCACCTGATGCTGAAAGAGATGAAGGAAGGCCGTGGTCCTATCTGGATGGACACCGTTACCGCTCTGGCTAATCTGCGTGAGACCCTGTCCCCACGTGAGGTGAAGCATCTGGAAGCAGAGGCCTGGGAAGACTTCCTGGATATGTGTATCGGTCAGTGCGGTATCTGGGCCGGTGAAAACATCGAGCCTGAGAAGAAGAACTCTGAGCTGATGCCAACCGAACCATACCTGCTGGGTTCACACTCCGGTTGCTGCGGCATCTGGGTATCCGGTCCTGAGGATCTGGGTGCACCTACCGAGGAGAGCATGGACGGTGTTCCTGAGCATCTGCCATCCGGCTGGAACTGGGGCTATCGCTCCATGACCACCGTAAAGGGTCTGTTCACCGCCGCTGACGGCGTTGGCGCCTCTGGTCACAAGTTCTCATCCGGTTCCCATGCTGAGGGCCGTATCGCTGCCAAGGCCATGGTCAAGTTTGTAATGGACAACAAAGACTGGACCCCAGAGATGGATACCTCGGTAGATGATCTGGTTGCTGAGATCTATCGTCCAGTGCGTAACTTCCTGGAGCACAAGGATTACAGCACAGCGATTGACGTTAACCCGAACTATGTTACTCCACGCATGCTGCAGTTCCGTCTGCAGAAGCTGATGGATGAATATGTAGCCGGTGTTGCCACCTACTACACCACCAACGAGCAGATGCTTGAGGTGGCGGAAGAGAAGTTGGCTACCCTGAAAGAGGACGCACTGAAGATGCGCGCCAAGGATCTGCACGAACTGCTGCGGGCCTGGGAGAACTATCATCGTATCTTCACTGCCGAGGCTCACATGAAACACATCCAGTTCCGTGAGGAGTCTCGTTATCCTGGCTTCTACTATCGCGCCGACAAGAATTTTGTCGACGAGGAGAACTGGAAGTGCTTTGTGAACTCTGTGTATGACCATGAAGCCAAGACCTTCAAGTGCTTCAAGCGTGCACACGTAGATCTGGTTGATAAGAGCAAGCTGTTCAAGTAATACTCTTAACAGCCTAGGTTCTATAGGGGAGTCCGGGCGCCGCAAGGCGTCCGGACTTTTTCGTCATACGAGTATGTATGGCGATATATGCCTACAGCAAATATGTTAGTGTGTAGTCCGTTGGATATGATTGTTGTTGAGTAAGTTTGAGTTGAGGTGTTCCATGAGTGAAAAAATGTCCGATATACCCTTTCAAAGCGATATGGTGCCAGCAAAGCTGGAGCTTGGTTCCAAGCTTAAGTTTCGCTGTTATAAAGGGATATCCTGTTTTAATGCCTGCTGTAAACGGGCGGATGTAACCCTCACTCCATACGATATTATTCGTCTGAAAGATAATCTGGATATGGGTTCGACCGAATTTCTCAAGGAATACACTGTCCCGTTTCAGATCGACCAGGATGGTCTGCCCGGTGTTAAGTTGCGTACCAATGATGACGGCCAGTGTCTGTTCATGACCGAGGAGGGATGCAGCGTCTATGCAGATCGTCCTACCTCCTGTCGCTACTATCCACTCGGCCATATGGCCATGCGGAAAAGCGGAGAGGTGCATGAGGAGACGCACTACTTTCTGGTCAAGGAGGAGCATTGCAAGGGCCATGAAGAGGAGCGTGAACTAAGTATCCAGGAGTATCTGAAGGAGCAGGAGACCAGTTATTACGATGAGATGAACAAGGAGTGGCTGCAGATCATGCTGAAGAAACGTTCAGCCGGTCCCAGCGTGGGGCGTCCGCCCGAGAGTACTCTGCAGCTGTTCTTCATGTGTTCATACGATATGGATCGTCTGCGTCGTTTTGTTCTTAGTGACTCATTTAAGAATAGTTACGATCTGGAGGATTCGGTTTACCAGACCCTGGAGCATGATGATGTGCCATTGATGAACTTCGGCGCGAAATTCATGAAGCAGGCATTTTTCGGCGAGCGTTCTATCCCGGAGAAGGATGGTGCTTGGGAGAAGCGGGCAAAGGAGCGTGAGGAGATCTGGGAGGCGCGACGTCAGGTGGAGATTGCCCGTGCGCGTCAGTTAGAGGAAGAGAAATACCGGGATCAGGAGACGGACTAGTTCTGCTGTAACCGCTGTTTAAGAAACATGGCCGGGCCGTAGAGAGCGGCCCGTTCATTTAGGATCACCTTCACCGGCATAGATTCCAGCAGAGCGCGCATCTTCCCACTGTTGCGGAAGGCCTCGAGAAATCCCGGCTGCTGCAACCATGTCAGTATCTTGGGTGCGATTCCACCACCGATAAAGACACCGCCGGTAGCCATCAGCTTGAGTGCCAAATTCCCTGCCTCTGCCCCATATAGCCTGGCAAACATCTGCATTGCCTCGCCGCATAGGGCATCCCTATCTCCTGCCATATTGGATATAGTCGCGGCTGCATCACCTGACATCTGCTGCTGGTGCAACCATTCCGGTTCGGGCATGCGTTGACGCTGTAGCAGAAAGCGGTAGATCGTGACCAATCCCGGTCCTGATAGTATCTCCTCCCAACAGGGCGGGCGTTCATCCTGCTGGAGATATAACAGCAGCTCACACTCCAGCTTGTTGCTGGGGGCGAAGTTGCAGTGTCCACCCTCAGTTGCGAAGGGCCTATGACTCTCCCCATCCCAAAACATACCGGCCTGGCCCAGGCCAGTGCCGGCTGCAATCAATGCCTGGTTCCCAGCCGGATCGGTGGATCCATGTTGTAGCGTGAAAAAATCCTGTTCATCCAGGGCGTCGATACCCCAGGCAGTGGCCTCCAGGTCATTGATCAAATGGACAGACGGGATGGCCAAATCATGTTCCAGTTGCTGAGCATCTATGTTCCAGGGGAGGTTTGTGGTTATGCAGTTCCGCCCCAGCACCGGTCCGGCCACTCCAAATACGGCGTTAGAGATAGATTCCTCCCGCCCGTGGATAAATGCCGAAACTATCTGGGTCAATGAGTCGAAGTCGCAGCTTGGATATGTGTGTTCGTTAACGGGATGAATGGCTCCGGACTCGAGAAGGAATAGCGCCAGCCTGGTCTTGGTGCCACCAATATCACCACAAAGGATATGCATGGATTAGTGCTACTCCCGAAAAGATTTAACTCAGACAACACTATTATGCGCTTAATATTAGTTGTAACAGCGCCATTACGCCAAACAACTTAGTGAGTTGTGCGAAAACGGTCAACCCGGTTCCATCTTGGGTATTATTGCAGGCAAAGAAAAAGCCCTCAGCAGAGGGCTTTAATCTATTGCTATTAACAGCTTGACTGTTATTTGGCAGCTATCTCTTCTAACTGCTTGGCCTTGATCACCTGGCCGTCCAGGGCAGACTCCTTGGCGGTGCAGCCGAAGGCTACGGCCATGAGCTGGCTGTAGTAGACCACCGGTATGTTGAACTTGGTACCAAAACGGCTATTGATCTGATCCTGGTAGACCTCAACATTCATCTGACACACCGGGCAGGGGGTAACGATCATATCCGCACCTGCATCAACAGCTGATTCGATGATGCCATGGATCAGCTCAAACGATTTCTCCGGCTCGGAGAAGGCCAACGCCCCTCCGCAGCAGCTTACCTTTTTATCGTAGTTGCGGATCGGTTCTGCGCCTAAGGCCTCGATCATGTCGTCCAGGTAGACGGGATTCTCGAAGGATTCACCGTGGATGCCGAACGGCCGGTTGGTCTGGCAGCCGACATAGCCTGCTATCTTGATGCCGGATAGTGGTTTGGTGACCTTGGCCTTGACTGCGTCCATCCCGATGTCATCGATAAGTACCTCTACCATGTGCTTGGGGGTGGAGTTGTTCTCAAGCTTGAGGTTTGCCTCAGCCAGGGCGATATCGGCCTGCTGCTTCATCTCTGGGTCATCTTTCAGACGCTCATGGGCCTCGCGGGTAGCCAGCCAGCATGCAGCACAGGTCGCGACTATATCCTGATTCGGATTGTTTTGCTCAGACAGGGCAATATTACGTGCAGAGAGGGTAAGACGAGGCAACTCGCCGCCACCGGCGTAGCCGATAGAGGCAGAGCAGCAGTTCCAGTCCGGGATCTCATTCAGGGTGATATCCAGCTTGGCACACATGGCCGCGACAGAGGTCATGAGGTTGGATGCTGAGGCCCCGTTTTGCGAAGAACAGCCGGGATAAAATGAATACTCTTTAGCCATGATAATATTTCCTCGCTTAATCCTTGACCTGGATGTGAGACTCTTCCAGCTCCTGGGCCTTCTGTAACATCTTGTGCAGTCCCGATGTGTCCTTCACCCCGTGGCCACCCCAGAGTTCAGACACCGACATACGCTTGGTCTTAAGCATATTCAGACCGAGCTTCTGATGGGCGATGGAGGTCTTTATGCCCTCAGCCAGGCCGTTCATAAAATAGAGGCTAAGGCCGAGCTTAAGCTCATTGCCACGGCCCTTTTTAGTAATGTTGTCCCAGAACAGTTGGGCAAACTTCTTGGTCTGCTGGTTCTCAGGCACCTTGCCCAGGCGTTTGGCATAGGTGGCCAGGCCATGCATGATATGGGTAATCGGCAGACCGCGTGGGCAGCGTGCAATACAGTTGTAGCATGAGGTGCACATCCACATGGATTCAGAGCTTAGGACCTCTTCGCGTTTACCGGCGCGGATCATCATAAATAGCTCCTGCGGCGGGTGGTCCCAGTGCTTGCCGAAGGGGCAGGAGCCGGCGCAGACGCCGCACTGCATGCACATCTTCACCCATTCGCCCTCTTCCACATTCGCCTCAACCTCCTTCAGGAAGCTGGTGCGGTACTTGTTGGACATAGCAGTATTCATGTCACTCATATTCTGTTCCTCTCAATCCGCCTACCTTGGCTTGATACAGTGCTTCTGATGAAGCCCATGTTGCGGACATCTGGTCCGACAGTTTGTCATCTACCCTAAAATTTGAATGGGCTTAGGCCAATCTTTTCGACGGTTTCTGCCATGTCGTTGATCAGCTTTGGTGCCCGCTCTACGTCGGTGATAGCTACTTCATGTATTACAACTCGTTCCGGCTCCAGATTCAGGGTCTGCAGGGTATCTCCAACCTTGCTCATACGCTCGGCCGCCATGGCGGAGCCGCGTACAAAGTGACACTGGTAGTCATCACCCTTCTGACAACCCATCATAACAATGCCGTCAAAGCCGTTGTTGAGTGCATCAGTCACCCAGGAGAGACTGACGGAACCAAGGCAGCGCACCGGAATTACTCGGGCCCAGGGGTTGATTTCAACGCCGTTCATGCCGGCCTGATCCAGGGCTGGATAGGCGTCGTTTTCACAGGCCAGAACCAGAATACGGGGCTTTTCGTCGAACTCTTCCGGGATGTCACAGTTCTTGATCTGTTGATTCACGGTTTCGACCGAGTAGTTCTCAAAGGAGATCACTCGTACCGGGCAGGCACCCATACAGGTACCGCAACGGCGGCAGCGTGATTCGTTGAATACCGGATAGGTCTGTTCATCCTCGTTGATTGCGCCGAATGGACACTCCACAGTGCAGCGTTTGCACTGGGTGCAGCCGTCTTTGCGAAACACCGGATAGGAGAGATCTCCAACCCGCGGATGGGCGGCACGGCCCTGGCCGGCGTTTTCAGCGGCCTGAATTGCCTTCATGGCTGCGCCAGCCGCATCGTCTCTGGCCTGGCGGATGTCCATGGGGCGACGTACCGGACCTGCTGCGTAGATACCGGTACGCCGGGTCTCATACGGGAAGCAGATAAAGTGCGAATCAGTAAAGCCGTTGCTCAGGTGTGGCAGGTCGGTGCCCTGACGGTAGTCCAGGTTAAGGACGGAGGGCGGAGCTACTGCCAGGATTTCAGCCTTCTTCGCCTCACGCTCCGCCGTATCCTCGATCTCTTCCAGTGCCAGCAGGGCATAGGGATCAGGTCCGGTATTAGGCATCATACCCACATCCAGAACAACCAGATCTGCAACCATCTCAGTATCATCGTTCAGGATAAGATCCTTGAATTTGACCGCAAGGGTATCGCCTGGAATCACCTCGGCCACATCACCCTTGGTGAAGGTAACCATCTTCTCCTGGGCGGCACGGTAGAAGTCTTCGCCGGGCGCGCCTGGGGTACGCAGGTTGTTGAAAATGATGGTGGTATCACAGTCGCCATTCAGCTCTTTCAGATACATGGCCTGTTTGATGGCGATCAGGTCACCGATACCGGAATGGTATTTCAGTCTTCCCTCTTCATCAGAACACTGGCCTACATTCTGGACGAATGCCACAGCGGTCACCTCGCGGCCATCTGATGGCCGTTTAATCGGGCTGCCGTTGGCCTCTTTGGCCAGCTTCTCAAACTCCTCATTGGTGATGATGTCTGCGCTATTGGCATAATTGAAGTGTTTGAGTTCTGACGGATCGTAGAGATTGAAGCCGGTGGCCTGGATAATGGCTCCGAAATCCGCTTCTGTAGTGGATCCTGACTCGGTTGCAATATGGGCCTTAAATCGGCCGGGCGCACCTTCGGTCTTGGCCAGGGTGCTGTTCAGATGCACGGTGATCTTATCGTTCGCTTCAACTGCGGCGATCATCTCCTCAACGCCGGTTGCCTGTGGTTCAGCAAAAGGGGCGCGGGAGGGGATGGATTTGTAGTAGTTGGCTGCATGACCGCCCAGGGCGCCACTCTTTTCCACGATGGTCACCGGATAGCCGGCTGCTGTAGCCTCCAGGGCCGCAGTCATACCGGTTATACCACCGCCGACCACCATGATGTTCTTGTTGAGCTGCTGTTCTCCCGACATGCTGGGGATATTCATGGTCCTGACTTCAGCACAGCCCATGCGTACGTAGTCGTCCGCCATCTCCTGGGTGGTTTCCTGGTTCTCGTCGCTGTTCGGACGGATCCAGATGACACCCTCGCGCAGGTTTACGCGGGACAAGGCAACGCCGGTAAAGTTGAATGCCTCCATCTTGGCGCGGCGGGAACAGGCTGCGATCATTATGTGGGTGACACCTTCGTTGGCGATGTCATCACGGATCATCTGTACGCCTTCGGCGTTACATAGCATCTGATGCTGTTTGCAGATCTGCATCTTGCCATCGCGGCTTGCGGTGGTCTCCAGCTGTCCGGCATCCAGGCGTTCGCCGATGCCGCAACCGGTGCAGATATAACCAGCAAATTTCTTTTCGTCTGCCACTTTCTTAACCCTCCGTTCCGGCAATGCGGTTCACAACTTGGATGGCGCGCAGGGCTGCACCGGTGGCCTGCTGGGCCGCGCGGTTTACATCCAGCGCATCCGAGGCGCATCCGGCAGCGAATACACCGCCGTTCTCCGGAGCAGGCTCGATAAAGCCCTCCTGGTTTATCTGGATATCGACTGGAAAGGCCTCTTTATCCATGCTGGGCTGCATGCCAACGGCCAGTACCACCAGGTCGTGTTCGTTGGCGTAACGATCGTAGCCCTCGGTGTTCACCCCGTGCAGAATAGGATTGTTATTCTCCCTATTTTGTACGATAGAGGCGACCTTGGACTTGATGAAGCTGACGTTTGGATTGGCCTTGACCTTGGCGTAAAACTCTTCAAACCGGTCGATGGCGCGGATATCTATATAGTATATGGTTGATTTTCCCTCATCACCCAGGGCCTCCTGAACATAGTGTGTCTGTTTCAGGGTGGCCATGCAGCAGATGCGTGAGCAGTGCAGTAGATGGTTGTGATCACGTGAGCCGGCACACTGGATGAAGGCGATATTTTTGGCCTCGCTACCGTCTGATGGGCGTATGATCTTGCCGCCGGTAGGACCGTTGGGATCGGCCATGCGCTCGAACTCTACATTAGTGATTACATTTGCAAAGCGATCATAGCCATAGGGCTGAATCTTGTTGGCATCATATGGTTGCCAGCCGGTGGCCCAGATAATGGCGCCAACCTTGAATGATACGCTCTCTTCCTGCATCTCCAGATCAACAGCATCCACCTTACAGGCGGACTTGGCCTTGTCGGCGTCTGCGGTTCCAATGATCTGTGGGTCAATCACATACTGTTGCGGATAGGCCATGCGGTGGGGCAGGTATGCACCTTTGCGCTTGCCCATGCCGTAGTTGTGCTCATCGGCAAACTCAGCCTCGACCGCCTTGTTACAGTCTCCGCACGCAGTGCAGTTGTCGTTAATGTAACGGGGGCTGATCTTGATCGTGGCGGTATAGTTGCCCGCCTCTCCCTGGACATCAGTAACTTCAGCCATGGTGATGATCTTAAGATTTGGATTCATCTTGGCCCGGCGCTGGTTGATCTCCAGACCGCAGGTTGGAAAGCATAGCTTTGGAAAATATTTATAGAGTTGTGTTACGCGTCCACCAACATATGGGCGTTTTTCAACCAGAACTACCTGCTTTCCTGTCTCAGCGGCTTCGAGGGCGGCAGTGAGGCCGCTTATCCCGCCGCCAACCACCAGAATAGTCTGGTTGGTTGCGATTACTTCCGTCATGGATTTTCCTCCGTTGCGGAACGAGGTCTTAAAAAAATGCTTATTGGCCAGTATCACAGGCACCATATGGATGCTGTAGCAGGCTTTTTAGCGTCCTGGGTCCAGTTTAGAGCTGTCCAGAATCTAGACAGGGTAAGATACCCTGCTTCGCGCTGGCTCGCCATAAAAAAGGCCCATTAATGTTATCGAATTTTCAAATGTACTAATAGAGGAGATATATAGATTAATGTGATTGCAGTTAACTGTTATTGCTTCGGTTTTGGCAGTAATGGCGCCTGTACACGGTTTATGAGATTGGCGTCATATTGCTGGAATGTATTGTTGTACGGGACGGTTTGCTGTCTATACTTTTGATATTGGGTTCAATTATCTCAAGCTGTTCCGGAGCGGTATCCATTGGTTTTGCATGGGAAATAAGGGAGAGGGAGCATGGCCGGTGTAATCAGAGACAATCCATTTCTGCTGCCCAAGAGGTTTAGATCGGCCAGGTCGGAGGATGAGTTCAGCATCAAAAACATAAGGGAGTGGGTGAATGCCCTGCCTATAGGGGACACGCATAGGATATCCAACGAACTCTATACAAAACTGCAATGGCTGAACCGGGCAAATATCCAGCCTGTGGATAGATTTGAAATCCTTGGTTTGCTCCATACCCCATTGAGCTTCGTCCTCGATACACTCAAGCGTAGTTGTGTCGAAAATATGTTTCCACTCAATGCCAAGGCACGCATGGATGCGGACCTGCGGCTTGAGATACTGATCCAGACCGCCGTCGGCTACAAGATTGTGCTGGCGCAATTCCACGATGACTCAATCACAGGGTTTCTGCTGCATAGACACATCAGATCAGGGGCGTTGCGAAGTGCGCTCTATTATCTGGGAGAGATCCTGCTGCACTCGTATATCGTCTATCAGCCTTGTCTGGACTATGTCTGGAAGGAGCTGCATGGCATCTATTACTACTCCATAAGCAATGAACTGCATCTGGAAAAGACGTCGGCAGCGAATGGGACAAAGGAGCAGGGTCTGGATATAACTGAGCTGTACAAACAGATACTGTTATTGGCCCTGGTCAACCCTTACTCATTGCTTAGAGGTGAGGTGGATAGGGTTAAAGATGCACTGACGCGATGGGTGTCGGCTGCTGAGTTGGTCTCCATTAAGGAGCCGGTTTGGGCCAAGTCATTTTTTCTGCTTGATGCACAACTCGATGCCAAGCCGTGTGCCCCTAACATATGCCAGAAGGAGAATATAGATATAGGCTGGGCGCTGATCACAGACAATCTGGTTTCTCTGTTGGAGGAGGAGGTTAAGCTGGCGAGGAGAGCGCATATGCGTAGCGGCAAGCTGCGTCCGGCAGATGCTATTTCAGAGAGATTGCTAATAAAACTGAAATCAGCCTGGACCCAGGAGATCAGGCCGAGAGGGGTTCGCAGCAACTCATCGGATATGGTTCAGGTCATCAGTGGATTGGAGCCGCTGTACCGATTGCATGGGGGAGAGATATTGGCGGAGGGGAGTGCCAGGCCGTCCGGCACCGGACAATTGTCGACTAATGCCGGATACGCACAAATCGACTCTGTGTTGCTGGATAAGGATGAGATAGTGGTTGAGGATAGGCTAGGTGTCCTTCAGGTCCGGAAGCAGGATAGATTGGATGTGCCAATGCTGGAGATTAAACACAAGGAGTGTATCTCCAGCAACAAAAGTGAAAATGGGTACTATCTAAGCTGGCCAGAAAATGGTGCTGGTGGTACTCATGTGGGTGATATCGTGGGAGTAGGTCCTCTGGGCGAGAGAGAGACAGGAGTAAATCTGCATCTCGGTGTTATCCGCTGGATGCGGGTCGAGCAGCCCGGGTTTCTGGGAATGGGTGTGGAGCTATTGAACGGGATGGTCGAACCTATAATTCTGCAACGAAAGAGTAAAGGGTCTAAGCAGGTCGAAAGCATGAAAGGGCTTCTATATCATGAAAGTGAGAATTCAGTCAGCCTGATTGCTCCGCCTTTTTATGTGGATGAGGATGATAATTTCAGGGTGATAACCCCAGAAGAAAGACGCCCGGTTGAGTTGAGCCACATTGTGGAGAGTACGGACTCTTTTGTGCGTTTCCAGTTCGAATAATTCTGCAATCAGCAGCGCCTGATTTAAATAATATATCCATAATGCGTATTAACCTGTCTCTCTGATATTTCTGTGTGGTATATATTTGTCTATACAGAAGTGGGCCTGTTGATGCCTGTATCTGTCTATACTTGAATCAGATGCTTCCTTGTGCATAGAACAATCGATATATCCGGGAAGTATAGGGATTGGGGGAAAGCGATGGCTGCTATAGAGCGAAAAAATCCATTTATCCTTCCAGCAAGAGCGCCGGCTTCCCGTCTGGAAGACGAGTATGACCAGAAAAGGTTCAAGCAGTGGGTATCCGATCTGCCGATTGGAAATGTTGCAAAGATTGCGCATGCACTGTATCACGAGACAGATAGATTAAATCGTCTTGATATGTCACCGCTGGAACGGTTTGAGGCGCTGGAATTAATGCTGCCCGCGGTGGGTTTTGTATCGGATAAGCTGCGACTGTTTTTTTCCGATAAACCTCTTCCGCTTTCCAGCGAGAATAGATTAGTGGCCCGTATGCATCTGGAGTTGTTGGTGCGGATTGTGGTCGGCTACAAAACGGTATTGGCACAGTTCCACGATGATTCGTTTACCGGCTATCTTCTGCACAAGCGCACAAGATCTGAAGTTGCGCGCCGTATCCTATATTTTTTTGGGGAGATCCTGCTGCATGAATATTCCATCTATAAAGACAGCCCGGGATATGTCTGGAAGGAGATACATGGCATCTATCATTACGCGGTACAGAATGATCTGAACTATAAGCAAGTTGATGTGTCTGCTGATGATCCGTGTGACCGGCTGAGTCTCAGGGATATCTATAAACGAATTCTGTTACTGGCTGTGGCGGACCCGAAAAGCCTGCTTAGAGGAGAGGCGAGAAAGGTTAATGAGGCGCTGATTCAGTGGTTGCCGCATGTCACAATTGTTCCTATCGATGATGATTCTTCCATACAGCCGGCATTTTTGGTGGATGCAGCAAAGGATGCTCCACCTTGTCCGGCGGACATATGTGATAGGAAACAGATCAAGATAGGCTGGATCCTGGTTACGGCTAAGTTGAACCAGATCCTGGAGCAGGAGATACAAGCCAGAAAAAGCAGCACCCCTGGGCAGCTGCGTCCTATTGATGCGGTTGCAATCAGGCTGATCGCAAGATTGCGCACAGCCTGGGGACGCAGCATTATCGCCAGAGAAGAACGCAAGCCGGAATCGGGGGTGATCGAGGTAATCTGTGGCCTAATACATCTGTATCAGCTTTTTACCGGGGAACATATTGCGCCATCAATAAAAGGCAAACAGGGAGTGGCTTGTTTTACCATTGATACGGTTGAGCCGGATGCAGCCGTAACGCCAATTGCCCATGATGAATTTATCATTGATGCCGGTGATGAGTTATTGTCCGATCTGTCAGCTAATTCAGAGCCGATGCAGCAGGAAGAGATTGAGCTGGATATTATTGCTGCGGGCGCTGTGGACGAGATTGGCAGCACAGGGTGTACCTCGAGAAACAGAAGTGAAAGAGGTTACTATCTGACCTGGCCTGGGGAGAGTGAATATAAGGCGCATGTGGGTGAGTTGATAGGGATGAACTCCGGAGATAATCTTGATGTATGTGAAAGCTGGAGCCTTGGCATTGTTCGTTGGGCGCACCTGCGGAAGAGTGGGGTTATGGGGTATGGTATCGAGATAATACCCGGAGATATTGAGCCAGTCAGGATCGAGCGTTGGTATGCTGGCGACTCTAAGGCGGATATTATGCTCGGATTCCAACAGGTGGTTAACGGCAGAGTCGAGAGTACAATCACCTATCCGTTCTACATAGGAGAGAAAGACAGATTTTTCTTGGTGAAACGAGGTGAGCGGGTCTCTATTGTTCCGAACCGGATTTTGGAATGCACGGATGCGATAATGCGGTTTACGATTAAAACAGATGGCGGTGAGGCTGTTGCGGAAGAGATGGACGCGATAAAGGACTCCTCTTCAGATGAGCGCTTCAATGCCATTTGGGACGATCTGGATCTCTAAGAAATTTCTTGTCTTCCCCGACAATAACTTCACTCATTAGCCAATATGCGGGCAGCATGAAACAGAGCGATGAAAATAACGAGTACGCAGGTCAAAGGCGTATTGCGAAGGGGATGATTATAGGGGCATGGATAGGCCTGTTGCTGATCTTAACCCTATTCTTTAGTTCATATCTGGAGCGGCAAAACAATCCCAACAGCAACCCGGAAACATCCACTATCGGTTCTGTCAAAGAGGTGATGTTACAGAGAAACCGTTCGGGACATTATGTGGCCAGTGGCACGATCAACGGCCAGGCGGTTACATTTCTGTTGGATACCGGCGCCACCGATGTGGCGGTTTCAGGTGGCCTGGCCGATACTCTCGGACTGCGCAGAGGTATGCCGATAACCAGCCAGACGGCGAATGGTGACGTCACAGCATGGCAAACCGAATTGGCCGAGGTGAGTATCGGAGATATCAGTTTGCACAATGTTCAAGCCAGCATCCTGCCGGGATTGCATGGCGATGAAGTATTGTTGGGGATGAGCTTTCTCAAACAGCTCGAGCTGGTGCAGCGGGACAAACATCTGTTGCTGCGCCAGAAGTAATAAGATACTTTTTGTGGCAGGGCTTATACGCGGCATTGCATCTCTGCAATGCCGCGAAAACTCACAGGCCTAATTGATAGTGTCTTTGAGTGCCTTGAGTGCAGCTACCTTGATCACGGTAGATGCCGGCTTGGCGGCGATCTTGATGGTCTCGCCTGTGGCCGGGTTGCGGCCCATGCGTGCCTTTCTGGCAGGTTTGCGTACACGGCGGATCTTGATGCCGGCCTGAGGAATACTGAATTCACCTGATCCGCGTTTTTGCATATTGCGCTGGATCAGCTCTGCCAGTGAATCGAAAACCGCACTGACCTGTTTTCTGCTCAATTCAGTATCTTCGGCAATGGCCTGAATGATTTGAGTTTTGGTCTGCTTGGTGGTTATAGAGGTCAACTTTTTCGGTGCTGCTGCAACCGTTTTCTTTGCGGCCACCTTCTTCTTGGTTGCGGCCTTCTTTACGGGTGCTTTACTGGTACTCTTTTTTACTGCCATTTTGAAAACTCCGGTTGTCATAGAAAAAACGCAACGGATGATAGCACGAACTGATATTTGCTAACCACGAGTAGATCGCAAGATAAATATCTGTTCTGCCAGGTCCGTTTTAGGCCTTGATGCAGGCACCCCCACGCCGGCTGTCTCCATGCCCGTGCAGCGTGCCGTCGTGCTGGTAGACGACGGTATGGGCTCCGCCAAAAAAAAGATTTCTTTCCGGCCACAGGTGATATTCGGGGAATTCTCGGATGAGGTTCGCCACCGTCTGCTCGGGGATACCATGCTCAAAATTGAGTAGACCGCTCTCAAAATGGATTCTGGCAAGCTCTACCGCCTCAGCCACCCCCAGATTGAAATCGATCAGATTTATTAGTACCTGCAATATTGCACTGCGAATTCGATTAGATCCGCCTGATCCGGTGGCGATCATGTCGCCATTTGGCATGAAGGCAAGTGTTGGCGCCATCATCGAGGCTATGCGCCGATTTTCCGGCCAGGCGTGAAAGCCTTGAGGGTTAAGATCCTCTTCACCCAGCATATTGTTGAGCATGATGCCGGTGCCGGGCAGTACATAGCCAGAGCCCTCGCCGTTGGAGAGGGTCATGCTGGCGATATTGCCTTGACCATCAGCAATACTTATCTGAGTTGTCCCGCGTGCACAGGTTGTGTGACTGCGCAGGATATCCCGGTAACTCTTGAGAAAACAGTTGGAGAGTATTCGCTGGCTGGTTGCTGCATCCAGATTTGAATCTATCTCATGACCATGACGAAGCTGTTGGGTTATCTGCATCGCATGGGCCAGATTTTTTAGATGATCGCTGCTGTGGAGCTGCATATCAGCCAGACCCTGTTGCTGCAGCAGTGAAAGGGTGAAGGCGATCAGAGTCCCGCCGATTGCGGGGGCAGGATTGGTTAGAAGGCGGGCATCCCCATAGGTTATGGATAGCGGGGCCCTAGGCTCCACCCGATATCTGTCCAGGTCGGTCTGGCGAATGGCCCCACCCTTGCTATTGCAGTCAGCAACCAGTCTTTGCGCCAACTCTCCCTGATAGAACAGATCCTCTCCCTCCTGCACCAGGGCAGTAAACATATCGGCCATGTCCGGTTGTTTTACTGTCTGATTCAGCTGCGCAATTGCATAGGGGTGGTCGTCACATGTGTGTAGGCGCAGCGCCTCTGGACTCGCCTCGATTATTGGCGAGACGATGGATGAGATATAGTGCTGAAGGCTGTTTACCCGGACCCCATCTCTGGCAAGTTGCAGTGCGGGTTCAACGATCAGTGCGAGAGGGAGGGTGCATAGATCGCGGTGTATCCTGAAGATTCCCCGCACCACCCCGGGTACGGCGATGGATCCCATGCCTATATGAAACTCCTGCTGAGCGGTTCCGAAATCGGCGGTGATAGGACGGAAGTCCAACTCTTCCACCGGAGGTCTTTGTCCCGGAGTGTGGACAAAAAAATCGTACAGAACGGAGTCCGTGTTGCTTGAGTGCGCCAACAGGAAGCCGCCGCCCCCGAGCGAGGCCAGCACCGGTTCCGCGACACAGCTGGCAAATAGCGCGGCCAGGGCGGCGTCAAAGGCATTACCGCCGGCGTTCAGAATGGTGCTGGCAGCGCTGGCGGTATCGTGGTGTCCGGCTGCTACAACTCCAGGGGTTTTTTTCATTATAATTCGTACAATCAGGGATTTTGTACCAGACTCTAGCATATGGCATCAGTCTGTGGTGAGTTTGCGATTCCCGGCGGATATAGGAAATGGTGTGAACGCGTTCATGTTTTTACGTTAAAAATTAAGGCTATAGTAACCGACTGCACCCTGATAGCGTAAATGACAGCGCTAAATGTGCGGTATTTGGTGAAATTCTCCTGATTTAGAAATGGCCGGAGCGGTCGCTAACCTAGCATTGAGTCTATTATTTACTGTATCAGAGTAAGATCGCGATATTCAGATCTGGAAAGGAAATAGTATGGGCGTGGTGCCTAATCAAAATAGCCGACAGATGCTTAAAAAGCTGGTTCCACTGAATCTGCTCTCGGATGAGGATCTGGAGCAGTTGCTACAGACTGCAAGCTTCAATAAGGATAGTGCAGGCGCCTATCTGTTTCGCCAGGGCGACACCGATTACCTCAACGTATACCTGCTTTCCGGTCAAGTTGCCCTTCTCGACAAGATGAGGGAGGTCGACCGGATCGTAGCCGGTAGTGATACCGCGCGCTTTCCATTGGCACATCAGATTCCCAGAAAAAACTCTGCACGTGCTATTGGCCGGGTGGAGTACGTATCTATAGATAACCGCAAACTCAGTGAGCTGCTGGTTCGTTCCAGTGAGGATGATTACAAGGTATCCGATCTGAATACAGGGGTGACAGATGACTGGATGGCGCAACTGCTCCAGTCCAAAGTGTTTCAGCAGATACCGGCGGCAAATATCCAGGGCGTAATAATGCGCATGGAAGAGGTCACGGTGAAACGTGGTCAGAATGTTATTGAGCAGGGCGGTGAGGGGGACTATTTCTATCTTATACACCAGGGGCAATGTGCCGTTCTGCGCAGATCAGAGGGGGAAAAGGAACCGGTAGAGCTGGCCAGGCTTGGTCCGGGAGATAGCTTTGGTGAAGAGGCCCTGTTATCTGACAGCCCACGTAACAGCACCGTATGTATGCTTACCAAAGGCGTCCTGCTGCGACTGGCCAAAGAGGATTTCATTGAATTTGTAAAACGCCCGCTGGCCAGAGGTGTGAGCTATGCTGAAGCCATGTCGCAGGTCAACAACGGGGCTGTGTGGCTGGATGTCAGACCCCCGGAAGATTACGCAAAAGGGCGCGTCGAAAACAGCGTCAGCCTCCCTTTGAACACCCTTCGCTATCAAGCGCGCAATCTTGCCAGCGACCAACACTATGTTATTTGTTGCGATGATGGACAGCTGAGTGCGACTGCGGCATTTCTTCTGACTGATCGTGGTTATAGTGTTTCTGTTCTTGAGGGGGGGCTTAGATCTGCTCCGCAAAATATTCTGATACGGGAAGAGGTTAAGGGGATAGAGACCAGTGCCAAGGTTATCAACCTGCACTCCGGGGAGGAGATGGTTGAGGAGGCAGGTCATGGCCGCGGCGCAACAGAACTGGATGACCTGAGAGAGAAACTCGCTGCGGCAAATAATCGTATCAAGGATTTAGGAGCGCGCTTTCAGAGTTATCGCGACAAACAGCAGAGAGAAGAGGCTCAGCGTCAGGCTGAGCTTAAGGCGCAAAAGGTCATACTGGAAAAAACCAGGAACAGACTGGATGAGCTTAAGGCGAAAAGAAATGCAGATAGATTGGCTAAGGAGCAGCTGGAGCAGGGGTCGGAAACAATAAATGAATCCCTGGTGGCAGCACTGGAAGAGCTCGATCAGACCAAAAACAGCGTTGCGGAGTATGCGGCCAGATGGCAGGCGGAGCAGGAGAGCAACCGCGCAATTATCGAGCAGAAGAATGAGCTTGAGAAACGTCTGGAACAGGTTCTGCAGGAGCAGCAGCATCTTAGTAAAAATGCGGGGGAGCAGAAGGAGTTAGAGCAACGACTACGGCAGCAGGCGGAAGAGCAGACGGCGCAACTGCAGCAGACCCATGAGCAGCAGATGGCGGTGTTGCGCGAAGAGCTTGAGATATCCCGGGCACAGCTGCAAGAGGCGGCCACAGAACGTGCAACCCTGGAAAAATCCATTGAGGAGTTGCGTGCCCGCCAGGAGGCGATGGAACAGAGCGGTGCAGCTATTTCGGATATGGAGGGGCAGCTTGCGCAACTGCAGCAGACGCATGAGCAGCAACTGACTGTATTACGTGCAGAGTTGGATGCTGGCCGGGAGCAGTTGGAACAGGCCATTACCGAACGTAATACCCTGGAAAAATCCATGCAGGAGCTGCGCGCCCGCCAGCAGGAGATGGAACAGGGCAGCGCGGCAATTTCAGATATGCAGGGGCGACTTGCGCAGCTGCAAGATGAATTGGATGCCGCCAACAACAGACATGAAGATGTCGGCTCAGAGCTGCAACAGGTCAGGCAGGCCCTGCAGATTGCAGAAACAGAGCTGAATGAGGCCCAGAGCTCACGCCAGCAGGCCGAAGCGGAATTGCAGGATCTACAGCAGCTCCAGGAGCGCGCGCAGGCAGATATCCATGAGATTGAAGAGGCCAGAAGAGAGGCCGAGGAGGAGCTGAATCGGGAGCGCAGTGCGCGCCAACGGGCAGAGACAGAGCTGAAGCAGCGAGTTGCTGTCAGCTCCGAAGATGTGCCGGGCGAGGTTAAAGAGTTGCAGGAGGAGATCAACTCGCTGAACGAATCGCTTAAGGAGGCGGACTTTGCCTATGACGAAATAAGGGAAAAGGCGGAGCTTCTGTCGGAGGAGAAGGAGCGAACCCTCGAACTCATGCGGGAGCTGGAGGGCAATGGTGCTGCCGCCAGAGAAGAGATAGCGGCATTGACCTTACAGCTGGAACAGCTGCGTTCCAAGCACAGTCAGCTGGAAACAACCTTGAGTACAGCAGGTTCTGGCAGTGAGGAGGCAGAGGCGCTGCGTGAGGAGTTAAGTCTGGTTCAGATGCACTCAAATATGGAGATCAATGAGCTTAAGGAGGAGCTGAACAGATTCAGAGCGGAGGCCGCTACAGGTCTGGAAAAGGCGGAAGCGGAGGCTCTGCGTCAGGAACTGGATGAGATACGTGAATCCTCCAGGAAGGGTGAAGAGCGATTGACCGAGGCCAACTCAAAATGCAGAACCCTTGAGGACGCCATTGAGGATAGAGATAAAAAGTTTGATCAGATAACCCTGGAACTGGCTGAATTAAGAGCCAAATACGCCGACGCCAAAAACAGCAGTGAGGGGTACCAGGAAAAGTTAATCCAGCTACGGGATCGGTTGGAGCATGGGGAGACACTAAGTGGAGTTAACCTGGATGATGTTATCTCAAGCCCCTCCACCAGACACGCTACGTCACTTTGGCTTCTACTCGGGGCCGTCATCTGCTTCGTGCTGCTGGATGGGCTTAGTCTCATAGCTGGCAGAGGCGAATTGATCTCCGGGCTGATACAGGGTGAAGAGATACCGGAAGTGCAGTCAGGAGTTTTTGATAAGGATATTTTCGCAACCGGCTCCGCTCCCGGATCCCGGAGAGATGCGGAGAATGCCAGGCGGGCTGCCCCCGGGAGGACGGGCGCCGACGGGCAACACAGAAGTGGTAGTGAACAGGACGCTCCCTGGTCGATGTTGACCGATGTTACCTTTGGCCCTGCCATGGTTAGGCTCAACGGCGGTAGCTTTGTTATGGGAAGTAACCGTAATCAGGTTTCGAGTAATGAGTGGCCTGCTCATGAGGTGGAGTTACGGCCCTTTGCCATCAGTCAGGTGGAGGTGACATTCGACGAATATGATCGTTTTGCCCAGGCCACAGGCCGCAGACTCCCCGAGGATGAGGGCTGGGGACGTGGCAAACGGCCGGTGATACATGTGGACTGGGACGATGCTGTGGCCTACACCAAGTGGTTGTCGGAGCGTACCGGCAAGAGATACCGGCTGCCGACTGAGGCGGAATGGGAGTATGCAATCCGCGGCGGTAGTGACTCCACCTACTGGTGGGGCTATCAGATGGAAGAGGGGCGCGCCAACTGCTTCGATTGCGGCAGTAAGTGGGATGGAATAAGCACGGCTCCGGTCGGAAGTTTTCCGCCGAATAATTTTGGTTTGCACGATTTGGGGGGCAACGTTAGAGAGTGGGTACTTGATTGTTACCACCCTAACTATACCGATGCGCCGCTGGATGGCTCCGCCTGGATGGAGGCCGCTTGCAAGGAACGTGTGGTCAGAGGTGGCGCATACAACAAGACCAGCGACAGTATGCGCTCAACCTGGAGGGGCCATTTCAGGCCGGATTCACGTCTCTCTGTTACCGGGTTTAGAGTAGTGCGCGAGCTCTAATCAATCACTTCTGATATCCAAGAAACTCATCTATTGATACAGATGCCAGATCAGGCGGCATTGTCTTAGGCTGCGGGCTGGTTGCAACCTCAATCAGTTGCAGAGAAGGGGCCTGCTCGATCGGCTCATAGGGTATGGATGAGATCTCTGCCCTGCCCGCTTGCCTGCTCTGATAGGTAGGTTTGCCGGTAGCCATGTCGAATTTTGTGATCATACAGCACCCCTCTAAAAATCTGAGTCGGCTGAATCAACTCTTGACCTATACAGCGGCAGCTTCGGGAAAATCTTTAATGCGTTGGGACTACTCCTCTTTATCCAGGTCGTCCATAGGGTTATTGTGGCTGTCACCCGCTGGGCGGTCCAGATCTAAACCGTAGTCCTCGCCGTCGATATCAAAGGATCCAGCCCAGTCCTCAGGTGGCTCGGCTCCGCTTTGTACCAACTCCTCCCAGGCATCAGTGTCGTACTCCTCAACAGTCCCGTCGTAGAATTGTATTTCGACAGACTGCTCCTCCTGGTCCAGGGCTACAACCTTTAGGATTTCGCCCTCGAAGGTTTGATACCAGTTGCCGACAGCCGGATAGGTTTTACTCATACCAGTGTGCTCCTCTGCTATTTTTTGTATTTCCAGATGAATTGCCACTATCTGGAACCTGGCATCGGTCGCAGGTTTACATGTATAACAACGGCAGATTGATCTAGCCAGGGCCGCAACGATGAATTTGCATTATTTAAGATACGGTGAGGCCCTCCAGTGATTAGTATTACACCTGTTTCAGTTCTATGCCAGTATCGAATCTTTTACCGTCAGCTGTGGTCAGTTAACGCATAATTGATTGTGTATTTCGGAATGCAGACAGCCATGCCAGGAAATCCTGGATATGGACTTAAAATTCTGGGAAGCTAGTAAAAGACCGCTTATACAGTGCTGAGAGATTAGACAGGAGGGTACGCTTGAGCTGGTGGGGAAAGATGCTGGGTGGGGCCTTCGGCTTCATGCTTGGAGGGCCGCTAGGGGCGGTCCTTGGCGCTGTGCTGGGACACAATCTGGATCGGGGCATGGATGGCTTAAAAGGGGTCGACCCACTCCATCCCGGTGACAGGGAGAGGGTCCAGACGGCCTTTTTTACCGCTACATTCTCGGTTATGGGACATCTGGCCAAGGCCGATGGCAGGGTATCGGAGGATGAGTTAGACCTTGCCCGCATGGTGATGGATCAGATGGACCTGAATCAGAAGCTGCGGCATACGGCCATGCGGCTATTTGAGCAAGGTAAGAGCGCAGATTTTCCCTTGGACGATGTGGTTGATCAGTTCCGGCGTGAGTGTCACCGGCGCCAGACCCTGATCCAGATGTTTGTTGAGATTCAGCTGCAGGCCGCCTACGCCGACGGTGTTCTGCACCGGGATGAGGAGCGGCTGTTACTGCATATATGCCGGCGTCTTGGCATACCTGAGTTCCTGTTCCGGCGTCTGGAGGATATGATCAAGGCTGAGGGCCGTTATGCCGGTAGGGCAGCGCCCAGGCCGTCAGGGCCATCGCTGCAGGATGCCTACTCCATACTCATGGTTTCACCTAATAGCAGTGATGATGAGATTAAACGGGCCTACCGGCGCCTGCTCAGTCAGCACCATCCGGATAAGCTGGTTTCCAAGGGATTGCCTGAAGAGATGATGAAGATTGCAGCACACAAGACCCATGAGATCCGTCAGGCCTATGAACAGATCAAGGAGGCGCGTGGTTTGCGCTGATACCCTGTGTCCTGTGGCTATTTGAACAGTAACACGAATGACTCAAACAGCTGCTTATCGAAATGGCCCGGCATTTCATCCCGCATCAGTTTCAGGGCCTGGTAACTGGAGAGAGCCCGCTTGTATGAGCGCTCGGTTGTGAGTGCATCGTACACATCCGCCAGATGACAGATGCGGCCATAGAGGTGTATTTCATCGCCTTTCAGATGTTTCGGGTATCCGGTTCCGTCGCTTGTCTCATGGTGCTGCATCACAATGTATTTACACTCGTCTGAAAGTGCCTCGGCATCTTTTAGGATCTTATACCCCTGGTAGGGGTGGGTGCGCATCTGGTTCATCTCCTCCCCGGTGAGACGCCCGGGTTTGTTGATGATGCGTGGATCTATATTGACCTTGCCCAGATCGTGCAGGAAAAAGCCGGCACCCAGCTCCTCCAGATCATGGTCATCTGAACGCTGGAACAGCTCTTTGGCCAGCATGACCGCAGTAACGCCAACATTGATTGAATGGGTATAGGTATAAAAATCGTGCGTGGTGATGCGTAGCATATTGGTGGCGGTGGCGTCGTCCGCGAGGATGAGATCAGTAATGGACTTTATCGCCTCCTTGCTGGTATGGATGTTTTCCGCCGTTGGGCTCTCCAGCAGGTGTGCCATCATATCCAGGGAGTGCTTATATACTGCGGTGGCCCTGGCGGCTGGATTTAGTGTCTGGTCCTCTATGGCCTGCTGTAGCTCGATGGGCACCAGTGTTTCAGGGGTCCATTTGGCCGGAGGCTCCACCACTACATTTCCTGAATCCTCGTCTCTCTCCCCCTCACGGCCAATGTCTGGCCTCTCTTGCGGCGGAAGATTGTGTGGAGGGGAATCGGCCGTTAGATTGCTTTTGTCAAAATCCACTTTCAGCTCATAGAATCCACAGTTCTTCATCTCCTGGATCTGGCGCAGGGTCCTGATTTGAAACTGACTACGGCTGAATGGGTGGTTCATCCAGGTGCCGGGAATAATGACGTACATCCCCACCTGAAGATCAGCCACCCGCACATTTTTTATCATGGTAAGCCTAACTCTTCCAGCAACTCTCTGGATGGAACCGGTTCAAGCCTGTAGGTTGCTACCCATTGATAATTATAGCGGCAATGACTTAGTCGGCTTTAGTTGCCAAATATCCTGGTTATATTCGAATATGGTTCTGTCAGTGGAAAATCGGCTGCTGGATGCGGTATTCAGGATGCTGCTTGTTATCCATGCCTCATGGTCAAGATAGTGTCTGGCAGCGCGCTCCTGGGCCTCTACATAGCTGGAGAAATCCGCCGCAACCATCCAGGGGTCATGCGGGCTGCGGATGGAGTTTAGTATGGGGTCAAACAGCCCTGGTTCCTGCTGGCTGAAATGGCGCTTTTCCAGGAGATTCATAACCCGGGACAGGTTGGGACAGGCGGCAATAATGGTATCTGGATTGTAGCGCTCCCTGGCTTTCTCCACCTCCTCGGCAGTGAGGCCAAACAGGAAGAAGTGCTCCTGTCCCACCTCTTCCCGAATCTCGATGTTGGCTCCATCCAGGGTGCCTATAGTAAGCGCCCCGTTCATCATAAATTTCATGTTGCCGGTGCCTGAGGCCTCCTTGCCGGCGGTGGAGATCTGTTCCGAAAGATCGGTTCCAGGGCAGATGATCTCCATCGCAGACACCCGGTAGTCCGGGAGAAAGGCAACCTTGAGCATATCCCCTACTGCCGGATCACTATTGACCACTTTAGCAACGTTGTTGATCAACTTGATGATCAATTTCGCCTGGAAATAACCCGGAGCCGCTTTGCCGCCAAACAGGACACAGCGTGGGGTCCAGACTGAGATGTCTCCATCCTTGATCCTGGCGTAGAGATGGATTACGTGCAGCAGATTCAGGAGTTGGCGCTTATATTCATGGATGCGTTTGACCTGAACGTCGAACATGGAGTCTATATTGAATTCCACTCCACACTCCTTGAATACCAACTGCGCCAGCCGCCCCTTGTTCTGTTGTTTTGCCAGGATCCATTTGTGACGAAAATCGCGGTTATCTACATACTCAGTGAGTCGGTGAAGTTGGCTCAGATCGGCAATCCATTCATCGCCGATACTGGAGCTGATTAGGTTCTTTAGGGCCGGATTACAGGCCGCCAGCCAGCGCCGTTGGGTGACCCCATTGGTCTTGTTATTGAATTTTTCCGGCCAGAGTTGATAGAAGTCGTGGAACAGGCCCTGTTTGAGCAGTTCCGAATGGAGTGCGGCCACCCCGTTGACTGAGAAACTTCCCACGATGGCGAGATATGCCATACGCACCTGGGGTTGTTCTCCCTCCTCTATTATGGACATCCGTTTTTGCCGGTCTATATCGCCCGGCCAATGATTTGCGACATCGCTCAGGAAGCGGGCGTTGATCTCATATATGATCTCGAGCGGTCGCGGTAATAGACGCTCAAACAGATGTACCGGCCACTTCTCCAGGGCCTCGGGCAGCAGGGTGTGGTTGGTATAGGCCATGGTTTTTGTGGTGATATCCCAGGCCATATCCCAGCCCAGGCTTTCGCGATCCACCAGCAGACGCATCAGCTCTGCCACCGCAATAGAGGGGTGGGTGTCGTTTAGCTGAAAGCAGTTTTTCTCGGCAAATTCGGAAAAATCATTACCATGAACGAGTCTCCATCTTCTGAATATATCCTGCAGGGTGGCCGAGGCCAGAAAATATTGCTGGCGCAGACGCAGCTCTTTTCCACTCTCACTGGCGTCATTGGGGTAGAGCACCATGGTGATATGTTCAGCGGCATTCTTTGCCTCTACCGATTCGGTATAACTTCCCGCATTAAACTCTTCCAGGTCAAACTCGTCGGTGGCCATCGCCTTCCACAGACGCAGGGTATTGACCGTGTCATTCCTGAAGCCGGGAATCGGGATGTCATAAGGGACAGCCAGGACATCGTTGGTATCCAGCCAGCGTACATCCATCTTATTGGCCCAGCGTGGCATGATCTCGGTGTAGCCGCCAAATCTGACCCGCTGGGTGAATTCAGGGCGCTCAACCTCCCAGGGATTGCCGTTACGTAGCCAGTGATCCGGCTCCTCTACCTGGTGCCCATCATGGATGGATTGCCGGAACATGCCATATTCATAGCGGATGCCATAACCATTTACCGGCAGCTGCATGCTGGCGCAGCTATCAAGGAAGCAGGCAGCCAGACGTCCAAGACCGCCATTGCCCAGGCCGGCATCCGGTTCGCTCTCTGCAATCTCCTCCAGTACCAGACCAAGATCATATAGTCCCTGCTCGACAGCATCATCCAGTCCGAGATTAAGGACGCTGTTGCCCAGGGCGCGCCCCATGAGAAATTCAAGAGATATATAGTAGGTGCGTCTGCTGTCCGCCTCATAGTAGGCGCGCTGGGTGTTCTGCCAGCGCTCCATCAGGCGGTCTCTTACCGCCATGGCCAGTGCCGTGTATGGGTAGTGGGTGTTGTTGCACTCTTTATCCCGGCCCAGAGTGCGACAGAAATATCGTTTAAAGTCGTGGGCGATCCCGGCTGCATCCATAGCCAAAGGGGGGAGCGCGCTCAGATTTTCGTTCAGGCGGCTCAGGGTCAGGGGGGTGAATGGAGAGTTTTTTGTTGGTGACATCATCTACCTCAGTAAGTACGGCCAGGTAATCCTTTATGTTGGTCAAGAGAATATAGCATTCTCGCGGCACTTACATGTCCAGAGACACTTTATCAGATCCTGGTTCAGTCTATGGCGTTAGCTGATAGTCTAGACTCTCTCCATGCAGATGGGCTACTTTTTGTGTGGCAGATATAAATCTGATAGCGGCTATCTAGAAGTCCTCCACCCCGATACTCAGGCCAGAGCCCACATCATCGGTGTTGATGTCACCACTCTCGTCCAGGCGAATCTTCAGGGACAGATTGTTGCGGGAATCGGCATTGCCCAGGGCATTCTCCAGCGTGATCTGTCCCGCCTTATAGAGTTTATACAGGGCCTGATCAAAGGTCTGCATGCCGCGCTCGGTACCATGCTCCATGGCCTCTTTCACCGCATGGATATCGCCCTTCTGGATAAGCTCTGACACAAAGGTGGAGAGCAGCATGATCTCTACCGCAGGGACCCGCTGCCCATCGGTACTCTTGATCAGACGTTGCGAAACCACCGCCCGCAGATTGAGTGACAGATCCATATACAACTGGCGGTGGGCGGAATCCGGGAAGAAGTTTACGATGCGGTCCAGGGCCTGGTTTGCGTTATTGGCATGCAGGGTGGAAAGGCACAGGTGCCCGGTCTCGGCGTAGGCAATGGCATGCTGCATAGTCTGACGGTCCCTGATCTCTCCGATCAGGATTACATCCGGGGCCTCGCGCATGGCGTTCTTCAGGGCCGTTTCGTAAGAGAGGGTATCCAGTCCCACCTCGCGTTGATCCACTACGGATTTTTTGTGGGTATGCAGGAATTCGACCGGGTCTTCAATGGTGAGAATATGGCCGGTTGTATTATTGTTTCTATGATCAATCATGGATGCCAGCGTGGTGGACTTACCTGAACCGGTAGAGCCGACCACCAGAATCAGGCCGCGCGGCTCCATGATCAGTTCCTTCAGTATCTGCGGCAGGTTTAGGTCCTCAATACTGGGGATCTTGCCTTTGATAAAGCGCACCACCATGGCCACATCACCGCGCTGACGATATACGTTCACACGAAAACGCCCCAGCCCGCTTATGGATATAGCCAGATTGCACTCCATGGTCTTTTCGTACTCTTTGATCTGATCATCGCTCATGATGGAGTACGCCAGCTTCCGCACCATACCCACCGCCATCGGGTTGTCACCAATGGGCATGGTATGTCCTTCGGCCTTCAGATTGGGTGGTGCGCCGGTGCTGAAAAATAGATCAGAACCGTTTTTTTGGACCATTAATTTTAGATAAGGAACTATATCCATTCACCTGTTCTCCGGCCGATTATTTTGTTATTGGGTTGCGATGTCTCTATAGAGTCGGCAGTAAAGAGGAAAAATTGAGTTATTAATTGAACAAATATGTATTCAGTTCACACTCTTTTGTATTATAGGTCGAAATCTGGCGATGAAGGATGTGCCCTTGTCCAAGCTAATCTTGAATGGTTTGTATAGATATCCGGTCAAATCTCTTCGGGGGGCCGGTCTGGCTGCGGCAGTGCTGGATGCCCGGGGTATTCGCTATGATCGCCATTGGATGCTGGTAGATGCGGACGGCCACTTTTTGAGTCAGAGAGAGCTGCCGCGCATGACCCTGGTGCGCACCCTGATGATGTATGATCACCTCACTCTCCAGGCCCCGGATATGGAAGATATGATCTTGCCGCCGGAACATGCAGCTGATGATGTGTTCAAGGTCAAGGTCTGGGACGATGAGTGCCTGGCCCGTTGTGTCGGCAAGGATGCCGACGAGTGGCTGAGCGGATTCTTGCAGACCGAGTGCCGACTGGTATATCTGCCGGCCGATCAGCTGCGCCAGGTCGATCCGACATATGCCAAGGAGGGTGATCAGACCGGTTTTACCGATGGCTTCCCACTGCTGCTCATCTCCGATGCCTCCCTGCGGGATCTCAACAGCCGCATGTCCGAGCCCCTGCCGATGGAGCGCTTTCGCCCTAACCTGGTGGTGGCAGGCTGCGAACCATATGCGGAAGATCAGTGGAAACGTATCCGGATCGGTGAGATAGAGTTTAACGTGGTAAAACCCTGCTCCCGTTGCGCCATTACCACGGTGAATCCGGATACGGCGCAGACCGGAACGGAACCACTCAAGACCCTGAGCGGTTATCGCCGCCAGGGCAATAAGGTCTACTTTGGGCAAAATCTGATCCACACCGGGATTGGAGAGCTGAAGCTGGGGATGGATGTTGAAGTTATTGAGTAATGATTGAGCTCGCTCGCCGTATCCAACTGTTTTCCGGCAGGAAGTTTCTGATTGAGGCTGCCTGTGAGCGGCAACTCGGAGAGCTGGGTATCCATGCCGATATGGACTGGGTGAACTATTCCGCCGGGGAGCTGGTCTCCGATTCCCCTACAACCCGCTGTCGCCGTATCATCTCGAGTGATGGCAGCGCATTCTATTTCAAACGCTACATCTGTCCTTTCCAGCGGGGTATTCAGTTCTGGATGCGGCCGGGCAAGGGGGCAGTGGAGGTTTGGGCCTATCGGCAGTTGCAGGAGTTGGGGATTCCGACCCTGGATATCGTCGCATTCGGCGAAGAGCGTAAGCTGGGGGTATTAAAGTCAAACTTTTTGATCAGCCGCGCCGTGCCGGATAGCCAGGATATGGACCGCTTTGCCTTGAGTAACTGGTATCAGATGCCGCAGCCTGCGCGCCGCCAGGCCTATAACGAGATCGCAGACCGGTTGCTGGCGCAGACCAGGACGGCGCATCGGGCAAGATTCTTTCATCATGATCTCAAGTGGCGGAATATCCTGGTCCGCAAACAGGGTGGCCACTACTCCACCGTCTGGATTGATGCCCCCCGGGCCTCCAGGATGTGGTTGCGCCAGAGCCGCGGGGCCATTGTTGACCTTGCCGGACTGGCCCGGGTCGCCGTAAGCCTGCTCAGTGTCTATGACCGGATGCGCTTTATCTGGAAATATCTGGGAAATGGGCGCAGGCCGGGCGACGCCAAACGGCTCTACCGCAAGATAGCCGCCAATCTGAGCCGGAGGCCACCCGATCCCATCCGGTTGCCGGCGCGGGAATCTGATCAGTAGCCAGCCCTTCAGCTATCTGGACTTCTTGCCTCTTTTTATCTTGTGCTTTGCTGCAATATCCCGCCATAGCCGTTTAGATGCGGGGCTCAGGTGGCGTTCCTGACGATAGATCAGAAAAAACCGCATAAAGTCGGTGAGTGGCCAGTCATGGGCATGGCGGGATAGGGTGTAGAGATCACGAAAGCTTGCCCGCTGCGCCAGGGGGTGCCAGCGCGCCTTTTCCAGGTCAATCAGGCGTACCTCAAACTCTGTTTCAGCCACCGGCTTGATAAAGATATGTTTGAAGTAGAGGCAGCTGTGCTGGAGTTTGCGCGCATGCAGTCTGCGCAGGGACTCGGCAAGTTTCTCAAACAGGGCCCTGCGTGCCTGGGGTGATGCAAGCAGTCCCGCCCTGCCCGGCAGAAATTGCGCTGCATCCATCGGGCTGAACCCCTCCAGCTCGCGCGTAATGAGTATGCCCTGGTGATCACCGTTCACCCGCCGCTGCCCGAAATATATCGGTTCCAGGGCCGGGACATCGGCCTGCTGGAAGTTGCGGATATTCCTGAATTCACGGGCGAAGGTAAGGATGCCGCGGATCGGGTGCAGCAGCGATCGGCACATGTGGTTTTGCTGCCGTTTGAGAAAGGCGCCTATTACCCCGCCGTCGGGTGACTGCAGCTGGATGCGCGCGACACCGCTCCAGCCCCCGCGCCGTTCGTTCGGCTCCTCAAACCACTCCACATCCATATTCCACAGGGCGTCAAAGCTGTCTAAGCCGTTGTATTGGAGAATCTCCTGCCAGCCTTCGCCAACAAAATCCACCGTCATTTTACCTTCAATACATAGGTGCGCCACATGGCGTAGTAGGGGATAAAATCCAGCCTTGCCTCGATGGAGAGGCCGCTGTCACGGAACTCCTGTTCGATCACCGTGCGCGGTATCACAAAGCGGTTCTGGAAACGTTTCGCCTTGCGTCTGGCCTCACGCCGCTGGCGTTTCCACGCGGTAAGGTTGCCGTCGACCCAGAGGGAGATGATGATGCTGTCAGAGGCGACGCGTGCGAGCTCTGCCAGCAGCTTCATGCGATCCTCATGTTCTCCGATATGGTGCATCAGACGGATGCAGAAGACGGATTCGACAAAGTTATCTGCCACCGGCAGATCAAAGGCGGAGCCTTGAAAGGTCTCAAAACGGTTTGCGATCTCAGGCGGCCGGTATTGCAGGCCGGCATTGATCATATCCTGGCTGTTGTCCGAGGCCCAGAGTTTGCGCTCAGGATCCTGTACCAATAGATCCCAAAAACGCCCGGTACCGCAGGGCATATCCAGAATGCTCTTGGGATTCCCCGCAAGCCTTAGCGCCTTGGCGCAGACCTGGTGGTCGCGCCAGTTGGAGAGGCGCCGCCAGAATTCATGCTCATGCTTTTGAAAGTAGTAGAGGGCGTGTTTCTCGTCATATTTTTCGGAGAACTCTAGTTCTGTAGTCTGTTGCTGATTGTCGTTCATATCTAATAGTTGTCTAACTGCGTTTCCGGAAAATCCCGATCGATCCGCATCTTAACATTCAGGGCAGTGGTAAGCACAGATAATGTAGATCTGCTGGAGTAACAAGATCCAGGACGGCCGCAGCAGCGATCAATGGCGCCAGAATGCCGGGAAGAACAGGATCAGCAGGGTGAATACCTCCAGTCGACCCACCAGCATGGCGAAGATACTCAGCCATTTGATTACCGGGCTTACGGTGGTGAAGTTGACGGCCACGTCACCCAGGCCAGGCCCCAACAGATTGATGGTTGCCACCACCGCGCCAAAGGCGGATTCAAGATCCAGCCCTGCCGCCATCATCGCCACCGTGAGTAGCAGGGTGGTTATGATGTAGAGCACATAGAATCCCCACACCGAAAATAGCACGTTCGCTGAAACCGCACGTTTCCCCAGCTTGACCACAGTAACCGCCTGCGGGTGCGATAGTTGAAACAGCTCGCGAAATCCCAGCTTGGCCAGAAGCATGATGCGCAGCACCTTGATTCCGCCTGCCGTTGATCCGACACAACCGCCGGTGAAAGAGAGGATCACCAGTACCAGCGGTATATGCAGGGGCCAGCCGGCGAAGGTGTCTGTGCTGAATCCGGTGCTGGTCAGGATCGATGCGACCTGAAAGGTGGCGTAACGCAGCGAGCCCCAATTATCGTATGCCGGGTGCGATATGTAGAGGCTGATGGCGACCAACAGGGTGACGAAGATAAATATCATCCCATAGGTGCGAACCTCAGGGTCGGCTACATAGGACATGAGCGACTTACGCCGCCAGGCGATATAATGGATGGCGAAATTCACCCCGCCGGATAGCATAAAGATGATAGAGATGATCTCTATGAGCGGACTTTTATAGTATCCGATACTGTCATCGTGGGTTGAGAATCCGCCGGTCGCCACGGTGGCAAAGGCGTGTCCCACCGCATCAAACAGACTCATACCGGCCGCCCAGTACGACATGGCGCAGGCGAAGGTAAGGGCGAGGTAGATCATCCAGAGCGAACGCGCGGTCTCTGCAATCCTCGGGGTGATCTTCTCCTGCTTGGATACCCCGGACGCCTCTGCCCGGTACAGCTGCATGCCGCCAACGCCCAGCAGGGGGAGGATGGCGACGGCAAGTACGATGATTCCCATACCGCCGAGCCACTGGATCTGCTGCCGGTGATACAGGATGGATTTAGGCAGCTGGTCCAGTCCGACAATGACGGTGGCTCCGGTGGTGGTAAACCCGGATACGGACTCAAAAATGGCGTCGGTGGCATCAAGATGGAGCCCGATGATAAATGGCAGGGCGCCGACAACGCCCAGTACCACCCAAAACAGGGTAACAACCAGAAAGCCATCACGTACCGACAGCTCGCTACGCTGCCCCCGGTTCGGGAGCCAGAGCGCCAGCCCGGTCATGGCGGTGATGATCAGGGATACAATGAACACCACCCACTGCCCATCGGAGTACAGCAGGGAGATGCCTATAGAGGGTAGAAAACCCAGACTATAGATCAGGAGCAGGATGCCGAACATCTGTGTTATTGAACGCCAGTGCATACAGATAGCTACCTTTCAGGGCCGGGACAGCAATAAAGGGGCGAGTCCCCCGCCTTTGGAGTGGTCGTCAACAGAGCATAGAAACCGTGCATTATCTTTTCTTTTTAGGCCCACATCAATGTTGCAACTCGAGACTTAGTCGGACGGTAGCTGGTACAGGGCATCCCTGAACCATAGGCCAGAAGCGGCGCTATTGCGAGAGTTGGGATTCATCCCGGCCAATTACCTCAATCTCCTCCTCTGTGGCCAGCCACTCCTCCTCGGCAACGGCCAGCTCTCTTTCCAGTTTTGCTCTATCGGCAAGTAGCTGTTTGAGTTGGGTTTTATTTGACTCATCATATATGTCAGGTTGCGCCAGTCTCTGTTCCAGCTCCCGCTGTTGCCGCATGAGCTGCTCGACCAGCTGCTCCTGTCTTTTTAGCCTGTTGCGTAGTGGTTGCAGCTGGCGGCGCTGTTCGGCCTCAAGGCGCTTTTGCTCCTTGCGCGAGCCCGCACTCTGTTTACCGGTGGTGCTGGCAGGGCGTTTTTCTCTGCCATCGCTGCGGTTATCCAGCAGCCAGCGTGGATAGTCATCCAGATCGCCAGGGAACTCCTCCGCCTTGCCTGCATTGACCAGCAGCAGTAGATCGGTGGTGGTACGCAACAGATGGCGGTCATGGGAGACGATCACCATGGCCCCGGCAAAATCCTGCAGAGCGGTGCTCAGGGCATGGCGCATCTCGATGTCGAGATGGTTGGTGGGTTCGTCCAACAACAATAGATTCGGGCGCTGGTATACCAGCAGGGCCAGCACCAGCCGCGCCTTTTCGCCGCCGGAGAAGGGGGCGGTGGGGCTGTCGGCGCGCTCACCGGAGAAGCCGAATCCCCCCAGAAAGTTGCGCAGCTCCTGCTCTCTGGCCTGCGGATCAATCTGCAACAGATGCTGCATGGGCGTCTGTTCCGGCCGCAGCTGGTCCAGCTGATGCTGGGCAAAGTAGCCGATCCTGAGATCCTGCGCCGTCTGCCGCTCTCCGCCCTTGAGCGCAAGTTCGCCCGCCAGCAGTTTTATCAGGGTGGATTTGCCGGCGCCGTTCGGCCCCAGCAGGCCGATGCGGTCATCCGGTGACAGGTTCAGCTCTATGTCGTTCAGGATCAGGTTATCGCCATAGCCGGTAGTGGCATGTTCCAGCTTGAGCAGCGGGCGCGGGGTCTTGTGCGGCTTGCGGAATTCAAAGTGAAAGGGTGAATCGATATGGGCCGGGGCGATCAGCTCCATGCGCTCCAGCGCCTTGATCCTGCTCTGGGCCTGGCGCGCCTTGGTGGCCTTGGCGCGAAAGCGCTCCACATAGCTGTGGATGTGGGCTATCTCACGCTGCTGTCTTTCGTAGGCTGATTGCTGATTGGCCAGCCGCTCCGCCCGGGTATGCTCAAACGCGGAGTAGTTGCCGCTGTAGAGGGTGATGCAGCCCTGTTCTATATGGGCAATGTGGCTGGTTACCGCATCCAGAAAGTCACGGTCATGCGATATCAGCAGCAGGGTGCCGGCGTAGCTCTTGAGCCAGGACTCCAGCCAGATCACCGCATCCAGATCCAGATGGTTGGTGGGCTCGTCCAGCAGGAGCAGGTCAGAGCGGCACATCAGCGCGCGCGCCAGGTTCAGGCGCATACGCCAGCCGCCGGAGAAGCTGTCCACCGGCCGCTCCTCCTCACCCGGGGCAAACCCCAGACCGTTGAGCAGACGGGCGGCGCGGGCGCGGGCGCTGTATCCGCCTATGGTGTCCAGATGGGCATGCAGCTCTGCGGCCCGCTCCCCCTGATGCGCCTGCTCCGCGGCCGCCAGGGCCTGCTCGGTCTGACGCAGTTCGGCATCACCATCCAGCACATACTCAATGGCAGCCCTGCTGTCGGCCGGTGTCTCCTGGGCTACATGGGCGATGACCCACTCGCGCGGGCGGTAAAAATCCCCCTCATCCGGGTGGATCTCATCCCTGATCATGGCGAACAGGCTGGATTTGCCGCTGCCATTCGCCCCGGTCAGCCCGACCCGCTGGCCGGGATGGATGGTGAAGCTGGTGGCGGAGAATAGGAGTCTGGTGCCGCGGCGGAGGCTTAGTTGATTGAATCGAAGCATGGTTTCTGTAATTGGCTGCCTAGTATAATGGCAGCGGTCTCTGTTAGCTGGGTCCCTGTGTAACCTACATCGGATTAAAATGAAAGTATTTTCCCTGGATGGCGGGAATCAAATCTATACTTTATTGGGTGATTGCTCTGGAGGGCCTTAGAAAATGATCAGATATCTGGTTGCCGCCTTGACCCTGCTGCTGCTGATTGGCTGCCGCGCGGGGGTTACCAGCGATCCCGCCTATATCATTCCAACCACCGGCAGCCAGGTGCGGCTAAACAGGCAGCTGACGGTTCCGGGTGGACAGACCCGGGTCTTTCTCCAGCGTGGCCAGGTGGTGTCCAAGGCCAAGCTGGACCGCTACTATCCCAGCTGCAATTTTGAGGTATGGAAACTGCGCCAGACCCCGACCATCATCCACCCCGGCAGCTTCGCAGTGACCAAGACGCGCCGTGCCATCAATCAGGTGGTGTCGCTGGAGCCGGTGCAGGTGGCCGGATTGAGATGGAGCCGCTATGACGATGACCACGCCATGATCATGCATGTGGTGCATATGTGGCTGCAGTCGGCCAAACAGCCGAATGTGTATAAGCTCACCTGCCGCAGCTGGCTGGATATCCCCGCGGATGCCAAACAGCCAAACGTGAAGGATATGCGTGAGGCGCTGGGGAGCTACGCAACCATCACCCTGGTCGACGCAAGATAGTCACCTGGGTGGTTTAGCTCAGGGCGATCAGCCGCAAATAGACGCGAATAAAAATAAGGCCGCAAATGAACGCAAATAGTGTTTCTGGTTCTGACGAGGAAACCGTGAAAACATGGCCATAAACCCCGTCATTCCCGCACAGGCTGGGATCCAGATACGGGAAACACAGAACCGGATACATGAACTA
Source organism: Sedimenticolaceae bacterium (assembly GCA_050288245.1). GTDB lineage: Bacteria > Pseudomonadota > Gammaproteobacteria > Chromatiales > Chromatiaceae > JAAGZL01. The sequence continues at coordinate 57,038 of JBNKDM010000009.1, forward strand.
CGTCATCCCCGCGTAGGCGGGGATCCAGATACGGGAAACACAGAACCGGATACATGAACGCCGTCATCCCCGCACAGGCGGGGATCCAGATACGTGAAACACAGAGCCGGATACATGAACTACGTCATCCCCGCACAGGCGGGGATCCAGATACGGGAAACACAGAACCGGATACATGAACGCCGTCATCCCCGCACAGGCTGGGATCCAGATACGGGAAACACAGAGCCGGATACATGAACTACGTCATCCCCGCGTAGGCGGGGATCCAGGTTGTATGAGCCCATACCCCGGGCGATTGCTCTAACCTTTCTTGTCTGCGGCCGGCAGCTCCTTGATGAACAGATCCTGCTTGCTATAGGGTATCTCTATCCCCTCCTGCCGAAAGCTCTTATAGATCGCCATGACCAGCAGATGCACTACCTTGCCGCGCAGCTCCGGCTCCTCCACCCAGGCCAGCAGCTCCAGGTTGACCCCGGAGGCGCCAAAGGCACGAAAACGGACCCTGGGCTCAGGCGTATCGCAGACCTCAGGCTCTGCCGCGGCTATCTTGTCCAATATCTCGATCACCTGGTCCAGATCTGACCCATAGGCGACATCAACGCTGATACGGATGCGGTATTTTTCGTAGGGGCCGCCGGACTCGTTCACCACCTTGCTGTTCCCCATCAGGGAGTTGGGGATGGTCACCTCCACATCATCCCGGGTCAGCAGCCGGGTGCTGCGTATCCCCATGTGGGTGATCTTGCCGCGCACCTTCTCATCGATCACCACATAGTCCCCTAGCTTGTAGGGGGAGTCGGCCATGATAAAGACACCGGAGAAGAGATTGGCCAGGGT
>JBNKDM010000010.1:0-53904 GCA_050288245.1 Sedimenticolaceae bacterium
TCCTGGTGCAGATTGAGGAGCTGGTAAAGCTTGAGGATGAGGTGCGTGCGGACGGGATTGAGGCGCTGGATGAGAAGCGTATGCGCTATCTCAAACGCAAAGGATTCTCCGATGGCCGTCTGGGTATATTGACCGGTGTTCCAGAAAAGGAGATCCGCCAGAGACGCCATGCCATGAATCTGCGCCCGGTGTACAAGCGGGTGGATACCTGCGCCGCCGAGTTTGCCACCAGTACTGCCTATCTCTACTCCACTTATGAGGAGGAGTGCGAGGCAAACCCTTCGGATCGCAAAAAGATTATGATCCTGGGTGGTGGACCCAACCGTATCGGCCAGGGCATCGAATTCGATTACTGCTGTGTTCATGCCGCCTTCGCCCTGCGTGACGATGGCTATGAAACCATTATGGTCAATTGCAATCCTGAGACCGTATCCACCGACTACGATACCTCTGATCGTCTCTACTTTGAGCCGCTGACCCTGGAGGATGTGCTGGAGATTATCGATCAGGAGCAACCAACAGGGGTGATCGTTCAGTACGGCGGACAGACCCCGTTGAAGCTGGCACGTGATCTGGAAGCTGCAGGTGCACCTATCATCGGCACCAGTCCAGATTCCATCGACCTGGCGGAGGATCGTGAACGCTTTCAGCAGATGGTTGAGAAGCTGAATCTGAAACAGCCACCCAACCGCACCGCCACCGAACCAGAGCAGGCCGTGCGGTTGGCGGATGAGATCGGCTATCCGCTGGTGGTGCGCCCATCCTATGTCCTGGGCGGGCGTGCGATGGAGATTGTGTACGACGAAGATGATCTGCGCCGCTATATGCGGGAGGCGGTTAGTGTCTCGAATGACTCGCCGGTGTTGCTGGATCGTTTCCTGGATGACGCTATCGAAGTGGACGTGGACGCGATCTGTGACGGCAAGGATGTCCTGATCGGCAGCATCATGGAGCATATCGAACAGGCCGGTGTGCACTCCGGTGACTCTGCCTGCTCGCTGCCACCATATACCCTATCCAACTCGATCCAGGATCGGATGCGTGAGCAGATCAGGAACATGGCACTGGAGTTGAATGTGGTTGGTCTGATGAATACCCAGTTTGCCATCAAGGATAACGATATCTATATCCTGGAGGTAAACCCACGCGCATCGCGTACTGTGCCGTTTGTCTCCAAGGCCACCGGCGTACAACTGGCCAAGGTTGCGGCCCGCTGTATGGTCGGCATCAGCCTGGAAGAGCAGGGCATCACCAAAGAGGTGATACCACAGAACTATTTTGTTAAAGAGGCGGTCTTTCCATTTATCAAGTTCCCTGGGGTGGATACCCTGCTGGGGCCGGAGATGAAGTCAACCGGTGAGGTAATGGGGGTGGGCAAGACCTTCGGCGAGGCCTTTGCCAAGGCGGTGGAAGGTGGCGGTACCGCTCTGCCCAATGGTGGCCGTGCCCTGCTGTCGGTGCGGGATGCTGACAAACAACGTCTGGTCGGAGTGGCGCGCAGCCTGCGAGAGCTTGGATTCGAGTTGTACGGAACCGGTGGTACCGCCAGGGCGGTGCAGGAGGCGGGCATTGAGTGTGAACGGGTCAATAAGGTGGCCGAGGGGCGTCCGCACATTGTGGATATGATCAAGAATGACTTCTTTAGCATCATCGTAAATACTACGGAAGGTAAGCAGGCGATTGCGGACTCCAGAGAGATAAGGTGTTCTGCGTTGCAACATAAGGTGAGCTATTCCACCACAATGTCCGGCGCTGAGGCGTTTTGTCTGGCAGTGAAGCAGCTGGGTGATGTGGCTGTGAACAGTCTAAAGGAACTGCATGCGCAGGTCTGAGTGGAAAGAGAGAAGAGAGATATGAGCAAGGTGCCAATTACAGTCAGAGGCGTAGAGATGTTGCGCGAAGAACTGGCCAGGCTGAAGAACATTGACCGTCCGAAGGTGATCGCAGCTATCGCCGAGGCGCGTGCCCATGGTGATCTGAAAGAGAATGCCGAATACCATGCAGCCCGTGAGCAGCAGGGTTTTATTGAAGGGCGCATCAAAGAGATCGAAGGCAAGCTGTCTCACGCCCAGGTCATTGATGTAAAGACCATGAACGCAAACGGCAAGGTCGTATTTGGTGCCACTGTGGATGTGTATGAAGAGGAGAGTGATTCCGAGCACACCTTTCGCATAGTCGGTGAGGATGAGGCCGATTACAAGAGCGGTCTTATCTCAGTCAATTCCCCTATGGCCCGTGCTCTTATCGGTAAGGAGGAGGGTGACGTGGCTGTGGTGGATACACCCAAAGGTCCGCGTCATCTGGATATTCTTGAAGTAAGGTATGAGTAATTTTTTTACACTATCCTCCCGTAGATTTACCACTTGATTCAGTTAATTCGTTCTCACAATCTAGCGTGGGAACGATAACTATGTGCAGGTAATCGTCAGGTAGCTGCCTGACTTCTATTTCTATGGCGCTGTTACTATCTTGGGTTTTTTGGGATGGCGACGATAGAAGGCGGCGACATGGCCTATGGAGTGCACAAAATCAGCGCCGGTCTTGGCGCATATTTCGTCTATCATGGCCTTTCTCTCTTCCCGGTCTTCGCCGCTCAGCTTGATCTTGATCAGTTCGTGTGTCTCCAGGGCAATCTCAATCTCGTTCAGGACCGATTCGCTGAGACCCTTCTGCCCCAGCAGCACCACAGGTTTTAGGTGGTGAACCAGTTTTTTTAGCTTGCGACGCTGTTGTTCGTTGATTGGCATTTGTGCTTCTCGTGAAAAAGGAGCGGATTATAGCGCAGTTTTCAGCCTAGGGTTCAGCAAAACTTATCTGCCGGTCTCTAGTTGTTCCTGGATGTTTTAAAATCACTGTCCAGATTGAATTGGTCTGCATCATCCTCATCAAGCATGAACAGATCATCGTCAGGTAGCTGGATATCGTTGATAACCAGTTCGTCGACCGGGGCATCAGAATCCATATTTATTATTTCGCTGCCTGGATCTGTCTCTATGCCGCGGTTGAGGTCTCCCCTCAGCTCTCTGGTATAGGCCTGTATATATGGATGGTCCGGCACTAACTGCATGCCTGCTTGTAGCGCCTCCTCCCATAGCCGTGGGGTCTGGGTAGATAGCTCTTCTCGATATATTTCGAGATGCTGGGTGAATAGTTTTGTATCCTTTTTAAAAGAGTATATCTCCAGTAGCTTTGCCTTCAGTTCCGGTATGTTTGGCTGTTGTTCAATGGCATCACGCACTATCGACTCTGCCTCTGAGAAACGGCGGTATGCCAGATATACGTCCACTGAGGTCAGGGTGTAATCCAGATCGTGCTCATCCTCGTGGCGAGGGCTTTCAAACATGACGGTGTTTTGTGTTGGGTGATCATAAGCAGCTTCTGCTGCCGGTTCCGCTGCATGTTGGTCAGAATCATGGCTGTCCAGGGTGACCGGGGGCTCGGTAAATGATACTTCCTGTTCGCGACCGCTCTGGGGTGCATCGAATGGTATCTCTGGACGCTGCTGAGGAAGCTCCGGTCTGTTTGTACTGCTGATTTCACTCAGAGGCACTGCAACCTTGTTGTCGGTATTGAAGGAGCTGATGAATTGTTTTAGCCGATCCAGGATTCGATTTAGTTCCAGGCGGTTTATAGCAGGTAGACTCTTTCTGTTACTGAACAGAATAAAACCGAATGCCGCCAGACATACCAGGGTAAGGGCGACGATCATATATTTTTGCGTTCGGAGTGTTGTGCCCTGGGACCTGAGTGAGGTTACCTCAGTCTCAAGCTGGTTTATCCGTTCTGATGCAACCTGATCTGTAGTGATGTTGATGCCTGGGGTCTGCTCCGGGGCAACTGTATCTACTAACTTGGTGGTCGTAGCCGGGGTTTCCTCAATCGGCTCAACTATCTCCGGATCTATATTCTGTGGGTTGGCAGTAGCAGTATCCGGTAAGCTTGCCGCTTCCTCAGTAGTAGCTGTGGCGGAATCAGTTTGGTCTTCGGCCTGAGAGTCCTGCGTTGCGGCCATGTCAGTCGCTTCCAATTTTCCTGATACTATGGCGATGGCCCGATCGGTCTTTTCCAGTTCCATTTTGATCAATGCGATCTTGGATTTTAAGGCGCTACGCAGACGCACCAGGTCTCTATTGATAGATTCCAATGCGGCGGTATCTTCTGCGCTATCTGCTATGGATCCGCGTAACTGTTCTATTTCATCCTGAGGATAGGCCTTTACCCCTGGCATCACCTTGTCCAGTTGTTCCGCAGGCGTGGTTACGATCTCAAGTGTTTCCTGTGGTGCATCTGTATTCCCAGTTACAGATTCGCTCTGGGGCTGCGGTTCTTTGGTATCTTGTTTTGCCTGATCTATCTTGGGCGCGGCAGTCTCTGTATCCGGTGTTGCCATCGGTGCGGGGGCTGTTTCTCGGTTGCCTGCAGCTTCCTGCTTTTCAGTTGTTGCTGCCAGGTCTGAGGTTGACTGGCCGCCTTTCCACTCCTGTTCCTGTTCGCTGTAGAGTTTTGAGGCGGTTCCATGGGCGATGGCCATGATTGATTGTTGGTCAGGTATTTTTAGGGTTACTCCACGTTTCAGAAGATTTATATTGCCATGCGCAAAGGCCCCAGGATTCTCCTGGTAGATGGCTATAATCATCTGTCTGATGGGTATGGATGGGGCAGGTCTGGTCTTTTGGGCGATGATCCAGAGGGTCTCTGCCTCTTGTACCGGACCATAGACCTGTTTCTTGGTTGCTGTTGTGTTGTTGGCTGCCGGCGTGGGTATCCCTTTCTTTTGTCCTGAAGATGTGTCGCGCAGGACTGCAGGATCGAGTAATACAGCAAACTCCTTTATCAATGAGCCGCCACGCCAATTCACCTCAAGCATAAAGTCGAGGTATGGTTCACGCACTGTATCCCTGGAGGTAATCTGGATATAGGCCTTGCCGTCTGCGGTAATCTTAGGTTCAAATTTCAGGAGGGTAAGGAAATATGGTCTGCCTATCCCGGCCTCATTGAACACCTTGGGGCTGGCCAGTTTTGCCTTAATATCCTGGATATTCATGCCTCTGACCGAAACCAGCTCAATCCTGGCATCCAGAGGTTGGTTAAGCGCGGAGAATACTGCTATATCCTTTATCCCGAGTGCATTGGCACATAACGGCATAAATAGGATGAGCCAGGCCCAAAACGTCTTCATCTTATCGGTTTTCTCTATATGGTGTTGTTTGAACATCGCGCCTATTACTTAATAGATGTTATCGACCGGACGCAGTAAACCGCTGTGCGGTACTCAGGTTATAGAGCGGCAGCTGGAGCAATATTCTGAAGTCCAATAACGTTAATTTAGGTAATTATTTCTTCTATCAAGGTGTTATAGCGTGTTTATTGGCGGTTTTATGTAATCCATGCTTGAGGTTTGGCGGTAAAAACACTGATAATGGACCATTAATATGGATGCTTGTCATGACTGGGTTACCCATACTTCAGTGCCTTGCTTGCTGTGCGTACAGCCTAAAAAATGTGTAAAAACGGTTAGTTACAATGAAGAGAAGTAAAAGCAGTAGGCGCTGGCTGGACCGTCATTTCAAGGACGAGTTCGTATTGAAATCCCATAAGGATGGTTTTCGTTCCCGTGCTGTGTACAAGCTGCAGGAGATCCAGGAGCGAGACAGGCTGATAAAACCTGGACAGGTTATCGTGGATCTGGGTGCAGCCCCTGGTGGCTGGTCCCAGTATGCTGGCAGTATCGTCGGCCCCAAGGGCAGGATGGTGGCGCTGGATATACTGCCGATGGATCCGTTGGAGCATGTGGCGTTTATTCAGGGTGATTTCCGCGAGGATTCCGTGCTGGCACAGTTACAGGAGCTGCTTGATGGTTCCGGAGTGGATCTTGTTATTTCCGATATGGCCCCCAATGTAACTGGTATGGCGGCTGTTGATCAGCCCAGGGCCATGTATCTATGCGAACTGGCCCTGGATTTTGCTGGTCAGGTACTGAAGCCGGGGGGTGGCTTTGTGGTAAAGGTATTTCAAGGAGAGGGTTTCGACCAATTTATGCGCAATCTGCGCAGTAGCTTTAATAAGGTTGTTACCAGGAAACCCAAGGCATCACGCCCGAAAAGCCGGGAGGTGTATCTGGTGGCGACCGGTTTTGATCTCTAGCACTCTTACCTGCGGCGCCGGTATAACCTGTAATTGTTGTGGTTATTGAATTAATCAGTGATTTTTCAGGTCTATTAGGGTGAGCTATTATAGGGTATAGGCTGCTGAGAAGTGACATAGGTCAAGTCATATATAGCTGACGTTCAGATGATCTGATGAGGATGTAACATTGAATGACATGGTAAAAAATCTGATTTTGTGGGTGATCATTGCGATCGTTCTGATGTCAGTATTCAACAATTTCAACACCCAGAAGGTGAGTTCCACTAGTGAGAGCTATTCGGAATTTATCTCACAGGTGAGAAGTGGCGCGGTTAAATCGGTAAAGATTACTGAGCACACCACAGATACCGGGCGCACAATTGAGGGCAAGCTTAACTCAGGTGACACCTTCGTTACAGAGGGACCCAGCGACAGAGGTTTAATGGGTGATCTGTTGAACAATAATGTTGAGATAAATGTTGCGCCAGCGGAAAAGCCATCTGTGCTGATGTCTATCCTGATCAACTGGTTTCCGCTGTTTATCCTGATCGGACTCTGGATCTTCTTCATGCGCCAGATGCAAGGCGGAGGCGGTGGCCGAGGTGCCATGTCGTTCGGCAAGAGCAAGGCCCGCATGCTTACTGAGGATCAGGTCAAGGTTACCTTCGCCGATGTGGCTGGAGTTGAGGAGGCCAAGGAAGAGGTTTCCGAAATGGTGGAATTTCTCCGTGACCCCAGTAAATTCCAAAAGCTGGGTGGCAAGATCCCCAAGGGTGTACTGATGGTTGGTTCCCCGGGTACGGGTAAGACCCTTTTGGCCCGCGCCATCGCCGGTGAGGCCAAGGTGCCGTTCTTCACCATATCCGGCTCTGACTTTGTCGAGATGTTCGTAGGTGTGGGCGCCTCCAGGGTGAGGGATATGTTCGAGCAGGCCAAGAAACATGCCCCCTGCATCATCTTTATTGACGAGATAGACGCCGTCGGACGGCATCGTGGTGCCGGCCTTGGTGGCGGACACGATGAGCGTGAGCAGACCCTGAACCAGTTATTGGTAGAGATGGATGGTTTTGAAGGTAACGAAGGAGTTATCGTCATCGCCGCCACTAACCGTCCGGATGTTCTGGATCCTGCATTATTGCGTCCAGGCCGCTTCGATCGTCAGGTAGTGGTGCCGTTACCGGATATTCGCGGTCGCGAAATGATCCTCAAGGTTCATATGCGTAAGGTACCCATCTCAGACGATATAGCTCCAGCCGTGATTGCCCGCGGTACACCGGGGTTTTCCGGCGCCGATCTCGCCAATCTGGTGAACGAGGCCGCCCTGTTTGCCGCCCGCTCCAATAAGCGTCTGGTAGATATGTCTGATATGGAGAAGGCAAAAGACAAGATAATGATGGGGGCCGAACGTCGCTCCATGGTGATGAGTGATGATGAGAAGAAACTTACTGCCTATCATGAAGCGGGTCACGCCATAGTCGGTCGTTTGGTGCCTTCGCACGATCCGGTCTACAAGGTAAGTATCATCCCGCGGGGACGCGCCCTGGGTGTAACCATGTTTCTGCCTGAAGAGGATAGATACAGCATGAGCAAGGAGCGGCTGGAGAGCCAGATTTCCAGTCTGTTTGGGGGCCGTATTGCGGAGGAGCTTATCTTCGGTCCGGAGATGATCACCACCGGTGCCTCCAATGATATCAAACGCGCCACTGATATAGCCCGCAATATGGTCACCAAGTGGGGGCTGTCGGATGTATTGGGGCCATTGGCCTATGGCGAGGAGGAGGAAGAGGTATTTCTGGGTCGCTCGGTGACGCAGCACAAGAACATCTCTGATACCACCGCCAACTCTATCGATAGAGAGATTAGGGTCTTCATCGACCGTAACTATCAGCGCTCTGAAACCATACTCAAGGAGAATATGGATAAGCTAAAGGTTATGGCTGAGGCCCTGATCAAGTATGAGACCATTGACTGCTCTCAGATTGACGACATCATGGCCGGCAGGAAACCCAAGGATCCAGAGGGGTGGAATGACTCTGAGCCGAAATCCGGGGGAGGGGTTGAGGTTGAGACCAAGGCCGAAAAGAAGGACCCCCCGGGCGAGATCGGTGGGACTGCCGAAGAGCATTAACCTTGCTTGACTGCGCAGGCAGGAGCCTGGATCTTGCAAGCCCCAAGGTTATGGGGATCCTTAATGTCACTCCCGACTCTTTTTCTGACGGGGGTGATTTTATTTCACCTGATCTGGCTGTATCCCATGCTGAACAGATGTTGCAGGATGGCGCTGATATCATAGATATCGGTGGCGAATCTACGCGTCCCGGGGCCATGGCTGTATCTGAGCAGGAGGAGTTGGATCGGGTAATCCCGGTGATAGAGGCGATTAAGCAGCGCTTGCCTGTGATCATCTCTATAGACACCAGCAAACCCACAGTTATGCGGGAGGCGGTATCCGCCGGAGCCGGTATGATAAACGATGTGATGGCACTGCAGACGCCGGGTGCGGTGACGGTGGCAAAGGAGTCTGGGGTTCCGGTATGCCTGATGCATATGCAGGGGCAACCGCGTACCATGCAGCGGCATCCAAGCTATAGTGATGTCGTTGCCGATATCCTCACCTTCTTCGAACAACGTGTTGCAGATTGTATGGCTGGCGGCATTGTCAGGGAACGTCTGTTGCTGGATCCAGGATTTGGTTTTGGCAAGACCCTGGAGCATAATCTCATGCTGTTACAACATCTGGACGTTTTTAAGCGGCTTGGGTTGCCGTTGTTGGTCGGTCTATCGCGCAAGTCTATGCTTGGGGCCATCCTGAATGATGCTCCGGTCGAGCAGCGGCTATACGCCAGTCTGACAGCGGCGGTTATGGCGCTGGAGCGTGGTGCTTCAATCCTGCGGGTGCATGATGTAAGGCCTACAGTTGACGCGTTACAGGTCGTTAATGCAGTCAGAACTGTATGATTCGGTCTGTTGGTTATATACCCGTAAAACAATGGGGATGAGTTTTGACTAGAAAATATTTTGGCACCGATGGCATCAGGGGGCGTGTGGGTGAGGGTAAGATCACCCCGGAATTTCTCCTTAAATTGGGCTGGGCCACCGGGCGCGTATTTGGCAAAAGTAGCGGCAGCAAGATACTCATAGGTAAAGATACCCGGATATCCGGGTATATGCTGGAGTCGGCCCTGGAGGCGGGATTGGCCTCTGCCGGGGTGGAGATACATCTGCTGGGACCCATGCCGACACCGGCCATAGCCTATCTTGCCCGTACCCTGCGGGCCCAGGCTGGAATTGTGATCAGTGCCTCGCACAATCCGCACTACGATAATGGCATCAAGTTTTTTTCCGGCAGTGGCAAGAAACTACCGGATGAAGTGGAGAGGGAGATCGAGCGCGAGTTGGATAGGGATATGACCATGGTTGAATCCCGGCAACTGGGCAAGGCGTTTCGTGTGACCGACGCTGCCAGCCGTTATATCGAGTTTTGTAAAGGCACCACCCCCTGGGAGACGGTCTTCCATGGTATGAAGATCGTTATTGATTGCGCCAATGGTGCCACCTACCACATCGCGCCCTATGTGTTTGAAGAGCTGGGGGCAGAGGTAATCGCCATCGGGGATAAACCGGATGGCTTGAATATCAATGATGGGTTTGGATCTACTCATATAGAGACACTGCAGAAAGAGGTGTTGGCTCAGGGGGCCGATCTTGGTGTGGCCCTGGACGGTGATGGTGATCGCGTCATTATGGTGGATGCGGCAGGTAAGGTGGTGGATGGCGACGATATACTCTACATCATCGCCAGTGCCAGACGTGCTTGCGGCGGGCTGACCGGATCTGTGGTTGGTACCGTCATGAGTAACCTTGGATTGGAGCATGCCCTGGCAGCATTGGGTATCGGGTTCGAACGGGTCAAGGTAGGCGATCGCGCCATAATGGAGCGGCTGGAGAGCGAGGGCTGGATCCTGGGTGGAGAGCCTTCCGGGCATATCATATGTCTGGATCGGACCACTACCGGTGATGGCATTGTTTCTGCGTTGCAGGTGTTGGCTGAGGTGGTGCGTTCCGGCAAGTCGCTGGGGGAGTTGTGCCAGGCAGTGGTCAAGTACCCGCAGGAGCTTATCAACATACGCCTGGAAAATGGGGTGGATGTGATGGCGTCACCCATTATGCAGGAGGCGGTCAGGGATGCTGAGTCAGAACTATCCGATCATGGCCGGGTTCTGTTACGCCCCTCTGGCACTGAGCCGTTAATCCGGGTGATGGTGGAGGGTAGTGATCAGAGCCAGGTGAAGCTGCTTTCTGAACGTCTGGCGTCAGTGGCGCGCGATCTGATGCTGGCTGATTAGCCCAGCCGTTAGGCGCGGTGCAGTATTATTCCGCCTCTTTATCGCGTTCAATCAGGGCGTAGGCTGAGTGGTTGTGGATGGATTCAAAGTTTTCCGACTCAACCACATAGGCACTGATCCGGTCATCCTCGTTCAGGCGCATGGCCACATCACGTACCATATCCTCAACGAATTTCGGATTGTCGTAGGCGCGTTCGGTGACATACTTTTCATCCGGACGTTTCAGCAACCCGAATAGTTCACATGATGCCTCATTTTCCACCAGGTCGATGATCTCTTCGATCCATACAAACCCCTTTACCTTGGCTTGGACAGTAACGTGTGAGCGTTGGTTGTGGGCGCCACGATCGGAGATCTTTTTGGAGCAGGGGCATAGGCTGGTTACCGGCACCACTACTCGTATTATCATGGTGGGATCACCCTTCTGGATCTCGCCTATCAGCGTTACTTCATAATCAAGCAGGCTTTTTACCTTGGAGACAGGGGCCTGTTTGTTGATGAAATAGGGGAAGTGCATCTCGATATGACCAGCTTCTGCCTCCAGGCGTTTGGCCATCTCCTGCAACATCCCATTGAATGATTCGACCCCGATTTCATCGTCATAGCTGTTAAGGATCTCCACAAAACGTGACATGTGGGTGCCCTTGAAGTTATGCGGTAGGTTTACATACATATTGAAGGTGGCAACGGTATGCTGCTCCCCGCCGGTACGGTCCTTGATCCTTACCGGGTGGCGTATATCCTTGATCCCCACCTTGTTTATGGCGATGTGGCGCACGTCCTTGCTGCTCTGAACGTCTGCGATCTGGCTGGTTTTTGTGACAATTTCTGTCAAGGTCTGAATCCTCTAAATCTGTTCGCTGCCGGCAGAACCTCAAAAAGTGCCGGAAAGCCCTCCATTATGAGTCTAGCAAAGGAGCGGTGCAACCCAAGATAAATGTGTGAATTAACAAAATATTTTGATGTTTAAATCTACGATTAAGTTCCTGGGGGTGGCAAATACGCGGTTGCGCTGAAGATTCAGCAGTTGCGTGCAACTATGTACTCGGCTAGCCAGCGCAGGGGGGCGGCACGCTCATCAAACATGGTAAGGCCGTCCAGGGCCTCACTATGCAGTCTTTGCAGCAGATTGCGAGCCCCATCCAGTCCGAGCAGTGCCGGATAGGTAGGTTTGGAGTCTGCCTGATCCTTACCCTGGGTCTTGCCCAGGGTCTCAGTATCTCCCTCAATATCCAATATGTCGTCTTTGACCTGGAAGGCGAGGCCGATACGCTTGGCATATTGATCCAGGCCTGCTATCTGCTCTGGATCGGCATGTTGTGCCGCCAGATAACCCATGCGGACCGAGGCTAGGATAAGGGCTCCGGTTTTGTGGATATGCATGTTTTCCAGCTCTACCATGGTCAGTTCACGGCCTACTGAATCCAGATCCATGGCCTGGCCTCCAGCCATACCGCGCGAGCCGCTGGCAATGGCCAGATTATCCACCATCTGCAGCCTGGTCTGGCTGTCAGCATTCATAGTTTTGTCGTGGCAGAGTACATGAAATGCCAGTGTCTGCAGGGCATCTCCGGTCAGGATGGCAGTGGCCTGGTCAAAACGCTTATGACAGGTGGGTTGGCCCCGTCTCAGATCATCGTTATCCATCGCCGGGAGATCGTCATGTACCAGAGAGTAGCTGTGGATCAGCTCCACTGCGCAGGCGGGACCGTCCAGGCGGTCGAGTTCCAGTCCAAGTGCCTTACCAGTCGCATATACCAGTACCGGCCGGACCCGCTTGCCTCCGCCCAATACCGTATAGCGCATGGCTCGATGCAATCTTTGTGGGAGGGTATCGTCGGACGGCAGCCAGGCCTGAAGGGCGTTCTCCACCCTGCTCTTGGATGCGCTCAGAAACCCTTGTAATCCTGGTTCACTCTTGGTTTTCAAACGATTCCAGCTCGGCGTCCTGGTTGTTTTGAGAAAGGATCTGTATCTTCTGCTCGGCCTCTGTGAGCGCCTGCTGGCAGGTGCGGGTAAGCACCACGCCCCGTTCAAACGATTTCAGCGACTCTTCCAGCGACAGTTCGCCCTGTTCCATGGTTTCGACCAGGGTTTCTAATTCCGCCAGGGCCTGTTCAAATGATGGTGTTTTGCTGGTCGTTTTTGCCATGGGTTTCACATATTTGTTTGGGTGGGATAAAACTACCCTGATGTGAGTCCATGGTCAATATTACCGAGATGCTATTCACCGGTCATCTCGCTTGATCGCAGCTGTAGGTGTAAACTCTACAGGATTTTTTTAGCCCATGGTAAATCCACAGAATGAGTAACAGTTCATACGATGCATCCGCAATTGAGGTCCTGAGTGGTCTTGAACCGGTGCGAAAGCGTCCCGGAATGTACACCGATACCAGCCGTCCTAACCATATGGCCCAGGAGGTTATCGATAACAGTATTGATGAGGCCGTGGCCGGTTTTGCCACTACTATAGATGTCTCTTTGTACACTGATGGTTCTCTGGAGGTTACGGATGACGGCAGAGGCATGCCGGTTGATATTCATCCGCAGGAGGGACTCCCAGGGGTGGAGGTGATCCTTACCAAGTTACATGCAGGTGGTAAGTTCTCCAATAAAAATTACCGCTTTTCCGGCGGTCTGCACGGTGTCGGCGTTTCTGTGGTCAATGCCCTGTCGAAGCATCTGGAGGTGTGGGTAAAGCGTGGCGGTCAGCAATACAATATGGCCTTTGCCGGCGGCGAAAAGGTGTCGGATCTGGAGGTGGTTGATAAGGTAGGGAAAAACAACACCGGAACCACCGTACGCTTCTGGCCGGATCCAAAGTATTTTGATTCCTCCAAATTTTCCAAGCGCCACCTGTTGCATCTACTCAGGGCCAAGGCTGTGCTCTGTCCGGGGCTGCTGGTGCGTTTTTGGGATGAGAGCACCGGTGAAGAGACGGAGTGGCAGTATCAGGATGGCCTTAAGGATTATCTGCTGGATGAGTTGCAGTCGGTGACAATCCTGCCAGATGAGCCGTTTATTGGCTCTATGTCAGGTAACAACGAGGCGGCTGATTGGGCGGTGGTATGGCTGCCGGAGGGCGGGGATGCCATAACAGAAAGTTATGTCAACCTTATTCCGACCGCGCAAGGTGGCACTCACGTAAATGGACTGCGTACCGGACTGACTGACGCAGTCAGGGAGTTTTGTGAATTTCGCAATCTGCTGCCGCGCGGGGTGAAATTGGCTCCGGACGATGTTTGGAACCGATGCAGCTATATCCTGTCAGTAAAACTGGCAGACCCGCAGTTTTCAGGTCAGACCAAGGAGCGTCTCTCTTCGCGCGAATGTGCGGCATTTGTAACTGGTGTGGTGAAGGACTCGTTCAGTCTGTGGTTGAATCACCATACCGAGATGGGCGAGGCCATCGCCGATCTTGCGATAAATGCAGCCCAGGCCAGGGTGCGTTCCGGGCGGCAGGTCAAGCGTAAAAAGATCACCCAGGGCCCGGCACTTCCCGGCAAGCTGGCGGATTGTAGTCTGGTTGATCCACAGCGTAGCGAACTGTTTTTGGTGGAGGGTGATTCAGCTGGTGGCTCGGCCAAACAGGCACGGGATCGTGAATTTCAGGCGATTATGCCGTTGCGCGGAAAGATCCTGAACACATGGGAGGTGGAATCGTCAGAGGTGCTTGCATCTCAGGAGGTGCATGACATTACAGTTGCCATCGGGGTTGATCCAGGATCGGATGATCTCTCCGGCCTGCGCTATGACAAGATCTGCATCCTGGCGGATGCGGATTCGGACGGTGCACATATCGCAACCCTGCTATGTGCTCTGTTTCTGCGGCATTTTCGGAAGCTGGTGCAGGAAGGACATGTCTATGTCGCCATGCCTCCGCTCTACCGGATAGATGTCGGCAAGCAGGTGTTTTATGCCCTGGATGATGCCGAGAGACAGGGGGTGTTGGATCGTATTGCCGCTGAGAACATCAAGGGCAAGGTCAGTGTGCAGCGCTTCAAGGGCTTAGGTGAGATGAATCCTATGCAGTTGCGCGAAACCACCATCCTGCCGGATACCAGACGACTGGTACAATTGACCATTGGGGCAGGGGATAACACCAATAGCATTGTGGATATGTTGCTGGCAAAGAAGCGTGCACCAGACCGTAAGGAGTGGTTGCAGAAAAAGGGCGACCTGGCGGAGGTATAGGCTGAGCCCTTCAACATATAAACCTGGAGCTTAAATAGAATATGAGATATTACCCGGTAAAAATACTTTTGGTCTTGGTTCTTTCACTCCGGATCGGCAGTGTCTATGCATCTCGGGCAGACGATGTGGGTGAAGTAGTTGGAGGACATGCGCAGAGTCTGCCAGATAAGGCAAATCCATTCGTCGAGGGTGAAAAGTGGGCAGAGACCAATGTAAAGATTCCAGACTATCCGGATGACGGCGATCTGATACAACTTCCGGTGTTGGATACGGCAAACAATCTTGAATACTACATAGATGAGAAATCGCTGTCAGTGTCAAAGAATGACTATGTGGTGCGTTATACTATGGTGATTGAGGGCAAGCGCGGGGCCAAGAACGTGTTCTATGAAGGAATACGTTGCAGCACTTCTGAATATAAGACTTACGCCTTCGGTAACGGTAAGGGGAAACTGCGTCCCAGTAAAAAGCCTGAGTGGAAACCCGTTGGAAATAGCGGCTTTACCAAATTCAGGGCATTCCTGATGGATGAATATTTTTGTGAACGGATATATCCAAGACCACAAGAGGCTATTTTGGATAGCATGAAATACACTCCTCCTAACAAAGAGTATCATGGTGTGTATAACCGCTAGATCCATCTGTTTGTCTCACAGTTCTGAACATGAACAGCAAGCGCACCATAGAGTAATAAACAAATATGTCCAATAAGATTGAACAGAGTCTTGAAGGCATCGAAAGAATGCCGTTGAAGGTTTTTACTGAGAAGGCATACCTGGATTACGCCATGTATGTGATTCTTGATCGCGCCCTGCCGCATATAGGAGACGGGTTGAAGCCAGTGCAGCGTCGCATCGTGTATGCCATGTCTGAGCTTGGATTATCCGCAACGGCAAAATTTAAAAAGTCTGCCCGTACCGTGGGTGATGTGTTGGGTAAATTTCATCCCCATGGTGATACCGCCTGTTATGAAGCAATGGTGCTGATGGCGCAGGATTTCTCATATCGCTATCCGCTGATTGATGGTCAGGGTAACTGGGGATCTCCGGATGATCCCAAGTCCTTCGCCGCCATGCGCTACACCGAATCGCGGCTTACCGCATACTCTCAGGTCATGCTGTCGGAGTTAGGGCAGGGTACTGTAGATTGGACCCTTAACTTTGATGGCACCCTGCAGGAACCATCGGTGCTTCCAGCACGTCTGCCGAATCTGTTACTGAACGGTACCACCGGAATTGCGGTAGGTATGGCGACAGATATACCACCCCACAATCTGCGCGAGGTTGCCTCTGCCTGTATTCGACTATTAGACAGCCCCAAGTGTAGTGTGGAAGAGTTGTGTGAACATATTCCGGGGCCGGATTTCCCAACCGAGGCTGAGATTGTCACCTCACGCCAGGATCTGCTCAAGATTTATCAAACCGGCGGTGGCAGTGTGCGGCTGCGAGCAAGTTTTGTGCGGGAAAGAGGCGATATCATAATATCTGCCTTGCCACATCAGGTGTCGGGTGCGCGCGTGCTTGAGCAGATCGCCCAGCAGATGCAGGCCAAGAAACTGCCGATGGTGGAGGACTTGCGGGATGAATCAGATCATGAGAATCCAACCCGTCTGGTGATTGTGCCACGTTCGAATCGTGTGGATGTGGAGCGGCTTATGTCACACCTGTTCGCTACCACTGACCTGGAGCGCAGTTACCGGGTCAATATGAATGTGATCGGTCTAAATGGGCGGCCCCAGGTCAAGGATCTGCGGGATATACTGAAGGAGTGGCTGGAGTTCAGGTTTGAAACGGTCCGGCGGCGGTTGGAGTATCGCCTTGGTAAGGTGGTTGATCGTCTGCATCTGTTGGATGCATTGTTGATTGCCTTTTTGAATATTGATGAAGTGATTCACATTATCCGTACAGAGGAAAACCCCAAATCTGAATTGATGGCGCGTTTTGGTCTTACAGATATACAAGCCGATTATGTGTTGGACACCAAATTGCGCCAGTTGGCCCGACTGGAAGAGATAAGGATCAGGGCGGAACAGGAGGAGTTGCAAGCGGAGAGAAAACAGCTCGAAACCACTCTTGGATCCAAACAGCGTATGAAGACCATGATACGTAATGAGTTGCTGGAGGATGCGGAAAAGTATGGTGATGAACGCCGTTCACCCATTATAGAACGGGAGAGCGCCATTGCCTTGGATGAGACCGAGCTTACCCCCAGCGAACAGGTTACGGTTATCTTGTCTGAGAAGGGCTGGGCCAGGTCGGCCAAAGGCCATGATATTGATCCGGCAGGTTTGGCCTTTAAGTCCGGTGACAGCTATCTTGGTTCTGTCAGACTGCGCAGCAATCAGTCGGCTGTCTTTCTGGATAGCTCAGGACGTTGTTACTCCCTGCAGGCCCATACATTGCCGTCAGCCCGCAGCCAGGGCGAACCTCTTACCGGGCGTCTATCCCCCCCCAATGGCGCCACTTTCCGTGCGGTAATCGGGGGTGATCCTGAGCAGTGGTATCTGGTGGCGTCCGACGCTGGTTATGGCTTTCTGGTTCAGCTTAAAGAGTTATATGGCAAGAACAAGGCTGGCAAGGCGTTGCTCTCTCTACCAAAAGGTGCGCGGGTACTTACCCCATCACCGGTTACCGATATGAAGACGGATCGGGTGGTGGCGATCTCCAATGAGGGACGTATGTTGGTATTTCCTGTTGCTGATCTGCCGGTGCTCAATCGCGGTAAAGGAAATAAGATTATCGGTATTCCATCCAAGCGAGTATTCAGTCGGGAGGAGTATGTGATTGCGGTTGCCGCTGTACCCGAGTCGGGTAAGTTAACGGCCTATTCTGGTAAGCGTTATATTACCCTTAAACAGTCAGATCTGGAGCATTATGCGGGTGAGCGCGGGCGCAGAGGAAATAAACTGCCGCGTGGTTTCCAAAAGGTGGATGCTGTATCAGTGGAGTAGGTGATAGTGGGGCTGTTGCTATGAAAGATTCAGTAAAGGATTATTATGGCAGGGTGCTGACCGGATCAGATGATCTTCAGACCAATGCCTGTTGCACCGACGCAAATATGCCTGATTATCTGAAACAGGCCATGTCCAACATACATGCTGAAGTGGCTGCTCGTTATTACGGTTGTGGCTTGATTGCGCCGCAGGAACTCGCCGGAACAAGGATTCTGGACCTGGGTAGCGGATCTGGCCGTGACTGTTATCTGTTGGCGCAACTAGTGGGTGAGGATGGTTCGGTGGTCGGTGTCGATATGACAGAAGAGCAGCTCGCAGTAGCGGAATCACATATTGAGTGGCATCGTAAAAAATTTGGCTACGCACGTTCCAACGTTGAATTTAGACTTGGACATATTGAGCATCTGGATCAGCTTGGTTTGGAGGACAATAGCTTTGACATTATTGTTTCCAACTGTGTTATCAATCTTTCTCCGGATAAACCGGCAGTACTGAACCAGGCCTATCGGTTGTTGAAGCCGGGCGGTGAACTCTATTTCTCTGATGTCTATTCGGATCGCCGTGTTCCTCAGGATCTTATGGATGATCCGTTGTTATATGGGGAGTGTCTGAGTGGCGCGCTCTATTGGAATGATTTTCTGCGTTTGGCCGTGGACGCAGGTTTTGCCGATCCCCGTTTGATGGAGTATCGACCTATTACCATCAATAATCCGGAGATTGAGCGGCGCATTGGTCATATCAATTTTTACTCGGCTACCTACCGGCTGTTCAAGATTGCCGGACTTGAGAATGCATGTGAGGATTATGGCCAGGCCGTGGTATACAAAGGCGGGATAGCCAACAGTGAACAGCTGTTTGTCCTGGATAGTCATCACACTATAGAGAAAGGGCGTCACTTTCCGGTTTGCGGAAATAGTTATCGGATGTTGCATGAGTCGCGTTTCCGGGATTATTTCGAGTTTTACGGCAGTTGGGATAACCACTTTGGTATCTTCAATGGTTGCGACACAGTGATGCCGTTTGACGAGAGACAGGGTGCCGAATATGAAGGTGCCTCATGCTGTTAAATCTATAAATACCCTTGCTTCAGTAATAACATTGGCAGGCTAAGCCTGTATTGAGTCAGACAGCATAGCTGTTCTATGAATGGCCGTTGTGGCTGTAAGCTGGTGGCGTTGTGTAGCTGAAAATGGATAGAGCGGAGATTATTTTTACGTATTATCTTCTAACGGCAGCCAGATGGTAAAGGTTGTCCCCCGGCCTATCTCACTTTCCACCTCTATATTGCCACCATGTTTTTTTATGATGGTGTTATAGGCTATAGCCAAGCCCTGTCCGGTTCCAACCCCAACATCCTTAGTGGTAAAGAATGGGTCAAAGATCTTTGAGCGTAATTCATCCGGAATTCCGGTTCCATT
Source organism: Sedimenticolaceae bacterium (assembly GCA_050288245.1). Classification (GTDB taxonomy): domain Bacteria; phylum Pseudomonadota; class Gammaproteobacteria; order Chromatiales; family Chromatiaceae; genus JAAGZL01. Next base: position 19,038 of record JBNKDM010000010.1, read on the forward strand.
ATCGCTAATGGATATTTCTGCCCAGCCGTCACATTTTCTTGTTTTTATATTAATCACTCCATTTCTGGTGGGGTCTGCTTTTTTCGCCTCTTTTATCGCATGTGTGGCATTTACAATCATATTGAGTATGGCTTGATTAAACTCTCCAGAGAGGCATGGGATTTGTTGTAGTTCAAGATCAAAATCCTTGTGTAATTCCGCATCATATTTCCACTCATTGCGTGATACTGTGATGGTGTTTTCGATGGAGGCATTAATGTCGGTCATCTCTTTATCACTCTTGCCTGGATGTGAAAAGTTTTTCATGGCCATGACAATGTCGGCAATGCGTTTTACTCCATCCAGTGACTGTATGACAGATTTAGGTATCTCATTGCGTAGATACTCAAGATCTATTTCATCAGCCAGTCGTTTTATCTCAGACATAACGGTATCTGCGTCCCTGTAATCGCTGAGCATTGTAATAAGTTTGTCATAGGCGGTTAATATTTGTTCGATGCCTTGGAATGATTCATATAAAAAGCGAACATTGTCGCCGATAAACTGTGTGGGGGTGTTGATTTCATGTGCTATGCCTGCAGCCAGTTGCCCGATTGATTCGAGTTTTTGTATCTGCTGCATTTTTTCCTCTTGTTGCTTCGCGTTGCGCTCTACCTCTTTTCGTTCTGTTATATCTTTCAATACCACCAGATGGGCGAAGCAACCTTTCCAAATAGTTTTGCTTATATTCAATTCTACAATTCTGAGGTTGCCGTTAGGGTGCATAATTTCCATCTCAACACTATCATAGGCATCTAGCGGATAGCCCAGTTGTTCACCAAGTAATTCTGAGCTCGGTCTGCCAATTATCTCCTCGGCGGCCTTGTTCGCGAAGATACAGCGTCTTTGTTTGTCCAGGGCAACAATACCAAGGTGATTGTGTTCAACAATATTTTGGAACATATCTTCGCTGGCCCTAAGCGAAGCCTCTGCTAGTTTGTGTTTGGTGGTGTCCTGTATCGAACATAAAATATGCCACTTGTTATTGTATTGGAATGCGCTGACGGCAAGCTCAATAGGGAAGACTGTTCCAATTCGGTGCTTACCGGCAAGCTCATACTTTCTGTCAGTCATGAATTTATTATCTTGTATGCAGCTGTTGGTCAGTTCATCCAGGATAGAGTGGTAATTTTGATCTTGTGCAAAAATCAACCCAAGGTACTCGCCCAGTGCCTGTTCTGCTGAATAACCAAACAGTTTTTGCGCGCCATGGTTCCAGTAGGTTATTCTATGGTCAAGGCCTAGCATTAAGATCGCATTTTGTGAGCAGAGAGTGAGAGCGTTGAATAGCCTCTCCGTCGATTGACTTTGTTGGTTGGCTAGTATGATCAGATCATCTATTTCCGCTCGGTTGTCACTATAGGCATCACGGCGATAATCTATTTTGTCTTCAGCAGCTTGGGGTGAATCGAAAATTCCTATAGAGTATGGATTGTTTGCTGTTAACTTATTGTTCCCTGAGATTGTAGTTTCAATGATTTGTAAAGCCTCATTTAATCTCCATGGTTTTTGTATATAGGCCTGGATATGTCCGTTACTTATTGCATGTACAACTGATTCGTGTTCGGGATATGCGGTGATAAGAATGCGGGGTATCTGAGGCCAATAGGTGGCTATCTTTTCAATCATCTGGGGTCCGGACATCCCCGGCATTACCACATCGGAGATAACCAGGTCTACCTGTACCTGTTGTATTATCTCTAAGGCATCCTCGGCGTTGGTTGCAAATATGCAGGTGTAGCCTTGAGGTGTCAGTGAATTTTTCAGTAGATCAAGTATCTCATTTTCGTCATCTACAATTAGAATACATTTGCTGCCCGTGGTGTAGGTACTACTGTTGAGATGGCTTGGACGCATTGTTCATTCCTTAATCACTAAAAAGCCTAATGCCTTACCACGGGCTAATAAATTCGGCTCTTCCTATGTTCCATATCAGGAAGCTAACAGTTGATCTTTAATCGTTATTTTAGTGTTGAATAGCAATTATATCTTAGTAGCTAAAGGCAAATGGTCAATGGATTAAACTTGTATCTGCAGGCTATGGATGGTCGTATGGGCGGTGCTGCTAGGCATCTAAAGGAACAGCGCTTACTGCCGATATTCGTTGTTATAGCGGCCAGGTCAGCCAAAAGAGGTCAGCAGAATGGTACGAATGTTTTTCCTATACTGTGTTTCCGGAATTGGCCGATACTCCATAAGACCTTGTAAACTAGATAAAAAAGATTGGTGGCATGGGTATCATATCAGCAACAAACCGTAGAATAGGTTGGCAGTTCATAAAGCTGATATTTCCTTGGGTGACCGCTCTTTTTGTCGTGCTCTCCATCTACTATTTCGCGGAGATTGCTGTTGAAAAGCGCAGGCTGGAGACCGTTGAGGCGCTGAATATAGGTATTGGCAAAAAGGTGGTAGCCAATGATCTGGAATCAGTGGCAACAGATCTTATTGTACTTTCACAAAATCGCGGTTTTATTGATTTGTATAATTCGCGATCACTCCATAACACAAGGCATTTGGATGGAGAGTTTCTTACCTTTTCCAGGAGTAAACGTCTCTACGACCAGATTCGGTATCTGGATAAGACGGGGATGGAGATCATCAGGGTAAATTTTAATCAAGGCAATGCATCGTTGGTGCCAAGTGCTGAGCTCCAGAATAAGGCAAGTCGCTACTATTTCAGCGACGCAATCTCTCTGAACAGGGGGGAGATATATGTTTCACCGTTCGATCTTAATATTGAACATGGTGCAGTAGAGATTCCGTACAAACCTGTCATTCGCCTCGCCACCCCGGTATTTGATGATCGTGATCACAAGATTGGTGTGGTGGTACTCAACTATTTTGGTTCCAGGCTGCTGGCTGGTCTTAAAACCAATCTGGCAGGTATTATCGACCATACCATGTTGCTCAACTCTGACGGCTATTGGCTGTTGAGTCCGGATCCATCGCAAGAGTGGGGCTTTATGTTTCCCAACGGCCCCAGGTTTAATACGAGCTATAAGCGCGCATGGGATAAGATTAATGCCGCCGATTCCGGGCAGTTCTATAACGACAATGGTCTATTTACCTACGATACAATTTATCCCCTAAAGGATGTTGTCATTGAAAACCAGGTTGGTGGGAGGGAAGATGTTCTAGTCTCAAACCAGACAGACTATAAGTGGAAGCTGGTGTCGCATGTGTCGCAGGATAAGATAGATGCCATAGCAGCAAATCTGATCAATAAAATGTTGTGGTTTGCTTTGCCATTAGGTGCACTTTTTCTGTTTACCGGGGCATGGGTTACATATATTCGCTTTAAACATACTGGTACTGAACAGGCACTGCTGGTCAGAGAAGCCGCCTTGATGGCCGCTGCAAACATGGTGGTAATAACCGATACAGATGGGATAGTGCAGTGGGTTAATCCGGCCTTTACGCAATGTACAGGGTATACATTCGACGAGATAGTTGGTAGCAGTACCAACATACTTAATTCGGGCAAGCGCGATGAGGAATTTTTCCGGGATATGTGGGAGACCATTCGTGCCGGAGAGGTGTGGCGCGGTGAGTTTGTAAACAAGAGAAAGGATGGGACCTTATATATGGATGAGGCCACCATCACACCGGTCAAGAATGATGCCGGAGATATCGTACATTATATTGCCATTAAACAGGATATCACCGAACGCAAACAGGCTGAGGACAGATTACGCGAGAATAAGCAGCATCTGGCGGAAGAGGTTAAACGCCGGGAAAGAAAGGCTGTTGAAGATGAAGTAATGGCTGAGCTGTTCCAGTTGGCACTGACCTCAATGCCAATGGCTGATTATTTAGAGCGCTGTATAGAAACGCTGGTTACATCTGTTCCATGGTTAAATTTGTTGCCTCAGGGGGCGATATTTCTTATCCAGAAGGATGATGATGAGGATGTGCTGAAATTAACAGCCGCATATAACATGGATGCAGAGGTTACACAGCAGTGTGCATCCGTTGCATTCGGTAAATGTTTGTGCGGTAAGGCGGCACAGAACAGGGAGATAATCTTTTCTGACTGCGCGGATGATTGTTGCGAAGATGCCAACAGGAAGGTGTATCAGCACGGCCATTACAATGTGCCAATCATGGAGGAGAACGATGTACTTGGGGTGCTGACGATCTATCTGCATGCAGGTCACCAGCGTGATCTGCATGAAGAGATATTTCTGGGGAGGGTGTCAGATATCCTGAGTATGGGTATATCCAGACGTTATGCCAATCTTTCGTTGATAAAGGCAAAGGATGATGCAGAGGCGGGTTCCAGGGCCAAGAGTGCATTTCTGGCTACCATGAGCCATGAGATACGCACCCCGATGAACGGCGTGCTGGGTATGTCGGAACTGCTTATGGGTACCGCTTTGGATAGTGAACAGCGTGAATTCACTGAGACCATTATCAACTCAGCCCGCGCCCTGTTGACCATTATTAACGACATCCTGGATTTCTCCAAGATCGAGGCTGGCAAATTGGATCTGTCATCTGTGGATTTCGATCTGGAGAGGGCAGCCTACGATGTTACCCAATTGATGGCGCCACTGGCAGAGGACAAAGGGTTGGAGCTGATGCTGAATTACGAGCCAGGCAGCCACAGACACTTTATGGCCGATGCCGGGCGCATACGTCAGATTCTGGTCAACCTGGTGGGTAATGCCCTTAAGTTTACCTCCGAAGGCCATGTGCTGATCAATATCGGATGTCAACGGTTATCCGAGGAAGAGATGGAAGTGCATGTATCTATTCAGGATACAGGTATCGGTATTGAGCAAGATAAGATGAAGGAGTTGTTTCAACCATTTTCTCAGGCAGATGAGTCTACTACCCGCAGGTATGGCGGAACCGGGCTTGGTTTGGCGATAAGCAAGCAGTTGATAGAGCTGATGGGTGGCACCATCGGGGTAAACAGTACGCCTGGGGTAGGTTCAACATTCTGGTTCACTCTGCGCCTGCCAATAGTTGCCGTGCCTGCAGCGATACCTGAAGCGGATCTTGCCGGAGTCAGGGCGCTGGTGGTTGATGATAATTCGATCAATCGCCGTCTGCTGGGAGATCAGCTTGAGCACCTATCCATGCGGGTTTCTCTGGCAGCTGATGCGAAAGAGGCTATGTTGCTGGCCAGGGATGCTGTAACTGCAGGCGATCCATATAGACTGTTTCTGCTTGACCACCACATGCCAGTCACCGATGGCGAAGAGTTGGGAAAGGCGATGCTGTTGGACAGCGATTTATCCAATACACCATTGATCTTACTAACCTCAGGTGGGCAGCGTGGTGACGGAGAGCATTTTAAACAGCTTGGATTCTCAGCTTATCTTACCAAGCCGGTGCATAGTGAAATCCTGAAACATACCATGGCCGGTGTTCTGGGTATGCGGCAGGAACGGTGCGGTAAGCCGGTATTCCTGACCAGCCATCAGGTTCCCAGGCCAGATGACAGTGTAACCGGTGAAAAGAATATGTTTACCGGTCAGCATATAATCCTGGCCGAGGATAATCTGGTTAACCAGAAGGTTGCCAAAACCCTGTTGGATAGGTTGGGGTTGCGGGTGACCGTGGTGGAGAATGGTGCCAAGGCTGTTGCACAGTGGGAAAGAACCGGGTGTGACCTGATTCTGATGGATTGCCAGATGCCGGAGATGGACGGATATGAAGCGACGGGACATATCCGTAAATTGGAGCATGGATCTGACAGCCACGTACCGATTGTCGCTCTCACCGCCAATGCAATGGAGACGGATAGGGAGAGATGCCTGGATGCAGGTATGGATGATTATATCTCGAAGCCTTTCCGTCAGGGGTTGTTGGTTTCTACACTACAGCGCTGGTTGCCGACAAATAGCCAGGTCGATATAGCCGAAGATGACATCATGGAATCTTCAACAGCACAGCCAAAAGCGGATTTTGGAACGGAGGTTGAAATGCCAGAAGCAATTAATGTGTCGGTGTATGCAGGCATACGCAAGCTCATGGGGGATGCAATCTCAGAGTTGATAGAGGCCTATCTGGAAGATACAACAGAGTTTGTGCGTTTGATGCGAGAGGCCTGTATTGCCAATGATTATGCGGCGATACAGGTGCCAGCGCATAGTATGAAATCCAGCAGCGCCAATATCGGCGCCATGCGTCTATCCGCTTTGGCTAAGAAGCTGGAAGAGCAGGTAAGGGCAGGTAATCCGGAAAATGTGGAGCAGCAGGTACTGGAGATAGAGGAGGAGTTTGGGCGTGTGCGTACAGAGTTGGAATGAGTGTAATTTATTCTGAATAATCCCGCGATTTGCTCCAATAAATTTACTACTGCCGTCATCCCGGCGAAGGCCGGGATCCAGGAGTTTTTATAAATATCGGTAACTAGTTTCGTAGCCCTTAACCAACAGCGCATTTATCTCTTTCCCAACAAGGGCTACGAGCCTATTTCTTTTATTCGGCGCATCCCTGCGCCTCACCCCTTTGGGGCTTGCGTGAAAATCCGCTCCGGGCGGATTTTTGCTTGCCCAAAAGAAAATAGGCGAAAGAAAAGGACACTCCACGACTTGCCCTTCGGGTCCCCTGCGTTCCTCACCGCTCCAGGGGCTCCAGCGAAGGGATATCCCTATCCCTCGCTGGAGGCGTCACTTCTGACCCACAGGGATGTGGGGAATGCAAAAGGATTGCAGGAGCAATCCTTGCCATGTGACGCCCCTACGGGCCTGATCCTGTTGCAGTTCCGGTACTCGGCTGCGTCGAAGGAGGTTGGGGGTGCTATTTCCCAGCCTTACGTCATACCCGCGCAGGTGGGACAAAAGCGCGTAGCGCGTTGAACGCCCTTCAGGGCGGGCCGAAAGGGTGAGCGTAGCGAATAATCCAGGAGCCAGTTCCTAATCGCCCTGAGGACAGGGCACCTACAGGCTATTCCAGCTTCCAACTGCGAACACACGGGTTTGGGGTGTGTGCATCTGATCAGCATAGATGCAGAGTGACCTTAATTGAAAAACCGCTCTAAGCGCTCCAGGTCCTCCGGTCGATCCACATCCCAGAGGGTCTCCAGCTCAACCCAGTCAAAACCCAATTGGGTCAGGCGTTGTGAGGTCTGGCTGAATACCTCTTCCCCGCCCCAGTCGATGTCTTCAAATATGGTTCGATCAAACCTTCTTAACCCGATCAGTATATAGCCTCCATCCATGGCAGGGCCTATCACCGCGTCTGCGCCATCTTCCAGTGCCTGGAAGGCTTGAGTCAGATAAGCGCTGTCCAGAGGAGGGGAGTCGGTGCCGATCAGCACGGCATAACTATGTTTGCTGACTGAACGCTGCAGGGCATCTACCATGCGCTCTCCCAGATCAGCACCAGACTGGTTATGCAGTTCAAGTGCGAATCTGGATGTCAGTTGCTGGAAATATGGATAATTCCTGTCGGGATAGCAGTAGAGGTCTGTAACAGCAATCCGCTTATCATGCGCCATGCATAGTTTTTGTTCCAGCATCTCCTGATGCAGTTCTGCTGCACCCTCTGCGCCAAGTATAGGTATAAGTCTTTTTTTGACGCGACCGGGAATGGGCGCCTTGGAGAAGATGATCAGTTTGCCATCAGGAAACAGCATATTCAGCCTTGATATCTGGCTGCAAGTTTTTCCGGGGATACCCCAAAGAAGAAGGCCAGGCGCAGTCTCCACATCAGCAATATGGTTGCGAATATGCCGTGTTCTTCCCAGCGCCTGCTTGAGGTAACTATTTTCCGTTTAATGCATGCAGGCCGGCTTAGCCGCTTGAGTTTTTTACTTAGAACTATATCTTCCATCAGCGGGATCTGTGTAAAACCTCCTAGCTGCTCAAAGGTATGGCGCAGCACAAAGATGCCTTGATCCCCTGTAGCTATGCCGGTGATACACGAACGTAGATTCATCATCATCTCAATCAGGCGAAAAATGGCTTGATGTCCGGAGAGGCGTACATTAAATCTACCCCAAACCCTGGTTCCATCCGCCAGACAGTTGAGCAGTGGAGTATACGCGGTGGCAGGCGCAATAGTATCTGCATGTAGAAACCAGAGCACATCACCGGTCGCTACAGCTGCGCCCTGGTTCATCTGCGTTGCGCGGCCGGGAGAGGATGTGACTACATGATCCACCAGCGGCCTGGCCAGTTCGATAGTACGGTCGATGCTGCCGCCGTCACTTAGGATGATCTCGTTTCCTCCGGTGCGCAGTGGCTGGAGTGATGCCAGGGTATGCTGGATACAGCGCTCTTCGTTAATGGTCGGGATGATTATGGAGATATTGATTGTCAGGCCTCATCAATAATCAGCTGGCTAGGTGAGAGCGCCGCCACAACTGCTGCCGTTACCAGCGGTACAACCATAGCAGTGGTCTGCGACGATGATTCTGTTGTTTTTGATATCCTCGTGCATCAGGTCACGCAGATGCATACGCGGGTGGCCATTCAATTTAAGTGGTAGATTCAGCATTTGGTTGAAATCGCAATCATAGATATAGCCTTCCCAGTCAATACTCAGCAGGCTGCGGCACATGACGTTTCCAAGATTTTTATTCTGATGAGATGACTTGAGTAGCTGCATATACTCATCAAATTGTCCGTTTGAAACCAGGGTGCTGCCGAAGCGTTTGATCGGCATATTGGTCAGAACATACAGTTGGTTGAACAGGACACCTTCGCGTTGCAACAGCTCCTTCTTATAATCTTGCAGTAGGCTCTGCTGGGAAGGCGGGAGTACCGGACCGGTTGGATTGTATACCAGGTGTAATTGCAGATTGCTGTTATCCAGGCCGTAGCCGATTGAGTTCAGTTTTTTCAAGGCGCGGATGCTGGATTTGTATACACCGCTCCCACGTTGCGCATCCACATTCTCCTCCAGGTAGCAGGGCAGGGATGCAACTATCTCCACTCTGTGTTGTGCCAGAAACTCTGCCAGATCTTCATAACCAGACTCGTTCAGTATAGTCAGGTTACAGCGATCAATAACCTTTACCCCTAATGCGCTGGCCTGTTGCACCAGATAACGAAAATTTGCATGCATCTCCGGTGCCCCACCGGTAATATCCAGGGTTCCTATCGAGGTAGACTCCAGAACCTGCAACAATAACCTTATATTCTCCAGTGACATCATCTCCTTGCGATTCGGTCCGGCATTCACGTGACAGTGCATACATCTTTGATTGCATTTATAGCCAAGGTTAACCTGGAGTGTCTCCAGATTGGCGCGATGGATTTCCGGAAAGTTGCTGTCTATCAGGAGTGGTAGTGTGTCGTGCATGCTTTACCGCCTGTACTGCAGGTATGAGTAGTCACTTGGCACTCTTGCCATTTGCATTATCGGAGATTGCCTTTTTGATTATCCTGTCCAGGTGTTGATCCAGGATCTGGGACAATTGCGTCCTGATCTGTTGTTTCAGCCCGGTACTTATATTGGCCGCCACGATATTGGCCACGCTGCCGGTAATATCTCCCATATCATGTTTCAGCTGGGTTCGCAGTTGCTGTGTCAGTGCGGATATCATCTCCTGATCAAATTGGTGATCCTCTTCGACAGCGACCACCTCATCCAGTATCGGTATACCCAGACTATCCAGGGCGATAGAATTGTCGCTATTGCCGGATGTTTCTGGTTTCTCTTTCCGCCAGTCATTACTCATGGTCTAAATCTCATGTGTGTTGAGGGGATAACCTCGATCACGATAGAAGCTGTAGCGTTCCCGCCCAGTTCTCTTGATCTCGGCATCATGGTCGATGCACTCCGCAACCCGGTGAAAGCGGCTGAAAAACTGTGGCACCTGCGTGGCTAGGTTTACCAGCACATCATGCTCCTCTCCGATTTCGTCATGATGTCCGATCAGTACCGGATTGAGCTCGAAATCGGCTCCTTCGAATATGCTGTGTGGTATGAAGCTGTCCTGGCGGAAGGTCCAGAGTAGCCGGTCCAGATGGCGGGATTCAGAGTCGGAATTGGTGTGCAGATATACGCGCCTTCCTTGTTGCCATGCCTTACCTGCCAAGCGACAGGCCATGGTAAAGCGGTCGCCTGAGGATTGCTCGCCTAATATATAAAAGTCCACCTGAGTCATGGTTGTATCATCCGTCCATGCGGCAGCGTTTTAGCAGAAACTGGGTGAGCAGCGGCACCGGACGACCGGTTGCTGATTTGGTCGATCCTACATCCCAGGCGCTTCCGGCAATATCCAGGTGAGCCCATTTGAACTCTGAGGTGAAACGCGACAGGAAACAGGCTGCGGTGATGGTGCCGGCCCATCTGCCCCCGGTATTTGCGATATCGGCCGTTTTGCTGTCAATCAGTTCCTGATAATCATCCCACAGCGGGAGTTGCCAGGCTCGATCACCTGTTGCGTTGCCGGCATCCAGTATCTCATGTGCCAGCGCGTCATCGTTACTCAGCAGGCCGGAGGCAAATTTGCCCAGTGATACCACACAGGCTCCGGTCAGGGTGGCTATGTCGATTACGGTGGCTGGTTTGAAGCGCTCCGCATAGGTGAGGGCATCGCAGAGGATCAGACGTCCCTCGGCATCCGTGTTGATTACCTCAATGGTCTTACCTGACATGCTGGTAACAATATCTCCCGGTTTATTTGCCGCGCCGTCCGGCAGGTTTTCTGATGTCGGGATCAGCCCGATAATGTTGATCGGCAGTTTAAGCTCCAGACAGGCAGATATTACCCCCAGAACACTGGCGCCACCGCACATGTCATATTTCATCTCCTCCATGCCGGCGGCCGGTTTGATGGAGATACCTCCGGCATCAAAGGTTAGGCCTTTGCCCACCAGAACCACCGGTTTGGCATTTGGTTTGCCGCCGGAGTACTGCATTACGATAAGCTTTGCCGGCTCTCTGCTTCCGCGCGAAACGGAGAGCAGTGCGCCCATGCCGAGCTTTTCCATCTGCGCCTCTTCCAGTATCTCCAGCTTTAGTTTCCTGGATTTGCGCTTGAGGACCTTTGCCTGGTCCGCCAGGTAGGATGGTGTACATATATTTCCAGGTAGATTCCCCAGGTTCCTGGTCAGTATGACCCCTGCGGCTATTGCTTTTCCGTGTTCCATACCCTGCATGGCCTGTTTGCGCTGTTTTGCATCGGCAAGCATGAGAGTGAGTTTCTTTAGGTGTTTTTTGCTATTTGACCTGTCACTCTTGCATTGATCAAAGCTGTATGCGGCCTCTTCGGCAGCAAGCACCGTATCCCGAAACACCGAGTAGCTGTTGCCGTCAGTGGGTGCTAGAGCGGGAAGGCAGATCAGGGCCTCGGCCGTTGCTCCATCTTTCAAGGCTGTTACGGCCTTGCCAACCGCCTTGCGGTAGCTGGCCATATTGAACTTTTTTTCCGGGCCGCAGCCTACCAGTAGTATGCGTTTACATGGCAGGTTGTCTGGGTGGTAGAGCATCAAGGTCTGCCCCAGCTTGCCATCTATATCGCCACTCTTCAGAAGTAGTCTTAGTTGCCCATTGCTGGCATGGTCGATGGCGTCGGATATCGCCGGTAATCTGCGTTTCTCGAATACGCCAAGTATCAGACATGCGGTGCGCTGATTGGATGGAATGCCGGTATTTACTTCAAAATCCACAATTGCTCCCTGGTATTATCTTGGGTTATCTATTCTCTAATGTGCCGTTTTTGGTTAGGATGCACTCTACACTAGCTAGTCTACAAAAAACGACAATATTTACCACCGCCTGTTCAGAAATAGCAGATCATGATCTCCAGGCCAGGAGCTACACGACCAAATGATCCACGGCTTTGATACCGCGAAAATTAGACCAATGATTTCAATTATAGATCGCTATATCTTGCGGGAAGTCATTAAATCATTTCTGGCAATTCTGTCTGTGCTGCTGCTGATATTTATCAGTAATAACTTCATCAAGATTCTGCAGCAGGCTGTTTCCGGCTCTATCAGCAATGATGTCCTGTTTCAGCTGGTCGGGCTGAAGGCGATTGATGTGTTAGGCACTGTCATACCTCCGGCGTTCTTTTTTGCCGTGCTGTATGCCATAGGGCGTATGTATCGAGATAGTGAAATGACCGCATTGGCCAGCTGTGGATTTGGTTTTCGGCGGATATTTCGTTCAGTTACCTATGCCACTCTGCCAGTCTCTCTGTTGGTGGCGGTGCTGGCTATGGCAATCATACCCTGGACACAGAATGTTTCAGAGCAAATTTATAAGCGGCAGGAGAAAGAGGCGGAGATGGATAATGCTATTGCCGGCCGCTTTAATGAGTTTAAAAATGGTAAGGTGCTGTTCTTCGCTGAAGAGATGTCTGATGATAAGACCAAACTCAGGAACGTATTCGTGCAGAACCGGTTGCATGGAGAGTTGGGTCTGGTTACAGCTGCAACAGGATATCAGCGTATAGATAAGGAGACCGGAGACCGATTTATGGTCTTGCGTGAAGCCAACCGCTATGTGGGGGAGCCGGGACAGACTGAATATTCTGTTGGTAAGATGGAAGAGTTTGGTATGACCATAACAAAACAGAATACCGGGCCAATTGAGTTTCCAAGCAGGGCGAAGAGTACACTGTTTCTATTTAAGTCAAGAGATAGGTATGATAAATCTGAGCTGCAATATAGATTTTTGTTACCACTGTCGGTATTTATATTTTCTGTCGCCGGTGTAGTACTAAGCAGGTCATTGCCGCGTGAAGGTACGCACGGGCGCATAGTTATTTCCATACTGTTTTACACCCTGTATTTGAATCTGCAGGCGCTTTCCGATGCCTGGATGCGCAAAGGGGTTACCCCTGTGTGGTTTGGTAGATGGTGGGTTCTCATAGTCGCTGCGTTATTGATCTGGGTTCTATATCAGCTGCGAACACGGCAGTTTGACCAGATGAAGAAATGGGTGCTGCAAAAGGTTAGTCGATGAAGTTGTTAGAGCGATATATTGGCAAGGCGGTGATTATAAACATAATCATCGCTTTGATTGTGTTACTTGGCCTGGTGTCCGTCGGCAGCTTTGCGAACGAATTGAGTGATGTTGGCAAAGGTAGATATCAAACCTATGATGCCTTCGTCTATGTAATGATGATACTGCCACGCAGAACCTACGAGGTTTTTCCGGTGGCGGTTTTGCTGGGAAGTTTGATCGGACTTGGTAGTCTCGCAAGCAATTCTGAGCTGATAGCTATGCGTGCTGCCGGTGTCTCCCTGCGTGAGATAATATTCTCCGCGCTCAAGGCCGGCATTCTGATGATGGTTATCATTGTGGTGGTTGGTGAGTTGATAGCACCCAACACTGAGCAATATGCCCAGACCATGCGCGCCTCCAAGATGTCAGAGCAGATCACCCTCAAATCCGAATATGGATTCTGGGCGCGGGATAGAAATACCTTTGTAAATATTCGCAACATACTCCCTGGGGCCAGACTGCAGGATATTTATATATATGAGTTTTCCGATGACAGACAGCTGAAGGTGGCAAGCTATGCCGCTTTCGCCCAGTTTCGCAATGATCGCTGGCTGTTAAACAACATCAAGCAGACCGAATTCACCCCAAAGGGTGTAGTTAGCAGACAGATAGAACGGGCTGAGTGGGAATCCATGCTTGATCCTGGTGTGCTCAGTGTGGTGGTGGTCAGGCCTACTATGCTGGCGGCCTGGGGTCTGTATCGTTATATCAGTTTTCTGCATGGCAATGGTCAGACTGCCATCCCGTTTGAGGTGGCATTCTGGACTAAGATCGTGTCACCTGTTATGACCCTGGTTATGGTGTTTCTGGCGGTGCCCTTTGTTTTCGGTTCCCTGCGGAGCGTGGGCATAGGTCAGCGGGTGTTTGCCGGCTCCATCATAGGAACCATGTTCTTTCTTATGAGTAAGATCCTGGGGCATCTGGCTGTGGTATATCAACTAAACCCGCTGTTTGCCGCGACCTTCCCGGCGTTCGTCATGCTGGGCTTGGCGTTCTGGCTGTTTCGCAAGGTGCATTGATCTAAAGCGGGTTATCTCTTGTTCTGGATGACCAGTCTGGTTTTTGAGATGCGGTCATGCCAGGCAAGTCCCTCCCTGTCTACCAGTATCCACAAAAAACCCAGTCCGAAGACAGCCCAGGATAGTATGGCCGATAGATAGCGTGTCACAGCGTCCCTGAAATTGAGCCCCAGGCCGTCATTGCGCACCACCCGCACCCTCCAGGCGCGCATGCCCAGGGTCTGTCCGCCGCGTATCCAGAACAGGATATGGAATCCGGCCATGACGCAGAAAAGGTATGCCAGGTAGAAGGGGTTATAGCGTAAGCTGGCGATATCCAGATTCTGAGTGCCAAATACCAGATCCAGTGGGATCACCACCAGGGCGATGGCCATCAGCAGTAGCGCCCCGACCAGCATGCTGTCGTAGAGTATTGCGGCCATGCGCCGCAGAAAACCAGGAGTTGCCTGCAGTGCGGCCGGGTTGTCGCTGTTATTTTGCATTGGGAGCAGTGGGTGGATAAGGGGAATTTGGCACCAGGGCTATCTCATCCATATGGTCGATTCGCGTGAATGTCTCGGCAAACTGTTTGTTAACGGTTACACGCAGGGAGTCATCCTGCAGCAGATAGGCCCTGCTATATAATCTCTTTCTGAGCCAATCCAGCAGGGATTGTACATCGGTTACCGTATCTGGAAGATCAAGCTCCTCGACCTCTTTGCCAATGGACTTAACCAAATAGTTGAAATAGAGAATCTTGATTCTGCGAGGACCGCCGGTCTCACCCGGGGCGCTGCTGCGACTTATCCCGGATTGCTGCAGTCTCTCCAGATACTTCTGCCAGTTTTGCTCCTGGTTCTGGCCGAGTTCGTGCAGTGTTTCCCAGGAGTAGATGCCGGAGTCATAGCCGTCATCAAACAGCAGTTTTACCGCATACTGACCCTGTGGCTCAATACGCTCAATGTTAACCTCCTCTTTGCCGGTAACCGGAATATCCGAGTTGCGTACCTCGGTTGCGGGGGAGAAGACCCGCAGGTATTCACAGGGGAGCTCATATCTATTGCCGTCAGAAAACTCAACCACCAGCAGGCGGGACTTCTGGTGTAGGTTGATGGCTACCGGCGTAGGGGTCAAACTGTCTTCGGGCATGATGTTTGTCAGTCTCAGATTCTCTGTTGGGTGCAGGATGGTTACATAGCATTCCCATTGGTTCAAGTCATTGTGCGGTTGGCGCTGTGTCTGACCGCAATATTCAGGTCATTTTAGCGGCGAATTTACATGATTTGTAGTGCATTACTTCTGGTCGTGGCTCCATAACCGATTGTTAGCAGAGCAAATATCAGCACCAGAACATAGTACGGCGCCAGAAGAGGGCGGCTGTGGTTGCTTGATGGTGAGCTAGAGTAGGTGCCAGCGCGACGCTCTGACCAAAAGATGCACAGAGAGACAAATGATCGTTGCCATCTCAGTTGCCTGAGAAAGTAGTGCTGATACCTAAGAGTGCCGGCCAGAAACGAAGCCTGATTCCATGGTAATGTCCAGAGCTGTTTATATTTGCCCGCGAATATATCAAGAAAGGTACAGACCTACGGTTAGGTCCATGTTCGCTTGTGCTAGCTATTACACTTTGATCGTATCCGGCTGACAATCTCATCAATATCTGACTCAGATACGATGCTTGGTTTGTTGATTATATAGGCCGCTATCTTGTCAATGAATAGAAAGATATTGTTTCTGGTTTCTACGACCTGCAATATTGAATCATAGGTAGATGCGCATTTATGGTTGCCGATTAGTTTGTGTATCTCACTGTCGGTCAGATGGAATCTGTGTTCCCCCAGAATTGTCCCATTCTCCAATGGATACATCCTTTTGATCAATGTCGTTTGTATGAGTATAAACAGCATGATTACGGCAATAGAAGTGACTATTGATGTAGTGAAATTGGATTGTGTCATTCTGAGATTAAATAGATCGACCAATGTAATTATGACTAGCCCCAGGATGATCAATAGGATCAGGAATTTCAGAAAAAACTTTGCTGAATATCCAACCCAGGAATTCTTGGCGGCGGCTTGGGTGAACGCCTTATAATCTGCAAGGGTTATTGTGGTGGTGAATTTTATATCCATTTTGTATCTGTTTTGAGAGTTTGCTGATCATTAGGATAGTATACATATTTTTTCTTACTGCCAGTATTCAGATAGAGAGATAGTAATGCTGTTCACGGATTTGGCTCTGATCAATACAGATAAATTGCCGTCAAAGTGCGGATTGCTGACTTTCTGTAAATTTAATTTGGAAAATCACAGGTATTGCCCACAACTCTTTTCCGGACTGCCCTTGACCGCGATCTATTCATAATCAGACAACGACCTGATTGCGTCCGTTTTCCTTAGCACGGTAGAGTTTTTCGTCACAGGCTTTCACCCATGTGTCCACATTCATGCCAACCTGAAGGCCGCATACACCGACACTGATAGTAACCTGTCTATCAGGTAGCAGATTACTCTGCTCTACTTCATGCCGGATTTTCTCTGCGACTATGGCGCCATGATGCTCATCCGTATTGTGAACAAGAAAAAGAAACTCATCTCCTCCAATCCGGAAAATCATGTCACTGCTGCGTGCACGTACTTTCAGTAGATCTCCCAACTCTTCCAGAACCCTGTCTCCCGTGTCATGCCCAAGGGTGTCATTGATGGATTTAAAATAGTCAATATCGAAGCTGATTAAAGTCATTGGCACTTCGGAGCGCAGGCTCTGGGATAACGCATGTTGCAGGGCATCTTCAAGCAAGGTACGGTTGTATAGTCCTGTCAACTTGTCAGTTACTGCCTGCCCCTTCAACAGCCCATACAGAATATTGATTACGCGCATGGAGATGTATGCGAACAGACCAACCCCAAATAGAACAGCTGTGAACCGGAATGCTGAAGATTGTTCCAGAACAAACCACGCCGCGGGGAGAATGATTGTCAGGCTTAATACATTGAAAAACCAGGCGCGCTTTTCAGGCAGCACGAAATAGTATGCAAGCACCAGCAGAAACGGCCAGTAACTACCGGGAGTGCTAAGTTCAATCAGTGCGTATGTAACCGCAAAGGCGCCGATAGGTGCCACCAGATAGGTGTTCACCCGTAGGCTGTATTTACCATGATATCCATACCAGACGTTAATGCCACATACAGTGATAATCAGAGTGGATGCCAGCCATATAACGAATCTACCCTGGATGAAGTTATTGATCGTGAACGGAATCAGGATGATGATCATTGTCAGCGAGCAGCCGAGCGTGGTTTTGATCAGAAAATCCGGGATATCAGTGGTGGCGTGCCGTGTTCTCATTCTTTTTTATTACCATTGATCCAGGTAGTAATGCGCCACCAAATACTATTTTTTTATATTGAATACATGGTGTGCGTACATTAGAAATGATAGATGCATTAACTTGTTAATTCTATAGAGCATTCGCTGTAATAGTATGCCATTCGTATGGCAATCTGCACAGCTCTCCCATCATGACATCAATGCAGGAATTACCGAACAATATGCATGTTTCTTATCTGCCGACATGGTTCAAGGTGAAATTAGGTATACTTACTCGGGATTATCCGTCGATATCTTCATATGCATCGGTTGAAAATCTTGGGGTACAAATAGCCAGAAAAACCAAATCTTCCGAGCCGATGTTACTGATACGCTGGCGACACAGCGGTGGAATAATAACGATATCCCCGGGATTCACCTCCCGGGCTGGCAGCTCCCCAATCTCTACGCTTCCCCTGCCACTGAGTATTAGGTAACGCTCGCCGGTATTTCTAAGGCGATGCCAGCGGGTTGTCACCCCAGGCTCAACGCGCGCGCGGGCGATAGAGAGATCGGGATCGTCAGCTGTATTGGATAACTCGGTGATATAACACCCCTCCGGAGTATAGAACTCATTATTAATATTCTGCTGTTTAATGCCTTGCTTCATCTGAATCTCTTTGCCGGTTGCAGGTCCGCTGGGCGGGGGCTGCTTTGAATTGATCGGTATGTGCAGTTAGAAGGGTAGCTCGTCATAGCCTGATCTGTTTCGAATCCTGGGAAGACGTGGCCTCAGAGTAGTTCTGAGACAAGCGTGAATAGTGGGCTGCCCAGTATGCGATCAGGCCTTCAGCTGGGAAGAAGAAAATCAGCATGAGCCACAAGATGGGGCGAATTCCTAGCAGAAGCCAGTCACGTCTTTTGGCGTCACGGTAAATGTAGATGCCCAGAATGAGGCCGAAACTGTAATACAGGACCCACCATCCGACTGGCCAGATAAACGAAAACCAACTTTGCATACTTATGGAATGCTTCCTATTCGTTTCGCCTTGCGTAAATATCCTGGCCTTTTCGTGACACTGATCGCGTTCACTGGCAATGCTGATGCCATCGCAAATAAACTCCTCACCGGAGGATCCGGCGGTAGCGGCAGCTGTGGATGTTAATAACAGAATAATGGTAAGAGATAATCCTAATCGCATTTTTGTTCCTGTTTTTAAATATTGGACGAAAAGTTAGGTTGAGTTGGAACTTTTTTGTTTTGCTCTGAATTTTGGGACCAGAATTCAATATTAGACTGCATATTGCCTGGAAAGTCCTCGTTTATATACGCCTCTTCTAAGGGCACATCATATGCCCAATAGGTGATCAGATACTCATCGCTCGCACTATCATATGTATCTATGTCTATACGACCGACTCCTCAGTAGGTGTCATGGCAGTATGGACAATATATCCAATGTTCGCTTCGTATGCTTGCGCCAGTTCTTCGATAGTCATGGTTTATGTATAAATCCTATATAACCGGAAGTGAAATCCGGAATGGCACTTAGGTGAATTCCTGAAAATATCGTTACCTCACCTCAAGCCGGCTATTCAGGTATCTTTCGGATACTCGTTGCAATGCGCCGGGTATGCATCCCAGCCATTGGTTGAAGTGGATGCCGAGTAACCTGTTGTTTCCCGCTTTCTCTCTTAAGGCGTGTTCCATACTCGGGTATATCAGATTGTTGTTGTTAATATCTTCGCTGCATGCCTGAGAAAATGCATCCGTGGTTGCATCCCATTCACATGTGGCCTCTTTAGTCAGGCCAAAGCCAACAGCCGATTCGGACCTGTCTAATTTCTCTTTTTGCCGATAAAACATACCGGGATGAAAAATATAGCTGTCGGTATGCAGCCATTTCTCCTCCACATTAACCTCGGTTACGGCGTGGAACAGCTTGGCAGGAAGTAGGGCAAAGACCGGGGTCGGTACGGCATAACGAAGTACCCGCCTGTCCAGTTGAACGAAACGCAGCCGTGCAGCGATGCCGGCAGCATTCAGCAGAGCCCGGAAAAGGTCGGCCTGGGCATTGCAGTGACCTCTTCCCAATTGCAGGGTTTGCTCCGGGCTTACACCTTCGAAACCGGCAGTGAATCCGAATGAGATCTCGTCGCGGACAAAGTCATGTAGAGCCACGCAACACTCGGTTTTATTCCCGAACTTATGTAACTTATCTAATTTATTCAGCGCGTCAGTTAAAGTCATGTCTTTGGGATTATAGTAACAGAGTGCATAGCTTATATTTGTCTACATGCTTGCATGGAAATAGATTGCGGTCTCCGGACGCAAAAGCGCTGCCTTGGTCCGCGCAACCCGGACATTAGAACATATGAACTTCATGGGCTCACGCCACTGATCCAAACGGTGATGGCGGTTAGCCCGGCCGCAAGCCCTATCGTGGAGACAAACTCGCGGTTGTGCGGCATCTCTTTCGATGGGGGATAACGGCCTAGCGTGACCATACGCAGAACGAGCCAGCCCGGCCAATAGAAGATGCCGACAAAAAACACGTTCTCAATAAACTGACCAGTGAGGCGTAGTAAGTATCCAGCGGCTGATTCCATGGGCATATGATTATCTCGCTAAATCAAGTAGGCAAATACAGATATGGCTATCCATATGAAAAGCGATCTGTATGGATATAAATATGGCGCATATATAACGATTCCAACTGCCCTCAGTACAGCGGATCTGTTCTGAAACAGCTCATAGGTCGCATGCTGTTTTGTTATTTGGAAATTTTGGTTCCACTTGGTATTGAATAATCGATCCAGTTGAGCGTTCAGATACCAAAAAAATCCAAAACAGCAATGAGCAGATTGAGGTAACTCTTAGTAAATTTGATAACACAATCATTAGTTATTTATCAAACGCATATGTATAGCATGTGGGATTAAAAGGCAGTATACATATTTTTACATGCCGACAGGATTCAAATGGAGATAGGTGTCGTCCCATCATTACATGATGGGTAGCACATATAGATATCGAGGAACAGCTAAGCGCGGCCACTTATGCCAAGATTGTTAGCAAGTTCACAAACATATTAATCATCTTATATACCCGATAGCGGCCGGCTGGTTTATCACATATTATCCCGCTCCTGGATATAGCTGATAGCAATTGGAAGCTATAAGGTTTGGCTTAAATTAAAGGGAGTTTATTGATGGATGAAGTTATAGACCACGTGAATTATTGGCAAGTGGCTTTCAATACCAGGGATGCATATGTTAAGGAGCAGTGGAGGAAGTTCCCACTTCGTAATCTGTTCAGGCTTGGCTGCTCGCTGGCGGCACGCTTGTTTGTTGCATACTTTGTTATTCCCGCAACATTAATCTTCGGTATATTCTTTCTTGAAGCTTACTCAGTAGGACTTGTAGAGACGTTAAATACGGCATTTGCCTCCGTCGTACCCTGGCCTATTTCTTCGCCTGATGCTGATCAATTTATAGTGATATGGCATGCTGTTGCCTTTACGGCCTTTGGTTTTTCATGGATTACCCACTGGGAATCTCCGGCGCAAAAAGAGGCTAACCGTATGATGGATTTTTGGCACTTCGAGCATAGTGATAAAAGGAAATTGCTTCAATATGTCAGATCAGATTAGGCGTGTGACTGTCCATGGTTATCAACTTAACCCACTACGCCCAATCTCCTGTGCTTGAACCGGACCCCGCAAGCGGACGCGAGCTGTTCACATGCCTGGATATCCACCCCCTCCAGGCCTTCAAGCGCGCTGGCGGATACATCCTTGATGTAGTGTGGCGCCAGCCGCAGGAACTCCAACATTGCCTGATATGATCCATCGATAGCTGGAAGGCAGTGCCGGTTATAGATCTCTTCATTTTGTGCATTCATGGATATGGAGAGTGAGTCTACATATCTGCCAAGTTCCGGCAGTACATTGCGTTTGTGCACCAGGTTGGCCAGCCCGTCGGTGTTGACGCGGATTTTGCCGCCATGCTCTTTGATATATTTTGCTACATCCAGCAGAACATCAAGCCGCAGGGTGGGTTCGCCATAGCCGCAGAATACAAACTCTGTGTAGGTGGAGACATCATCGATGGATGCGATCACCTCCGCTGCGGTGGGGCGGTGGTCCAGGCTGAGATCATACTCATGCAGATCCATACGGCCGTTATTCTTCGGGCAGAAGGCGCAGCCCAGGGTGCAGCGGTCGGTTATATTGAGGTATAACCGATCTTCTATCTGATAACTTAATTGATTCACTCTCTACTCTTTTCCAGGTCAATGCAGAGATCCGCACACATCTGTTTGAACTTGGTATAACACTCCAGGTTCATGGCGCCTTTCCCGTCGGCGTAGACAAACCCCACCGGCTGGTTACTCACGAATATCGACATACAAAAGAAACCGCGCTTATCTATTGCGGCACTCACTTCGTCCGGGATCATGGGCAGGAACTTCTCCTGGTTATCCGGTTTGAGCCAGAATCCCTGTTGTTTCGACAGCAACATGGAGAATAGGTTTGTCTGTTCCAGATTTACCGAGAATCTGTAGAGGCCTGAATTGGCTGCCACCCCCATCAGATAACCCACCCCAGCCCGTCTTCTATCCTGGCTTAACATGGCGAACACTACCCGTTGCAGCCCTAGATCATTGCGCATGGTCCGCATGTTGTCCTGCAGGAATTGCAGCCACTCATGCGGTGGTGCAATCCTTTCCGAAGCCAGAGCCTTAGGCTTTGGTTTTGCTGCGGGTTTGGGTTTGAACGCCTCCGGATTTATATTTGGCTGTGCGTTCGCCCTGGCAGCGGCCATCTCCGTCGCCGGTGTTTTTTCTATGGCTATGGGACGCCCCCTCTTGGGAGCTTCCAGCGGATGTTGTTTCAGGTACTCCTTGAGCGGCTCCGGTCGTTTCTCCGGCCCCTTAATCCCCGCCTGATTACGGGTCTCGCTGTAGTGCTGTTTCAGCAGCTCCTTGCCATACTCCTTCAAGGATCTCTCCTTGAGTTTCTCCTGCAGCTGTTTCTGTTTTTCTCTAAGCTGTCTCTGTTTCTCCTCCAGAAGCAGTCTGGGCACTACCGGCGGCTGCTGCAGCATGGAAAAGGCCGAGGCCGGTAGATGCAGGCCGCGTAGCTTACTGCCGGCAATAGCTGCCAGAGAGTGGAGGTAGCTCGCAGTGCGTTCGTTGGAGTGGTGCAGATAGCCGGAGAGAAACTCCGTGTAATCATAGACCTCATCGGAGTACCAGTCAGCGGCGGAGGCGCGTGCCAGGGAGCTGGCGATGACTACGGCGGTAGAGCGCTCTCGGTCAAACCAGGTATGGTCCATGGTCTCTGTGATCAGCGGCGATAGCTGCCAAATTCTGACCAGCTCCGCGCTCAGCTGCTCCAGGGTGAAACCAAGAACAGACTGGGATGCCGTACCATAGTCAGCGCCCTTTTTTACCAAGGCGTGAATCTTCTGCATTGGATTGCTGGCGTAGGCCCACATGGCCATCTCCGCACAGTTGTGCAGCAGTGCGGCATGCCCCATCTCATCCGGGTTGCTGTCTTCGTGTTGTTCGCCAATATCCTTGGCATAGATAGCTGCATGGGCGGCGCGCGCATAACATTGGTATATGCCTATCTTCGCCGCTTCTGGCAGACCTTTGTCCAGGGTGGGGAGGTGTTTCAGCGCGATCTTTACCGGCAGGGGGCCGAGCAGGGATATGGCATGGGCGATGTTGCTGGCCGGTCCGCGTTTACCGGCGGGAGACATCCCAAAGCTACGGTAGATATCAAGGGTGAAACCGGGATCCAGGCCGATGACCGCTTGGAAGTCGAGGTTGCTGGTGTTAGGGTCTTCCAGCAGTTGCTTGACGCGATAGATGGTGACAGCCAGCGCCGGCAGGGGGCGTTTGGCTAGGTTGTTGGCCCATTTATCTAACGAGATCTGCATGTTTTAAAGTGATGTCTTTTGCAGGCAATTATAGATCTAAATGAAAACACAACGGAACAAAGATGGAAACCACTGTCCGGTCCAGGCGTGCAACGGGGAATTGGTGGTATTGGTGCACGGAATCTGGATGACCGGTCTGGAGATGTGGCTGCTGGCCTGGAGATTAAGGCAGAATGGCTATACCACCAGGCGCTTCTTCTACCCATCACTCAGATTCACCCCGGCTGAAAATGCCGATTGTCTCTATCGTTTCCTGATGCGGCAGCAGGCCGGAACCATTCATCTGGTGGCCCACAGCCTGGGGGGGATTGTGTTGATGCATCTATTCGACCGCCACGTCGATCTGCCTCCTGGGCGTTTGGTCATCATGGGTTCGCCGGTGCAGGGGAGCGGGGTGGCGCACCGCATGGAAAAAAATCACCTGATGTCAGTGTTGCTGGGAAACAGCAAGGAGCATGGGTTGCTGGGGGATGTTCCGGATTGGAGGAGTGCGCGCGATCTTGGGGTCATTGCTGGTACCAGGGGATTTGGTATAGGGAGCCTGTTTGGGGGGCTGTCAGGTCCGAACGATGGCACTGTTGCCACTGCAGAGACCGAGGTGCCGGCGGCGGCTGACTATAGTCTGATTCCAGTCAGTCATATGGGGTTGGTCATATCATCGGATGTGGCCAGTGAGGTGGTCATCTTTTTACGCGCAGGCAGGTTTTCAGGAAGATATAGGCCTCTGGGGCAAAAAAACCGGCCATGGATATGTCCCGACCTCCCCTTGGAATGATAAGCTTACCTATTTAGGAGCCTCTGATTATTTGTATTTTTGTCATCCCGGCCTATGCCTGGATCCAGAAAACATCAAACAGATAGATTCCGGCATTGGGCCCGTAAACGGTACATCTGTGTACCACTACTCCGGCCTTCGTTGTAATGACGGGTTTATTGGAAGTTCCATGATTATATTCAGTAACAAGAGGGTGTTTCATGGCAGGACATAGTAAATGGGCCAATATCAAGCATAAAAAGGCGGCCGTTGATAAAAAGCGCGGAAAGATCTGGACCAAGCTGCTACGGGAGGTGACGGTGGCGGCAAAAGAGGGTGGTGGAGATATAGATTCCAATCCCAGGCTGCGGCTGTCGGTAGATAAGGCCAATGGGGCTAATGTGCCGAAGGATACGATTGAGCGGGCCATCAAGCGCGGTGCCGGTGCCGGTGATGGGGAGAACTATGAAGAGATCCGCTACGAGGGCTATGGTCCGGGCGGAACCGCTGTAATGGTTGATTGCATGACAGATAACCGCAACCGCACCGCGTCCGAGGTGCGTCACGCCTTTACCAAGCATGGGGGCAACCTGGGTACCGATGGGTCGGTAGCCTATATGTTCCAGAAGCAGGGTATCATCAGCTTCGCACCGGGGGTGGATGAGGACGCCATCATGGAGACAGCCCTGGAGGCCGGGGCCGAGGATGTGGTAAGCAATGATGACGGCTCAATCGATGTAATAACTACACCGGAAGAGTTTACCGCGGTGCGGGATGCGATCATTGCATCCGGGCATGAGCCGGATAATGCCGAGGTTACCTTCAACGCCTCTACCAGTGCAGAGTTGGATCAGGAGACGGCGGAGAAGCTGCTGCGTATGGTCGATACCCTGGAGGACCTGGATGATGTGCAAGAGGTCTACTCCAATGCCGATATCTCGGATGAGATCATGGAGGCTCTGGGCTAGGTCGCTGCCTGATCAGATATCATGCGCCGTATCCTTGGGATAGATCCAGGTTCACGTATCACCGGCTACGGGGTGATCGAGAGTGACGGCAAAAAGAGCGTACATATCGCCAGTGGCTGTATCAGGCTTGGTTCAGCCGGGCTGCCGGAGCGTATGGGTGAGATCTATCGGGCAGTTACCCAGGTGATCCTGGAGTACTCCCCAACGGTAATGGCTGTGGAGGAGGTGTTTGTGTCCAAAAATCCGTCCTCTGCCCTGAAACTGGGGCATGCCAGGGGGGCCGCAGTATGTGCCGGGGTCATGGCTGGGCTGGATGTTGCGGAATATACCCCGCGCCTGATCAAGCAGGCGGTGGTTGGTACCGGGGCCGCAGATAAAGAGCAGGTACAGCACATGATTAAATTGATTCTGCAGTTACGGGAGAAACTAAATCCTGATCAGGCCGATGCCCTGGCAGTGGCGATCACCCATGCCCACTCCAGCAGCACCCTGCTCAATATCAAACTGGGCGGTGGCAGATGATCGGGCGACTGCGCGGTGAGCTGGTATCCAAGGATCCACCCTTTCTGCTGCTGGAGGTGAATGGCGTGGGTTATGACGTTGAGTCGCCCATGTCCACCTTCTACAACCTTCCGGCCATAGGCCAGCAGGTGTTGCTGTACACCCATCTGGCGATCCGTGACGATGCCCATGTGCTGTATGGCTTTGCCAGTGAGTCAGAACGTTCGCTGTTCCGGGCCCTGCTCAAGGTGAGCGGGGTCGGGGCCAAGATGGCCCTGGTGATCCTATCCGGGATGAGTGCCGATGAGTTTGCCGTATGTATTCAGGCCGGAGATACCGCCTCGTTGGTGCGGTTGCCGGGGGTCGGAAAAAAGAGTGCAGAGCGCCTGATTGTGGAGATGCGCGACCGCCTGGATAAGCTGGATCTGGGGCAGGGTGTGGTTCTGGCAGGGGCCGGATCCCAGGATGCAGCGCGGACCCCGGTGTCGGATGCGGTGGGGGCGCTGATTGCACTGGGATACAAACCCAACGACGCCAGCCGCATGGTGCGTGCCCAGGAGTGCGAAGGACTCTCCAGCGAGGAGATCATCCGTGCTGCCCTTAAGGCCTCAGTAACCCCTTAAATAATTGTGAGACACTGATTCAACCATGTCAGGACATGATCAAATAATAGTGCCGGAGGCCAGCTCCGATGAGATTGCCATTGATCGCGCTATCCGTCCCGGGAGTCTGCAGGATTATGTTGGACAGCCAACGGTCAAGGATCAGATGGAGATCTTCATCCAGGCTGCCAGGAGCAGGGGCGAGGCGCTGGACCATGTGCTGATCTTTGGACCACCTGGCCTGGGTAAGACCACTCTGGCCCACATCATCGCAAATGAGATGGGCGTTGGGCTGCGCCAGACCTCTGGTCCGGTGCTGGAAAAACCAGGAGATCTCGCGGCACTGCTTACCAATCTGGAACCCCATGATGTGCTGTTTGTGGACGAGATCCACCGCTTGTCTGCTGTGGTGGAGGAGGTGCTCTATCCTGCCTTGGAGGATTTTCAGCTGGATATCATGATCGGCGAGGGACCGGCAGCACGCTCGATAAAGCTGGACCTGCCTCCCTTTACTCTGGTTGGCGCCACCACCAGGGCCGGGTTGCTGACCTCGCCCCTGCGTGACCGCTTCGGTATAGTGCAGCGGCTGGAGTTTTACTCAACCGAAGAGCTCACCCATATCGTGAAACGCTCATCGGGTATCATGAATATTGGTATCGATGAGAGTGGGGCCGCAGAGATTGCGCGCCGTTCCCGTGGTACGCCACGCATTGCCAACCGCCTGTTACGCCGGGTGCGCGACTATGCCCAGGTCAAGGCGGATGGACATATCACCAGAGAGGTTGCTGACCTCGCCCTGAGCATGCTCAAGGTGGACAATAACGGCTTCGACAACATGGACCGGAGGCTGCTCTCAGCGGTAATACGTAAATTTGATGGTGGCCCAGTCGGGGTGGATAGCCTGGCGGCAGCCATAGGTGAAGAGCGCGGTACCATAGAAGATGTACTGGAGCCATATCTGATCCAGCAGGGATTTCTGATGCGCACCCCCAGGGGCCGGGTGGCGACCAGAGCTGCATATCTCCATTTCGGCCTTCCTCCCGGCACGGAAGATGGGATAGATTCCCCGAAAACCCCAGATATGTTTTCAGATGATTAGGTAATCTATCCGGTTTCGGGTGATTATTATCAGAAAAGTAGCCTGTTAAGTGCTGCCCCTGCGAAATATTTGATCAATTATCCCCGGTTTACTAAAAATGGCGCCAAATCATGCGGGAATACCTTTGTAGGAAGGGGAAAATTATTAGACAATAAGCGGTTATAAAATCGGGCTGTGGCGGCAATACCGTGGATCAGAAAAGCGCTTGACCGGATTAACCCCAAATCCATTTCTGTAACGTTTGCTTGAATGGAAAGCGTGCTTATGGTCACTGTTCCATAATGAAAAAAACTATTAAATACACGTAATTTACAAAATGGCATCTACTGAGGAATTTATCTGGCCTATCAGGGTCTACTACGAGGATACGGATTCAGGTGGTGTGGTGTATTACGCCAACTATCTGAAATTTATGGAAAGAGCCAGAACAGAGTGGCTGCGAAATCTCGGGTTTGAACAAGATCAACTTATTGAGCAGGAAGGTATCATTTTCGCCGTACGTAGAGTGGAGGTTGATTATATATCACCCGCCAGATTCAACGATGCGCTGGAAGTGATAGTGGGTATAGCTGAACGCAAGAGGGCAAGCATCACATTTATGCAGGAAATAATAAACACAAGCACCGGTAGTATCCTGTGCCGCGGCAAGGTACAGGTAACAAGTGTCGACGCGGCCACATTTCGTCCCCGTCCCATACCTGAATCGGTCTTAAAGGAGCTGCCAGATGTCGAATGATCTGTCGTTTATTCATCTGGTACTGAATGCCAGTCCACTGGTGCAGCTGGTTATGGCATCTCTGATGCTGGCATCAATCATATCCTGGACCATGATCTTCGATCGTTCCAGGGTGTTGAAAAAGGCGCGTAAGGCGGCGGATGCATTTGAGAAACGCTTCTGGTCGGGCGGAGATATGGGGGAACTATACAACCAGGTTGGTGGGGATGGTTCATCCTCCGGCTTGGCAACCATTTTTCATGCCGGTTTCCAGGAGTTTACCCGTCTACGCAAGCATGCGGATATCGAGCCCATGGCAATAGTTGAGGGTGCAAGGCGTACCATGCATGTGGCCATGAGCCGGGAGATGGATAGGCTGGATACCAATTTAACCTTTCTCGCTACAGTAGGATCCACCAGCCCATATGTGGGGTTATTTGGCACCGTATGGGGCATAATGAACTCATTTCATGCCCTGGGAAATGTAAAGCAGGCGACCCTGTCACTGGTGGCGCCAGGTATCGCCGAGGCCTTGATTGCCACTGCCATGGGGCTGTTTGCAGCTATACCGGCAGTGGTTGCATACAACCGCTACTCCAACGATGTGGAGCGGTTAAATGGACGTTATGAGGACTTTCTGGACGAATTTACCACCATTCTCCAGCGGCAGGCCCATGTGTAAACAGGGCCAAGGGGTAAGGGCCAGGTGCCGGGGTCATAGGTCGGTTGTTTCGGGGGTTCCTGTTACCTTGTCCCTCGTCCCTGGTAGTTGTCCTCCGCAGGAGGAGATATGAGCCGCCAGAAAAAAAGCAGGCGTCCCATGGGCGAGATCAATGTAGTGCCCTACATTGACGTGATGCTGGTGCTGCTGGTGATCTTTATGATCACCGCTCCACTTCTGACTCAGGGGGTGAAGGTGGATCTGCCGCAAGCGGATTCCGAACCGTTACCACCGGAAGCGGATGATCCGGTCGTGATATCGGTAAACGCCAAGGGTGAGTATTTTATCGATATTGGCGAGGGCAAGAATGATCCGGTGGAGCCTGAGGTGCTGATGACCAGGGTTGCTGCCGTACTGAAGTACCGGCCTAAGACGCCGGTCATGGTACGAGGGGATCGCACCGTGGATTATGGGCGCGTAGTACAAGCGATGGTGATGATCCAGCAGGCGGGAGCGCCGAATGTGGGTTTGATAACGGAAACGCCGGAGAATTAGATGTTCGCGATTCTCAAGCGCAATCCGTTGGCGGCGGCCATAGCTATAGCTATGCACCTGGTGATTATCCTGTTGATGGTGTTTGGGGTAGACTGGCTGGAAAAGCCACAAGCACCGAAGTTTAAGGTGGATGTAGTGCAAGCCAGGGTGGTGGACGCGGCCAAGGTAGATGCCGAGGTAGAGCGATTAAAGCGGGCGGAAACGGAGAAAAAGCAGCAGGCCGATGCAGCTAAACGCCAGGAGCAGAAACGGCTGGAGGAGCTGCGGAAGAAGAGAATACTGGAAGAGAAGCGTATTGCTGATCTGAAGCAGAAACGCAAACAGCAGGAGGCGGCTGAGGCCAAGCGGAAGGCTGAGGAGAAGAAGCGTAAGGCAGAAGAGGAGAAACGCAAGGCGCAGGAAGAGAAGAAGCGCAAACAGGACGCACAGGAGAAAAAACGCAAGGCAGCAGAGGAGAAAAAACGCAAAGCGGAAGAGGCAAAGAAGCGTAAACTGGAGGAGCAGCGCAAGATAGAGGAACAGATGCGCTCTGATATGCAGGCCGAGCGCGATGCCACTGAGATTGAGCTTTACCAGGAACGGATCAGGCAGGCGGTAACAGCTAGCTGGTTAAGGCCGATAGGAGCGGACGATGGGATGAAATGCACCTTGAGAATACGCATGGCTACCGGTGGTAATGTAATCGCAGCAGAGGTGATTCAGAGTAGTGGCAATGGTGCGTTTGACCGGTCTGCGCGGGCTGCAGTGTTAAAGGCTGATCCGCTTCCGGTTCCTGCCGGCAGGTTATTTGAGAGATTCCGGGAGATGAATTTTGTTTTTGAACCAAGTGGGGGTAACTAAAATTACTATGAGGAAGATTCTTCTATCTATTCTAATTTACCTGATCCATTCTCAGGTGATTGCAGCCCCCTTGACCATTCAGATTACCAGAGGTGAGCAGGGTGCCCTGCCCATCGCTGTGGTACCTTTTGCCTGGCAGGGATCAGGTCCTGGACCAACTCAGGATATAGCGGAGATTATTCGAGCAGATCTGGCGCGCAGTGGGCTGTTCAAGCCGATGCCGGTCTCTGACATGCTGGCCCGGCCTAAGGATGGCAAGGAGGTGTCATTTAAGGATTGGCAGGTTCTTAGGATGGAAAACCTGGTGGTTGGGCAGGTGCAGCCTTCCGGTTCCGGTAACTATATGGTCAGGTTTCAGCTGTTTGATGTATTCAAGCATGAGCAGTTGGCCGGATACAACGTACCTACCAGAGAGAGAGATCTGCGGGCAACAGCCCACCACATAGCGGATATCATCTACGAGAAGATAACCGGTAGGAGAGGGGCGTTCGCCACCAAGGTGGCCTATGTTACCTCCATCAATCAGGGTGGTGGTAAAGATAAGGTGGTGCTGCAGGTTGCCGATGCCGACGGGTATAACCCGCAAACGATCGTCTCCTCCTATGAGCCGCTGATGTCTCCGGCCTGGTCCCCGGATGGCAGGAACCTGGCTTATGTATCATTTGAGGGGAAAAAGGCCTCCATCTATGTGCAGGGTGTCTATACAGGGAAACGCCAGAAGGTGGCGTCATTCCGTGGTATCAATGGCGCTCCTGCCTGGTCTCCGGATGGGAAAAAACTGGCTATTACCCTCTCCAAGGATGGCAATCCGGAAATCTATGTTTTAGACCTGAAGAGCCACTCTCTGCACAGGCTTACTAAACACTACAGCATAGATACTGAACCCACATGGTCTCCGGATGGTAGGTATATTGCGTTTACTTCGGCCCGAGGTGGCCAGCCGCAAATCTATCGGGTCCCTGCATCTGGAGGAGATGTGCAGCGTGTTACCTACAAGGGTACATATAATGCTCGTGCAACCTATTCGCCAGATGGCAACTCTATGGCTATGGTCAACCGGCATGCCGGAGCGTTTCGAATTGCTGTTTTGGACCTAAAAACCAATAGGGTGCAGATTGTGAGTGATGGACGGCTGGATGAATCTCCTAGCTTCGCTCCTAACGGTGACATGATAATATATGCCACCAAGGTAAGAGGCGCAGGAGAGTTGGCTGCCGTTTCTGTGGATGGAAACATAAAGCAAAGACTGGCTCTGCAGGTTGGTGATGTACGCGAACCGGCATGGTCTCCGTTTAGTCGATCAAAGTAAGAGGAATTAACAGAAATGAAATTGAAAATGGTAACAGTAATCTCTGTGCTGGCTACGCTATTAACCATGGCGGGTTGTTCAAGCGTTACGGGTATGGGTGACAAGAGCGAAGACGGCGCGCCAGTTGCCGAAGCTACAGGTGCCACTGAAGGAGGTGCCTGGACTGGTAGTCCTTTAGATGATCCCAACAGTCTGCTCTCCACTAAAATTATCTATTTCGCCTATGACGCCAGCGAGGTTGCACCGGACTATCAGGATGTAGTGGTTGCTCATGGTAACTATCTGGCAGCCAATCCTGATGTAAAGGTAACCGTGGAAGGTCATGCCGATGAGCGTGGTTCAAGAGAGTACAATATCGCCCTGGGCGAACGCCGCGCGATTGCTGTAAAACAACTGTTGATGGCACAGGGCGCTTCTGAAAACCAGATTACCACCATAAGCTACGGCGAAGAGCGTCCTGTAGACGTTGCTTCCAATGAGGCGGCATGGTCTGCCAATCGCCGGGTAGAGTTGGTGTATTAAACTGAGGGGTAGATAGGTATGAAGTTCTTGATTGGGGTGTTGGCCCTGCTCTTTGCATCATCCTCGTTCGCGCTGGATTTCTTCTCCAGTGGTAATTCAAATGGGAATGCAAATAGGTCATCCTCCAATGAGGCGTCGCTGGAACAGCGGGTACAGTTGCTGGAGCGCCGGATAAATACGCTCTCAAATATTGTATTGCGACTGGATAGTCTGCAGCAGGAGATGCAGGAGCTAAGAGGCGATGTGGAGATGCAGAATCATGCAATGGAGAGCATGAGAAAGCGTCAAAGCGACCTGTATGCCGATGTGGATCAGAGGCTTTCGCGGCTTACCGGTGGCGTGGCTGCCGGGCAGCCTGGTCAGGTCACGGGCGGCACAGTGCCTCCTGAGGAGACAGCTGCTGGCCAGCCCCCTGAGGCTGCGACCTCAGGTGCGCCCAGCTGGCAATCAACTCCGATAGATGCCAACCAAACCCCGACGAATCCTGCTGCAGTGCAGTCTCAGGGGCAGTCCGACCCTGGCGCGAACTCCCTGCCGCCGGTGGTGAGTTCCACCACCCAGTCAGGAGGTGTGCCGGGGCAACTTAACACCACCTCGGTAACTGTTGCTTCCACCCAGGCCAGTCTATCGTCTCCACCGCAGTACGAAGAGTCGCAGGGAGAGAAGTCCAGTTACCAGGACGCCTTTAACCTGCTTATGGACCGTAAGTATGCCGAGGCGCAGAAGGCGTTTCAGACCTTTCTGAAGACCTATCCACGCAGTAGGCTGGCAGACAATGCCCAGTATTGGTTGGCTGAGGCCAACTATGTGACCAGAAATTTCGATACTGCCCTGACCGAGTTCACCAAGGTTGTGCAGGGGTTCCCTGACAGCCCCAAGATCTCGGATGCATTGTTGAAGATCGGATATATCCAGTATGAGAAGCAACAGTGGGCGACGGCAAGGCAGACCCTGAGCAACCTGATCAACCGTTTCCCCAACACCACTGCCAGTCAGTTGGCGGAGAAGCGGCTGGATAGGATGCAAGGCGAGGGTCACTAGAAGAGCTTGTTCAGTATGTAGTTATGGAGGGGCATTTGTATGCCCCTCTTCTGTTTTAGGGGCAGTATATAGATGGTGTAAGCCCTCGCTGCAGCGCTCTATGGGTAAAATAATCTATGTCGACATTACAGATAAGTGAGATCTTCTACTCCCTTCAAGGCGAGTCCAACACTGTTGGCCTGCCGACACTGTTTGTGCGTCTGACCGGATGTCCGTTGCGCTGCAGTTATTGTGACACCGAGTACGCCTTCAGCGGTGGCGAGCCGATGGAGCTGGCTGCAATAATGGAACAGATAGCGGCGCACGGCTGCAGATATGTGACCGTGACCGGTGGCGAGCCCCTGGCGCAGAGGGGATGTCTGCAGCTTCTGACTAGCCTGTGTGACGCCGGATATCTGGTGTCGCTGGAGACCAGCGGTGCGCTGGATCTATCCGGGGTGGACCCCAGGGTGGTGAAGGTTATGGATATCAAGACACCCGGGTCCGGTGAGGTGGAGAAGAATCTGCTGTCGAATATCCTGTTTCTTTCCCCCGGCGACCAGATAAAATTTGTGATATGTGACGAGGCAGACTATGTTTGGGCGAAACAGCTGCTGGACCGCGAGCGACTGGCTGACAGGGCTGAGTTGCTGATGCTACCGGCCTATGGCCGCCAGGATGCGGTGGAGTTGGCGGAGTGGATCCTGCGGGACAGACTGCCGGTGCGTTTCCAACTGCAGTTGCACAAGCAGCTGTGGGGTGAGCAAAAGGGTAAATAGGTAGGATATGAAAAAAGCGGTGGTACTGGTTTCCGGTGGCCTGGATTCGGCCACGACCCTGGCTTTGGCCAGAGAGCAGGGCTTTGACTGCTACGCCCTGAGCATGGAGTATGGCCAGCGGCACGCTGTAGAGTTGCAGGCCGCCGCCCGTGTCACCAGTTCCATCGGGGTTGCCGAGCACCGTACCATCCAGATCGCCCTGGATGCGTTTGGTGGCTCCGCATTGACCGATATGTCCATAGATGTGCCGGAGCAGGGGAGTGGGATTCCGGTGACCTATGTCCCGGCACGCAACACCATATTCCTCTCCCTCGCCCTGGGTTGGGCCGAGGTACTTTCTGCGCAGGATATCTTCATCGGGGTGAATGCGGTGGACTACTCGGGCTATCCGGATTGCCGCCCCGAGTTTTTGCACGCCTTTGAGCAGATGGCAAACCTTGCCACCAAGGCTGGGGTGGAGGGACAGGGTTTTAAGATCCACGCCCCCCTGGTGCATCTGAGCAAGGCTGAGATCATCCGGCAGGGACTGCGGCTCGGGGTGGACTATGCAGCGACCGTATCCTGCTACCGGGCGGATAGTTCCGGTCTGGCCTGTGGTGCCTGTGACTCCTGTCGTCTGCGTGCCCAGGGATTCCGGGAAGCCGGTGTCACGGATCCAACGCGGTATAGAACAGGATAATCATGGCGATACGGCTTTGACAGAGGGGTAACCTCCGGTATAATCACGCGCTTCACACCCCCTGGGTCGTTAGCTCAGCCGGTAGAGCAGTGGATTTTTAATCCATTGGTCGCAGGTTCGACTCCTGCACGACCCACCATATAAATCAAGGGTTAGCGGATATGTATCTGCTAGCCCTTTTGACTTTCCCGTTTCTCTCTCCGTATCTGATTCTGGGCCAGAGGAACCTGGACTGGGGACCAGGTAGCCAAACCACTACTGCCACAATTCCATCCGGTATCCGGCAACACCACACGCCTAGGAGCCTGATCCAGGCTTAGCTTTGTTCGGATCGGCTATGTATATTGATTCCTAAGATGTAGGATGTGGAGCGCTTGTGCACCGCATCTGATCCGGGGCCAGAGGTTCAGGGCCGGGTGACCTGGTGGTATCTAGGGGGCAGATTTTGCGGGCGATTGGGTGGATGCATCCTTTTAATCGCGCCGGATTTGGTCAGGTATCAGCGTGGATCTTCTATTGCCGTCATCCAGCATCCGGACAGCGGGAATGCGAACAAGGAATTTAACAATGGAAATATGATCAATCGAGTCTGGCCCATTGCTGTCCCACTTACGCGTCGTTCCCGCGAAGGCGGGAACCCAGTTGGC
>JBNKDM010000011.1:0-47575 GCA_050288245.1 Sedimenticolaceae bacterium
ACGCATCTGTTCATGCAGAGTAACTATCCTTTTACCTATATTGTTTTCGTGATCCTTTGCCAAATCCCTTCCCCTAATGGGAGTAACAAGTTACCCGACAGCATTATCACCCAGCGCATAGCAGCCATCAAGGCAATTGAATATGGTCCGGCGCATGAGTTAGGGCTTATGCTCCTTGGCAAGATACGCCTCGGACTGCATCTCCTGCAGACGGCTGACCACACGTTGAAAATCAAACAGCAGACGTTTCCCCTGGTAGAGCGATTCCGGGGTGGTGGCGGCACTAAGTATCAGCTTCACCCCCCGGTCATAGAACTCATCCACCAGGTATAGAAAGCGCCGTGTCGCATCATCCAGGGCGGCATTGAGAACAGGCACGTCTGAGATTATCACTGTATGGTAACAGCGGGCCAGCTCCAGATAATCTGCCTGGCTTCTGGGTGGTCCACACAGGGCCATAAAATCAAACCAGATTACATCATCGGCAATACGCTTGATCGGAATATCCCGCCCGAAGATATGCACACTTCCACCCTCCCCGCCCTGCTCCGGTGAGAGCCGTTGGAACTCCTCTTCCAGACACTTCTCCACATCCGGCCCAAGCGGGGTATGGTAGACCGTGGCCTGCTCCAGATAACGTAAACGGTAATCCACATCACTATCGAGCTTTATTACCCTGGTGTGAAGTTTTAGCATATCGATAGCCGGAAGAAAGTTTGCTCGTTGCAGACCGTTCTCATACAGTTCATCTGGCATGGTATTGGAGGTTGTAACCAGAGTCACACCACGAGCGAACAACCCCTTCAGTAACTGTGCCAGAATCATGGCGTCAGTGATATCGATAACGCTGAATTCGTCCAGACACAGTACTCGTATCTGGCTTGCCAGCTCTGCAGCCAGAAGATCCAACGGATCACGCCTGCCCTGGAGTTTATCCAACGACTCATGGGTTTCCCGCATGAACTGGTGGAAGTGCCGGCGTAGCTTTGCCTTTATCGGGAGTTGGTTATAGAAGATATCGACCAGCCAGGTCTTACCACGCCCTACCCCACCCCAGATATACAGACCAGTCTCAGGCGTAATATCGCTACCAGCTGTTTTAAATAATCGTCCGAGGAAACCTGATGGCTTTGGATGATTGGTAGCAAGCAGACGTTCATACAGATCCTGCAGAGCATCTACCACCTGTGCCTGATACTCATCAGGCTGGACCTCGCCACTGGCAATCTTGGCCTTATAGTACTGTTTTGGATTCATTAATCCTTTCAAACATCACATATCGATGAAACACTTTTCGGCTGAGTGGAAGCATCCAAGTTCTTCACCAGGAGCAACATGGAGTTATACTCAGATCCAGAAGATCATGGGGTGAGCACCTGCACCATGCAGCAAACACAGCCATACTAAACGTAGAGTTTAAGACCAAGTAAGGCATAAGGCCATAAAATTAAATAGGAAGAAAAGTGCGGATAAAAATCGTCTCCTTCAACACCAATGGGATCAGAACCAGGCAACATCAATTGCAGGCGCTGAAACAGAAGTATGATCCTGACATTATAGGTATTCAGGAGAGTAAGGTTCAGGATCTGGATTTCCCACTGGATATGATTTCTGAGCTTGGCTATACGCCACACTACTTCGGCCAGAAGACCCACTATGGGGTTGCACTGCTCTCCAAACTACTCCCGAACTCTGTCCAGAAGGGGTTTCCGTTTGATCCTCCAGATGCTCAGCGCCGCATTATCAGTGCCAGCTTTGCTCTGGAAACAGGTGATCAGCTAACTGTTATCAACGGCTACTTCCCCCAGGGTGCGGAGAGAAACCACCCGATCAAGTTTCCGGCAAAGCAGAAATTCTATGCCGACCTGCTGCATTACCTGGAGGAGAATTTCTCCCCGCAGGATAACCTGATGGTTATCGGAGATATGAATATAGCCCCGATCGATAACGATATCGGGATAGGTGCGGACAAT
This sequence comes from Sedimenticolaceae bacterium, assembly GCA_050288245.1. GTDB lineage: Bacteria > Pseudomonadota > Gammaproteobacteria > Chromatiales > Chromatiaceae > JAAGZL01. The sequence goes on from JBNKDM010000011.1 coordinate 1,974, forward strand.
GCAAAACGCTGGCTGCGTACCGGCAAATGCAGTTTTCTCCCAGAGGAACGTGAATGGTTGGAGAGGTTAAAGGCCTGGGGTCTGGAAGACACCTTCCGCACTATATATCCGGATGTCACCGACCGTTTCAGTTGGTTTGACTACCGCAGCCGCGGTTTCGAACGAGAGCCCAAAAGCGGTCTGAGAATCGATATGATCATGGCAACAAGCACACTAAGCACACGCTGCGTGGATGCGGGGATAGCCTACGATATTCGTGCAATGGAGCGGCCATCAGACCACTGTCCTATCTGGGCAGAGTTTGAGTTATAGAGCGCAAACAACTAGACAGTATATCTATGACCACGACCAACAGTATTGAAAAATACATGCCTGGAAACGGCATCCCTGGAAACTATCCTCGCTCTACTTCATTGGAACTTATCTGATATACCCGGATCTATCCAAGGACCGAAATAGTTAATCTTTGCCGATAGCACTACAACATCCAGCGTTTGACTACATGCGGCGTACCACCGTAGGATTGGATGATAACGGACTCTGCAAAGATGAAAAACTATAGAAAGTCTACTCAATGAGAGCAGTAGGCTCATCCATTGCAACAACCAAAGAGAGGTGCAATTCATATGAAGCTAAAGCTAACCACAGTGGCGTTGAGGACCTGTGCAATCATGGCTGCAGGCTACCTCGCTATCGGCAATACCCAGGCGGCCGATATTGAGAAGCTGGTTGCCCCATGCGCTAACTGCCACGGTAAGGCTGGGGCAAGCACGGAATCGGATATACCAATCATCGGCGGCTATTCTACTGAGTTCCTGGTTAACAATTTGACCGCCTACCAGGATGAAGAGCGCAATTGCCCGGAGACAAAAATACGAGATGGCAGCAAGAAGGGCGAGAAGACCGATATGTGTAAGATCACAAAAGATCTGAGCAAAGAGGATATCGAGGCTATCGCAGACTACTTCTCCAAACAGCAATTCGTCCGTGCCAATCAGAAGTTTGACGCTGAGTTGGCCAAGAGAGGCAGAAAGCTGCATGACAAGTATTGCGAAAAATGTCACTCCGAAGGAGGCACGGCATCTGACGACGATACCGGTATACCTGCAGGACAGTGGATGCCATACCTGAGATTTACCATTAAGGAGTTCCAAACCGGCAAACGACCGATCCCAAAGAAGATGGGAAAAAGGCTGGAGAAGGTCCATGGGGATGATATCGAGGCGTTGGTGAACTATTACGGCAGCTTCAAGTAGGGATCTCCCCTCAACACCCCAAAGCAAGACATATTGGATAAATTAAGACAAATATCAGAATCTTAGCTGTTATCCCTACATAATGTATTCATATTGTTTATATGCATATATATTTTGTTGATTTGCATAACAGCGTAGATTCTGGCCGTAATATATGCCAAGGGCTCGGTTAGAAGCCTAAAATACTAAAACCAAATGAGGGTCAGTTAGAAACCTCAAACACAAAATAGATAATTAGGACGACACACCAATGAGGAGAGGAAGAAGTGAAAACGAAATCCTTTATCATCGGCCTGTTGGCCTATGCTGCAGTAAACGCCTTCGCTGCTGAGAAATCGACAGAACTCAACCCTATTAACGACTACAACATCACCATCAACTATGAGTTGGGGATGCACTGTACCGGCTTTGATTTTACCTACTGCTGTGTCCTGCCCCCCTACAACTCAACCCAGTCCCAGGTGATCAAGACCTCGCGTGGCAAAAAGTCGTTCCCGGAACTGCTTGAGGCGGATGAAAAAGATCCGAGTGTTGTGGTCGATGGAAAGAAGCGCTTTAAACTGGCATACGGCTTCATCGACAATACCTATTCGGAAGGAAGTAAGCTGAAATATTGGAACGTTCCTTACGATGTAAACGGAGATGGCAAATATAGCAAAAATGAAAGTGTGGCCAATGCCTACTTCACTCATCTCTATGTCTACAAAGACCTGGAAGGGAGCAACCCGAAAGGCACCAGCGCAGATAAAGAGAAGGCCTTCGTTGGTATCCAGATACCTATCCCGCGGGATAATGGTCCTGCTGGCGCCGCAGTACCCAGCCCGATCAAGGGTGGACACCTGCACTACTCAGGGGAAAAAGGCACCATCGTGTTCACCAAATCTCCGGTGCTGGATAATGTTCCTATCGTCCTAACCAATCCAGGGATCTGGGAAGCGCTCGGCCTGCCACTAACACCGTTCAACGACAGCAGGGTCACCGATCCGCTGACCCTGACCGAGGCAGATATCCAGCCGTTCCAGGAGGCATGGGTCAGTCTGGTTGATGCCAAGAGCAACGAACCTATCATCGACTCGCACTCAGGCAAGCCGATCCGTTTTGTCGGTACCAACCCGATCGATATCCCCAACTGTTCCAACTGCCACGCCGGCAAGAAGGCCAATGGGGACAAATACAGCCTCTACAAGGAGGAGTACGCGTTCTGGAAGGGACTGGCAGCCAGCGACTGGATCGCCAAGCTAAAGGCCACCTCAATCTCGATCCTGCAGATCCATGATGATCGCAACGGCACTGAGTTCCTTAAGAACTACAACCCCAACAGCCGCAGCCTGGACAACCGGCTGGGACGCGATCCGGTGTTGTGTCAGAAGTGTCATGCTGACAATGTCATCGGCGTGCTACAGTCCAAGACATTCAAAGATCCGAAGACCGGCAAGGAGAACCTGATCTCACCACTGACACAGGCGATGCACACCCGCCATCAGACCTTATCGCCTATGCCTGATGCCCAGGGGCGTACCGCTGCCTGTCAAGGCTGCCATCCGGCACACCGTCAGGACGGCAAGATGGAGAACTACCCGATCACTGCCGAGGGTGAAAACGCCTATGCCAAGGGCGACAACCGGGACGCATCCGGTGGCTGCTTCGTTGGTCGTGACGTCCATGCCAACCGCGATAAGGATAAGGATGGCGTCGAGACTCCGGAGCATCTGAACTCCATCGGCAAATGGATGCAGGAGAATGTGTCGATGATCGGCAACGAGAAGAATGGCAAGGGTCTGTGGTGTACCAACTGTCACAGTCAACTGTCGCGCGAACTGTATCAACGCGACAACCTTATCAATGCATTCAAGCAGACCGGCACAACATTGCGTAACAAATCACTGGAAGAGATCGCCAAGGCTATAGGCGTCAGCATGGATGAGTTGAAGAGCAAATATCTCGATCCCAAGGTCGTGGCTGACGCCAAGGGCCACGATACCCCAGGAAAGTCCGGCATCCTGCTGACCTGGGCGCAGAAACGTACCGTGCCAGATATCGCTGTGATCGCATTGAAGGACAAGGGACCGATGGTAACCAAAGACGTGGATGGAGACATCAATGTCCATATCCTTTCTGCCAATCCTGCGGTCGACATCAAGAGCTTGAAACTACCGGCCGGTGCCACCGGTGCAGCCGCCGTACCCTATGATGCAGCGACCAACGGCCGTGACTACTGGCTGGCCCCAGGCGTTCCTCACTGCGCTGATTGCCATGCCGCACCGTTTGTCGAGGGTCAGGGCGGAGCCGCCTTCCCGATCAACCAACCGGGCAAATACAGTGGCATGCGCTACACCAAGGGCCACTCCGGCCTGGCCTGTCAGGCCTGCCACCAGTCGATCCATGGCCTCTACCCGGTGACCCCGACGACCGATCAGACCAGCTATCGGCAAGCGGCTCAGTACAATCCGGATGGCTCGCATGGCCCGATCAAATGTGCTGCCTGCCACGAGACCAACTCAAACGGCGTACCTTTTATCGCCAATGAGAAGAAACATGTCTGGAAAGGCAAGAAGATCCTTGATGACTACGATTCCGCAGTGAGCTGGATGCATGCCAGTGCCAAGGATCTAGGCGGCGCCATACCACCGAAGGAAGATGAGTAAACCGGCGGTACTGTAAAACCATGGCAACCCGGGGAGTCCTGCTCCCCGGGTTTTCCCGGCCTCCGACACCAGATCACACCGCACGAATCAGGAACAATATTGATATGAATCCTTCTGCTATACGGTTACTTAAGGCCCTCCCCCTGTTGCTACTTATGGCTACCATTCAAGTACCAGCAAAAGCGGCTGATCAGATCCTGGCAACTGTTGGGACGCTCCAGGTGACAGCAGCAGAACTTAACAACGCTATGACCAGCGCACCATTCGCTACCAAATTCCCATCTATGAATCAAGATGACCAGGCCAGTCTGCGCGGAGATATGTTGCGCCGCTTGGTGGCAGCCAAACTATTGACTTTGGAAGGCAAACGCCTTGGCATGGACCAGACTGACAGCTACCGGCGCGACAGCGAAAACTTCCGCCTCAGCATGCTGTATCGAGCCTACATGAACAAGCTACGCCAAGGTATCATCATTCCGGATGAGACCACGGCAGCAATGAAAAAGCAGTTCAGTAATGACCATGATGGCCTCAATGCTGTCAAGTCTGCGTATATCAGCGAGCGCTATCGAGAGATAAAACGCAGCGCTATTCAACAGCTATTAAAGTCATACAAGGTACAGCTGCACGATGAGAGAATCGTTGCCGGCGCGGCCGCCGACACCTTGTTGGCTGAGGGTAGCGGCATAAAAGTCAGCTATGCGGAGCTGCTTGAGCCAGATGAGATGGCGACACAACCAGGCAAGGAGGTACTGCGAGATCGTCTGCAACAGCGCGTTGAACTCCTGGCCGCCGCCAAGGCAGCGTCTGACCAGGGCATAGATGTATCAGCTGCATTGCAAACCTACGCACACGAACGCCTACCGGCAGTGGTGATGGAAAGTAAAACCAGGGAGTGGATCCCAAACGAGAAGACCCTGCGTGACTGGTACACCAAACATCCGCAGGTAGGCGTGGTTCCGGAGCGCCGCCATATCGGCCATCTGATTGTGGCAACGCGTAAACTCGCGGACGAACTGCATGCCCGTATCATTAAAGGTGAAAGCCTGTTCATCCTTGCAGGGAAATACAGTACAGAACCTGCCAGCCGCAAGCAGAAAGGCGATATAGGTTGGGTCGTTGCAAGACGCGGCGTACCTGAGCTGGAACAGGTGCTGGCCAAGCTGAAAGACGGAGAGATCAGTGATGTAATAGCCACCAAGGATGGGAAGTTTCATATCATAACTGTGCTCGAACGCATCGGCGGACGCCAAGAAGGTTACGCACAGATACGTGAGCGCATCGCACAGAACATCGTTAACGCAAGGCTTCCGGCATACATCAATGAGTTGGAACAACGCTTCGGGGTGACCTGGAATGTACTTGCCAACACTGATAACCAAACGGTGGCCAAGAACAGCAAGTGAGATCCATCTTGCACCGCATAGCCCTGCCACTGATCGTTGTAATGGCTCTGCTGTTCTCGACCGGAACTGTCACCTCCGGAACACTGGTTGAGGCACCGCAACTTACGCTACCCGGAGTGGATGGCAGAAAGCTCAACCTGGCAGACTGGCGAGGACGCATCGTCGTGCTGGTATTCTGGGCAACCTGGTGTTCCCCTTGTCTCACCGAAGTACCAGGTTTAGTGGAGCTTGAGAAGCGGTATCAGCCACACAGCCTCAGCATAGTAAGCGTAGGGATCGATGATGCCGGCAAACTCAACAACGTGGTGCGCACCCTGGGCATTAACTATCCGGTCATGGTAGCCGCCCCGGACACGGCACGTTCTCTATTGCATAAGTGGGGAAACAACAGGGGCATAGTTCCCTACACGGTCATCATCGATCGTGCAGGCCACATTTACACCACCCATATAGGGCCAATCTATCGGGAAGATCTTGAGAAACTTATCCTGCCACTGCTTGACACTCTACCAGGAAATCAGGCACAAAAGATAGACACAAGGTCCTAGGCCCGCAAAAAACTGCCGTCCCGCGGCTTGACTGCGTGACCCAGATTTTACCGCTGTAATATTTTCTGTATCTCTTTGCCTGCGCCCTCTCTCAGCGCTTATACCTGCCCATAAGTTGCCCCTCGGCCAGGACATGACCCCGCATAGCGTCCAGCAACTCATCCTTGGTAAGACCGGCCTCCTGCATCAGCTCTGTATCAAGGGCATAGAGCTTAAAATAGTACCTATGCGTACCACTTGGGGGACAAGGTCCTCCATATCCGAATTTACTGAAACTATTAACCCCGTGTTGCGCTCCGTTCTGTAAGACCTTAGCAGATGATATGCCTGGCGGTAATTCGCTTACTGCCGTCGGTATATTATATAACACCCAGTGTACCCATGTGCCCATTGGGGCATCTGGATCATCAAAGATAATCGCAAGACTTTTGGCACCTTCAGGAATGTCGGCAAACGCCAAAGGCGGAGAGATATTTCTACCATCACAGGTATAGTCGCGCGGTATCATTTCTCCTTCGGTAAAAGCGGTGCTGGTAATGGATATTGTCATCTTGCCACCTCCTTCCGTAGTTGCGTGTACCTCATTAGTCGGGGCCAGAAATGAATAAAGTAAAACCAATGAAACCAATAGAAAATGAGTCATTCCCCTTAAGCTCATAGTTCACCTCACTTTAGTAAATTTTCACCTCTTATTCTGCCGCTCCTACAGTGACAGTATAGCCGCAATTAATTTTACGACTGCAGATGGCATAATAGTGAAACTGGTATACACATCCCTATAACCCTTATCCTAACCAGGTTCTATGGCCAACTATTTCCGGCATAACCAAAGAGATGAAATAGCCTGCTATCAAGTAGATCAGACATACACAAAAAGGCACAAAGATTATATAAAGCGCGATCACCGGTAATGGGTATGGGCGTTGCTCGCGTGCAATCCACGAATGCTTACAGTCATCGCAACTGTATAGATGACTCGAATAAGGCAAGGGCAATGAAATTGTAAATAGTAACACCAGGGCCAATTTCCAAACCCAGGCATGCACCCCTGTGTTGCTTGAATCACATCTAGGACAAGTTAAACCAGAAATGTCCTGCTCTGCAGTAACAAGCCTTTCGTACTCTCCTGAATTTATACCATGTAGAATTTCGTATGCTGATTCGGCCATAGATGCCGGGACCAACAGCCGGACACAACCCAGCACATGGGACAATGACCATTGAGCCCAGATATGATGCTCGAATAACACAACTCCGGAAATCCCTTCTGCCTCCAAGCGCCCTTTGATGATATGTGCCTCAATAGGCGTTGTGTGTATGGAAACTAATGTATACATACAGTATGTTCATCCCTGCCCTAATCAAAATAATACTGTAATTCTACCACCCAATTGATAATTGCCTGTAGATTCGGCAACGCCAGCAGATAAAGCGATATGGTCACAACTATTCCAGCGCTAACAACGATGTTCTTCTTTAAATGAAATAGCTTTCCCAACAACAGGCTCAGAGGCAGGACAACCAGAGAGATAATTAACAGAGGGAGCACTCCCCAGATCAGGACAACCCCGGCCGCGAATTCAAAACCACCATGCGCGTAAGCCGGTGCGGCAAATACGGCTAGAACGCCATAGATTAGAATTCCAAGTCTCTTCATGACGCCGCCTAACTAATCCGGCATCCCGTCAATTTGCCTTACCATTCATTGGGCCCAATTTTTTCAAATCCTTGTCATACATGGCAACCAACAGTAATTCACCCTCTCCATCGACCCGGAACTGGCCATAGTGCGCTGGTTGATAGAATTTCGCATCACCTTCCTGGAAGAAAAAGGCGTTAGTGGCAAACTTAACAGCGCCATTTCTCACACGATAGCGCATCAATGTTTCATCGGCACCCAGAGCCTGACCGGTATAGAGAGCCTTGAAGCTAGCGACACCATTCTGATTCAGTTTCACTATTACATAGCCATCAGACGCATCGGCATTATGCCGCCAACCTCTATACTCTTTGGTCTTGGGTAGATCACGGTATACCTCTGTGCCAATCCGGAAGTTCAGGGACATATAATCACCCTGCATGAGCGAGCGCGGATCCACCGGGGCCAACTCAAGATATACTATTTTGCCGCTGGCAAGCTGATCCTCCTTTTTCAGGATCGACCAGTTCACCAATACGAGAATGGCAACCAGGGAAAGCATAGCAACAATCCTAGCCATGCTGCACCCCCCTCCCCTCCGGCGCCAAGTGTAGCAGCAACCAGCGCGCAGCAAACAGTACCAGACCGATGATTAGCAGGGTCTGAGATTTTTCCAGCAGAGTGGCATGCAGCAGGTAATAGTAGGAAGAGATGTAGAAAAGCAATGAGATGATTCCCAACCCCATCAGAACACGATTACTGCCGGCAAATCCCAATACAAGAATCAACATGCCGACGGTAACGCCATGTGCCTGCATGGAGACAGCTGCCAGTAAAGCCGCACCCAGCAGTGCCGCAATGGTTATCGGTTCAGAAAGACCATGTCTCAGCCGTCGTAGAATCTGCCAGACAACATAAAGGGTAACAGCCCCAGCTAGCAGCTCCCCCATCCACGGATATCCCAAGAGATGTGCTCCAGGCTTGTCTCCAAACCAGCCGATAAGATTATAGTGATATAGTGCAGTACCCTTGATTTGAATCAGCGCCAGGACCAGCCCGTAACCTATGGCCCGCTGTCTTTGCATATGCTTGGGATAATTGAATTCATACAGCCACAGCCATGCCGCTACATACATGATGACACTGCCGGCAATATAGGGGATACCGAACAGAGACAAGGCCGCCGAGAAACAGATGGCGGCAAAGAAAGAGGAAAACACCCGGTGAATAAAATTTGGCATCACCAACACAAGCGCCAATTGGAATATGGATGTCAGCAGCCAGCTGGTTTCATGCTTACTGTTTTCAAAGATAGCCCATACCACCAGTGCCTGTCCCGCAAGACTCACCGCCAGAGCAACATGTTCGTAAAACTCGTTCTTCGGAACGCGCAATAATGCAAATGCAACGCCAATCAGGATACCACCAATAATCAGTGAAGCGATTGAGTTTCTAAATATAAGCTCGAATCCGACACCGAGAAACCCCAGAAGGAACAGGGCGGCAAGCCAGCCGGATATAGCCAGCAGCAGCTTTATATACCAGGGCGACTCAAGTGTCTCTGATTCAGGAGCAGCGCCCTGGACTATGCCGGAGTGTAGTAATCCAGCCCAGACATCTTCGCGTGAGCCACTCATGATTGAAACTCCCGATGAACGTTCCTGAGCCATACTGCCGCACCTGTCCCCATGCCGATAATCATGATGGCGAGAAACAAAAAGCCTCCGGCATCCAGATCCCGCAGGATCTGTTTGGCCATGAAGCATACTGTAACGACAATGCATGACAGAGCGGTGCCGGCTAGCATGAACAGGTCAGGTCTGACTCGCCTATAGACTAAATACATAGCAGCCATCCAGAGTGGCCAGACCACACCTGGCAGCAGACTCGCACGATGTTCGAAGATGGCGAATATGGTCAACCAGGTGATGGACACACCGCTGGCAATCGCCAAAAGACGTACGGCCCAGCGCTCCGCCAGCCATTGCCACCTGTTACTCAGCAGTTCCCAGATGACCAGGGCGAGGGTATCAAAGGCAAACAGAAGCCAGAAGGTACCGGAGTCAGAATCAAACATAAACCAGATCGCGCTGCGGAATGTCATGGAGTAGAGCACAATGGAAAGATTGATAAGCACAATCCATAGCATCCAGATGGCCGGAAATCGCCCGATGATGGTCCAGGGCAGCATCAACAGTGCCCAATTAAAAAACAGCTGCCAGGTATCTGCCCCGGTTTGATAGGTCTGACCATACAGGGCAAGGAGTACACCAAGAAAGATAGTCGCCATAAGCAAAGCAACCTTTGCTCCCACCTTATGCTCATCCAGCTTCCAGTACGCCAGAACAGTAATGATTATCAGCCCTTCTACCATGCCGAACTTGGTAAAGCGGCCAAGCTCATCCCAGTTATAGGCGATAAAGAACATCGCAGCGAAGGCTATTGCCAGACCACCAAGCCACATCAGGAGGTGATCAACGAATCGCAGCCACTCTTTACCTTCAGGAAATACCTTTATGGCTGCCAATGCGGCATTGATCTTCTCAGCAGGAATATGTCCCTGCTCGATGAGCTCAATCAGATGGCTGCGTGTTGCTGTCATGTCAGTTAATTTCATACTCATACGCACCAGATAGTAATGACATTTAGTGCACTCGGCCAAACTTTTTTCGTTCAGCTGGAAATAGAGGGATCAGTATCCTGATCACATCTGGAAGGGAGCGTACGCATCATCTCTTTAGCTGGGTGCTGTTTCCACTCAGGGTGTTGTTTTCGTAACCCCTTTGCCAGCCTTAAGGACTTGAGAATATCCCATGGCATAGGAATACGCGGAGTATATGCAAGTTCCCAACGTATTCCAGATGGATCAACAAAAAATACAGCATAGTAGCCTGGCGCATAGATAGGATATTCTGCCGGGATATCAGTTACGACCACCCCTTCCATGAGCAGGAATTTACTATAGAATTGATCCACCTCTCTCCTGTTACGTGCCCATAGTGCTATATGGTGTATTCCGGTCTCATGGTCATCGGAGTTTAACCTGTCACAATGTGCCGCAGCTGGTTGAATCCCTATATAGCTATGAGGAAACGGAAACCTGGCCATGTAATAGGTTGAACGATACCCGACATCCAATGTCCAGAAACTTTTGTAGCCCAGCCATCCGAACATACGGTCATAAAACTTGATTGAGTTCTCATAGTCCAGAACAGAGAACTCTACGTGGTGTACACCTCGAAACCTCATATTATTACCTTTGCGGATTAGACATAGGTTGCCTAATAATGGTTTTCCATTTTGCCGGATCGGCCCGTCGTATATCGCTCAAGTATATTTCATGATGCTTGCCGCTTAAGCTATATCCGCCCTCTTCAATAACTGAATGTACCTTTTCGATTGTCGGCCCTTCTTCTGAAAAGGGGCCGATATGCATAATTTGGGCAGACCTGCCCTCTACGAATGAGTCAAATCTTACCAGGGGTAATGCAGCCGGATTCTTCTTGCCCCTTACCTGCTCGATTGCGTCATTAATCATATCCTCTGTAATCAGATCTGGTTGCATAATCATCAATGTCCACTTCCACTCATCCTTATTGCCGGCAGAAAAGACAGACATATCATCAGCCCACCACAGGCCTTCAAGCGGCATAACAGCATAATCGATACCTGTCTCACCCTTTTTGATCATGAACTTTAGTGTGTATGCAAGCGGATAGAGTGTACTGATGGCATCCTCAAATGCTTGAGAACTATTTGGATCACCTTGACCATCAATCATGAGGAAGTTCATCTTAGGCACTTCTACGATCTCTACTTTTTTGGCCGATGGCTTGTAAAGATGCTTTAACTTCGTTTTGTAATCAATTTTCTCCATATCTCCCATCCTTCGAGAGGCATAATACCTCAAACAGTGCCGGAGTTTTGCCGGTTTGCACCGCTTTGCATTTCTATTTTATTAAGCTGCCCATCATGTGCCTTTGCCAAAAACACAAGAGAACATATCGCCCCTATCAGGGCCATAAACATATCGGATTGCGTATCCCACACATAACCCTGCGTACCCAGGAATGCCTCTGCGCCTTCGCCTGAGGCTATTGCTACCCACCACTCTATCAGTTCATAGAAAGCGCTGAACGCCAAACAGATTGAAATTATAAACAGATTACGCCACATGCCTCCGTTCACAACGCTTTTCCGAATCAGTATCTCCCTTGCCAGCAACGCAGGCACAAACCCCTGAAAGAAGTGGCCCAGCTTATCGTAATTGTTTCTTACCGATCCCAACAGGTTATCGAACTGAGGGACCTCGGCATAGGTATAGTGACCTCCTATCATCAAAACAATACAGTGAGCCAGGATGAAGAGATATAGCATCGGGGTTAATCTGAATGATTTATAGGTAACAGCAAGCAACACCACGCCGATAAGGGCTGGCACTACCTCGAGAAACCAGGTGAATTGATCTTTCGGATTGATACCTGACCAGATAAGTACGGCGAAATAAACTGTCAGCCAAAGGTATTTTAAATTCTTGTCCATATGGAATGTATTCATTTTTGGGTATGCCGTAGTGCTGCCGGTAGAGTTAGCGCCAACTTAACGCAGATTGACCACAGTATAGATAAGTTCCTGTCGGATACGCCGATTAGCCAGTATTTACCCTATCAATGAACTTAATCTTATTAACTTCACAAGCTCTACTCAACTGCATCTGATCTGCTAATTTTAGTGATATTCTTTCACCGTTTTTTAATACCAATTCCGGAAAGGGAAAGGGTGGATTAAACTCCACTACTACCGCTTCAATTTCATCCCATCTATATCGCGCTAGGATCCCCCTTCGTTTTGTAAATATCTCTATTCCTGTTTCGTCAACATGAATATCGTTCTCAATAAAATAAGATACGATTAATACCAATAGAGTGATGAGTATAAATATGGGATATATGAAAACAGTGAATAACAGTAGCGCTATTCCCCAGCCCCAGAGAGTGATATATTTAACCGGATTTCTTCCGGTTGGAATGTCATACAACCTCCCCTTAAATATAACCCTAAATGGCGCAGTAAATAACTCCCAGATTGATTTCATCATATTATTGGCTACCGGCGTCTCGGGTAAGCGGCCCTGGCGTAGCGGAGCACCCTGGTGAGCAGGAACAAGCAATCTTGCCATAATTGTTAAGCGATTTCATTCCACAGTTCCTCGATAAACTGCAATGAGTACTCTCCATCAACTGTAACCAGGCCGCTCATTGATGTTTCTGAGCCGCTCCTTACGACAGTAATTTCAAACCGGACTTCCATGTTACCTCTAGGTAAACGACGAACATCTAGCCAGCAACCTTCGGTTAGCTCAACCCGGGCCTCAGTTGCCTGGAATGACTTCAACTGCTGTAATTGTTCTTTACCAGCTTCGCCACCTCCGTAGAATACCCCGTTGTTTTCACCGGCAAAGTTTCCACTGCCAGTCTGAATAGAGGCGGCGATGCGAAGGTAGGGAAACACTGGATCATCAGTACGCTTTAGTTCCAAATAGCCATTGTGGTCGGTAATTTTCATATCGCTTGATGTTTTTAGTAAGTAACCTCAGCGACCAAAGGGAGCGAACTTAGCCGAATGGCTAGGCACGCCTGATCCATGCTCTGATTGAATTGCATACACTTTGCGAGTTTCCCAAATCCGGTATTTTGACCCAACTACTATCTTTAAGTTGGATTGAAACTCCCACGCCACTTTCCCAGGTAACCTTTTGCATAGATTCTTTTAAAAATATCTTGTTTTCAAATAAGGTGTTAACTTCCAGTCTGTCTGGATGCATGATTATTTTTGTAAAGGCCTGACTTAAGACATTCATTGATAAAAATATGCCGATAAACGTAATTACACCTCCAATAACCTCGCTGGCAAATAAGTAAATACTAAACCCTAAAGAGAGAGGACCTATAGACGTTATCAACATTATAATATTTGTTTTTCTTGTGGCGGAAAGTGTATTTCCATTCTTCTCTATTTTCATATGATTAAGGCATAACGCTCAAATAGCTGGAACGAGGCATGAGAGACAGACGTCGAAAACGCATAGCTAATTGGATTGTTATAAGACTTCTTCATCAAAATAATATCTACTTCAGAATCAGGCTTAGTATCCCTAATATTGAAACCGAGGCAAACAGAGATGTCGAGGGGAAACGGAAAGGATTTATATTTCCTTTTATTGCCACGCCTGCACTTAAAATAGAAAAAGAGAGATTTAAAATAGTTAAAAATACTACGGTAATCATCCCCTTTTTAGCTGATGCCAAAAGTAGAGATTATGCTGCCACCAGCATTCGTTTCGGTGGTAAGCCACCGTTGGCCTTATTGGGCCGTTCATTATTGTAGAACCAAAGCCACCGTGTGGCATAGTCCTGCACTTCCTTGATTGAGTCAAACTGATACTGGCTCAGCCAGCTATATCTCACTGTTCGGTTGTAGCGCTCCACATAGGCATTTTGCTGTGGGTTACCTGGTTGAATAAACTCAAGCCGGATATCTCGATCTTTCGCCCATTTCTCCAGGTCATGGCTGATGAACTCTGGACCGTTGTCGCAACGCAATCTGTCAGGCTTTCCCCGCCATTCGATTATCTGATCCAATGTACGCATAACCCGTAGCGCAGGCAAGGAAAAGTCAGCCTCAATACCTAGCCCCTCACGGTTGAAGTCATCAAGCACGTTGAATAACCGAAACGTACGCCCGTCGCTTAACTGATCATGCATAAAGTCCATAGACCAGATATCGTTCGGAGCTTCCGGCACCGCCAGTGGCACTGGTTTCTCCCGTTCGATTCTACGCTTTGGTTTTATACGTAGATTTAGCTCCAGATCGCAGTATATACGGCGTATACGCTTGTGGTTCCAGCCAAAGCCTTTGACATTGCGTAGATAATCCCGACATAGTCCAAACCCCCAATCCTTCTGGTTATGTGTCAGCCTGACCAGCCAGTCAGCAATCTCCGCATTTTCATCGGACAGCTTCGGCTGATATCGGTAGCAGGTCTCGCTGATGCCAAAGGCCACGCAGACCAGGCGAATGCTGGCATCGTATGTCGATGATGCCCTCTTGGCCATCTCTTTGCGTCGAGATGGCCTCACCACTTTTTTGTCAGCGCTTCCTGTACCATCTCTGCCTTGAGGCGCTCTTCGGCATACATCTTCTTTAACCGTCGATTCTCGTCCTCCAGTTCCTTCATTCGCTTCATCAAGGAAGCATCCATTCCGCCATATTTGGCTCGCCACTTGTAAAATGTCGCGCTGCTCATGCCGTGTTCTCGGCATAGGGCTGGTACTGGTGTCCCAGACTCGGCCTGTCTCAGAATAGCCAGGATCTGGCTGTCGCTATAACGTGATGTCTTCATGCAGAATCTCCTTCGTTTCAGTCTACGAGAAAATTCTACTTTTAACCTCAGCTAATTTTGGGGATGATTACCCTACCAGCTCGATTTTCTCAGCATTCAATGCTACATATGCGTACGCGCCACCCATAACGAATGTGTAAATCGTTGTAATATGCCAGCAATAGTAATTTAGCCACTTTGATGCCTTGGGGAGACTTTTGTCGGCCAGCAACGGTGCAGCTACTCGCGGGCCACCTATAAAGGTGTGTACAATAAAGGTAACAACACTCATGAATGTAGCCGCCCATAATAATGTGGTCTGCATATTTCAAGCCTTATAACAGTTGTTGGTTTTAAGGGGACAGTATATCTATTCCTATCAATCGCATATGATATCTTATTAATTATGTATACAGCCCCATGAATTGCAAAGATGCGTAATAGATGTTGTAGCGACCGTAACACCTGGTCAGGTAAATAATTATTATCCGACTTTTTGGTCAGCCGTAATAACAACCGTATCTGCCAACATATCTCTAAGTCTTTGCCGTAGCTTAGAGCCAAGAAACAGCAAGTCAATAAATCCCAGAAAAATCAATAAACCATTTCTAATCGCAGATGCCGCTAATCCACAGGATCTTCCGGTAAACCTGTTGATAACCCTTATTTTCATTATTCGCTTCCCGATACTCTGCCCATCAGGAAGTGCATCTTGGAACAAAAGGTATGCAATATATAAAAGCACCCCTATAGACAAACCGAAGTCTGCTGGTTTTCCAAATATAATAACGGGAAAAATAAGTAATACTAATGCAAGTATTGCATCTATCATTTGTGCAACTGCACGACTACCAATTGAGGCAAGAGGGATAATATTTTCTGATTCTTGTTCTATCTGCATAGTCAGTATTTCCCTGTCACTATTTGTCACACCTCTCTCCGAGAGAACTCTATCAAGAATAGTGTACGCCAGATCTGTTAAATCATTTGACTGCCGCAATCCAATAAGCTCATCTGTGTCCATCCCTGCGTATCGTTCTAACAATGTTTCTTCAGATACCTCCATTAATTTTCCTCTTTAAAGCGTGCACCGCCAGCGAATTGCACCTGTACCGCATCCATCTGGTTAACCTTATTAACCATGTGACAGCTCAGGGCGTTGTTTTAATATTTGTTTTTTAACACCATAATTAACTGCCATTAATAGCAACAGATGAAATGGGATTATTACCGCCAGACCAATATACATATACTTTATTGGAACATCTGCAGCAATCAATGTCGGAGTGACTAATAATATGCTAACAAAAGCATCTCCAGCCAGAGCAAGAAAGATTAGCTTCCACTTTTCATTGCCCTCGATAATTCTGGAGTTTTTATTTGTATAAGAATAAAAACACCAATATGAAATACCTAAGAGAATAGGAGTGTTAAGGTTACTTGCATTTCCCACTTCCAGAATCCCCATTACAATCCCTGTCGCCGCCATTACTAGCATATAAATGATGGTGAAACGCATAAAGAATCCAAAAATGCTCATTACTATTCCTTTAAAGTTAAGGCTAATCTAACTTGTGCTCATAGCGCTGCGTAGGCTGCCCTGGCGAACGATATTAAGCGTTATTTTCCACCCTGCAATGTTCTGCATGAATATCTAGTTATTTTTATATTTTAAAGTCGTCCTTGCTTAATTTGACACTATTTCTATTTATCTCAATGTTCTTCTTTATTTCCTGCAGTAATATTTTGCGATCTGAAAATGATATTTGATATGCAGGTATTAAAGTAAGCTTACCTTTCATTCCTATGTAATAACCAAGAATCCCTCTTCTTGCTTGCTCGACACAAACCCAATATATATATTGATCAGTGCCATCGATGCTTACGTAAGATAAGCCTTCATCGTTTAATACGAAAATAGGTGTGTTTCTTCGAGTGTATCTTCTATATGTATCAATTGTAGAAAATATAAACCATACAGTAATGAATATAACTGCTTCAGTTCTATTCAGCGCATCTACTCCTTTATATAGCGCCATTAACAATATGGCAGCAGAAAATGCTATTAGGCCAAAATACCAATGTTTTGTGGGATATAATTTCAATTCCTCACCTTAATATACATACCATTTAGAGATGTCTGACGAAGCCATCGTTCCCACATAAGCCACTTGTTATGCCTTGCTATAAACACTGCGTTGGAAATTTCCCGTCAATAGTCCAAATAGTATATTTCGTTACAATCGACTGTCCATTTACAACAAAATCAATTCTTAATCTTTGATTGCAAGGCAGGCCAGGCAAATCCTTATAACAATAGTTCCTCACACATTGAAACCTATTAGCTCGCCCAATAATCATCGCTTCCTCTACACTCTTACCGACAACACTCCATCTATCTATTTCCGACTTAAATTCTTGGACTGATCCATATTGCTCATTCGCTTCACACGAGCAAAGAAACAAAACTAAAATAATGCTTACTAATTTCATCCTAATGCAAAACCTTTACAACAAGATGCAGAAGCGAAGCCGTGGTCCCGCACAGGGCCGCAGGCCCGGAGCTAACTTAGATGAATTATTACTAGTTTTTGCGTAAAAAAAGCTCATTATGACACCACGCGCACACTTTAACTCCGGGGATAACAGCAAAGCCACAAAAAGGGCATGAACGTCTAAATAGCAATATTAGTCCTGGCAAAATAATAATAAGGCCTATCAGTTCAAATTTATATGTCTCTGCAGTGTAAAGAGCTAAGCCGCCTAACAACAGAAACATATAAGATATTAAATCAAGGATAATTGCGCGGCGGTGAAATTTTCTAATTATTGTTTGCCTCTCTTCATCGCACACTTCAATACTAGGTCTCCCTACTACGGCATGATAAATACCTATAAACGCGAATAGAATGAGACTGCTTGATAGGAGGTAAATGCCATAGTTGATATCCCGTGCAGTAAAGTACAGCAGGGTAATAGCTATTATTACGTTTATCTTTATTAGTGTTGTTAGCGTCTTATTCATCTTGTTTGTTACACATAACTACTTTGATTATTAGCAATAGATTGGTTCCCTCTTCTTCTAGATTACATCCGTGGAGGTCAGATGTGGGGAATGCAAAAGGATTGTAGGAACAATCATTGCTATGCACCACTTCCCCGGCCTTCGCAGATATGACGGATTAGGTTGTCTACTCCACCTCTATACTGAACTCCGGCGGGTTGTGGATGTAGTATTTGACCTTACACTTCTCTATCGAGCGGATAATGCTGGGACGATACTTTTCCGGGAAGCTCGGAGGGAGCGTCACCCGGAAGATCACCTTGGCCGCAAATGGGGGGGCATCCTCGTTCTCCCAGTCCATATAAATCGCCAGTCCCTCGGTTGGCAGCTCTCTGGATTGACAGAACCCCAGTGCAAAAATGCCGGCGCAGCTAGCGAGGGATGCCAGAAACATGGCAAAGGGTTCCGGGGCCGAACCCTCCCCGCCATGTTCGGGGGACTGGTCTGTCTGGATCTTTACATTGTCCAGGTCAACGTCTACTTTTTTACCCCCGGGGAAGCTGACTTCTAGGGTCTGTTTCATACTGTTTCCTCAATTTTTCTTCGTAAACATTTGATGTATATATTTGATTGTCCTGGATCTTGCAGTAAAGATATATGGATTTCCCGGATTTGCCACGGGATGTCACAGCAAGATGGATCTGGCGTGGTTCAAGCGTGGATCGCTCTGCCATCCACATCCAGTGCCGCCTCTTTCACCGCCTCACTCAGGGTGGGATGGGCGTGGCAGGTGCGGGCGATATCCTCGGCAGAACCACCGAACTCAATCACACTGACCGCCTCTGCGATCAGCTCCCCTGCACCGGGTCCGACTATGTGCACTCCCAACACCCGGTCGCTCTCTGCATCTGCCAGGATCTTCACGAAACCCTCGCTATCTCCACTGGAACGCGCCCGTGAGTTGGCGCTGAAGGGGAATTTGCCTACGCTGTATGCCACGCCGTCGCGTTTCAGTCCATCTTCGGTGCGGCCGACGCTTGCCACCTCCGGCCAGGTGTAGACCACGCCCGGGATGGCCTGATAGTTTACATGCCCGGGTTTGCCCGCCAGAATCTCTGCCAGGGCTATGCCCTCCTCCTCCGCCTTATGCGCCAGCATAGGTCCGCCGATTACATCACCTATCGCATAGATGCCATCCACACTGGTCTTGAGATGCCCATCGACCTGGATAAAGCCCTTCTCGTCCATGGCCACTCCCAGCTGCTCCAGCCCCAGACCCTGGGTATAGGGAATCCGGCCAATCGCCACCAGTACCACATCGGCCTTCAGGATCTCACTCTCTCCACTCTTGCCGGACTCCACACTAAGGGATACGCCATCCTCCGCCTTGGTGGCCGCGGTAACCTTGCATGATAGTTTGATATTCATCTTCTGCTTTTTCATATTGCGCTGGATCTGTTTACGCAGATCCATATCCATACCTGGAAGCAGGGTATCCATAAACTCTACCACGGTCACCTCTGCCCCCAATCTGCGCCAGACCGACCCCAGCTCCAGTCCGATCACGCCACCACCGATCACTATCATGCTGGAGGGGATCTTGTTAAGAGAGAGCGCGCCGGTGCTGGAGAGGATCTGCTGCTCATCTATCTCCACACCCGGCAGTTGCGCCACATCTGAGCCGGTGGCGATGACAATGTTGGTTGCGCTGACCTGCTGCTCAGTACCGTCCGGTCCGGTTATCTTTACCCGGCCCTCTCCGGCCAGAAGCCCGCTCCCCTGGATGTAGGTCACCTTGTTCTTCTTGAACAGAAATTCGATACCCTTGGTGAGATCATCCACCACCTTATCCTTACGCTTGAGCATGGTCTCCAGGTCCACCTCCAGACCGGTTGTCCTGATACCGTGGGCGGCAAACTCCTTGCTCGCAGTCTCGAAGTGATGGGATGACTGCAACAACGCCTTGGATGGGATACAGCCTACATTGAGGCAGGTTCCCCCCAGGGTGCCGCGCTTCTCTACACAAGCCACACTCATTCCCAGTTGTGCCGCCCGTATCGCCGCAACATAACCGCCGGGACCACCGCCGATCACCACCAGATCAAACCTGCTTTCACTCATCTATATCCGCCTTTATTTTAAGTATCCAACATGATGCGTCGCGGGTCTTCGACACACTCCTTCACTCGCACCAGAAAACCGACTGCCTCTCTGCCATCCACGATTCGATGATCATAGGTAAGAGCCAGGTACATCATGGGTCTGGCCTGGATGCTGCCATCCGCCATCACCATGGGGCGCTTGACTATATTGTGCATCCCCAGGATCCCGGATTGCGGCACATTCAGAATCGGGGTGGACATCATCGACCCGAACACGCCGCCGTTGGTGATGGTGAAGGTTCCACCCTGCAGATCCTCCAGTGCCAACTTCCCATCCCGCGCCAGCTTGCCATACTCCCTTATCTGGTTTTCGATCTGGGCAAAGCTCATGCTCCCCACATCGCGCACCACCGGAACCACCAGTCCATGCTCCGTACCAACGGCGATGCCGATATCATAATAGTTCTTGTAGATGATCTCATCACCACTGATTTCAGCATTGACCGCCGGAAACTCCTGCAACGCCACCACACAGGCCTTGGCGAAGATAGACATGAACCCGATCTTCACTCCATGCTTTTTTTCGAAGCCCTCGTTGTAGCTGCTGCGTATCTCCATGCAGGCGGTCATATCCACCTCATTGAAGGTGGTGAGCATGGCAGCAGTATTCTGGGCATCCTTGAGGCGTTCGGCCACCCGTCTACGCAGCCGTGTCATGCGCACCCGCTCCTCCCTGGGACCGGCCAGTGCCGGTGGAATCTGAGCGGATGGTGCCACCACAGTTTCAGGGATTGCTGCCGTTGTCTCATCCGCAGTAGCAGTAGCAGGATTATGCGCCTTCAGTCGTGCCTGGTTCGATTTGATATTGGCCAGGATATCCCCCTTGGTCAGACGTCCATCCTTTCCGGTGGCCGGAATTTCCGCCGGATCCAGATCGTGCTCCTGCAACAGGCGCCGCACTGCCGGGGCCTGCTCTGCGATGGTTGGTTTGGATGCCGGGACACCCTGCGGCTCTGGCTGCTTCGGCTTGGCTGACTCCTCCGGGACATCTTTGCCGGTATCTGACGTGGCATCAGCCGCCACAACACCCTCTTCTATCTCCCCCAGAACTGCACCTATCGCTACATCGCTGTCCGCCGCCACGATGATGCGCTGCAATATCCCGGATACAGGGGCATTCACCTCAACCGTAACCTTGTCGGTCTCAAGTTCCACTATGGGTTCATCCTGGACTACCGCATCCCCCTCACCCTTTAGCCATTTAGCTACCGTGGCCTCGGTAATAGACTCCCCAACGGTCGGTACAGTTATCTTGGTTGTCATGACATCCTCAACGTTTCTATTATCGATGTTAAACCCGTATCAGGAACACTCTTTAAAATAGTTTTGCGCCAGTTCAGTCAGGTTCTCCTCCCGCTTGAACGGCTGGGATATATCAGCGATATCCCAACACAGCGCCTGTTCCACCAGCAGCTGTTGCTCCTTTTTATGTGCCGCCATATAGCCGGTTGCCGTTGAGGCCGAGGCGGTACGTCCCACATATACCGGACGCTTATCGGTGCGTCCAATGATATCCAGGATGTATTGCAGACGCGGCAGCACAAAGCTCCAGGCGCCCATGTTGGCCGGCTCCTCCTGACACCAGATCAGATCAGCATGCGGATATTGCCCGATCTGTTCTATCAGCAGATCACGCGGCCATGGATAGATCTGCTCCACCCGAATGATTGCGACATCATCGATCTTACTCTCCGCTCGCTGTTGGATCAGGTCGTAGTAGACCTTACCGGAGCAGAGCACCACCCGCTTAACCCTCTCCTGGGCAACCAGCTTCTCGCTCTCACCCAGTACCCGCTGAAAGTTGCTGTCCGGTCCCATCTGTTCCAGGGTACTGACACACAGCTTATGCCGAAGCAGTGACTTAGGGGTCATGATCACCAGCGGTTTTCGGAAATTGCTATGCATCTGTCTTCTTAGCACATGGAAATAGTTGGCCGGAGTAGATGCGTTCACCACCTGGATGTTGTCCTGCGCACACAGCTGCAGGTAACGCTCCAGCCTTGCCGAAGAGTGCTCCGGCCCCTGTCCTTCATAACCATGCGGTAACAGCAGCACCAGCCCGGACATGCGCAGCCACTTGGATTCGCCGGAGGTGATGAACTGGTCGATAATCATCTGGGCGCCATTGGCGAAATCGCCGAACTGCGCCTCCCACAGAACCAGGGTATCCGGATCAGAGAGGGTATAGCCATACTCAAACCCCAGAACCGCCGCCTCTGACAGCGGACTGTCTATCACCTCAAATCTCGCCTGATCCTCTCTGATATGGTTAAGAGGGATATAGCGTGATTCATCCTCCTGGTGCACCAGCACCGAGTGGCGCTGGGAGAAGGTGCCTCGTCCGGAATCCTGCCCCGAGAGACGCACCGGTTTGCCTTCACACAGCAGGGTTCCGAAGGCCAGGGCCTCAGCCGTTGCCCAGTCGATATCATTTCCTGACTCTATCAGGCCACGTTTAGACTTAAGCTGGCGCAGCAGCTTCCGGTGTACCACGAAATCATCCGGCGCTGTAGTGATTGCCTGACCGACCTCCTTAAGCAACTCCAGCGGGACCGCCGTAGCATAATAGGTAAACTCCTCTTCCTGATTCATAGCGGTCAGCCCCTTCCATCTGCCACCCAGCCAGTCGGCCTGGTCCGGCCTGTAGCTGTCCGCCTGGTCAAACGCACGATCCAGATGTCCGCGAAAATCACTCACAACCTGCTCTGCACTCTCCGCACTATATAGTCCCTCAGCAATCAGGCGTTTGGCATAGATCTCACGGGTGGTTTTATGCTCGGCAATGGCCCGGTACATTATGGGCTGAGTGAAGGATGGCTCATCGCTCTCGTTATGTCCGTAGCGTCTATAGCAGAACATATCGATGACCACGTCATGCTTAAACTCCTGACGGTACTCGGTGGCTATCCTGGCCACGTGTACCACCGCCTCCGGGTCGTCCCCGTTCACATGAAATATCGGGGCCTGGATCATCTTCGCCACATCCGATGGATAGGGTGAGGAGCGTGAATAACTGGGGCTGGTGGTAAAACCAATCTGATTATTGACGATGAAATGGATGGTGCCGCCGGTCCTGTAGCCGCACAGCTGGGACAGATCCAGCCCCTCAGGCACCAGCCCCTGACCGGCAAATGCGGCATCACCATGCAGCAGCAGACCCAGCACATGCTGTTTCTCCGTATCCCCTCTCTGGGTCTGTTTTGCCCTGACCTTTCCCAGCACCACAGAATTAACCGCCTCCAGGTGCGAAGGATTTGCAGTGAGGGATAGATGCACATGATTGCCATCAAACTCACGATCGGCCGAGGTCCCCAGGTGATATTTCACATCACCCGACCCCTGCACCTCATCCGGCAGAGACGGGGTCCCCAGAAACTCCGAGAATATGGCGCGATAGGGCTTGTGCATCACATTGGCCAGCACATTCAACCGGCCACGATGCGGCATACCGATGACTACCTCTTCCACCCCCAACTGTCCGCCACGTTTGAGGATCTGCTCCAGCGCAGGGATCAGGCTCTCCCCCCCATCCAGACCAAAACGTTTGGTGCCGGTATGCTTGATATGGAGAAATTGTTCAAAGCCCTCCGCCTCAACCAGCCGCTCGTAGATGGCCCGTTTGCCCCTCTCGGTAAACTGGGTCTGATTGTGGATGCTCTCGATGCGACGCTGGATCCATGATTTCTGGTCCGGCTCCTGAATATGCATAAACTCGACACCGATGGTTCCGCAGTAGGTATCTTTCAGCACCTGCAGGATCTGGCGCAGGGTTGCAAACTCCAGCCCCAGCACATGGTCGATAAATATCTGTTGATCCATATCGGCATCGCTGAATCCATAGCTGCGGTAATCCAGTTCCGGGTGACTCTCGTTACCTGCTAGCCCCAGAGGGTCAAAGCGCGCAATCAGATGGCCCCTGACACGATAGGCCCTGATCATCATCAGGGCCCTGATCGATTGCAAGGTCGCGGTTCGGGAGACGGGGCTGTGCTGGATGGAGCCAGTGGCAGCTGTGTCTGGCTGGATCTGAGCCGCCTGGGATGCAGCAGCTCCTATCACTGTAGATTCTGAGCTGTTCCAACTGGCCCCCTGCATCTCCTGCAACAGGGAGTTGGCATCATCTCCAAACCCGGAAAAGAGTTCCGCCCAACCAGAGGCAACCGAATTGGGATCATTCAGATACCTGGCATAGATCTCAGACACAAAGGTCAAGTTAGTGCCGCTCAGTACGGTCTCAACAGATGCAGTCATAATCCTCTCTAAACCCCTGAATTGCATAATCCTCAACTCGGTGTGAAAAGCCCGAGAATGGGGATGCGTATTACCTATAGTGACATTTTATAAGCATAGCAGTTTCACTTATTTGATGAAGGATAGTAGAGTTGCTGTGGGAAGAAAACTTTTTGCCCTACCGGTTTTTTATTCGCAGAGTCTGACCGATTCATAGATAATTCCACACATGAGAATCATTCGTTCCGTCACATACACCGGCACAGGCATAAGGGTGTTAAGCCTGTTCGCTTCGGTAGCTGTGCATGCCGCAGTGCTTATGAGCATCCCTGCCCCCGTGGGAGAGAGCGCAACCGGTCCTGCAGAGATCAGCACCACTCTGCATCTAAGCGTGCAACACTCGGAACCCACGGACCTGGCACCCAGGGTTGAGCCCGACCAGAATAGATCGGAACTGCGATCGGAACAGAGAGAGACCATAGCCACTACACCCAGGAGATCACTGCAGCAACCGGCTCCGGTCGTTGCGGAACTCAAGGTTAATGCAGCACAGTTAATCGCACCGGGCAAACCCAAGCTAAAGACCACACCTGCACCGAGGCTCAGCTCAAGCGGTGCTTCCGCACCGAGCAGAAGGGGCGCCAAGAGCTCAGTAAAACAACCTATGCAGATCGCAGCATCAGGCCAAAGCGCACGCCTATCCCGCGACTATCGATCCACCCTGTTGCGTTTGATCGAAAGACATAAATATTACCCGCTACGCGCTCGGCGCGCCGGCCTGGAAGGCACAGCCACCGTAGCGTTCACCGTGAGCAGTAACGGAGAGATAAACGGCGTATCACTGGCACAGAGTTCAGGTATGTCGCTTCTGGACCAGGCAGCGATCCAAACCATCAGACGCGTAGATAAGGCACCACCATTTCCCTCCGGTATCGAGCGGAGCAAATGGAGGTTTGTAATACCGCTGGCCTACAACATACGCTGACAACTATGCGCATGAAAGATGGAAAGCTATCCGCACTCTCAGCTGGTTTGATTCTGACGCTGTTACTCGCACCAGCGCCCGTCTCTGCCGCCAAGCCACAGCGCATCGTCTCGATGAATCTATGTAGCGACCAACTGTTGTTGCTGCTGGTACCTGCGGATAGGATAGCCTCCATCAGCGCCCTGTCACTGAATCCACACAGCTCCTATATGGCCAAATCCGCCAGCGGACACCATATCAATCATGGCAAGAGCGATGAGATACTTCCGCTTAAGCCTGACCTAATCCTGGCCAGCGGTTTTTCCGCCAGACCTGCTGTGGAGTTGCTGCGCAAGCTTGGCCATAGGGTTGAAGTGCTGCCAATGGTGACGGATATCGCCGGCATCCGCCACAATATCAGCCATCTGGCATCCCTGGTGGGAGAGGAGAAGAGAGGCGAACAGCTCATTCAACAGATGGATGAACAAATACACAGTGTTACAACCAGGTTTTCCGGCCCGCGACCCAAGGCTATCTTCTATCAGCCTCGTGGTTACACCAGCGGAAAACGTACCCTTCAGGATGAGGCGTTGCGGCTGGCGGGCTGGAGGAATGTGGCGGCCGAGATTGGAATAAACGGTTATAGCGCCATCGGACTGGAAGATCTGCTCCTGGCCCAACCCAGGCAGATCTTCACCTCCAGCTATGCCCCTGGTACCAGCTCCATGGCCCAGCGCCAGTTACAGCATCCGGTAATACAAAGTCTGACTTCAGACCGTCCCATGATCGAGATCGACTACCGACTCTGGATCTGCGCCGGACCTATGATAGCGGACGCGATTGCGGCACTGGCGGCGGCACACAAATGAACAGCAGATTCATCATCTCACAACGCAAGCTACTCTTGCTGCTGATCCTGGCGCTTATTGCACTATGTTTTCTCTCCCTTAACACTGGGAGCAATCCGTTTTCTCTGATCAAGGCAGCAAGCGATGCCATGGCCGATAGCCCATCGGTCATTGCACTGATACTCACCGAGATCAGACTACCCAGAACTATTATCGCACTCCTGGCTGGTGCCACCCTGGGTCTGTGCGGTGCGGTAATGCAGGGTCTGCTGCGCAATCCCCTGGCCAGCCCCGGTCTTATCGGAAGCTCAAGCGGTGCCGCATTCGGTGCAGTAGTGGTGCTCTATTTCGGAATTGCGGATGTGCTCCCGCTTGCCCTGCCCATGGGCGGCATGCTGGGATCATTGTTGGCCATGCTGCTGGTATATGTGCTGGCAGGGCGTGATGCCACTATCGCCACCCTGATCCTAGCCGGTGTCGCGATAAACAGCCTGGCCCTGGCCCTGGTCTCTCTGCTGCTGAATCTGGCACCCAGCCCCTATGCGGTGCAGGAGATCGCACTCTGGATGCTGGGGTCCGTAGCAGACAAAGGGATGAACGATCTCTGGCTGCTGCTGTTCCCCACCCTGCTCGGTTGGGCCCTGCTGGCAGGCTCTGGTAAGGCCCTGGATGCCTTGACCCTGGGCGAAGATACGGCCGCCACACTGGGATTCAATCTTACGACCACGCGCTGGCGTCTGTTTCTAGGTATTGCGTTGGCGGTGGGTGCGGCAGTATCCATCACCGGCGCCATTGGCTTTGTCGGCCTGGTTACCCCCCATCTGCTACGTCCGCTGGTGGGATATCAACCCAGCCGTCTGCTGACCAGCAGTGCCATAGGAGGTGCGGTTGTTCTGTTGTTGGCAGACATAATGGTGCGTATGCTGCCGCCCGGTCAGGAGATCAAGGTAGGGGTAATCACCGCACTGGTGGGAGCACCCTTCTTCCTCTATCTGATCCTCAAGACCAGGAGGGTGCAGATATGAAGCTGTTACAGGCCGATAACATCTCTCTCTCCATTGCAGCCGCAACCATCCTGCAGGGGATCAATCTGGAGCTGAAGGCGGGTGAACTGCTGGGGCTTATAGGTCCCAATGGTGCCGGCAAGAGTACCCTGCTGCGCACAATAGCCGGACTGACCTCACCCGCGCACGGAACTGTCCTGCTGGACGACTCCAATCTGCTGGAGATGGAACCGAGACAGCGGGCACGCAAGATAGCCTATCTGGCCCAGGAGAGTACGGTGCACTGGCCCCTGATGGTCGAACGTCTGGTTGGGCTGGGGCGCCTGCCCCATCTTGACGGATGGCAACAGCCTGCTGATCTGGATATGCAGATAATCGACAGGGCGATGCAGCAGACCGATGTGCTACATCTTCGGAACCGGATATTCGACACCCTCTCCGGCGGTGAAGCCATGCGGGTCCTTCTGGCTCGCGCCCTGGCGTCTGAACCCGTCATCCTGCTGGCGGATGAGCCGGTTGCAGCGCTGGATCCTGCCCACCAATTGGTGGTCATGCAGCTGCTGCAGGATCACTGCAAATCCGGTGGTGCGGCTATAGTAGTACTGCACGATCTGGCCCTGGCCACACACTTCTGCCACAGATTACAGCTACTGGATGCCGGACGTACGGTTGCGGTGGGTGACCCTGCGACTGTATTGTCTGAAGAGAACCTGAGAGATGTCTATGGTATCAGGGTAAACCCGGATTTTACCTCAACCACAGATGCCTTCTCTTTACGTTATATTTAGGAGCCCGCTCATGCGGGCAATTGAATGCAGTGCAAGAATTAGGGCCGAGGCACTATGCACCCCATCACCCTACCCTCTCCCCCCACTGGGGGAGAGGGGGCTGAAAGGCAACTGACTGACTGCCCTCCACCCCAAGGTGGTATTGGCCTGTAGGATCACGCTCCTGCGGGCGATGATCCATACGCAAATAATCGCCCAGAGGACTGGGCCCCTACAACGTATCTAGTCGAAGTCGTAACCAACGGTCAACCAGAAGTTGCGTTCCGGCGCAGGGAAATATGCATCAGATAATACGAATCCTGCGGTATAACCTGTAGCTCCAGTTTCGCTGTACTGCCTGTCGAACAGGTTATTGATCTTTGCCCCGATGCGCCAGCCGGCAATCCTATACTCACCACTCAGGTTTATTAGGGTGAAGCCATCCAGTTCCGGAAAGGCATTAGCGAAATCACCGCCGAGCATCTGGTCTCCCACATACTTTATCTCGGTGCGAAGATTCAGAGCATGTAATGGAGTGTAATCCAGCGACAGTGTGGCGCTTTGTTGCGCAACCAGTGGCACCCTATTTCCTTCGAAGGCTCCAGAATCGGCCTTTGCATCCACAAAATGATAGTTTAGGCCTAGCTCTACATTCCTCTGTACCCTTCCCTTTGCCTCTAGGATAAATCCATTGCGGCTGGTTGAATCCAGATTAACGTTTTGATATACGGATGGGTCATAGCTGATCTCATTCTCCAGATTAAGGCGATATATGGTAGCCTTGATGCTGCTGTAATCATCGTTCCACTCTACTCCCATCTCATAAGAGGTACCGGTCTGATTCTTTAGTCCGGTTGTTGCACCCCAGATACTTGTATGTTCATCCACTTTGGCAAAACGAAAGTTTTGGTCGGCACGGGCAAACAGTCGCCAATAGTTATCCGGACGGAACACCACCCCAAGCGTTCCAACTGTGACCGCGTCATCCAGATTCTCACCACCTGAGAAGGCATAGCTGTCAGTAATATGATTTCTTACCAACGCCCTGCGGGCTCCTGCGGTCACAGACCACTTATCATTGAGCGGAAATACTCCTTGCAGGTAGTAGGCGTAGATCCTTTGATCCACCTCCTGCACACCCATGGAGCTACTCAGATAGTAATCTGTCATCTCAAAATCTGCACCCAGTGTTAATTGCGCCTCACCTCCATTCATCGGCACCACTCCGATAAGACGCGGAGTGAAAGTGTAGACATCGCGAGTCTGGTCCGCAGGGGGCTGCGCGCCTGTCCGAAAGCTGCTGGCAAACACCCGGTCTACATCTCTATAGGCCAGTTCCGCATCAAATGACCAATCCTGCGATAGATTATGAGTCAGGCCGACCCGTGTCATGGTTGTGTCGGCATCCTGAAAGTCATTTGCATATACTGAAAATGACTGTCTGCGATCTGCGTCAAGTTCATCGGCAAACAATGCACCAGGTGTTTCCATCTCCTCATTGGTACGATGAATCTCAGCAAATATCCTGCCGTTGGAATATTCATAGTCAACGCGACCAACAATATTTTTATAATCCAAGGAGTTGTTGTCACGGTAATTATCTGACTCACGTTTTTCTGCAGCCAACCGGTAAGAGATACCGTTGTCCATACGGTTACTTATTGCTGCCGTGACACCACGGCTATCATAACTACCCAGGGTGAGATTCACGTCCGCATGAAACTCCTGCGGCCGGCGCGTAATGATATTGATGACGCCACCCACAGCCTGGTTTCCGAACAGGGTACCGGCGCTTCCCTGGATAATCTCAATGCGTTCAATGTTTTTCAGAGATATGGTAGATACATCCGGTGCGCCGATATCCGCACCGTTGTTCAGGCGGCGTCCATCCACCAGTATCAGGGTATTTGAGGTTGCGGTGGCGCCGAAGCCACGCAGATCGAACACTACACCGCTACTACCATCACCAAACATATCACGCACCTGAATACCGGCACGGCCACGTAGCAGTTCGGCAACATTTCTGGCGCCACTTCTTTCAATATCGTCCGCAGTTATAACCGAGATGCTGGCCGGGGTGGGTACGCTAGCCTGTTCCGATCTGGTGGCGCTTACCACCACGGTATCCAGAACGGTTGGTACTTCGGCCACAGCAGTAGTCGCGGCGCCGCCCAGGACGGACAGCAGAATTATAGATCTTTTCATTATTATTTCCCCAACGGCACTCACCCGTGCCGCGTATCAACATGGAATCAGGGGATATGCTGAGGGGAAAAGCGAACAGGGTTTGGACCCTAATCTGCCAGACTTGGCAAGAATGCTCACCTGTGAAGCCCTCCGCAACACCCAATCGGTTTGTTCCAAAGGCTGGTCTCCGGACTCACAGGGCGGATCTCTCCTGCGATTCAGCGCCTTCCCATGTGTGAACACAGTGGCCTCTTGCTGATCGCATACCCTGCCTACCGTTGCGGGGGCAGTGTCGGCATTGACTCTGAAACAGAGTCGCACCGACTTCCCATTTATCTGCATCTGCAGATACCTTAGGAGGCATGAACTCTAATGGGATAAATCTGCTCGGTCAAGTGGCAAATTGTTCAATGCATAATGCGGGTTACTAACAACTGAATATAACCCTATGTTTCTGTGCAAAATCAATTAAAGAGTTTTATTCGCATGCCGATACAGTGGCGAGTGTCAGGCAAACAGGAATAAACCTCTCCTGTATGTTGAAAATAGACACCATATCGACATATTGGAGTATTCGTTGTCCGTCACAATGCACATCTCTTCTAACAGTCAGGTTAGAAACAACACCAAAGGCAAGGCCCTGGTGGCGGATGATGAGCGCTCGAACCGAATAATTCTCAGCAAGATCCTAAACCAGATCGGTTATGAGGTAGTTCAGGCAGCAAACGGTTCACAAGCTGTAGAGCTATTCAAGAGCGAAAACCCGGACATTATCCTAATGGATGTGATGATGCCTATCATGGATGGCTATGATGCTGTCAGAGAGATAAAGTCCATACCTACTGATGTTTTTACCCCGGTGATTTTCCTTACCGGTGTGACTGATGAACATGACCTGGCCAAATGCATTGAAGTCGGCGGTGATGACTTCCTTACCAAGCCCTTCAGTCCAACTCTGTTGACAGCAAAGATCCATGCTATGGAGAGATTTGCCCATCTTCATGGACAGGTGAATATGCTCTATGCAAAAACCCAGCAAGACCAACTGTTGGCAGAAGGAGTCTTTGCCGGAGCGGTTATAGCTGACAATGTCGCCCTGAATACCATCCACACCCTGCTAAAACCGGCCGAACTATTCAGTGGCGATGTTCTTCTGACCGCCTACTCCCCTTCTGGCGATCTCAATGTATTGATGGGTGATTTTACCGGTCATGGTCTGGCAGCAGCACTTGGTGCAATGCCGGCTTCTGAGGTGTTTCGCGCCATGACCAGCAAAGGCTTCTCTACCCAACAGATACTTGCAGGAATTAATTCCAAGCTGCTAACTGTACTGCCAACCGGCATGTTTCTGGCTACGCAATTTGTCACAATCTCCAATAGCCTGGACTATGTATCTATATGCAATTGCGGCATGCCGGATGTGCTGTTTTTGCAGACCGGGAGCAATAAAATAAAATATCGAACCTCCTCTCAGTGTATGCCCCTGGGAATCAGCCGTGACGTTGACTACAACGAGTTTATCGAAGTAGTAAAAATTTCCTCTGATGACAGGATATTGCTGGTTACTGACGGCTTAACCGAGGCAGTCAACTCAGACAAAGAACAATTTGGTGTGAGCAGGCTTGAGGATGCCATAACCAAGCGCGAAGATGATGAGAGCTTTATTGATTCCATCTCCAGATCACTCCATAAGTTCTGCGGTGATTCATCGCAAATGGACGATATTACCCTGGCTGAGATACCCTGTATCCCTGATCTGTTGCAGAAGATCAAACCGGAACAGCTGAATAAAAACAGGGCTATAGCTTCCTCTACAGATATGGTTGGCAACAATGCGGTAGTATTTTCCTTAGCACTGCACGGAAGACGTCTATGTGATGCCGATCCGATACCGTTACTGCTTAGTCACATACATGAGATCGAAGGATTAAGTGAACACAGAAGACTGCTGTTTACTATCCTCACCGAGCTCTACACCAACGCCGTGGATCATGGTGTATTGGGGTTGGATTCATCTATCAAGGATGGCAAAGATGGCTTCACACACTATTTCACTGAACGAGAGGAACGACTGGATAAGTTAACAGATGGTTATGTACGTATCACAGTTAGCTCATACCCAACTCTGGATGGTGGAGAGATGATGATAAAGGTCGAAGACAGCGGACCTGGATTTGATTTCTCTCATCTCAAGTGCGACAGTTCAGACATATCCAGACTTTCCGGACGCGGGATACAGCTATTGAGCGAACTATGCAGATCAGTAACCTATCTGAAACCTGGAAATAAAGTGGAGGCCGTTTATGCATGGAACAACCATTAGCGAGTTACAAATATTTTATTTTCTAAAGGATGTGTAACAATATACATTGGTATCTGCAATGAATATTCTCCTAGTTGACGACACTCGCACTGAGCAACATATCATGACAGTCCGTCTTACTGAGATGGGCCATGAAGTTACCTGCTGCTCCAATGGACAGGAGGCCATTGAGCTGTACAACCAGAATGACTTCGATCTTGTCCTGAT
Source organism: Sedimenticolaceae bacterium (assembly GCA_050288245.1). Lineage (GTDB taxonomy): Bacteria > Pseudomonadota > Gammaproteobacteria > Chromatiales > Chromatiaceae > JAAGZL01. The sequence goes on from JBNKDM010000011.1 coordinate 34,545, forward strand.
GGATGTAATCATGCCAGTCATGGATGGACACGAGGCGGCCCGCCGTATTCGAACCCTGGAGAATGACTGGGTACCTATCATCTTTCTTAGTGGCCGCACCAGCCCGGATGATATAGCTGCAGGTATTGCTGCCGGGGGCGACGATTACCTGAACAAACCGGTAGATGAAACTGTATTAGCTGCAAAAATGACTGCAATGCAACGCATCGCAGCTATGCGCCATAGACTTATCTCGGTTTCACATGAACTGGAGAACGCTAATAGTGAGTTGCTAAAACTTGCTAACGCCGATGGTCTAACCGGCCTGTCTAACCGCAGGATCATAGATCAATATCTGGAAAAGGAGACCGCCCGCTCCATCCGAAGCGATCATCCTATTACAGTGATCATGATGGACCTAGACAACTTCAAGGCCTATAACGACAACTACGGGCATATCGCCGGTGACAGTTGCCTGAAAAAGGTATCCAAGGTATTAAAAAATGCGGTGCGAAGACCGGAGGACCTGGTCGGACGCTATGGTGGCGAAGAGTTCTGTGTCATCCTGCCGAATACTGATATGAAGGGTGCCATGTTTGTTGCAGAGCGCATCCGCACCTCGGTGCAGGAGTTGAAGATACCCCATACCGGAAACGCCAATCTTGGCGTGGTAACCCTTAGTTTAGGTATTGCATCGCGCGTACCTGGACAGAAGGCCCCTGCTACCCAACTGCTTAATGAGGCCGATAAGGCGCTGTACAAGGCAAAGGTATCAGGAAGAAATCAAGTAGTCGCAGCTGAGCATGAATAGCGCATACATCCTCTCTATACAGCCGCCAGTATAATTTTCCACTCACATGGTTCCCCATCTGTTCTAACTCTGCTAGAATAGAACCTGCAGAGAACAGGAGAGGTGCCATGTCAAACACAATCACACGACGTCAGCAGGAGATCTATGATTTTCTGGTAGAGAATCTGGATGACTTCTCCCATCCTCCAACCCTTGATGAATTATGTATGGCCTTAGGACTGAGTTCCAAAGGCTCCCTGCATAAACAGATTCAGGCCCTCATTGATGCCGGCCTGGTAGAACCAATGAACAACCTGCGGCGAGGCATCCGTCTGACTGACTCACCGGATCAGGATGAGGACTCGCTGCCAATGCTCGGTTACATCGCCGCAGGTCAACCGATTGAGGCGATAAATCATCAGGAAACCATTCAGGTCCCTGCGTCTCTCCGCACCAATAAACCCTGCTATGTCCTGCAGATCAAAGGTGACTCTATGATTGATGAAGGGATATTTGATGGGGACTATATTGTTGTGGAAAAGCGCTCTCAGGCCAGAAACGGCGACATAGTTGTCGCACTGATCGATAAATCAGAGGCCACCCTGAAGCGGATCGAGCAAAAACCTGGGAAGGTATCACTCCATCCGGCAAACGCCAACTATAAACCTATGCACTACAAACCAGATCAGGTTGATATCCAGGGAGTTTTGGTAGGACAGATGCGGCGTTACCACTAGAGCGGTGGTTGAAATCCAGCAACGGTTAGGAACCAGCTCCCGCATGCGATGAAATCTGGAACCAAGAACAGATAAGCTGCAAATAGACACAAATCACCACAAATCTCCAATAATAATTACTCTCGTTCCGCAGAAACGAGCAACCTCCTCCCCCTCTCCCCTTTGGAGAGGGGGTTGGGGTGAGGGGCATTCTGGCGGTTCTGGTCTTCGCCACATCCTACGGTCAAATCCGCAAGCAACCACAACTAATAACTACCCCCTGTCCGCGCCTTAACGCGGAAATTTGCAACCTCCGCCCCCTCTCCATCTGAAAGAAGATTGAAGGGAAAGGGCTGGTGTGAGGGGGTTGATAAAATTAATGAGATAAAGTGTTCTCTTTTTGTTCTCCGTATGTTAGCATAGAACCTATCGAGAACGTTATCCAGGATTGGCGGTAGTATTGGATGGAATTCTACAACGGCGTCCTCTGTTTGCAGAGCAAATTGTCTACTCACACGGAGATACAAGATGAACAACAACAGCTTTATCATGCGCGATCAGGTCCATGACCTAATACCAAGTATTATGGGATATAAGAGAGGGTTTTCTGTTGTCAGGGTTATGCGCCAGATATCTTTTTTGGCGCTATCGGCATTTGCATTTGGGATATTTATATTTTAATCCAGGCTAGCAGTTCTTCAGCATATCGAGCATTGCACTCGCCTTGTCCATGGTCTCCTGATATTCGGATGGCATTGTTGAATCAGCAACAATGCCACCGCCTGCGGAGAAATGAATCTGCCCTTGCTGATGCACCATAGTACGTATTGCTATGTTGGTATCCATATTGCCATCAAACCCAATATAGCCGATGCTGCCGCAATAAACTCCGCGTGGTCCAGACTCCAGCTCTTCAATGATCTCCATTGCACGATACTTTGGAGCACCGGTGATCGAGCCACCTGGAAAACAGTCTGCCAGCAGTGAAAATGCATCCTTTCCTGCAGACAGCTTCCCGGTGATTTTACTTACCATGTGATGTACCCTGGAAAAGCTTTCAACCTTAAACAGCCAGGGCACATCTATACTGCCTGGCTCACAGCTTTTTCCCAGATCATTACGCAACAGATCAACAATCATCAGGTTTTCTGCGCGATCTTTAGCGCTGTTTTGTAGTTCACTGTACAGAGCTTGATCCTGCTCTGGTATAGGGGAACGTGGTCTGGTCCCCTTGATTGGCAGGGTCTCCACTAATCCATTGCTTAGTCTCAGAAATCTTTCCGGTGAGCTGCTCAAAACCTGACCATATGGGGTATTTATATATGCCCCAAACGGCGATGGATTTATCTCTCGCAGATTTAAATAGGCGCGCCATGGGTCACCGCTACATCTAGCCGTAAACTTCTGAGCGAAATTGACCTGGTAACAGTCACCATCGTGAATATACTTCTGGATACGATCAAACATTGCAGAGTATTGCTCGGCGGATATACTCGATTGTATTGCACCAACCACACTAAATGATGCAACTGGATACTCCGTCCGACAGCCAGAAAGCATACTGCACAACTCTTCCCATTGCTGACCGGTTATCCTGCTTCCTTCCTGCCGACACAACCAACTCTTCCGTTCCTGATGATCAACCACCAAGGCCCAATCATAGATGCCAAAACAGATATCAGGCATATCGTTTGGATCAGATGAAACATGCGGCAAATCCAAAAGATAGCGGGCTATACCATAACCCACATAACCGATAGCACCTCCGGCAAACGGAAGATCACCGGATGAGTGTTGATACTTATCAAGTGCTTCTCTTATTAAATCAAATGGCTGATCGGCAGATGCGGTATCACCTTTGGGACCACTTATCTGGGTAATACCATTTCTGGTGACGAATGTAACAACTGGCTCTGCTGTTATAACATCATATCGGCCCTGAACAGATCCTGGTTTACCACTATCCAGGAATACCGACCAGGGACGATCCGCGATAGATGAAAATATGCGCGCGCTATCAGGGTGATAGGGTATAGCTCGCATGTTAGACAAACACATTAAGGAGTACCGTCACAAACAAACATGACAGTTACAGATTGCTATTATCTGTTTTCTGCCAATCTTTCTTCAAGAAAACAGGAATTCACCCGTTCACGCAACTCCTTACCTGGCTTAAAGTGCGGTACATGCTTCCCGGACAAAGCAACTGTAGTCCCGGTCTTAGGATTTCTTCCCTGACGTGGTGGACGATAATGCAAAGAAAAGCTGCCGAATCCACGTATCTCAATTCTTTCGCCAGAGGCCAGTGCCTGACTCATCTGCTCAAGCATACATTTAACTGCAAGCTCAACATCACGATACGCAAGATGACTCTGCTCCTTTGCGATGACATCAATCAATTCAGATTTTGTCATTCTTGTTGTTCCCCTTGATATTATGGCTGGGGACACTACACGCCCCCAGCCTAACCTTAGCTAAGATAAAGTGACCTATTCGCCTTTATCTACCATTTGTTCCTTAAGAACATCTCCGAGGGTTGCGGTACCAGGCTTGGAAGAGGCATAGCTCTGGATAGCTGCTGCTTCCTCTTCCGCATCCTTTGCCTTGATTGAAAGAGAGATTGTACGATTCTTTCTATCCACACCAAGGAATTTTGCCTCAATATCATCGCCTTCCTTCAATACCGAACGCGCATCTTCAACTCTGTCGCGCGACAGTTCGGAGGCACGTAGATAACCCTCTACTCCCTCGTCCAGGGTAATAACTGCACCCTTAGGATCAACTTCTTTCACAATGCCGTTGACAATACTACCCTTAGCATGTGAGCCAACATAGCTGGAGAATGGGTCTTTATCTAAGTGCTTCACGCCAAGCGAGATACGCTCACGTTCTGGGTCAACTGAAAGCACAACCGTCTCAAGCTCCTGACCCTTCTTGAAATTATGGACGGCCTCTTCGCCGGCATCATCCCAAGAGATATCAGACAGATGTACCAGACCATCTATATTTCCTTCCAGACCGATGAATATACCAAAGTCGGTAATGGACTTGATATTACCGGTGATGTGATCGCCTTTCTTGTGTTTCTCGGCAAACTCCTCCCAAGGGTTAGTCTGACACTGTTTCATACCCAGGGAGATGCGACGGCGTTCCTCATCTATATCCAGAACGACAACTTCAACTTCATCACCTAACTGCACCAGCTTAGACGGATGTATATTTTTATTGGTCCAATCCATTTCGGATACGTGAACCAGACCTTCTACACCATCCTCGATCTCAACAAAGCAACCATAATCAGCCAGATTGGTTACTTTACCGAATATCCTGGTGTTTTCAGGATAGCGACGCGCCAGATTCAACCAAGGATCATCCCCCATCTGCTTGAGGCCAAGGGAAACCCTCTGTTTATCCCGGTCAAATTTGAGAATCTTAACCGTAATCTCATCAGCAATGTCTACAACCTCTGAAGGATGTTTCACCCGCTTCCATGCCATATCGGTGATATGTAACAAACCATCGATACCGCCAAGATCCACGAAGGCACCATAGTCAGTCAGGTTCTTGACTATACCCTTGACCTCCATACCCTCTTCCAGATTCTCCAGCAGGTTTTCACGTTCCGCACTGTATTCAGTCTCAACCACGGCACGACGTGAAACCACAACATTATTGCGGCGACGATCCAGTTTGATTACCTTAAATTCAAGATCCTTACCCTCCAGATAGGAGGTATCGCGCACCGGACGTACATCCACCAGAGATCCTGGCAGGAATGCACGAATCTCACCCAGTTCTACGGTAAATCCACCCTTGACCTTACCATCAATGCGGCCAGTAACTGTATCCTGAGCCTCGAAAGCCTTATTCAAGAATGTCCAAGACTGTTCACGCTTGGCCTTTTCACGCGACAGGCGGGTTGCACCAAAACCGTCTTCAACGGCATCAAGGGCCACTTCCACCTGATCACCAACGGCAACTTCGAGTTCACCGTTGGCGTCTAAAAACTGATCCTTTGGTATAACACCTTCCGATTTGAGACCTGCGTTAACAATCACAGAGTCAGAGGTAATCTCCAGTACTGTACCAATTACGATGGCGCCGGGACGTAGCTGAGTGCCGGCAACACTCTCTTCAAATAGTTCTGCAAAACTTTCGGTCATGAGTTGAAATTCCTAGGAGTGGTCGCATATATCGCCTGATCACACTGAATGATCGACGGTAAAAGTTAATAAAAAAGCCCACTGCAATATCTGCAATTGAGCCAACCTATACATCCAGGTTTGGAAGCATGTTACGCACATGTTCCAACACCTTTTCCAACACCTCATCAATGGACAGGGAAGTCGACTCTAACTCCAGCGCTGCGACCGGCGCTACTAGTGGAGCCACCTCACGGTTACGATCACGTTCATCACGCTCACGTATATCCACGACAAGATCGCGTAAATTAACACCTATTCCTTTCTGTTTCAACTGCTTATAGCGCCTATTCGCCCTTTCTTCGGCAGTTGCGGTAAGAAACACCTTCACGGGGGCATTTGGGAACACCACGCTGCCCATATCCCGCCCGTCCGCTACCAATCCAGGCTCGCGGGCAAATGAACGTTGCCACTCCAGTAACGCATCTCTAACCTCCGGTATGGCAGCCACCTTTGATGCCATATTTCCGGCTGTTTCGGTCCGTATATCCTTGCTGACATCAACACCGTCAAGAAAGATCTGCTCCCCCTTGAAGACAACATTGAGATTTTTTGCAATTTCACACAATTTACCTACCTGATCGAGACCAATACCTGCATTTTCGGCTGAATATCCAACTAGTCTGTATAATGCCCCGCTGTCTAGAATGGCCCAACCAAGCCTCTCAGCCAGCATAGTGGCAATGGTTCCCTTGCCAGAACCACTAGGACCGTCAATAGTAATTACCGGTACCATACTAGTCCTCACAACCGGTGGCTATGTCCAGACCGGCCTGACTGGCCAAGGATACAAATCCGGGAAATGATGTATCAACATTTCTGCAATCATTGATCCTGATCCCACCATCTGCCCTCAGAGCCGCCATGGCAAAGGCCATGGCTATGCGATGATCTCCATGGCTTTCCACCTCACCACCATTTATTCGTCCTCCATGAATATGGATGCCGTCCGCTGTCGCCCGAGCATCTATCCCCAAAGAGATCAGCCCATCAGCCATTACCTGAATCCGGTCACTCTCCTTGACTCTAAGCTCCGCTGCTCCGGTAAGGATCGTCTCTCCCTCGGCACAGGCTGCGGCGACAAAGATGGCCGGAAATTCATCAATCGCCAGCGGCACCTGCTCCTCAGGGATACGTATACCTTTTAGCTTGCTGGATCTCACGCGCAGATCGGCCACAGGCTCTCCTCCCATCTCTCTCCGGTTCACTACCTCGATATCCGCCCCCATCAGACGCAGGATATTGATGACACCATCGCGGGTCCGGTTGATGCCAACATGCTCAAGTAACAGATCTGAACCAGGGGCAATAGTCGCCCCAACCAGAAAGAATGCTGCGGATGAAATATCCGCCGGGACATCAATATCACAGGCAGAAAGTTTTCCGCCTCCAGACAGACTTATACGATTGTCCTCACGTGTTACCTGATAACCGAAGCCCATCAGCATACGTTCAGTGTGATCCCGCGTTGGAGCTGGCTCGATAACGGTTGTGATGCCTTCCGCGTAGAGTCCAGCGAGAAGCAGAGACGATTTAACCTGGGCACTTGCCACTGGCATCTGGTAAACGATTCCGTTCAGGGTAGTACCACCTTTGATCTGGAGGGGTGCAGTGCCCTGCTCGGTAGTTATAATACGCGCGCCCATTTGCGCCAGAGGTTCGGTAACCCGGCGCATGGGACGACTGGACAGAGAGCTGTCGCCGGTCAGGGTGGTATCAAACGCCTGCCCTGCCAACAATCCTGAAAGCAGACGCATTGAGGTGCCGGAATTGCCAAGATCCAGCGCCGATTCCGGTTGTCTCAGTCCATACATACCTGCACCATGGATGACGATCCTTCCCGCATCCGGCCCCTCTATCTTCACCCCCATGTCACGAAACGCACGCAGGGTGGCAAGACTGTCATCCCCTTCGAGAAAACCGGTCACATGGGTAACACCCTCGGCCAGTGAACCAAGCATGATAGAGCGGTGGGAAATGGATTTATCACCCGGCACCCGAAGGCTCCCGGAGAGGACCCCACCGGGTCGGAGATAGAACTTGAGATTATCGGATGAACTCAACGCTCGCCTCAATTAATTATTCTGTATCGGGAAGACGCAGCAGCTTAACCGTTCCCCCCTGATATGTAAACCCGAATATCAGTTAAAACAAACAGTTACTGCTTATTTCCAGTTCGCACATTCAGCTGATGATTGATAATGCTGGTGCTTATCAGCGACAACACCACATATCCGGCAAAGAAACATAGGCCCACCTGGACCTCGGCCTGAGTAAGACCATCCTGCCCATTGCTGAAGAATGCCACCAATACTGCGACCACAAATACGTCCGCCATAGACCATTTGCCTATACTCTTACTCCAACTTAGGCCTTTCAGGGTAAGCTTGTGACTCCGGGCAAATATGGTAACTGCTGCCAGGGAGGTCTTTGCCACAGGAATAACCACACTGAAAAACGCCAGCAACAGCGCCAGCCAAAAACTTCCCGTATCCTTCAAACCTATGATGGTGGAAACGATTCCCTTGGATTGAAACTGTAATACCGTCTCACCCAGAACCGGCAGATCCTGCTGCGCACTCACAGATAGTATCGGGGTCGTCAAACCAATAACTAGTGCAATAATGGAGATGCCCAACATGGAGTACGCCATATCACACCAGTCAGACCGCAACATATATCCCAGGACAATTACCGGTAATGCAAGGACAAAGAAGATTCCGGTCAATAGCCAGGCAGAGGCACCATAGCTCTGCTGCAACTTCTTGTGCTTTATTATCTCCTGCAACTCATCTGAATAACCTGAGTAGGCACCAAGACTAAGCCATTCCAGCAGGCGTTGGCCGGTAGTTTCAAGTCTGGAATCCGCATCCAGCCGTTGAATAACATTTATGGTCTCTTTCTCGTACGCAACCGCCTGTTCCCTCGCCTTATAACCACTAAATATCAGTGCGGCAATTGATGCAAGCAACAAAATAACGATCAGTTTTTTCATGGAAACGAGGCTTTCTGAGCGAATAAAAGCGGAGATACAGATCGACTACTCAGGTGAATCCAGAATGCCATCGATATAACGATCACGTGACTGCTTAGCCCGTTCAAAGATTTGCAACAGACGTTCACCATCACCCCGGCTGATGATATCGGCAAGGTCAGCCATATCCTGACTGTAACTTTTCATAATGGCGCTGAGAGCATGGCGATTGGCAATACATATATCACGCCACATCACCGGACTGGATGACGCTATACGGGTGAAATCACGAAAACCTCCGGCCGCATAGCGAAAGATATCATCGTTCTCTTTCATCCGTGCAAGCGAGTCGACCAGAGCAAATGCCAGCATATGCGGAAGATGTGAGGTTGCAGCCAACACCTCGTCATGATGCTGAATGGACATTATTGTGATATCACTGCCACATATCTCCCACATAGCGGTAACCCGCTGCAGCGCCTCACTGGAAGTACTCTCTGTCGGCGTGAGGATCACCCGCCTGTTCTGGTAGAGTTCCGCAAAGGATGCATCCACCCCGCTATTCTCGGTCCCGGCAATCGGATGTCCTGGAACAAATGCCGGAAGATCTTCGCCGAAGACGGCGCGACAATCCTCCACCACACTGCCCTTGGCACTGCCACCATCGGTGATAACCGCCCCATCCAGAATCTTCCCTTGCATGGCGGCGAAGGCGTCGCGCATCGCCCCCAATGGTACCGCCAGGAAAATCATATCGGCACCGATAACTGCCTCAGAAATATCGTGGGTGTAACTATCGATAACACCCAGCTCCACAGCCCTTTGCAGATTTTCCTTGCCACGGCCACAGCCAACCACCTCGCCCACCTCACCGGCGGCGCGCAGGGCACGGGCCAGAGATCCACCTATCAGACCTACGCCTATAATGGCCAGTCGCTGTATCAACATTGTGCCAATACCTTTTTCAGGGCCGCAAGAAATCTCTCATTCTCCTCCGCCAGACCTACTGTGACACGCAGATGATTGGGCAGACCATAGTTGGCAACTGGCCGGGCTATACAACCTTCACGCAGTAAAGCCCGGTCCACATCCAAACCTGGTCTAGCAACATCTACGGTAATAAAGTTACCTGCCGATGGAATATATTCCAACCCCATCTTATCGAATCCTTTGACCAGTTGGGCCATGCCCGCGCGATTTATCTCTACAGCTTGCCGGATAAATCCTGTGTCCTCCAAGGCAGCCTTGGCCGCAGCCAGTGCCATGGAGTTGACATTGAAGGGCTGGCGTACACGATTAAGCAGATCCGCTACATCCGGGTGTGACAGCGCATAACCTACGCGCAGACTGGCCAGACCATAGGCCTTGGAAAATGTCCTGGTAACTACCAGGTTGGGGAAATCCTGTAACCAGCCGGATGCATCTGGATAGTCATCCTCGTCAACATATTCGATATAGGCCTCATCCACGACCAGGATGACTTCCTGCGGTACGGTCTGAATGAAGGAGAGCAGTTCGGCAGAACCAAGCCAGTTACCGGTTGGATTATTGGGGTTGGCGATCCAGATTACTCCGGTACGTTCATTGATCATCCCGGCCATGGCATCCAGGTCATGTCCATACCGTTTGGCCGGAGCGATAATCAATTCAGCGCCTACCGCCTGACTGGCGATGGGATATACCGCGAAGGCATGCTGGGAAAACAGCGACTCTCGACCCGGCCGCAGAAAGACACGGGCAACCATATCCAGCACATCATTCGAGCCATTGCCCAGAGTGATGCAACTTGCATCTATCCCGTGTTTCGCCGCCAGGGCATTACGCAATTCAAAGCCACTACCATCAGGATAGCGCGCCACTTCACCCAGCTCACGATTCATTGCAGCTATTGCCTTGGGACTGCATCCGAGCGGGTTCTCGTTCGAGGCCAGCTTTATCGGGTTGCATATGCCAAGTTCGCGCTCCAGTTCCGATATAGGCTTACCCGGAACATATGGATTAAGATTGGCCACACCTGCTGCGGCTATATTTAGGAATCTATTTTGCTTATTGCTCATTATGCAACGTACACACTTTGACGTTATGGATACCTAGACACAGGCAGATAAAGATTAATTACTCAAAGCACTGCCGCCGGATAGGAACCAAGCACTTTGAACAGATTGGCATCACCCCGCAACTCATCCATCGCCTGGGCAACCTCAGGATCGTCCTTGTGTCCTTGAATATCTATGAAAAATACATAGTCCCACATACCGCGTCTGGATGGCCTTGACTCGATTCTGGTCATGCTAACATTATGCTCTGCCAAAGGTCTGAGCAGTGTGTTCAGGCTGCCTGCTACATTGCGCGCTGACAGCAGCAGGGTCGTTTTATCATTACCGCTCGCAGGCACACTCTGACGCCCGATGATCAGAAATCTGGTGGTATTATCCGGCTCATCCTCAATGCTCTCTGCCAGGATATCCAGACCATATATCACCGCAGCCATTTCACCAGCAATGGCTGCAGAATTTGCGTCACTGCTGGCCAGGCGCGCGGCCTCTGCATTACTTCCGACCGGGTACAGTTCCACCTTGTGCATATTTCTATCCAGCCACAGACGACACTGGCCAAGTGACTGTTGGTGCGAATAGACCTTGGTAATAGAGCCAAGATCCTGCTCCTTGCTCATAAGATGATGATGAATGCGTAGAGTAACTTCACCACAGATCTGCAGACCAGAGTTTAGAAACATATCCAGGGTATTACTGATCACCCCTTCGGTTGAATTTTCCACCGGAACCACACCATAGTCACAGGCGCCAGACTCCACATCCCTGAATATATCCGGTATGGAATTCAGGGCAACAGTCTCCACTGAATGGCCGAAATGTTTGAGCGCAGCAGACTGGGTAAAGGTACCTTCCGGCCCTAAAAATGCGATCTTCAGTGGTTGCTCTAGAGCCAGACAGGCGGACATGATCTCACGGAACAGCCGGGTCATTTCCTCATCACCCAGCGGACCCTTGTTACGCGCCTTCACCGCCGCAAGAATCTCAGCCTCACGTTCAGGACGATAGAAGAATGCTTCCTTGTCCTCAGTGCGTTTTACCCGAGCCACATCCTGAGCAGCGCTTGCACGCTGATTGATCAGATCCTGAATCTGCACATCCAGGGAATCTATACGTTCACGTATCTGTTGCAGTTTCTCGTTCTCGTTCATGTCAGCAGTGACCTGGTTTTGGTTAGCCCTTAAGACCCCAGACAACGTACAGAGAGAACACCATCAATACCCAATATACGGTCCAGTGTATTCTGATCTGGTTCCTTATCAACATCCAGCAGAGTTACAGCTATATCGCCACGCGATTTATTCACCATGTCGATGATATTGAGATCGGCCTTAGCCAGATCGGTGGATATCTGTCCCAACATATTCGGCACATTTGAATTGATCACCACAATCCGGTAACCGCCATTCCGGGAAAGGTGGATATTAGGAAAATTAACCGAATTAACGATATTGCCATTCTCCAGATAATCCCTTACCTGCTCAGCCACCATAACTGCGCAGTTCACTTCGGCCTCAGAGGTAGAGGCACCCAGGTGTGGCAGGGTTATACAACGTGGATGATCCTTCAGCAGGTTGCTTGGAAAATCACAAACGTATGCGTATATCTTGCCACTATCCAATGCAGGAACAACCGCCTCATCGTCAATGATGCCATTACGTGAGAAGTTGAGCAGTATTACATTATCCTTCAATATATTGATGCGTTCCGCATTGATCATGTTCTTGGTGGAATCGATCAGGGGCACATGAAAGGTGATAAAATCAGACTTGGACAGGAGGTCATCCACGCTCAACGCCTCTTGAACATCGGAAGATAACTGCCATGCGCTCTTTTTGGTAATGGTAGGATCGTAACCGATCACATGCATGCCCAAGGCGCGCGCAGCGTTCGCCACCTTCACCCCGATGGCACCGAGCCCGACTACACCCAAGGTGCGTCCAGGCAGCTCAAAACCGACAAACTGTTTTTTACCCTTCTCCACCTGCTTGGTGATCTCAGCGTCCTCGCCACTGAGGCCACGGGCAAAGTCCCAGGCATGACCGAGGTTACGGGCTGCGATCAGCATACCGGCCAATACCAACTCTCTTACAGCATTGGCGTTAGCGCCCGGGGCATTGAACACCGGCACTCCTAGCTCAGTCATACGCGTAACCGGAATATTGTTGGTTCCGGCACCGGCACGTCCGACCGCTTTAACACTTGCCGGCAACTCCATATCATGCATCTTATAGGAGCGCAGCAGGATTGCATCCGGGTTTGAAATCTCGGATGCAATCTCATAGTTGTCTCGCGGTAACTTCTCCAATCCAACCA
>JBNKDM010000012.1:0-46027 GCA_050288245.1 Sedimenticolaceae bacterium
CTGGAACAGACCGCACTGGTACTGGACAAGATCGGCGGCTATCTGAAAACCGTACCTGAGGTTACCAACTATCAGACCTACGCCGGCACCTCCGCACCGATCAGCTTCAATGGACTGGTGCGCCAATACTATCTGCGAGAGGGCCCTAACCTGGGGGATATCCAGGTGAACCTGCTGGATAAACATGAACGTGAGCGCCAGAGTCATGAGATCGTCCTGGCGGTGCGCAAGCCTATTCAGGAGATTGCCGCAAAGTATCAGGGCAATGTGAAGCTGGTGGAGCTCCCGCCGGGACCACCAGTTATGTCACCGCTGGTGGCCGAGATCTACGGCCTGGACTATCTGGGACAGATCAACATCGCCAAACAGGTACGCGAGCTGTTTAGTCAGACCCCGGATGTCATAGATGTGGATGATAGTGTTGAGTTCCCTTCGGACAAGCTGCTTTTCTGGGTCGACCGCACCAAGGCATCCCTGCTGGGCGCATCTCAGGACAGCATTACCCAGGCCATGGCTACGGTTATCAGCGGGAGCGACATGACCTTCCTGCATGGAAAGAATATGAAGTATGCAGTTCCAATCCGGGTCGAATATCCGGAGGCCGACAAATCCAGCCTGCAACAGATACTCGCCTTGAAGATCCCCAGCAGCCAGGGTGGGTCCGTGCCACTGTCGGAGATAGTCAAGGTCATTCCAGCCAAGCGTGAGCACTCAATCAATCATAAGGATCTGCTGCCGGTGGTCTATGTTACCGGAGACATGGCCGGCGTGACCGATAGTCCGTTGTATGGAATGTTTGCCATATCCGATACCATTGAAGATAAGAATCTATTGGAACAGTGGTTCATCTCCCAACCGGAAAATCCCTATTCATACAGCCTGAAATGGGATGGCGAATGGCAGATAACCTACGATACCTTCCGCGATATGGGCATAGCCTACTCTGTGGGGCTGATCCTGATCTATCTGCTGGTGGTGGCCCAGTTCCGCTCCTATCTGGTACCACTGATCATCATGGCGCCGATACCGCTCACCATCATCGGCATCATGCCGGGGCACGCCCTGTTCGGATCACAATTCACCGCCACCTCTATGATCGGCATGATCGCCCTGGCCGGAATCATTGTGCGCAACTCAATCCTGCTGGTCGACTTTATCAACCAGGAGGTACGGGCAGGCATGGCGCTGGAGAAGGCGGTTATCCGCTCTGCGGTGGTACGGGCCAAACCCATCATACTGACTGCGCTGGCAGCCATGGGTGGTGCCTTCTTCATCCTGGATGATCCGATATTCAGTGGCCTGGCGGTATCCCTGATCTTCGGCCTGCTGGTATCAACCGTGATGACCCTGGTGGTGATCCCGGTGGTCTATTTTGCGGTGATGCAGACGCGGGTGAGGCAGATTAAAGAGGGGGTGGAGTGATCGGGTTTCGCGTGCAATGCCCGTTGGTTATTGCGCCCTACGGTTATATACAACATAACTTCGACATATACCCTAACAATGCTCATAGGGTAAATAAAATTTGGAATGAAAAATCAGGATCAGAATACTCTTTCAGAGCTGAGAACAACGCAGTCAATCACCAAGCACAAATCCAAGACTGCGGACCATATGGTTCTGCCCACACCTGATTCCAAGAACTTTGGTTTCGTTAAGTTAGTAAAGCTGTTTTTTGGCGCTATGACATTCATAGCCTTGTGTTTTTCACTTATATTTTTAGTGCTGACGGCAGCTGTGATCGTTGATGGGGATACGAGCGCCAAAGCGTTTGTTGCATTATCTATCTCCCAGGCTGCAGTCGCATCATCATCCGCAATCCTTTATCTCCTGGCTCGTAAGTCTAAAAAAGAAAGATTCGCTCAAGAACGAAATCCAATTTCATTGCAATTCGCAAAGCAGAAGATCCTATTTCAATTATCAGTTTTCGGCTTAATCATATTTACAGTATTCGTAATCTTTCTAACAACCACCATTAAAGAAAATCGTTTCGCTCACTACATAATTTTCTTCAACTCCTGCTTTTTCTTTTTCGCGTATTGGTTGCTTGGGCGAATGTTTTGGTATTGCCCCGGTTGCGGCGCTCGACTTTCGTTTACGAACAAATACACAGATCGCCAATATATACAAAGTTGCCCCCACTGCCATGCCAGACTGCAATAACCTAAAAAGCGGTTCCTGCATTGATGAAGTTTATGGGAGGTAGTTTTTAGTGCACAGGCGGCAACATAAGCACGTACCTTTTTTACCTCGTCATCCCGCAACCTGATCGCAGGATTCAGGAAGGAAAAACACTATGGAAAAGGATTTCTATGTCAACATCATGGCGAGTAAAAAGAACGGCACTCTATACGTGGGCGTCACATCAAACCTAGTCAAACGCGTTTACCAACACAAACACAACCTGGCAGAAGGATTCACCCAGAAATATGGCACGCATACCTTAGTCTATTATGAGCAACACTTCTCGGCAGAGTCTGCAATAAAAAGAGAAAAGCGACTTAAAGAGTGGCATCGCAAATGGAAGATTGAACTCATAGAAAAAACCAATCCTGAGTGGAATGATTTATACCCAGAGATTACTGGATCCCGCGATCAAGTCGCGGGATGACGGATGTTTATGAATTATCGCCCTGCCAAGAAGAAGCGACACTTTTATACATTTGGACTTTACTAATTCCCGCGCCTCTAATGCTCCTGTGAGGTAGAGAGCTAAGTCAAAGGAGGTTTTGGCTAGTTGTTTTTAACACATAGGCTGTAAAACAAATGTGCCTTTTTACATCTGGCATCCAGAAAATATAAAGATCACGTCATCCCGCGGCTTGACCGCGGGATCCAGAGAGCCAAGGGGCGGAGGGATTATTTAATATACTCGCTACCCTTGTGTACATACTTAAATCCCTCCGTCCATTTCTCCCTCGGGCCTGATCCTGTTGCTGTTACTATACTCTGCTGCATAGAAGGAGGTTTTGAGGTGGTTGTTTTTAAAACATAGATCGTAAAATAAATGCAGCTATTTTTATATCTGCATCTAGAAAATAAAAAAACTCCCCATCGAAAATACACAACCACGTCATCCCGCGGCTTGACCGCGGGATCCAGGGAAAAGCATCACTAGGGAAAAGGATTTCTACGTCTACATCATGGCGAGTAAAAAGAACGGCACCCTATACGCCGTCTTTTTACTATTGTCACCGGATCCCGTACTGCGCCGGGGTGACGATGAAGGTTTTATCGAAACCGGCAATCAAACCCCAGGATGACGAAAACGGCTAATTCGCCAGCTGCCCAAAGATCCTGAATCCCGCCACATAGGTGCCAATGGCTGAGCCAAGGGTACTGAACAGAAACACCATCAGTGTGCGCGACACCCGGTTGCGCCACCACCCCTTCAGGTGGGTTGTATCATGGCGCAGCTCGCTGAAATCTCCCACCTGGGGTTTACGCAGATAGATCTCCACTGCTGCGGTGGCCATACCGGCACCTACGGTTGGGTTGAGCGAGGTTATCGGTGCCGCCACAAAGGCGGCTATGGTAGTTAGCGGATGGGCGCCGGCCACCAGCGCCCCCAGGGCTGAGAGCCCTCCGTTTATCAATACCCAATCCGCCACCAGCCCCCAACCAAGCTCGGGACTGCGCATAAAACCTATGACGAAACCGGAAATGATAAGGGCTACAACGGCCCAGGGGATTATCTTAGGCCAGCGCTTGGGTTCCGGGAGGGCATTAAGTTGTGCCAGGGTCTGCTGGGGGGATTCAATCCCCTCCTCCAGATAGCGTTTTATCCCGCGCATATGCCCGGCCCCAACCACGGCCAGAATGCTCTTATGCCCATCCTGCTGCATATCTCCCAGCAAGCGGGCCGCCATAAAGCGATCACGCTCATCGATCAGAGGGACAAACAGATCCTGACGATTTTCTGCAAACTCGGCAAAGGTAGTCTCAAGGATATCCCCCTCCTTAAGCCGCTCTATCTCATCTTCGGAGACATCATCCTTGGATAGCAGGCTGGCCAGCAGACCGGCGAACAGGTTGAACCGCCGCCACCAGGCAACATTGCTGGCTACCCGTTTCAGAGTGGTCCCAATCTCCCGATCGATCAATAAAATCGGAGTCTGGGTCTCCTTGGCATAGTTAACCGCCTCTCTCTGCTCGGCTCCCGGCTCTATCCCAAACTGCTCGGCCAGCCGCTGCTGATAAGCACCCAGGGCCAGGCTTGCGGCCACCATGGTGCCCTTGCCCTGCTGCAATACATGGAACAGATCCATACGCGCCATGGCGTTGGGATCAAGGATGGCTTCATATCTACTGGGGCACAGCTCTACTGCCACTGCATCATATGCCCCTGAGTGCAGCAACTCACGCACCTTATCCGCGCTGGCGCGGGATACATGCGCGGTTCCTAGCAGGCTAATCCTGCCGGCCCCAACCTGCAATTCAACCAGAGGTTCTACACTGTCATCACTCATACCGCATACTCACAAACACCATGGCAGTAAAATAAAGGTGACGTATGATAACAGCATGAACGGCTATTCGGACAGAAATAGCCGTGTGACGTCACCAAAAATCGGGACGATGGCGCGGCCAACATGAACATATCAAAGGCACCCTAACACTAGATCAAGGGTCAATACTCGCTTAACATGGGAACAATCACCTAACTGACTACTGGGATGGATCATGCGTACAGGCAGAAAGATACCATTGGTAATAGCCCTGACTATATTAGTTGCCGGCTGCAACACGTTCTCAATCTTCAAATCAAAGGATATGCAGGACTCACTGGATAAGACCCTGCATACCTATGAACTGACTGTACGCTGGGGAGAGCTTAGCCAGATCTATCTGTTCCTGGAACCGGAACTGGCAAAACAGACGGCGCGGCAGGAGAACCTGGATGGGATAAGGGTAACCAGTTACGATGTCATTAACAGACCGAACAAGACCGGTGAAAATCAGGTCATCCAGAGTGTCAGGATCAGCTATATATATCGTGACCGCCAGGTTGAAAAGACCATGATCGACAACCAGCAATGGACCTACAACGCAGAGAAAAACGAGTGGCGCAGGACCAATCCTATACCTAAATTTTAATGGGGTAAGGCATGAACAGAGGAATCCACGCTCCACAGGGCAGCCGCGTCCTTATGACCATGGCGGCATTCGTGGTTGTGGTTGCAGGCGTGCGCGAGGCCAGGGAACTACTCGTCCCATTCCTGCTGTCGGCATTTATTGCCACCCTGGCCGCACCGCCCCTGTTCTTTTTACAACGTAAAAAAATACCGGCCGGCATTGCCCTGATACTGGTAGTCGGTGTGGTGGTAATCGTTGCCGTGCTGTTCGGGGCACTTGTAGGCACCTCAATCGACAACTTCTCAGCCCAACTGCCCTTCTACCAGGAGCGCCTCAACAATCTTACCGGGACATTTCTTGCCTGGCTTGCTGACGTGGGTATAGCCATCCCCCAGCAGACGGCATCCAAGCTGCTGGACCCCGCCAAGGCGATGCAGATGGCGGCAGTTGGGCTCAAGGGTTTGGGCGGATTGCTCACCAACACCTTTCTCATCCTGCTCACGGTCATATTTATCCTGCTGGAGGCGGCAAGTTTTCCCACCAAACTGAGCGCCATTCTGCATAATCCTGATACCGGCCTTAGCCGCTTCGGAGATCTTCTGAAAAACATCAACAGCTACATGGCCATCAAGACCGCCACCAGCGCCCTTACCGGAATTCTGGTATCACTCTGGCTATGGGTGGTGGGGGTGGATTATGCGGTACTCTGGGGAACCCTCGCCTTCCTGCTCAACTTTGTCCCCAACATCGGCTCGATCATCGCCTCCGTTCCTGCCCTGCTGCTGGCGCTGATCCAGCTCGGCCCCGGTGGCGCCCTGTGGTCACTACTAGGCTATATCCTGATAAATGTGATTGTGGGAAATGTGATCGAACCACGTTTTATGGGAAGAGGCCTCGGGCTATCCACCCTGGTGGTTTTTGTCTCTCTGGTATTTTGGGGCTGGATCCTGGGTCCGGTTGGTATGTTCCTCTCTGTACCACTGACCATGATGATAAAGATATCCCTGGACAGCAACGACGAGACCCGCTGGATATCCATACTGCTAGGGCCTGAGGCTGAGGCCAAATGAGTCTGGCATTCAGCCAACTTCCGGGACGGCACGAACGGCATCTGCTGCGTAAGCTGGGCAATCCTCTGTTCCCGGAAGAGGAGCAGGAAATTTCGCCTTCACAGCTGCAGGAAGCCCAGCGCCAGGACCACGCAGAGCTGGTGGAGTTTATTACCGGGCTGCGCTCACTGGTACAGCAGGCCATAGATCTTCAGCCCAATGAAGAGAGCGATGTCATCCTAGGAATAAAGGAACAGCTGGACATGGCGTATGAACAGGCCTCGGTCCTGGCGGACGACCAGACGGAAGCGAAGAGTGCCATCAAAAGGCTGACCCAGGTAATAATGAACAGCATCCGCGCCAACGCCGGCGGGGATCAAACCGCCCTGGAGAGGCTTAAACAGGAGGAGCAGGCACGCAACATCCATTACAACATGCTGCAGTACCCCATAGTCGCGGACCTGTTGCACCCTGAATCACCCATACTGGAGAATGATCTTGCCCCATCCCTGCTCAGTGAAACCTCCCAGGGACTGCAGGCGGCGATGGAATTATTCGATAGCACCCAGCTGCAAATCATCTGTGAAGATGCATCAGAATTGCTGAAACGTCTGGCCGCCGAAGGGACCGCCATTCCCGAACGAGCCAAACAGCGTCTCACCGAGATCGGCACCAGACTGACTGAAGGCGCTTCAGGCACTATTAATTAGTTCCAATCTCCGCACCAGGTGGTCCCAACGCTATACTGAACGATACCACCTATCCTTACAGCGCAATTGCCACTAGATCGGCCAATGATTGTTTAAGGCAGCTGAATATGAAGAATCTACTTGATCAATTAATCCTTAGCGCAAGCGACATCATCCTGGGAAAGGAGCGGGTGCTGCGTCTGGCAATCACCTGTGTACTGGCCCGCGGACATCTACTGATAGAAGACCTGCCGGGCGTCGGCAAAACCACCCTAGCCCACCTGCTGGCGCGTATTCTCGGCATGCAGTATCAACGCATCCAGTTTACCAGTGACCTGCTGCCTGCTGACATCATTGGGGTATCAATCTACGACCGGGAACAGCAGGCGTTCCACTTTCAGCCCGGCCCGATCTTTTCCCAGCTGGTATTGGCCGATGAAATAAACCGCGCCACCCCCAAGGCCCAGAGCGCACTACTGGAGGCGATGGAGGAGCGACAGGTGACCGTGGATGGCGCAACCAGAAAGCTGCCTCAACCATTCTTTGTCATCGCTACTCAAAACCCCTCTTATCAGATCGGCACCTTCCCCTTGCCGGAGTCTCAGCTTGACCGCTTTCTGATGCGCATTGAGATCGGCTATCCGGATTCGGCATCCGAGCGCAGGCTATTATCGGGGAGAGAGCGCCGGGAGATGCTCGAATCCATCACCCCCGGCATCACCCTGGAACAGCTTGTCTCCATTCAAAAAGAGGTGGATAACATATTTGTGTCCGAGGCCCTGCTGGATTACTGCCAGGCACTGTTGGAGTTCAGCCGCACCAGCCCACGCTTTCACCATGGACTATCGCCGCGCGCCGGGCAGTCCCTGCTGCGCAACGCCCGTGCCTGGGCCCTGCTGGAGGGGCGCGACAAGGTGCTACCGGAGGATGTTCAAGCGATATTGCCTGCCACCGTAAGCCATCGTCTGCACTCAACCTCCGATACCGGGGTAAATGAAGGCGCACAGCTTGCTGCTTATCTGCTGGAGTCAATCCCCATCCCTTAAGGCTGCCCCAAGGTGAAGATCAAACTGCCAGATCAGTTAATACGGATTAGCCGAAACGATCCTGAGGATCGGGTCAGAATCGGTCCGCGTCAGATCTATATCCTTCCCACACGCTATGGTCTGATCTATGCCCTGCTGCTGCTGCTGTTGCTGATCGGCTCTATCAACTACGGTAACAACCTAGCCTTTTTTCTCACCTTCCTGCTGGCGGGCCTGGGGATCGTAGCCATGCTCCACACCTGGCGTAATCTGGTGGGGCTGGAACTGATGGCCGGGACCATTGAACCGGTATTTGCCGGCCAGTCCTGCAGTTTTGAGATACACCTAACCAACCGGCGCGACAGTGAACGCCCGGGCATTCAACTGTGTATTCAGGGCCAGCCGTATGTAGCCACAGATATTCGCCCCAACACGACAAATTCCATCCGTCTCCACCAGGATACTCACACCCGCGGCCTGCTTCCCCTCGGCAGGCTGGTGCTCTCCAGCAACTATCCGCTCGGCCTGCTGCGGGCCTGGAGTTATGTGGAGATGGGGGCATCCTGTCTGGTATATCCGGCACCTGGAAACAGAAGGCCACCTGCAACTCACTCAAATTACCGGCGCAGCAGCAGTGGCGATAAAGGTGTAGGAGTGGATGACTTCGTCGGGATTCGTCCCTATCGACCCAGCGACTCTCCCAAACATATCCACTGGAAGGCAGTCGCAAGCGAGCGCGGATTGTTGACCAAACAATTTGGCGGTGATCGTGCAGATCGGGTCTGGCTGGATTGGCACAGCATGCCGGGGGTGGGGCGCGAAGAGCGGCTAAGCCGCATCTGTCGCGGCGTCCTGGATGCGTGCGATCGCGAGCAGGAGTATGGACTGCGCATCCCCGGGACCGAACTTAGCCCCAGCCACGGACAAAATCACCGCCACCTTTGCCTTAAGGCCCTAGCCATGTTTGAGGGGGCAACATGAGATTGCGCGACAAGGAGCCGCTTAGCCGGGGCCTGCTCCTCTCCCTGATACTCCTGCTTAGCGCCGCTGCTGCCCCACATTTTCTCCACCTGCATAGCTGGATCACCATACTGTTTCTTGCATCCGTCGCCTGGCGAATTGCCTGCATAGCCCGGCCCGCACTTTTGCCCGGGCGCCTGCTGCTGCTTGTTCTTGCCATACTCGGCCTGGCCGATGTAGCAGTGAACTACCCAATACTGTTCAGCGGAGATACTGCTATTGCCCTGATGACCGCTATGGTGGGGCTGAAACTACTGGAGATACATACCAGACGTGACCTGTATATAGTGGTGTTTATCGGTTACTTCCTGCTTGCCAGCATATTCCTGTATTACCAGGAGATATGGATGGTGGGGTATGTATTGATCCTGGTTACTGCCCTCACCGGCGTGCTGCTGGAGAACAGCCGCCACCTGCCCGGAGGCGGCCCTGGCAGATCTATGTTTTCCTCTCTGCTGCTGTTGCTTCAGGCCCTGCCGATCATGCTGGTGCTGTTTATATTTTTCCCGCGCCTCTCCGGTCCGATCTGGTCTCTGCACAGCGACAAGGCCACAGCTCATTCCGGCCTGGGAGACAGCATCACTCTTGGCTCTATAGCCAATCTAGTGCTCTCCCGGGATGTGGCATTCAGAGCGGAGTTTCAGGGAGCAGTCCCATCCCCACCACAGCGTTATTGGCGCGGTCCGGTTCTATGGGATACCGACGGCAGGAGCTGGATGCACGGCACCAAAGTCGCAGTAAAGGCTCCCGAGCTCATCGGCGGCCAGGCAGAGACAAGATACACTGTAACCCTGGAACCTACCGGAAACCGCTGGCTTATGCTGCTGGATCTACCCTATTCCGCTCCACCCAACAGTAAAATTCTGGGTGACTTTCAGGTTATGTTGAATAAAAAGGTCAACGAACGCATCCGGTATTCAGCCAGTTCCAAACTGCGCTACAACACCGGACCGATCAGTCCTGAGGAGCATACCCGTGGTCTGCAACTGCCAGACAATATCACCCAGCGCATGCGGGATCTCGTTCAGAGCTGGCGCAAATCGTCCGCAGACAATCGGGCCATAGTGGAGCATGCCCTCGGATACTTTCGCAATGAGGAGTTCTATTACACCCTGCGGCCACCGCTACTGGGAAGTAATCCGGTTGACCAGTTCATATTTGAAAGCAGACGCGGTTTTTGTGAGCACTACGCCTCCAGTTTTACTCTGCTGATGCGCCTTGCTGGCATTCCATCCCGTATCGTGACCGGATACCAGGGAGGGGAATACAACCCATTGGGGGATCATCTGATAGTCAGGCAATCGGATGCCCATGCCTGGTCAGAGGTGTGGCTGAAGGGGGCCGGCTGGGTCCGGATAGACCCTACGGCTGCGGTGGCACCTGAGAGGATAGAGCGCAGTTTTCAATTCGACAGTGATCATGCCTATGACCTGCTGGGCACCCCCATCCGTTTCGGCACTGTCCAATCCGGCCTTCTGGCCCAGGCGTTAAGACAGCTACGCTGGGGGGTGGATGCCATCAACGCCACCTGGCATCGCTGGGTGCTGGGCTACACCAACGAGAGACAGGCCAGGCTCATGCGCATATTGGGTCTGGATTTTCTAAAAGGAAGGCGTCTGGCATTTGCCATGGTGGGATCTGCCGCCATAGTGGTCGTACTGTTGGGAATCTCCCTATGGCACAAAGGGTCGAAAAAGGTGGACCCGATATATGCAGATTACCTGCGTTTTTGTAGCAGATTGAAGCGGCGCGGAATGGTGCGCCGACCCTGCGAGGGGCCGCTGGACTATCTTGCCCGCATCTGTACCTGGCGTCCCGAGATAGCAACTGCAGCGACCGAGATCACCCAAATCTACATAGAACTCAGATATGGCAAAAACCGCACAAAAAGTGGACGCAGATCACTCCACAGACTTACGGGTAGATTTCGGCCTTGATTGATCTGAAACAAGGACATAGAATCCCAGTATGGCTGAGTTTTTTCCTGCACACACATTTGCGCCGGACACCGCTTGGCACCACGCCTAACAGGCAAACTTAAACAGGTATTGCTTACCCTGATCGAGGCTTGTGCAAGGAGCATTAAATGGGAAACGGAAACAGTATCGTTATTGAGAAGATATCCAGGTTAAAGGCCAAGCAGAAAAACATTGAGGCTAAATGGAGCAAGACCGGCAACCCGGGGCTGCTACAGTTTTTCATCGATATCGTTCCTGAACTGCTGAACGCAGAACGCTGTTCAATCTTTGTATTCAACCCAAACGCAGACATGCTCTGGCTTTACTGCGGCACCGATCTGCAGGAGGGGCAGATCCAGGTACCACGCCAAGGCTCCATGGTGGGCGAGGCGCTCTCATCCGGCAGCGATAAGGTTGTGACCGGACTGGAAGAGAAGGCTGGAATCCACGAAATAATCGACAGCAGCACCGGATTCACCACCTGCAACACCCTGTCGACACCGATCTTCAACTCCACCAATGATCAGGTTATCGGGGTACTGCAGGTATTAAACAAGCGCGGCGCCGGAAGCTACAGTGCAGATGATATAGCCCTTATGCAACGCTTATCTGGTGAGATTTGCCGGTATGTGGAGAGCATCTACAAACACCAGGAAGTGGCAGAGATATTGGTAAAAATAAAGAAGAGAATCAAAGGCCTGGAGAATTCTCTCGCCAGAAATGGGATAAAAAAGATCAAGAAAGAAGAGGAGTTCATTGCCTCGCTAACGGCCCAATCCATGGGCAACCGCCCAGGACGCCTGCACTAAATCCCAGCCCGGGCAAATCTGTTGACTACTCCAGCCGGGTAATGCCCGGCCGCCAGTCTATCCACAAGGTCCAGCCAACGCCTATCTGAGCAGGAACCATCCAACCGGCATTTACTGGTCTATGCTGTAGATTATATTCAATTGTTATCCGGAGTTCCGCCATGGCGTTTGATGAACACATGGAACCGGAGATACAGAGGGTGCTCGACACCGCTGCAATCCTGGAGATTACCGAGTTTGAGGTCTTCAGGCTCTCCTACGACCGCTGGTTTGGCACGCCTGCCAACGACGCCATTATTGAGCCATTTTTCTGCAACTACATGTTCGAGATGGTCGTACCCAGTTGGGTAAATCACTTTACCCGCAGGGTGATGGCGCTATATAACGAGGGAAGCCTGGACCCTACCAGATACGGGATATTCCCAAAACCGTTCAGCCACGCCTCCGCCCGCATGGGGATACAGATCGCAGTAATCTTAGTGGCAGTATTGCTATTCCTGATTATCCTGGCGGACAACGTCACCGAATTCTACGACCTGACCGGCATATTCCGCTGATCCGCAACTACCCTGCACCATATGCGCCCGCCCCACAATGGCAAGGGGCAATCAGCACACATTAAAAAATAGTTGCAATATTTCAACAATGTATTAACATTAATTAATATATTTTATAGTAAAGTGGTGTATCGCCATGAAAAATAAAGAAATTTTCAACAAAAGCCCGCTCCCGGTATACGAAGTGACCGAGATGACCATGGAAGAAGCGCTGTTTGCACTCTCTGACAGAGGGGATGACCGAACCAGATCAGGCATCCTATCTGGAGAGGCCCTGCAACAGTACTACCAAAAACATCCTGTTCGCCAACGCCCACACTGAGGGGATCAGAGCAGCACCTGTTCAACACCGCCCTTAGACAGGCTTGCAACGAAATCCCTGTCCCAGGAGCTACCCAGTCTTCCTCTGGCCAACTCCTCCACGATATAACTGACCCTGAGACCTGTATCATCGAAATAACGGTTCAGGCCCTGCTGACATGCCGGACAGGATGTAAGCAGGCGCACACTATCATCTGTCACCAACTCCCGGCCAGATAGCCGCTTTATCCCATCGTTCAACTCCTCCAGCTTACGAAACCGCAACTGATTTGCGATATCCGGCCTGGAGGTGCCAAGGGTTCCCGCCTCACCGCAACAACGATCCGATAGCAGCACATCAGCCGACATCAGGGTGGACGCCACACTGATGGGATTGTGCTGTTTCATCGGGCTATGACAAGGATCGTGATACAGATAACCTGTATCAGCTGAAGGCTCCAGCGCCACACCCTTCTCCATCAGGTATTCATGGATATCCAGTAGCCGACAACCGGGAAATATCTGCTCAAACCCATACTTCAGCAACTGATCCATACAGGTACCGCAGGAGACGATAACTGTCTTGATATCCATATAATTGAGCGTATTGGCTACACGATGAAACAGAACACGGTTCTCTGTGGTGATACGCTCCCCCTCTGCATTCAGCCCGGCCGCAGTCTGAGGATAACCACAGCACAGATATCCGGGCGGCAACACCACCTTGGTACCCAGCTCATACATCATGGCCAGAGAGGCTAGGCCTACATTACTGAACAGCCGCTCTGAACCACAGCCGGGGAAATAAAATACCGCATCCGACTCATCGGTAATCTTGGCGTGATTGCGCAGTATCGGCACGGTGCTGGCATCCTCCAGCTGCAACAAGGAACGCAGGCTCTGACGCGGCAGCTCCACCCGTAGCGGTTTACGCACCATCCCTACCAGCTGCCCCTTCAGATCCATTTTACCGCTGGTGGCGGCGGGAATATCTCCGCGCTTGCCCAGTAGACCGAGACGCTTGAATAGATCATGTCCAATAGTGATGCCTTTAAAACCCCACTCCAGCATACCCTTGCGCAGGATACGAATGAGCCTGGGATCAGACGCATTCAGAAATGCCATGGCTGCCCAGGTGCCAAGATTCCTGCGTTTTTGTCCTCTCTGAGTAAGGATCTTGCGCATATGAATGGTGACGTCACCGAAGTCTATATCTACCGGACAGGGTGACTCACACTTGTGGCAGACAGTGCAGTGATCGGCCACATCGTTCATCTCTTCAAAATGGTTAAGCGAGAGGCCGCGCCTGGTCTGCTCTTCATACAGGAAGGCCTCGACAATCAGGCCGGCACCCAGAATCTTATTCCGCGGTGAGTAGAGTAGATTGGCCCGCGGCACATGGGTCTGGCACACCGGTTTGCACTTCCCGCAGCGCAGACAGTGGCGCACCTCGTCATTGAGGGCTCCCAGCTCACTCGCCTCCAGGATAATCGCCTCCTGCTGCACCAAACGCAGAGAAGGGGTATAGGCGACATTCAGGCCGGAATCTGGCAGTAACTTGCCACGATTGAATACACCTCTCGGGTCAACTCTATTTTTATACTCGACAAAGTCCTGAAGTTTTTCCTTACTCAGATATCTTATCTTGGTGATGCCGATGCCATGTTCACCTGAGATCACACCATCCAGAGAACTCGCCAGCTGCATGATCCTATCCACCATGCGGTCGGCCTCACGCAGCATCTCATAGTTGTGAGAGTGTACTGGTATATTCGTATGTACATTCCCGTCACCTGCATGCATGTGCAAGGCGACAAACAGACGTGCATCCCGAATTCCCGCGTGGATCTGTTCCAGGCGGACCCGCACTGGCCCCATATCCTGACCGTCAAAGATGTCATTCAATCTTTCTGCCACTTCATGGCGATAGGAGTGCACCAGTTCCCGCCTTAGCATCAGTTGCAGCAAGGTGTCTTTGGGGTCATAGCATGAAACATCATCCTCCAACAGGGCTGGGTGATCTGCTGCCAGGGCATCCAGATTTTCCAAAATCTGCTGCCAACGTCCCCGGGTATCCAGTACCGCTTGAACCGCCGCCTCCCGCTTCGCCTGAATAATTGCGTCGCTCTCCGCTGACCCCTCGTACTCCTCTCCCAGGCGCACCTCAGGCATATCCCCCTGCAGATACTCCAGCACCGCATCCATGATCGAGAGCTTGTTACTTATGGACTGCTCGATATTGATGCGTTCGATTCCACGATTATATTCAGCTAGGCGTTCCAGTGGGATCACCACGTCTTCATTGATCTTGAAGGCGTTGGTATGGGCGGAGATGGCTGCGGTGCGGGCACGGTCCAGCCAGAAGCGGCGCCGCGCCTCCGGGCTGACGGCGATAAAACCCTCCCCATCACGGGCATTGGCCAGACGCACCACCTCGGATGCAGCGGCAGTCACCAGATCCCTATCGTCAGATACCAGATCGGCAATCAATACCATCTTGGGGCGTACATGGCGCGAGGCCTTGGTGGAGTACTTAACCGCCCGGATATAGCGTTCGTCCAGATGCTCCAGCCCAGTCATCTGTACCCCGTCGCTGCCCTCAATAAGCTCCTTGATACCCATGATGGCCGAGACTGCACTGCTCAGGTCTGTGCCAAAAAACTCCATACAGACAGTACGCACATGCTCGGGCATGCGATGCAGGATGAAACGGGCCGAGGTTATGAGACCATCGCACCCCTCCTTCTGCACCCCGGGCAGTCCGCACAGAAACTTGTCCGTTACATCCTTACCCAGTCCCGCCTTGCGAAAGACGCTTCCAGGCATCTCCAGAATCTCCGGCTCAGCGACCGCGCGCTCCCCGTCCCGATCAAATCTATTGATACGAAAACTGACCAGTTCCTGATCATGAATCTTGCCGAGATTGTGGTTGAGGCGCTCGACCTCCAGCCAGTTTCCATCCGGCATAACCATGCGCCAGGAGGCCAGATTATCCAGAGTGGTTCCCCAGAGTACGGCCTTCTTGCCACCTGCATTCATGGCGATATTGCCACCGATGGTGGAGGCGTTTTGTGAGGTAGGGTCAACTGCAAAGGCGAATCCGTGACTCTCCGCCAGATCAGAGACCCGCTTTGTCACCACGCCGGAACCGGCCCGAACAGTTGCAACCCTGCCATCCACCCCCGGCAATTCGATATGCTCAATCTCGCTAAGCTGTTCCAGCTTTTCGGTATTTATCACCGCGCAGTGGGGGTCCAGGGGAACCGAGCTACCGGTATATCCGGTACCACCGCCACGGGCGATGATAGTCAGACCACAGTCGATACAGGAGCGGACGATAGCAGCCACCTCCTCCTCCCGATCGGGAGTGATCACTACAAACGGTATCTCCACACGCCAGTCAGTGGCATCTGTGGCATGGGATACCCGGGCCAGACCGCCAAAATCGATGTTGTCCCTGCGGGTAACCCGGGACAGTACCTTGGTTACAGTCTTGCGCAGGCTACTATTCTTTTCGAAGCAGGCAGCAAAGCGATCCACTGCCTGGCGCGATGCCTCCAGCAGTTGCAGGGCCTGGGGATTGTCGCTGGCCCTCAGTTCAAACTGATCCAGACGATGACGCAGGGCGCCAACCAGGGCCTCACGCCGCCCCTGGTTGTTTTGAATATCGTCCTGCAGATAGGGGTTTCTCGCCACCACCCACATGTCGCCCAACACCTCAAACAACATCCGGGCGGAACGTCCGGTACGCCGGCTACCGCGCAACTCCTCAATCAAACGCCACATCTCCTCACCCAGGAAGCGGATAACGATCTCCCGGTCGGAGAAAGAGGTGTAGTTATATGGTATCTCGCGAATGCGGCTGCTGGCCTGACTGCTCATATCTGCTTCGATCAATGCTCATGATAAAGTGAGCCGTAAAGCATACCTCACTCTCGGCATCTGGGGGAGGGCAATAGTCCAATATCTTATTGGACCTAGGTGAAAACTTCCGGGGGAGATATACCTATTTCCGATCTAGCCAGAGATCGGAAACTATTTTATGTGAAGATTCCCCTTCACTTGCTTCAACCAAAGCGCCCTGGCCTGGAAGTGTAATCGGCCCAGCCGCTACTGATCCAGTATCTCTAACATGGAACAGGCAGCCGCAAAGGTATCAGACTCTTCAGCTATAGGATCGCAGCGTATCACCTCAACCTTGGCATGCAACGGTGGGGTAATATCAGTACCGGGCTGTATTATGATAGAGAGTTCGCTACCTGGCTTAATCTTCTGTTTGATCCAGAGCAGTATTCCGCCACTACTAAGATCCTTTACAATGGCCTCATCTGTCTTACCGGAACCATTGACCTGGAACTGCGCAGTGCTATCGATCGTCATACGGTGAAAATCACGTTTTTCCGTATATTCCATCATTCTTGCTTGCTCCGCTTGATTGAAAGAAGCTACTTCGATTCGCCGCCCCACCTGATATGGGCGGCCTGTAACACAATGCATCCTCCACATTATATCCATGGATACGGTGAATACACGCCTCATATCCAAAAAACCCAGGAAGAAGATTCTCTGATATCACGCCGGGCACTCCAGCATCAGACTATCATCACATTTTCTGCAACTCATCAGCCTGGCTGTGAGTCAGATAGCGCCATGGCACCGGTATCAGTGCCGGCACCAGCTCCCGGTAGCGGCGATATTTGTCACCGTGGTAAACCTGCAGCTTGCGCTCTTCCAGTTGCAACCCGACAATGAAGTATGCCGTTATCATAATGGCGCTGGTCATAAAAGGCAGGTTCATATCCCTGGTCCATACCAAAACCAGACTCAGGCTGTACCAGGGATGGCGGACAAAGCGGTGAAGTGTAGAGATATGGAAACCCTCCTGATCCTCAACCGCCGTCTCGTGCTCCCGCCACTGACGGATACCAAGAAACTCACTGCCATCATAATCCCGCAGCGACCAAAACACCCCGGCTATGGACAGGAGCGCAAACCAGTTTGCAATCCACCAGGCCGGACCCTCCCACTGCCAAAGCCAAGGCCCAGGCAAGGTGTATGTCAGCCAGAGCGGCGGGATGATCAGAAGCAGGGCCAACAGGTTGAAACAGAGGCGGTAGAACGGCATAAACCCTTGCCAATTATCGGCAACATAGTGTTTAAGCTGGAGCGATGCCAGCCAGGAGTGGATGACAAAATAGGCAGACCATACCACGACCAGGCTAAGTACGGTCTGAATCTGGTCGCTCACGGATAGACTCTAGACCTTGAACTTACCGCTCTTCAGTCGTTCCGCCTCCATCATCTCAAGCTCGCGCGAGCCGGATACCACTATCTCCGGATCCGGCACAAAATCCAACTCGGGATCGAGCCTATTGTATGGAACCGAATTGAGTATGATCTTCATTACATTCAGACGCGCCAAATGCTTATCGTTGGAACGAATAATAGTCCAGGGGGCATGGGTGGTATTGGTCTGACGCAACATCTCATATTTAACATTGGTAAAATCGTCCCAGCGCTCCTGGGCCTGCACGTCCACCTCACTTAACTTCCATTGGCGTAGCGGATCGGTCTTACGCCGTTCAAACCGCCGCTCCTGCTCCTCTTTAGTGACGCTAAAATATAGCTTTATCAGGATGGTCCCCTGACGTACCAGATCCTTCTCAAAACCGGATACACCCCGCATGAAATCTCTATATTCACGATCAGTACAGAAACCAAACACCGGCTCTACCATGGCACGGTTATACCAACTGCGGTCAAACAGCACCACCTCGCCACCGCGCGGGAACTGTCTTACGAATTTCTGGAAAAACCACTGAGTCTTCTCCAACTCGCTGGGCTTGCCCTGTGCCACTACGCGATAGTGCTTCTCGTTCATGTATCTGGTAACACGACGGATGGTTCCGCCTTTACCCGCCGCATCCCGCCCCTCGAACAGGATAATCATACGGGTAGCGCTCTCCTCCAGATACTGCTGCATACGTATCAGTTCGGCCTGATACGGTTTCAGAGCCTGCTCCCTATGATAGCGTTTCACCGCTTTGCGCACGTCGTTGCGCAAGGCCTTGTTGTCGGCCAACAGCTTTTGGTAATCCAGTTTGAGCTCCTCAATCGACATAGTCTTCCCGTCCAGCTCAATCAGATCTGGATCAGCACTCTCAGATAACTCACCTGAAGTATCAGCGGTTAACTCATCTGTCATCTCTTCTATTCCTAATCAGCCAGGCCATCTGCTTTTTATACTATGCTATGCGGTCTATTCTTGCATATTATTTATATTACTCAATCTATCTTTGAGTAGCGTTTCTACCAGTATAACCGGATCGCCTTGGTTTGATGGAACCACAATCCCGGCCACTGGTCCGAAGCTATTCAGCGCTATACATTGTTTATGCCCTGAATACGAATATAGGTATTCACTTAACAAGCCACTGATAAAATAACATCTTTTTACTCAACCCCGCACCTGCGGTATGGAACGTATATATGAAGATCGATGATCCCCAAGCCAAACTCGAAGCGACAGAACTGGAGATTATGCAGCGCACCCTGCCCCTGTCCGGCTCACGCATCTTGGAACTTGGCTGTGGACGTGCCTGGATGACCCGGCTGTTGGCCGAACAGTTTTCGCCCGAGATTGTCATTGCCACCGAGGTTGATCGCATCCAACATGAAAAAAATTTATTGATTGACGATCTGCCCAACGTAACATTTGAATTCGGTAGCGCCACGGAAATCAGCCAGCCCGATGCCAGTATCGATGTTGTGGTAATGCTCAAGTCTCTACACCATGTACCGATGGATCAGATGGACCGGGCCTTGACCGAGATTGCACGGGTACTGAAACCGGGCGGCCTGGCCTATATCTCTGAACCGGTCTATGCCGGTGATCTCAATGACATTCTCAAGCTGTTCAATGATGAAAAGCTGGTGCGTCAGGCCGCGTTCAATGCGGTAGCCAGGGCAGTGGAGCGAGGAGTTCTGGACCTCGATCAGCAGATCTTTTTCAATGCCCCCGGCCACTACCGTGACTTCGGCCATTTTGAACAGCGTATGCTGAATGTCACCCACACCGAACACAAAATCAGCGCTATCTTGTATGAGCAGATCAGAGAGGCATTCATGCAGCACATGACCCCAGAGGGGGCATACTTTCTCAAACCAACCCGGGTCGATCTGCTACGCTGTCCCGCCGGATAGGGCCTTATCAGCCAAATAATATTTGCCGAATGCCGATCTCTTTGTTACAGTTGCAAATGTGAATCATTCTTAATTGGCAGCTTACCCATGGCAGTAGCGCAGGACAACCATCCACCAGAGACCAGCACCCTAGGACAGTTGCCGATAGGTGCGCACGCCAGGATCACCAAGATCAACGCCAACCGTTTTATCGTGCGACGACTACTTGGGCTCGGCCTGCGGGTAGGATCTGAGATCTCAGTGCTGCACCACCGCGGCAAGGGGGTCGTCATAGCGATTGAAGGTAATCGTATAGCCCTGGGCGATGGGGTTGCGGAGCTGCTGCTGATAGAGCCATGCGGCGTTGCGGCACCATGATTGCAAGCGTTAAGGTTTATTTATTCCGGATATATTCCGGTATGGAGAGAGTCAGGTGCTGACCATTGCACTCGGCGGCAATCCCAACTGCGGGAAGTCCGCACTTTTCAATCAGTTCACAGGCATCCGCCAAAAGACCGGGAACTGGCCGGGGGTGACAGTGGATCGCAAGGAGGGTCGTTTCCAGCTGGGAGACGAAGAGGTGACCATTGTTGATCTGCCCGGCATCTACTCTCTGGATGCCTCCTCCCTGGATGAGAAGATAACCCGCAACTATCTCCTCTCTGGCGAGGCAGCCCTAATCGTCAACATTGTGGATGCCGCCAATCTGGAACGAAACCTATATTTCACGGTACAGATGCGCGAGATGGGCATCCCCATGATCATTGCCCTCAACATGATGGATGTGGCACGCAAACACGGCATCCAGCTGAATATACAGCAACTAAGTGAGGAGCTGTGCTGCCCGGTGGTTCCTGTCGTGGCGGTTACCGGCGAGGGCCTGGATGAGCTCAAACGACAGATTCACCTGATCGCCCATGCTGAAGAGAACGCCGGTTTCCAGATCACCCACGAAGATACCGTGGAACAGGCGATCACCGATCTGATTCCATACATCGAACAGAGACACCCGACAGCCAGCGCACGCTGGCTGGCCCTGAAGCTGTTGGAGGGAGATGCCCATGCCATCTCTCTGGTAGGGGATGAGATCGGCCCCAAGATAGCTGAGTGGCAGAAGATCATATTGGACCGGGCAGGCGAGGAGGCCGATATACATATCGCCGATGCCCGCTACGGACATGCCCATGCCCTGGCCCAGCAAGTCACCGACGAACGTGGAAAAATCGGGCGCACCTTTACCGACAAGATCGACAAACTGGTCCTGAACCGCTTTGTCGGCATCCCCATATTCATGGCCATCATGTATGCCATGTTCATGTTCACCATCAACATAGGCGGGGCCTTCATCGACTTCTTCGACCAAACCGCCAACGCCATCTTTGTCGCAGGTCTGGGAAGTTGGATGCGCGATATCCAACTGCCGGAGCTATTCACCGTAGTCGTCGCCGATGGCGTAGGCGGAGGCATTCAGGTGGTAGCCACCTTCATCCCCATTATCGCATGTCTCTACCTGTTCCTCTCCGTGCTGGAAGATACCGGCTACATGGCGCGGGCGGCATTTGTCATGGACCGCTTCATGCGCACCATCGGCCTGCCGGGTAAGGCCTTTGTCCCCATGATCGTGGGCTTCGGCTGCAACGTACCTGCGGTTATGGCAACCCGCACCCTGGAGAACCTGCGCGAACGCAAGCTTACCATCCTGATGAACCCCTTTATGTCATGCGGAGCCCGTCTGCCGGTATACGCACTGTTTGCCGCCGCCTTTTTTCCGGAGAATGGACAGAACCTGGTATTCCTGCTCTATCTGATCGGGATAGGTGCGGCAATTCTTACCGGCATCATCATGCGCAGCACCCTGCTCTCAGGCACCAGCACCGGATTTATGATGGAGCTTCCTCCCTATCACCTGCCCACCCTGAAAGGGGTGATGCTGCGCACCTGGGATAGGGTCAAGCTGTTTATCTATGGCGCCGGCAAGGTCATCATCGTTATGGTACTTGCCTTGAATGTGATGAGCTCGATCGGTACCGACGGCTCCTTTGGCAACCAGGATAGTGACAAATCGGTACTCAGTAAAATCGGGCAATCCATCACCCCCCTGTTCGCACCCATGGGGATAGAGCAGGATAACTGGGCCGCCACCGTTGGCATATTCACCGGGGTACTGGCCAAAGAGACAGTGGTTGGAACCCTGGATACCATCTACAGCAAGATCGCAGCTGAAGATGCCGGCAACAAGGTCCATAAAGAGATTTTTGAGTTCTGGCCAGCCATCCAGCGGGCCTTTGCCACCATTCCAGAAAATCTCTCCAGAATTTCCGACCTGGTTCTCGACCCTGCAGGAATGGATCTGGGAGACATAAGCGACCAGGAGACTTCAGCCAGATCACAAAAGGTCAACAGCGGTATCTTTGGGGCCATGGCTTTACGTTTCGATGGGCAGATCGGTGCATTTGCCTATCTGTTGTTCATTCTGCTCTACTTCCCCTGTGCTGCAACTATAGGGGCAATCTCCCGGGAAACCGGTGGAGCATGGGCCGGATTTGTCGCAGTCTGGACCACAGGAATAGCCTACACCATATCCACTGTTTTCTATCAGGCAGCCACCTTTACCCGCCACCCGCAGAGCTCGATCAGCTGGATTATAGGGCTCAGCATTCTCACCGCAGTTGTGATTGTCAGCCTGCATAGCTGGGGGCGCAAAGGGGTTGGCTCTGCCACAGACGGTATCGGGGGAAAGATATGATCCTCTCCGATATAAAGCAGTATCTAAAACAGCGCGGTAGCGCCAGCTTGTCGGATATCTCTTTACGCTTTGATGCCGATCCTGATGCCATGCGTGGCATGCTTGACCAGTGGATACGCAAAGGCAAGGTAACCAAGCAAGCTGCCAAGGCAACATGTGGCAGTGGCTGTAACCGGTGCGGACTGGAAGGTGCAGACATCTACTGCTGGGTTGAAGAACCCGAGATGTCGTTCAAGGGTGCTTTAATAAAATCAGAGCATTGCACTCGCTAACCAGCAGCAGGGACCCCGCTAATCAGCCGATTTGAAACATGCGACCTTCTTATACACCTCCAAGGTCTCTCTAGCTGTAACTTGCCAGGAAAATTTCTGTGCACGCTCCAGTGCAATTCTGGCGGCACTATTTCGCATCTCTTCGTTCAATGCCAAAGCCTCGTATTTCTCTTTGATATCCTCGATATCACCTGGATCGGCCGGCAAGCCGCCACCGTCAACCACTTCCACCATAGAGCTATTATTGCCATAGACAACCGGCACACCGCAACTCATCGCCTCCAGAGGGGGCAAACCAAACCCCTCATAGAAACTAACGTAGCTGAAAGCAACGGCTCCTGAGTAGAGTGTAGCGAGATCGATATCATCTACAAACCCAGTGAAAATCAGTCTACCACTATGGTTCTTTGCCACACTCAATAGCTCATCCTGCATCCAGCCAACCTTTCCGGCAATAACAAAATTAATGGTTAGTTCTGGCCGCTCGTTGAGCAGAAGCAAAAATGCCTTGATGGAATTCAGTAGATTTTTACGCGGCTCTATGGTTGATAGTGATAAGAAATAGGGATATTCCGGGATCCCGTATTTTGCCCGAATCTTTGCAAATTTGTCACGATTGTCACATGGCCTAAACCTATCGGTATCACAGGCCTCATATATTACGCTAACCTGTTCCGGCCTGACCATTGGATAATATAAGAGCAGATCATGGCGGGTTGCATCTGATACGGCAATAAATTCCGAGCCCTTTTCCACAACAAGCCGCATACCGCTATCGGCATTATCAATATTATCTCGCAAATGGAACCGAGGAAACCGTAAGTGGGTAAGATCATGTACGGTTGTAACCATCCTGGCCACACAGTTTTGAAAGAACAGATAGGATTGTGGCTGTGACAGATGCACCACATCATATTCTCTAAATCTTAGGCGTGGGTTGTTATTAAGTATAAATTCATAGAAAGATCTTTTAATGATCCTGAGGCAATGAAGCAGCTTCTCAGGGAGATAGCGCTTAATCCGACTTATGCAGGTTTGTGCAAATAGTTGCGGTAAATGGACAAACTCATGCTTTTCCGTGACGTCTATCGACCCAAATAATCCGTTTGCCTTATCTACAAAATCATGGATATCTACAATCTTAAAAGAGAGCCCATGCCCATAAAAAACATCAATATCCCATGATGCGGCATCCGCTTCAGTTATTTTGTGCATTGCAAACAGCAATTCAACCACATAGCGGGCAGTACCATCACGGTCACCAGAAAATGCCTTACTTGCTTCTAACAGGATCTTAATCTTCTTATTCATATACGTATCAAGTTAACGTTCCTGAAAATAGAGAGCAGACATCTCCTAACAAGCAACTTATTGAGCTGTTGCGCACACCCACAATATTGACCTAAAATACAATGCCTTACTTGGTCCCACAGACGAATCGACGGGGCAATCATTGTAGCAGGGTTGCTTTATCGGTACATCTGGCATAGCCCTGGATTCAAAAAAGAGATTTGTTCATGGGACAGCTGCGTAAAGCTAGCGAGACATTGATATTCCAACATATCCCGAAGACTGCCGGGACAACTATTTCGTTTATACTCACCCGCTATTTCGAAGAGCAGGATATCTATCACATTAGAAATCTTCAACAAATGCGCGGACCCGCCTATAGCAAACACTTTGGCTCCATTGAAAATTTCATAGATCTGGATCCGAATGAGAGAAACAGGTTTAACTGCATCATCGGGCACGCACCCTTTGGTCTTCACCGGCACCTGAATCACCATGCTAACTACATTACCTTTATCCGTGATCCTGTCAAACGCGTGATATCGCAATACCACCAGCATCAGCGCATGATAAAAACCAACGAATTGGATGACGAACAGCTTACTTTAGAACAATTCCTGGAACGGAAACCTGTACCATACGACAACTTTCAAACACGCTACATAAGCGGTTTGGATCGCAATTCATCTACTCCGGAAGAGCGTTTTGAAAAGGCGATCACAAATATCGATCAGCATTTTTCACTAGTTGGTATTGTCGAGCGATTTGACGAGTCCTTACTACTGCTCTCTAAAATGTTCTGCTGGCCTGATATTACCTACACAAAAAGAAACACTACTGCCCGCAAAGATTCACTAGTCAGCATTGATCCAGCCACCATTCAACAGATCAGAGATGCCAACCAATTCGACGCTAAACTTTATCAATATGCAGTTGCACGCTTAGATGAAAAGATTAGGCTACAAGAAGCTGCATTCAGCGATGAACTCAAGGCATTTAAAAGAAAGCAGACAGTTGCCACAAAACTACACAAGGGAATCGCATTAGCCCACGGACTGGCAAGACGCTTAATTCATGTCGGCAGATCTCTGAACCCATGAGAAATACAAACTTGCACATACTGCTGGCCAATTCCCGCTGGGCACTGAAAACCACATACCGCGCCTCACCTAAACTATGTCTGGGGTTGATCCTGTCTGCATTGATTGCCTCTGTGATTCCAGCAAGCCTGGCGATTATCTTTGGCATATTGGTTGGAATATTTAAGCGCTCCATGGAAGCTCCGCAACCTGACTTAATACCTATAACACTTTGGCTTGGGCTGGCTCTATTTCTAATACTTGTTGCCGCC
Organism: Sedimenticolaceae bacterium; assembly: GCA_050288245.1. Lineage (GTDB taxonomy): Bacteria > Pseudomonadota > Gammaproteobacteria > Chromatiales > Chromatiaceae > JAAGZL01. Next base: position 25,322 of record JBNKDM010000012.1, read on the forward strand.
GTTTGTGAGATTATCGGGCGCTACTGCTCGCAACGTTTGAATGACGAGCTATTGCAGTATGTTTCAGCTCAAATTCTATCCCACTCAGCCACCCTGGACCTCGCTTTTTTCGAAGACACAAAATCTCAGGATGTCTTGTTTCGTGCAACCCAGAATTCCGGAAAGGATTTATTAAAGTTTATACAGGACACGACTAACTTAGCATCTATGCTGATTCAGTTCTGCTCTTTGTTTGCAGTGATGTTCTGGATTGAACCGTATTTCACCCCACTCCTGATTATTTTTAGTCTGCCTTGGATGCTGTACCAATGGAAGGTTGCTAATTTAAAGTACAAAATTGCGCGCGCCAAAACAACCAGGCGGCGCTGGTCCAGATACTACTCCAGCCTGCTGCAGGATAGAATTAATATAGCAACAACCAGACTTTTCAACCTGGCTCCCTTACTGCTGCAACGTTTTCAGCAGACCATAGGGAACATAATAACCGCCAACCGAAAATTTTATTTAAAGCAGGCAAGCGGCAGCTTCATAGCAGCAATTATATTTTCAATAATATTAATCTTTTTAACCGGACTTATCGGATACAAGACATTAACCGGGCAGAGCTCTATTGAAAACTTTGTAACATTTTGGGCAGCAATCTTCCGCTTTCGTGAAACGCTTTCCCGCGCGGTTACCTCTCTGGCTGGCAGCCTGGGAAGTATGTTATTTGTAACAAATTTGCTGGAATTTTTTAACACCAAACCAGCTATCAATCAGATGGATGGGGCCGAACCGGATTCCATCGGCGGAGCCATCACATTTGATAACGTCGAGTTTCATTATTCCGGGTGCACAAAGTCAACATTAAAGCAGATATCCTTGTCGATACAGCAGGGGGAAACCGTTGCCTTTGTCGGAGCAAACGGTGCAGGGAAAACTACCGCAGCTAAATTGATAGCGCGTTTTTATGATGTATCCAGCGGCATTATAAAAATCGACCAAACAGATATACGCACTATTTCTCCCGCCTATCTGCATAAACACATAGCCTATGTTGGCCAGAGCCCGGTCATATTTGAGGCAACTGCGCACGAAAATATCGCCTTTGGTGACTGGGAACGACTGCTGAACGACAAGGAAGCAGTAAAAGATATCGCAGCTCGAGTAGGGATTGACGGCATGATCGCAAACATGCCTGAGAAGTTCGACACCAGGCTTGGACGCGCCTTTGGGCAATACGACATCTCTGGAGGACAGTGGCAACAGCTGGCCATAGCCCGCGCTCTGGCCAAGGATGCAGCCATATATATCCTGGACGAACCCACCTCCAACCTGGATGTTGGAACGGAGCATAATATATTTGAACGCTTTCAGAAGCTTGCCGCTGGAAAAACAACTATCCTAATCTCACATAGATTCACCTCCGCGAACATGGCTGACAGAATCTTCGTCTTTGATGAGGGACAAATTGTCGAAACAGGCACACATATCGAACTGCTATCGCTAGGTGGCGTTTATGCCAGTCTCTACAAAATCCATTCGAAGGAAATTGCAAATCAGTTACAGGAATAAGTGAACACCAGCTACAGCCTGTATGGGATAATCGTGTTAACAATATTTTGATCCCAGACTGAATAACGGAAGAGAAATTTAACATATAGGCACATTTAATTTTGTCGGACTTAACGAGCAAACTTTCAGGTTATATTCTCTTTGAAGTGCCGAGATAGTTTTGTTTATAGTTTCCGTGTAACTCCATACCTCTCCGTGGTTTCTGTTATTGCCTGTTCGACCATCCCAGTAATCCTGTCCTGACATATCCACACCACACAATATGATTTCCCTGGCCCCAAGATGCGCGGCAATCTGAATTGAAAATCCACTGACAGTCCCACCGGCACGTAAAGTGCCGGGCGGGATACGTGGATTTCCCTCACCATTCCCATCCTGGTTAGGACTGAAAATATAATACTCTGTTTTTCTTATATTTTTCGGGATTTTTTCCTGACATGATTCTTTGAAAACTCGTATCCCTGTGAACGACTTATGTGCCCTGCCTATCCAGTGTCGTATACCTTCATTCATCGAATTCAAAATCCACATACTCGGTTGCATATTCGGTATCAATACGGATTTATTTGCAACAATGATGTATCCGTCTTTAGGAATACGATGATAGTGTGCCATTCCTTTTGGCCCACCAGCTACAATGTAAACAGTTTCAGGAACACGAACATTTGATTCCAGAATATTTTGTGGGTTATGAAGAGGGCGGGATATAGTATTTTTTAACCAGTCAATAAACATATGATGTTACAACCAGATTACAGCTGGTAACCGTAATCGTCCAAAGGCAACCCCCAGTCAGAGACAAGCCTTCGGCTTTGCTTACGACTGAAATCGTTAATTATTTCAACCCACTCATCCGAAAGTTCAGGCCTGAATTTCTCCCCGCGCCTGGTTTTTGGATCAAGCATTTTTAGCTTGATTCTACCATTTGCATTTCGGAACACTGTTTTTTTGATAAATGACTTTTCTACAGCTTTTATCTGCTGAATATATCCGATGGTAATTCCCTCGTTCGCCCGTCTATCTTTAAGTAATCTTATCCCTTCTTCTGCATCAATCTTCAAATAACCACATAGCTGGCGTATAAATAAATCAGGATCTCTAACAAACTCTTCGAAGATTAAAATTTTAACCTTATCTTTCCCGAATACCCTTGCATAGATCTCTGCCGTATCTGCAACAGCAAGGATTTGCCTGGGAGAATCCAATGAATCCCATCGCACCCTCATCCATTCGTTGATATCGAAGTAGTAAGGCGGAGTCCCCATTTCTGCCATCCAGCCAGGACGAGGCCTACGCCAACCCCGATGGAAACTTTTAAGACTTTGCGTATAGAAAGATTTCATAAAGGAAATAGGTTCGCGAACGCAGAGAAATGCCTGACAAGAACCAAAGGTTTTATAGAGCGACTCCGCCTCCTGTAGTTTTGTCCTTGCATCTCCTTTTGCCAGCGTTTCTTTAGAAAGAACAGGAACCAAATTATTCTGTACCGCATGTGCCAGCTGATATTCGACCTTTGCCTGAAGATCTTTACCAATATCCGGCTGACCCACACCACAAAAGATATCCTGGAGATCCTGGTCAATACATGATACAGGCCTCCCTCCTGAAAATTTCCCAAAAAAATGGATTTGACTATGATTGCAGAACAAGTTCACCTGCAGACTGGTTGTGGCAGTCTTAGGCATACCCAGGTGAATAAAGGTTGTTGGAACAGTTATCATAGTAAATCTTTTGATGACACAATTTATAATTATGTAGCCAGGCTATAATACAATATCAGTGCACCGCTAACATAACAGAATATACTTCATCTACAGATCAGGAGATTTGTATCCTATCAAGACATCTCACTATGCCATAGCAGAAATAGAAACCAGGTCATAAGCACTGCCACCCCATTTAAAATAGTAAAATGCTTATTTATCGTCTTCATTTCTACGTTTACAAGACGCTAAATTGTATAGAGACATGAAATTAGAAAAACGAAGCAATGCCATGCCCGCGCAGGCAGGCATCCAGTAAGCGGTTGATTTGTATGCATGGCATGCCAACTGGGTTCCTGCCTTCGCGGAAACGACGCGTAAGTGGGACGGCGATGGGTCATAGGTGAATTTGAAAAATATGTGATTTACAGGCTGAAATTCTAACGAAAAGGTACCTACTGAACAGATTTACCGACCACCTCATTCAGAAATGCCTCAACCGATTGCGGCTGTTCCACCTCAATATCTTCCGGAAGAGAACGCAACGGCACCTGATGAATAATCGTAGGTTTATGCTTAATACGGAAAAAACACTCTTTACAGGAACTGGTCCCGCCTGACTGTTGGAAATTGCTGCGGAGGGCACGGCTGCCAGCATTTTTCCAAACCTTGTCAAATGTAGATTCAGCCAATCCCCCGAAGAATTCGGTTTCACTTTGTGCGTAACTGCAAAATGCAAGGGTGCCATCAGAGTTCAAAGTAGGTGCATAAAAGGGTTTTGCACAATTCAGCTGGTTATCAAGAATAATATCTTTACGGCTTAATCTCTCTCGCCTGCCCCCTGCGTAACTGTATCTGGAAAGGGTTTCCTGCTCCGGAACCAACATATCATCTACGTGGATACCCCGGTAGTTATATGGACGCAGTGTCTTTACGGAAAACAGATCAGCGCCGCTCTCTTGAGCAAGCTTAAGTAACTCGGGTAGCTGAAATTCAGAATGCTTTGTAGCTAAAGATCTGAATTCTATCAGTGGATGAGATACCCCTAATCGCTCCTTTGCTTCCGCCAGACGCCTAATTGTCTGTAAGACCTTTGCGAGTTGCCCGCCCTTACGATAGGTCTGATATGTCTCCTGATCCGCCCCGTCCACACACACGATGATCGTACTCGGACCGGAAGAAACCAGGCGCTCTATACGTTGTGGAGAATTTGCCGCATTTCCATTAGTACTGATAACGGTTTTTATATGACTTTGCCCGGCGTATTCGATCATCTCCGCCAGACGCGGGTGCAGCAACGGTTCTCCCCAATCCCAGAACAGCATAAACAGCAGGGAATCTCTCAGTGCATCCACACTCCTGCGATAAATTTCAAAATCCAGATGTTCCGACGGCCGTCCTAACGAAGCGGTACCGGTTGGGCAGGCAGGGCAGTGCAGATTGCATTGCGTCGTCACCCCCACATGCAGGATATGCGGAAGGGAAATTTCGTGATATTTGAGGAAAGTGCGATTAATTTCCTGACGCGCTAAATTTTTTCGTTTTGTTGCACTCAAGGGACAATGGTAAATCAGGCGTTCCTGATTAATAGGAAATGTTTCTATCTTCTGCAGTTCATCCGCGCGCCGCCGGTAGGCGAACAATGTCCCGACCGCTTTCTTCATATAGTTCATTTCCAAAAGGCTATACGCCTAAATCGCCGTGGATTGGGGCGCGCTGGACGATCTGCCACCATACGCCAAAACTCCGCATTTGCCTTCTGACTGGCCTCAACCGGATCAGGCCAGGACATAGCTCCCACCCGGTTATTGGTAATAACCTAACATCCGCATGCCTGCGCTTCAACCACCATACGGCAAAATGCGTGCAGCATTACTGGCGCAATAACTACAGCCTTAAATTGGTTGTACAATTCAGGCATATCTTCGTAGTTTATTGAGAGATAATCCACCTGCTCCAACGGATACCCTGCAGCTGCAGCCAGACCAACAGCCTCTGGCGCGATACGTATTGCATCCCCGGTAATAATGGCAGCATGCTTGCGCTGATGGAATGGATTGACGCTGCAAAATGTCGAAAAATCTACAGGGCATGCCACATCATATTGACGGGGTGTCTTTATTTTAATTATCTGGTTTATAACGCGGCGTTGTAAGGGCGAGAGGAAATGAATCGCATCGCACAAATTATACAACCGCTCAAACGCATTAGGTATTATGCGCCCACAATCACATGCTATCCGCTGCAACGGTTCAGTCTGAACACAGCATCCATCTCTAGTTGCGCATGGATGCACATCGTGCTCAGACTTGATTACATAACCACGATACCCTCTAATCCTTTCGGTCCAGAGTTCAGCCCATCGGCACTCCTCTTTTTCCCCAAGCCCTCCGGCCGGTCGTAGGTTGGATAGGATTAAGGTATCGTAATCTTCCAGATCGACCGAAGCGTCCGGCAGAACAACGTCAACTTCAATATCCTGTGGAGCATTGGCCAGATGTTCAAGCAGGCTCAACTCCGCTCCCCCCCGATAATCCAGAGAGCATGCATGGACTAATAGAAGACGCATATGTTTATTACCCAAACAGCTCCGCATTAAATGTAACGATCACGTAACCCGCGAGCGATTTTTTTAACCAATGGCACGGTATTTACACATCGTTGCAGCATAACACTACGCGCGTAAAATGCCTGCGCCATTTTTAACGTCTTAGCAAAATAATTTTCATCGAAATTAATAGCCTCCGGAAACCATCCGCCCTCGGTGGGTTCGTAGTTAATGCCGCACTCTTTGCACTTAGGGATAGACTCTTTCTCGTAATAAAGCCTTCTCCTCAGATTCTTGGCTTCTGGGGAATTCCATATCTGGCTAAGTGGATTATTAAATATATTACCGACCTGCAACTCAGAGGTATAATCATATCCACAGGGTATCACCTCTCCATTTGCGGAAATATTACACATGAACCACATCTTTCTGCAGTGAACATCCTTGCGCTTGCGTTCGTAGGTGCCCTCTTTATAGACATACCTTCGATATCCCAGATCACTTGGAACCAATAGCTCATCTTCGGCATCAAGACCACAACTTGGATTCACGGTTTTTACTGTAAACACATCAACCCCTTCCTCTTTTGCAAATCTCCTCATATATTCCAATTCATGCTCATTCTGCTTCATGATGACCATGCGAAGATTGATTCGTGTCTTTGATTTGAGCATCTTCTTTAGCCGAATGACCTTGCGTAACCCTTCTATTGCCTTAGATAGCTTCCCCTTCTTCCGGTAGATTTCGTACATATCCTGCTCAAGTGAATCTATCGCAATAATCAGGGTGGTAAGGCCGGAGGTTAAGATCCTTTTAAGATAATCATCATTATGCAAAAAATGGGCATTGGTGCTGGTCAAGGTCTTAATATCCCGCTCCGATGCGTATTTAATCATCTCCGGCAATTGTGGATGCATAAATGGCTCGCCCCACTCCCAAAGGATCAGGAACAAAAGATAGTCATCCATATCATTGATTAAAGATTTAAACTCGTCCAACTGCATATGCCTTCTTTCTCTTTCCAGACTATCAGTCCCCGCCGGACATACAGGGCATTGAAGATTGCACATATTGGTAGGCTCAATCTGCAGCATGTATGGAAATCCGTCCACGGCGAAGTCACCGGGATCGGCCTGGATATCCATCATCTTGATAAAATTGTCGTACTTTTTCTCAGGGACGCTTGCCCATCTAAAATCAAGCGCATCAAAATGAATGTGGACGGGACCTTTTCTATTCATCAATGGCCTTCTGTTGCGGGACGGAATAATTGAACATAAATATACCACAATGCAATAGTGTCCATCCGGTTTCGCTGTCGAGGGTTATTTCTCCTGAACTGTGAGCGATGTCCGGTCAAGCACACTGAACTTCTGCTATTTTTCAGAGACTATCTAACCTTGTAAATTGATAGATTCTTGCAGCACAGGGAGGTACTGCATTCATTTTATGTAAGAGAGATATTCGGATGAGGCAACACCCCCTAAAACTGCTTTTCGGGCTCATGTTACTGGCTGCCGGACCTAGCGCCAGCGCAATCACTATTAATCTTGATTACTCCTTCGACACAAACAATTTTTTTGCTGACAATACCCGCAGAACCCTGGTGGAGGCGGCTGCATCTTACTTTGAAACACGCTTGACCGATGATTTCGACGCCATCACATCATCTGGCAATAACTCCTTGAAGGCGACATTTTATAACCCCTCCGGCAACGGCTTTTCAAGCATAGATCATTTCAGTGTGGCGGCGGACACCATCACTGTGTATATCGGTGCTCAAAATTTTACCGATGGCGCTCTGGCCAAGGGAGGCTTCGGTTTTTCAACAGCACAAGGTGATACAGATTTTATCGATACTGTCTACCATCGCGGTGAATCCGGCAGCATGTATGGGCAAGGCGCAACTGAGTTCAATCCCTGGGGAGGATCCATCAGCTTCAACTCCAACTTTTCCAATTGGTATTTTGATGACGACCCATCTACCAATGAAGGCTTTTCAGGCATAGACCTTTTTTCAGTCGCACTGCATGAACTAGGGCATGTACTTGGATTGGGCACGGCCGATTCCTGGGATAACCTGATCAACACCAATGGTGAATTCACCGGCGCAAACGCGGTTGCTGCATTCTCAGGCAATATCCCCCTAACCAATGATGGCGCACACTGGCTCAATGGCACCAAGAGTTTCGTTGAGGGTGTACTACAGGAAGCAGCCATGGACCCTGATATTTCTTATGGCGTCCGCAAGCTCTTTACTGACCTGGATCTGGCGGCCCTGGATGACATTGGCTGGGATATTGCGTCTCCCGTTCCACTACCCCCGGCGCTGTTGCTGTTCTCCAGCGGCCTGATTGGAATATTTGGCATACGTATGCGCAACCTGAGATCCGCATAGATCATAGCTGCTCTGTTTGATCCGGCAATCAGGGCATTCTACGGATATCCAATAGATTGTTATGCTCACTCAGGGTTATCTCAAAACGCCCGCGTATACCATCTTCCAGCAGAAAGGGGCGAAGATTAGCTGCCGGCAGACGTATCCTGCGACCATCCTCGGCCTGAACCAAAACCGACTGGGCAGAGCCGCGATAGTAACGCAGATAGTCCTCCGGTGAGAGGTCAAGGGAAAAGCGTATCTTGCTGACCATATCACAATACTAGCCGCTATCGGGGAAGCAACAAGTAGATACTATTTTCTATATTTTATTACCAGACTACTGATCTTGTTCTGTTGCAGTTTTGCCCGCAACCGATTTACCTCTACCCGATCATAGGGTCCGCTACGCACCCGATGATAAACATCGCCATCCTTTATGCTGACCCGCTGGATCTCAGCATGGATCCCGACCAGGGCCAGGCTGGCCTTTAAACGGTCTGCATCCGCATATCTGCGAAATGAACCCATCTGCAACATGTAGCTCGCAGCACCTGCCGATGCCTGTTTAACCGGCGCAGAATCCTCCGCAGCAGTTGCAGCGGTAGTCTCAGGTTCTGGTTCATCTGCAGGATCAGGTACTATCACCTCCATCTCGGGGAGGATGGTATAGAAATCAAATCGGGGCTTAGGAGTTTCAGGCTCACTCTTCTCTTGGCTTTTTGCCACCTCAGGAGCATCCTTCTGGTTGCTGACAGCCGCCTGCCGGGGAAAGGCGTGGCCGGATGGCGACACCTTCAGCCATACCAGACTCGCTACAAATAACCCCACCAGCAACCCAGCCACAAACCATACCCAACCTGGCTTTTGCTGCTTTTTGTTCCGCTGGGCTGGATTGGCCCTGCTTTTGTAATCTCTCGCTGCCATACCTACATACTCTCAGGGGCACTGACTCCCAGCAGATTCAGCCCGTTCTTCAAAGTCTGCCGCACTGCCAGAATGAGCTTTATCCTGGCATCCCGCAGATCCGCATCATCCACCAGAAACTGATGGGCATTGTAGTAGGTGTGAAAATCGTTCGCCAACTCCCTGAGGTAGTGAGATAGCTGATGCGGCTCCTCATTCATGGCCGAGGTCTCGATCACTTCCGGATAACGGGAGAGGGTCTTGAGTATCTTAACCTCATGCTCCTCGCTCAATCTATCGAGGTTGGTGACACCATCGCTGATCGAAACCGAGATCTGTTTTTCCGCCGCTTGGCGCAAGACACTGCAGACCCGGGCATGGGCATACTGTACATAGTAGACAGGATTATCACTGGACTGGGATTTAGCCAGATCCAGATCAAAATCCAGATGCTGCTCACACTTGCGCATTACATAGAAGAAGCGCGCCGCATCGGTACCCACCTCTTTACGCAACTCGCGCAGAGTGACAAAAGAGCCGGAACGGGTGGACATCTGAACCTTTTCCCCGGCCCGATAGAGGTTGGCAAACTGCACCAATAGGACATCCAGCTTGGATGGTGCGGCGCCCATGGCATCCAGTGCCGCCTTTACCCTCGGTACATAGCCATGGTGGTCAGCTCCCCAGACATCCACAATCCGATCAAAGCCCCGATCAAGTTTATCCATATGGTAGGCAATATCCGAGGCAAAATAGGTGGTCTGGCCATTGTCGCGCACCACCACGCGATCCTTCTCATCGCCAAAGTCGGTGGAACGAAACCAGAGTGCGCCACCATCTTCATACAGATGCCCGGAGGCGCGCAGACGCTCTATCGCCCGATTGACCGCACCGGTTTCAATCAGAGTTCTCTCCGAGTACCACTCATCATATGTAACCCCGAACAACTCCAGATCATCCCTGATATCATCCAGGATGGTGTTCAGCCCGAGCTCGAACACGAAGCGGTAACGGTTATCTCCCAGCAACCGTTTGGCATTGGCGATCAAGGCATCTATATGCTCCTCCTTGTCACCACCGTCGGGCTCATCCGCCGGCACCCCTTCGAACACCTCCTCTACACTATGCCGATATTGCTCGCCATGCTCCCGGTGCAAAGTGGCGGCGATATCCCAGATATAGTCACCTTTATAACCATTTACCGGAAATGCTATCTCTTCGTCACATAGCTCCAGATAACGCAGCCAGACACTGGTGCCGAGAATGTCCATCTGCCGGCCGGCATCATTCACGTAATACTCCCGATGCACCTCAAAACCGACCGCCTGCAGCAGATCGGCCACAACCGCGCCATAGGCGGCGCCACGCCCATGTCCCACATGCAGTGGACCGGTGGGATTGGCGGAAACAAACTCCACCTGCACCCGCATACCAGCGCCCAGATTGCTGCGGCCAAAATTATAGCCATCACTCAGAATCCTGGGGACCAGAGTCTGGTAGGCATCGGATGACAAATGAAAATTGATAAATCCCGGTCCCGCTATCTCCACCTTGGAGACATCTGATGATCCCGGCAGAGCGGCAACCAGTTTTTCCGCCAGATCACGCGGCTTACTGCGTGCTGCCTTGGCTAGCACCATAGCGATATTTGTGGCGAAATCTCCGTGCTGATTATCACGTGCCCGCTCGATTACCGGATCGGCTATTGCCTCTTCCGGGATTACACCATCGGCAGCGATCTTGGTTAGCGCCTGGGAGACCAGTTGCTGGATTTGATGTTTCATTCTCTACTCAATAATGCCTGAATCTAAACGGCGACAAGGATAACATAGAGTCGGAGACACATGGATCATCGATTGGAATTATTATTCAGGATCCGGTTATAACATCTCTTGCGGATCTACATCCACCGACCAGCGTACCCGTCGCGCCGATTTCAAATCACGTATCTTCGGCAACCACCCTGATAATAATCTGTGCAGCTCCCCGCGGCTGCCTGACTGTAGCAGCAGATGGGCGCGAAAATTTCCAGCCCTGCGCTCCATCGGTGCCGGCACCGGCCCCCAGAATTCAACCCCAGGGGATCCCATGGATCGTCCCAGCTCCATGGCATCATCCAGAAACGTGCGTGGCACTCCATCCCGTTTGGCCTCGGCCCGTAGCAACACCTGATAACTGTATGGAGGCAGCATGGCGGACTGTCGTTCACGCAACGCCTCCATGGCAAACGCCCCGTAGCCGCGCCGAATCAAGGTGTGGATCAAGGGGTGATCAGGATGCCGGGTCTGTACCACCACCCTCCCCGGCTTCTCCGCCCTGCCGGCGCGACCGGATACCTGGGTAATCAACTGGGCCATGCGTTCTGCCGCCCGAAAATCCGCCCCGAACAGCCCCTGATCCACATCCAGAATCCCCACCAGGGTAACATCGGGAAAATGATGTCCCTTGGCCAGCATCTGGGTACCGAGAAGAAGTTGGTGCCTGCCACAATGAATCTCATCCAGCAGCCGGTGCAGGCTCCCCTTGGACCTGGTGGAATCCCGGTCTATACGAACTATTCCGGTAGTGGGAAAACGTGCGGCCAGAACCTGTTCCAAACGCTCCGTCCCCTGACCCAATGGCCTTACCTTCTCACTGTTGCACTCAGGACAGGTAGAATCCACTCGCCGTTGTGAGCCACAATGGTGACACCAAAGCACGCCATTCCCCATGTGATAGGTAAGTCTGGCATCACATCTGCGGCATTCAGCGATCCAGCCGCAGTCGTAACATGCAAGCAGCGGCGCATAACCGCGCCGGTTCAGAAAGATCAAAGCCTGATTTCCCGCCTGAATCTCCTCACCCACCATGCGTAACAGGGTAGGCGACATACCCGCATCCAGATGCACCGACCTAATATCCAGGATATCCAGTCGCGGTGGTACAGCCGCACCAGCACGCTGCAACAGCATCAGATGCTCATATCTCCCGGCCTGAGCATTACGCAGGCTCTCAAGGGATGGCGTTGCCGAGCCCAGTACCACCGGACATCCACGACGTCTGGCGCGGACCAGCGCCAGATCCCGTGCGGAGTATCTGAACCCATCCTGCTGCTTGAACGAAAGATCATGCTCTTCGTCCACGATAACCAGACCCAATTCCGGCATCGGGGTAAAAACCGCAGACCTGGTACCCAGCACCACCCTGGCATCCCCCCTGGCTGCGGCAGCCCAGGCATGCTCCCGCTCCAGATCAGAGAGGCCTGAATGCAGCAGGGCAATCGGTGCTGCAATGCGTTGTTGAAATCGCTGCAACAACTGGGGAGTGAGTCCTATCTCCGGCACCAGAATCAAGGCCTGTTTCCCGGCAGCCAGTAGCTGTTCCACCAGGGTTAGATAGACCTCAGTTTTGCCGCTGCCGGTTACACCATCCAGAAGAAATGCCTGGTAGCCTGCACCATGTCTGACGACCGCATCCACCGCTGTCTGCTGATCTGCATTGAGATGCGGCGCAGCACCCTCCGCCACTCTCGCAGGCTCCCCTTTGGCCGCGACAAGCTGACAGGGTTCAACCCAACCGCGCTGCTCAAGGGCTCGCAATATAGGGCGACACTCGCCACCCATATTCAGGTATATATCTGCCTGGGACAGAGTGGCTTCTGGATCCCGCTGTAGCAACCCCAGAATTTCAGACTGGCGTGGCGCCCTGGTTAGCGCAGCTGGCTCCTGCTCCTTTCCCAGCGCGGATAATCTCCAACCAGGCAGACCGGCTGTTGCCCTCGCCATCCCCTTGCGCAGTCTGACCGGTAGTGCGGAGGCGATCACCTCGCCCACCGGATGACGATAATATTCAGCAGCCCACAGCAACAGCTCAATATCATCCTGCCCCAACAGAGGTTCAGCATCCAGCGACCTGATGGCCGGCTTTAGTCTGTCTAGCTCAAGTTCAGACTCCGCCACCAGCTCCAGCAGCACTCCACAACGCTCACCCCGGCCAAAAGGAACTAGCAGACGCACCCCAGGAAGCAGGCTGGCAGTATCCTCTCCAGCGGGGGGAAGATAATCGAAACAGGAGTAGAGCGGCGCCGGCACAGCTACCCGTAAAATAAGGTTCTCAGACATGTGCAGACTCTACCCGAGTTGCGTCTTATTTGTCAGATACAAGATGTACATTAAAAGGTTTTTTAATCCTTAGGATGATCTCTGACAGCTAACTCATTGTGATAACAGGAAGAATAATCTTTTCCACAATATCTGTGGATAACTCTGTGGAGTAAACCGTCAACCCGGGTTTAAATTGCGGCCAGCAGTGAGCCTGCTTTAGATTGACCATTTTTTTGCCACTTGTATTTATGCCTTAATAATCAATAAGTTACGCATCAAACAAACGGATTGTGCGGAAAAGTGTGAACTGTATCTCATTTTTCATCCGCCTTGCGATTGATTGTGTATAACAACCAGTGAAGGATCACCCATCTCACTCTTTGTCAAGACTAATTACCGCCTATACCAGTTTGAATATGTGGTATTTGGCCACGAAAAGATCGCTCCAATATAGCGGACATGCTACAGCCGAACACCGGCAGAAAAATGGTCGAAACACCAGAACGAACCCCACGGAAAAACACGCAAAACAGTTAAAATAACTCAGTTGCACCGGCCACGAAGTGGTGTATCATCATTCAAGGAATGAAGCTAACTAGTTAGGTTCTCTGGAGAATATAGGTACCGTGGTAGATCTACAACAACAGATCCTGCGCACCGATATTGCCGGTATGCCTCTTGGGTGGATCGACTACCGGAGTGCGGTGCGACTGTACTTTCTTGATCAAATTGCCTACAGCTGTGGCAGTGTCCTATTTCATCTGCATGGCGGCATAAATGCCCGCACCCGGCGCCGAAGTATAATCACGGTAAATACCATCATTGCCACCAATGGCAACAATCTGGGACTGGCCAAGGCCAAAGCGAAATATACCCCGCCCCTGAACAACCATACACTGTTTCAGCGTGACGGCCACATCTGCCTCTATTGCGGCTCGATGTTTCCGCGCGGACAACTTTCACGCGACCATGTCCGCCCCCTGAGTCAGGGCGGTCCGGATGACTGGAACAATGTGGTCACCGCATGTCAGCGCTGTAATAATCACAAGGCCGGACTCACCCCTGAACAGGCAGGCATGGAGCTGCTTGCCATCCCCTTCACCCCGACCCACGCTGAATATATCTATCTTCAAGGCAGAAACGTGCTGGCCGACCAGATGGAATTCCTGCGCGCTCACTTCCCACGCACCAGCCCACTGCATGAGCGTCTGGAAGCACATATCTGAGCAGATTGCCCGCGCCACTGGCACCAGCTTCTCTCCCTCCTCACCCAACCCTATCTTCGGTGGCGATATCAATCGGGCGTTTCGACTCAACGACGCTAGGCGCAGCTATTTTGTAAAACTCAACGACTCCTCCCTGCAGTTTATGTTTGAGGCTGAGGCCGCAGGTCTGCAGGAGCTGGCAACAAGTAAGACCATCCGCGTACCCGAGCCCATCTGCACTGGCCGCGTTGCGCACAACTCCTTCCTGGTACTGGAATATATCGAAATGTCACCCAACGGAGACCTGGAGCTGGCTGGCCGGCAGCTGGCCCTGATGCACCAGACCTTTGGCAACAGCTTTGGCTGGAACCGCGATAACACCATAGGCTCCACTCACCAGTGCAATGACCTATCCTCGGACTGGATAGAGTTCTGGCACCAAAAGCGTCTTGGCTATCAGCTCACGCTGGCAACCGAACTGGGACACAACTGCAGACTACGGGAACAGGGCGAGAAACTATTGGAACAGCTGCCGCAACTTATCAACCATAACCCCAAACCCTCGCTGCTACATGGGGACCTTTGGGGTGGCAATATCGCCTTCGACTCCGAGCAGATGCCAGTCATTTTTGATCCAGCCGTCTATTTCGGTGACCGGGAAACCGATCTGGCCATGACCGAGCTGTTCGGTGGTTTTGGCAGCCGCTTCTACGCCGCATATAACGAGGTATGGCCGCTGGATGCCGGCTATCCACATCGCCGAGACCTGTATAACCTCTATCATATCCTTAATCATCTAAATCTATTTGGTGGCAGCTACGCCGGTCAAGCCCAGGGGATAATTGATCGGCTCCTGGCAAAACTTAAGAGCTAGGTCCATCCTCTCCGGCAGCTACTTGCCAGGCTGATCCGCTTCTGTATCTTGCTCCGGCTTAACCACAACCTCAGCCGCCTGCCTGCCGATCCAGGAACTAACGCGAGCCAGCAGCCCCGCCTCCATCCCCTGAAAAAAATGATCTGCACCCGCGATCTCAACCTGCTGATATCCGTCGTTTCCCGCCTGACGTGCCGCCAACTCCCGCGCCCTGGCTCCGGTCATGACCGATGGCAGATCACGACTCCCATAGATATCCAGCAGCGGCAGTTTTATCTTCTTGAGCGCGCCCAAGGTGCCTATGTCTGTCTCATCCGCCCGGGTTGGCGTCCCGATGGCGACAAAGGCTATCACCTCTTTTGGCACGCCTGCCGCCAATGCCTCCAATCCCATGCGTGCTCCCAGAGAGTGTCCAATGATCACAATCTTTTTTATCTTGCGCTGTTTCAGAAACTCTATGGCCGCAGATATGCGCGGTGCCGCCTCCGGAATCAGGGGCGCATAGGCCGAGCTTGCAACCCCCAATGGCGCCAGCGGCATCTGCAGGGATAGAGTCTCCCAGCCGTGTTCGGTCAACCCAGTACGCAGGGGTTGCACCACAGCGGCCCAGGCCGGATTGGAACCCATACCGTGCAACAGGATTACCGCCCCTTTGATCTCCTTGCTCGTGGTTTCTCCAAGGACAGCCAAAAACTCCTGCTCGCCGGCCTTCAGATCTAGCGCCTTACCGACGGCAAGGTTTTTTCTTATCTCGTAGGCGTTACGCTGTTCCCGTAGCTGATCCGATGCCATGGTGGATTCAGCCAATAGCAGTAAAGGGACAAGCAACCAAGATAACTTCCACATAGAAATATCCTCTGGTTTATAATGTTCAGGCCATCGACTTCAACCATTACCGCGGCAATAACATGTTTTACAAAATCTTGCGGTAAAGTATAGCGGAGGCAGATGAAATGCGACCGTGCATGCGGTAAAGTGACAACCAAATTCCTTCCACAAGAATAGGACAGTTTAATGTCTGATTATTTGCTCGCACCATCCATCCTGTCCGCGGACTTCGCCCGGCTGGGAGAGGAGGTGGACAATGTACTTGCCGCCGGTGCCGACCTCGTCCACTTCGATGTCATGGATAACCACTATGTACCGAACCTGACCATCGGCCCCCTGGTATGCGAGGCCCTGCGCAAACACGGTGTAACCGCACCCATAGATGTGCATCTGATGGTAGAGCCGGTTGATCGCATCATCCCTGACTTTGCCGCAGCCGGAGCAACCTATATTACCTTTCATCCTGAGGCCAGCGGTCATGTCGACCGCTCTTTGCAACTGATTCGCGCTAACGGCTGCAAGTCCGGATTGGTATTCAACCCGGTGACCCCACTCTCCTACCTCGATTATGTGATGGACAAGGTGGATATGATACTTATCATGTCGGTCAATCCGGGTTTCGGTGGTCAGAGTTTTATCCCGGCTGCGCTGGAGAAGCTGCGTCAGGCACGCCAACGGATCGATACATCAGGTTTTGCTATACGCCTGGAGGTCGACGGCGGAGTGAAGGCTGACAACATCGGAGAGATTGCAGCGGCCGGGGCAGACACCTTCGTTTCCGGGTCCGGAATCTTCGGCCAGGGGAAGGAGACCGATCCTAACCGTTATGACAGTATAATAGCGGAGATGCGTAACCGGATAGGATAGTCTCATCCGGCATTCAGACGGCGCGTTTTACAGTGTGTAATCGGCCAGTCCTTATGTTTGAAAACAAAAAGAATTTTTGGAGGACAGATGAGCATCCGCAAACGCACCTGGGAACTTCTTGATGTCGCCGCAGAAAACGACCGCACCAGCCTCATGGTTGATTTCGCGCTGTTCTCACTCGTTGGCGCCAACGTACTTGCAATCATCCTGGAATCGGTACCATCTATCCACCTCACCTATAAGGTATTCTTTCACTGGTTTGATCTGATCTCGGTGGTAATTTTTTCTATTGAGTACCTGTTACGTGTTTGGAGCTGCGTCGAAGATTCTGATGGCATGAATAGGGCCAGCATCGTAACCCGCCTCAGATTCATACGGACACCCATGGCGCTGATCGATTTAGTGGCGATCGCACCTTTTTATATGCAGATAGTTCTTCCAGGCATGGATCTGCGGTTCCTTCGGGTACTGCGCATGCTGCGAATATTAAAACTGACACGCTACTCCTTGGCAATAAACCTACTATTGCGTGTACTACACCAGGAGCGTAAGGCGTTTGGTGCCGCATTCACCATTCTTCTCATGATGTTGATTATCGTTGCTTGTGGCATTCACCTGGTTGAGGGGCACATCCAGCCCCACGCCTTTGGTTCCATCCCGGATTCCATGTGGTGGGCCATAGCGACCCTGACCACGGTCGGCTACGGTGATGTCACACCCATCACGCCGATCGGTAAATTCTTTGGCGCACTGGTCATGGTGATCGGCATCGGCATGGTTGCCCTGCCCTCCGGTATTCTCGCATCCAGTTTCTCCGAACTGCTGCGCCGCCGTCAGCAGGAGTTCCGCCTGTCAGTGAAGCAGGCCCTGGAAGATGGAGATATTTCCGAGGAAGAGGCCGAGAATCTGGAGAGGATTCGCGAGGAGCTGGATCTAACCAAACAGGACTCCATTGAGCTGCGCAGCCAGACTCAAAAGGAGCTTGAGGTAGCCAAGGATTATGAAGTGGCCTGGGAGAAGATCGCCATACGGGATGCCGAGGGCAATAACATCAAAATAGCCATGACTTCACCAGCGCAGCCGCAAGGCAAAGATGAGCATGAGCACATCAGCCGATGCCCACATTGCGGCGGGGAACTGCCTGGTAATCTCTGAGAATAAAAGCTCAAGCGCCGTTCCTGCCGGCAAGGAACCTCTTGACAATAGCAACCTTAGGCGGGTAACTTTCGGTCTGTTCTCTTTATTGCAACAATAAACCCAGATAAATCAAATGAGTCTCATTACCCACAACGAATTGTTTCTGACAGGCACACGATGGCGCTGGTGATGCCAGCGTCTGTACCACCCCTGTCTGTAACATTTTTGTGGAGAAAGTGATGACCCCCGAACAATTCGAGGCCCTGGCTACGCAGGGCCACAACAGAATCCCGGTAATGCGCGAGGTCCTGGCCGACCTTGATACGCCTCTGAGTGTCTACCTAAAACTGGCTGACGCCCCCTACTCCTATCTGTTTGAGTCGGTGCATGGTGGCGAAAAATGGGGGCGTTACTCCATCATTGGCCTGCCCTGCCAGACCCTGCTTAAGGTTTACGGTCATAAGATAACCGTAGAGAACCAGGGCGAGGTGGTCGAAGAGCTGGAAGCGGAAGATCCACTGGAGTTCATCGAACAGTTTCAGGCCCGCTACCAGGTGGCGGAGGATGAAAACCTTCCACGGTTTACCGGCGGTCTGGTGGGATATTTCGGTTATGACACCATCCGCTACATTGAGCCGAAACTCGATCACTGCCCCAACCCGGACCCCATCGGCACCCCGGATATCATGCTCATGGTCTCCGACGAGGTGGTGGTATTCGATAACCTGAGCGGCTCTATGTATGTGATCGTGCATGCAGATCCCACTCAGGGTGGCAGCCTGGAGTCGGCCAATAGCCGGATCCAGGAGCTGCTTAGCAAGATGCAGGGAGCCGCCCCCAGACCGATTGCTGGCAAGGCACGGCGGATCGTAGAGAGCGATTTTGTATCCGGCTTCAGTGAAGATGGTTACAAACATGCGGTGGAGCGCATTAAGGAGTATGTGCTGGATGGAGATTGTATGCAGGTGGTTATATCCCAACGCCTTTCAATCCCATTCCAGGCGCCTCCGCTTAATCTCTACCGGGCGCTGCGCGGACTGAATCCGTCGCCCTATATGTACTTTATCAACCTAGGTGAGTTCCATGTAGTCGGATCGTCGCCGGAGATTCTCACCCGACTGGAGGATGGAGAGGTAACGGTGCGTCCCATCGCCGGAACCCGTCGCCGTGGTCACAACGAGGAGGAGGATCTCGCCCTGGAGCGGGAGCTGCTGGCCGACCCCAAGGAGTTGGCGGAGCATCTGATGCTGATCGATCTGGGGCGCAACGACACCGGGCGTGTAGCCAAGATTGGCAGTGTGAAACTCACCGATAAGATGATAGTGGAGCGCTACTCTCACGTCATGCATATCGTCTCCAATGTAACCGGCCGGCTGAAAGACGGGATGACGACCATTGACGTTCTGCGCGCCACCTTTCCGGCCGGCACCGTAAGCGGGGCACCGAAGATCCGTGCCATGGAGATCATCGATGAGCTGGAACCGGTAAAACGCGGGATCTACTCCGGAGCAGTGGGCTATCTCTCCTGGAATGGCAACATGGATACCGCCATCGCCATCCGCACCGCGGTAATCAAAGATAACACCCTGCATATTCAGGCAGGGGCCGGGATAGTGGCAGACTCTATCCCGCGTCTGGAATGGAAGGAGACCATGAATAAAGGGCGCGCAGTATTTCGCGCCGTCGCACTCGCCGAGGCGGGACTGGATGCATCCCAAGGTGAGGAGGACTGATTATGTTACTCATGATAGATAACTACGACTCCTTCACCTACAACCTGGTGCAGTATCTGGGCGAGCTGGGAGAGGATGTACGGGTCTACCGCAATGACGAGATCCAGCTTCAGGATATTGAAGATCTCAAACCGGACCGCATTGTAATTTCCCCGGGACCCTGCACCCCGGACCAGGCTGGGATATCGGTCGCTGCGATCAAGACGTTTGCCGGCCGCATCCCCATCCTGGGTGTATGCCTGGGGCATCAATCCATAGGTCAGGCCTTTGGCGGCAGGATCATCCATGCGCGTGAGGTTATGCATGGCAAGACCTCTCCCATCTATCACGCCAATCTGGGTATATTCACCGGCCTGTACAATCCGCTGGAGGCCACCAGGTATCACTCTCTGGTGATTGAAGAGTCCACTCTGCCGGAGTGTCTGGAGATCACCGCCTGGACCCGGAATGCGGATGGCTCTATGGATGAGATAATGGGGGTACGGCACCGGGATCTGGATGTACAGGGGGTGCAGTTTCATCCTGAATCCATCCTCACCCAGCAAGGTCATGGCCTATTGAAAAACTTCATTGATGGATGCTAAAAACAATCTGAACTGATACGGACAAGAGATAGGATTATGGATCTACCACAAGCGATACAACGAGTAATCGAACGCCATGATCTGAACAGCGCAGAGATGAGTGAGGTGATGCGCACTATCATGACCGGCGGCGCCACTCCCGCTCAGATCGGCGGCTTCCTGATTGGGCTGCGCATGAAGGGCGAAACCGTAGACGAAATTGCGGGCAGCGCCAAATCTATGCGATCCCATGTGGTTCCCGTGCAGCTTCCGATAACCGAAATGGGGAATATGCTGGTCGATACCTGCGGCACGGGCGGCGACGGTAA
>JBNKDM010000013.1:0-41486 GCA_050288245.1 Sedimenticolaceae bacterium
GTGCTGATAACCTCCTATGCCAGACTGCACCGCCTGGCAGAGAAGCCGGAGCAGGCGGTGGCAACCGATATGCAGGATCTGTTTGTGCTGGTTACCGCATCTGAGCACGCAAAGTGTGTCCGCTGCTGGCACCGGCGCGAGGATGTAGGGTCAGATGCCGGGCATCCTGAGCTGTGTGGACGCTGTGTGACCAACGTGGATGGCGCAGGTGAACCCAGGAGTTTTGCCTGATGACGGCAAACGCCGGAATGCTGCGCTGGCTCTGGCTCTCCCTGATTGTCATCGTCCTGGATCAGGTCAGTAAGCAGTTGGTCGAATCCAGCTTTTTGCTATATGAGAGCAAAGAGATTATGCCCTTGTTTAATCTGCAGCTGGCGTACAACGAAGGGGCCGCCTTCAATTTCTTGAGCGACCAGTCGGGTTGGCAGCGTTGGTTTCTCTCCGGGCTGGCCGGGATGGTTACCCTGGTTATGCTCTATTGGTTACGCGGGCTGAAACCGCAGGAGAGTCTCATTGCCTGCGCCCTGTCTCTGATTATCGGCGGGGCCGTAGGCAATCTTATTGACCGTATCCTGTACGGACATGTCATCGACTTTCTGGATTTCCATTATGGCCAGCACCACTGGCCGGCATTCAATCTGGCCGACTCTGCAATCTCTCTCGGTGTCACCCTGATGCTGTATGAGATGTTGTTTGATAGTGGCGATAAGGCGTAGTTATGTTGTTAACGACGAAACAGCCAGAGTACAGCTGAAATCACTACACTGATAACCACCATCGTCGTTAGCGGAAAATAGAAGGTAAAGTTATCCCGTTTGATCACGAAGTCACCCGGCAATCGACCAAGAGGCCATGAGCTGATCCAGGGCCAGACTAATCCGAGTGCGACCAAGATGAATCCCAGAGTGATTAATATCTTTTGCATGCGCTATTAGGTATTTGTGTGATTCAGAAAGATCTATATCCCAAAGATTAGCAAAATGTGGATGGATGTAAGAAGAAATCGATGCGGTTGGTAACCTCGCTGCATCCTACACTCTATGTATCTTTTCTTGCAGTAGCCCCAGTCCCTTGGGCGAAAATCGCTATAGAATTTGAGTGGGTATCAGGAATAGACGCTTTTTGGTAACCTCGGCATTGGCTCAGGTTATTTCATGCGACCTAAAGGCGAAAGGGATATGAATAACAAGAAACTATGGAGTGTTCTGGCTGTTGCAGCAGCAGCCACTGTCCTTGCAGTCACCACCTTATTTCCGGTCAAGCAGATACTGTTTGATCCGACCTCCAGTCTGCCCGATGGGTCAACATACCGAGGGGAATTCAACAATGGAAAGTTCCATGGAGATGGTATTCTCAAATGGTCCAATGGGGATGTATACACTGGCGAGTTTCGCAACGGGATGATGCATGGAACCGGTACCCTAATCTGGGCGAACGGGGAAAAATATATCGGTGAATTCAGAGACGGAATGATGCATGGAACAGGTAAGTTGTTTTTATCCGGAGGTGATGTTTATCAGGGCGAGTTTAATAAAGGTAATATGTCCGGGAAGGGGGAATATACCTCAGACGATGGTTCAACCTATGAGGGCGAATTTGCCTTTGGGAAATTCCATGGGGTGGGTGATTACCACATGAGTAATGGCGACAGCTATTCTGGTGAGTTCGTTAAAGGACTTATGCAGGGTAAGGGTACCTACAGAACAAAAAACGGCAGAGTCTATACAGGTGATTTTGTAAACGATGAATTCACCGGTAAAGGGACTTTGACCTCTGGCAAGAAAAACAGATATTCCGGAGAGTTTAAAAACTGGGAGTTCGACGGAGATGGAGAAGTAACAACTGAAAGTGGAGATATATACAGAGGCACATTTGAACAGGGACAACTGGTCGGGACAGGGGTGCATATATCGCAGAATGGTGACAGGTATACCGGCGAATTCATGAACTGGAGCTATAACGGCAAGGGTGAGTTAACGAAAAAATCAGGGGAAAAGTATATCGGCCAGTTTCAATACGGCCAGATGCACGGGCAAGGCAAGTTGATCACTATTGCTGGAGATGGGAAGGAGTTAACGAAATCCGGCGAATGGGAGTATGGCAGTTTCGTAGATGATAAAAAGCGAAAACGCATGCAGATGGAAGCCAGGGCTGAGCATGCCCTCTACACCCAGGAGCAGGCGCTTGCCAGAGCCTTTGGAAAGTTAAAGCCGGGAGAGAAGGGTAAGATTGATCTCTTCTTTCTTGGTATTGCAGGTTATGGAGGACAGGAGGTATTCAGGAAAGAGGTGGCATATATTAATAATCTGTTTGAACGGCAATATGGGATCGATGGGCGATCTGTCCAGTTGATAAACAGTCGCAATGGTTCGTTGGAATATCCACTGGCCACAGTTACCAGCATTAAGCGCGTTATTAAAGAGATAGAGTCAAAGATGAATCCGGATGAAGATATTCTGTTTATCTATATGACCAGTCACGGTAGCGAGAAACGTGGGTTCAGCCTGTCGTTTGATGGGATATCACTTCCGGATATAGGGGCGCAACAGCTGGCGGAAATTTTGGATGAAAGCGCAATAAAATTCCGGGTGGTTATGGTTTCAGCATGCTATTCCGGTGGGTTTGTGGCGCCGGTTGAGAATAAAAATACCTTGATAATCACTGCGGCGGCAAAGGATAGAACATCCTTTGGGTGTTCTGATGAAAACGATATAACCGATTTTGCCAAGGCTTATTTTGTAGAATCACTGCCAACCGCTGTAACCTTTGAGGATGCGTTTATAAAGGCCAGGAAAATAATAGAGAAGGAAGAGGATAGCAGACATATCAAACAGCACTCTTCCCCACAGCTTGTCATGGGGACGGCGATGCGGGAACATTTGGCGAAATGGCGGAAGCAATTTACCGGCTCCCAGGCCGGTTCGGGCATGCATTAACCAGATGCCTGCCTATTGGGTTAGATAGGCGTATTTGCGTGAACACCAAAGAAACTGGTTGGTCTCGTTTGGCGGCAATCCTGATTCGGTCATTAACAGACCGTTAGTGAAGCTGACTCAGCCAACTGCTAACGGTGATCAATGCCAGTAATCCCAGCCATATGGTCAGGGAGCGTAGCACCAGAGCCATGGCCATATCGCCGGTTATATCCGGATTAAGCATCTCATCATCTTCGTCTGTGGCGCTGTCCAGCCCCAAAGCACCGCTACCAGCACGTTCGAGAATATCCTCAGCACTTCTGCCTCTGGCGCTACCCGGTGCATCGGCGTTCCACCACCTATCGGTGGCAGCAGGAAAATTGCCGCTCAGGGCATAGGTAAAGGCGGTGATGCGGGCCGGAACCCAGTCCAGGATCTCCAGTAGGCGGTCAATGCCGCGGCCGAAACCTTCTCCCGGATTATCCAGTTCGGGCAGGTAGTGTTTCAGGGTAAAACATGAGCGGTATAACACGGCGCCGAGCGGGCCGAGAATGATGAACCAGAATATTACACTGAATGTTCTGATGTAGGCCTGCTTGAGGATACCGCAGGCTACGTTCACACCGTAACCGGATTCTGTCTGGGCGGATGCGGGGTTAGTAAAATTGCTGCCAATACGTCTGGCTTCCTCCTCTTCGCCTGCGTCCCAGGCATCGATAAAGTTCCGAACCTGGCGTTGCAGATCGCGGGGTCCCAGGCAGAATATGAGTACCAGGGTGGCGAAGAGAAATTCCGGTATTCCTCCCAGAATGGCGTTAAACATTGTCTGCAGCAGTCCCACCACGAGTAACAGCGGGGCAAGTATCAGGATGATGCCGGCAGCACTCTGGCTTATCCATTCACCCCATGGCTGTTGTTGAGACCATAAGGCGTAGTGTCGGAACCAATCTGGCTGGCGATACTCCTCCTGTTCCAGCAGGAGGTGTTCTGCAAACAGGCTAAGGGCGATGATAAGGAATGTCATGTTATTGTTTTTCCGCTAATGTTCCGGATTGCATCGGGCAAGGTAAAACACCTTTAGAAATTTGTCTATGTGTTGGGCTGATAAATAGATATTAATCATCTCCGCTCGGTAAGTAATCCCAGGTAGTACCGCCAGTCGAATGCAGGGCCTGGATCTGTTTTGCGCCCGGGGGCGATATCACTATGTCCCGTTATGCGATCTGGTGTGATGGCGGGGAAGAGCTTGATGATCTCACTGGTTGTCTTTGTCAGGGTTGCATATTGGTTGTCTGTATATGGGGTGGTGTCATCTCCCTCCAGCTCAATCCCGATGGAAAAATCGTTGCAGCACTCTCTTCCCTCAAAACATGATGCACCGGCATGCCACGCGCGCCGCTGCAGAGGTACATACTGAAGTAGTTCACCATCACGCCGAATCAGCAGATGTGATGAAACCTGACGTTCAGCTATATCGGCGAAATAGGGATGGGCATCCGGGTCGAGCCGGTTCAGAAACAGATCGTCAATCCAGTGACCGCCAAACTCACCTGGAGGCAGGCTGATGTTGTGGATCACCAGGAGATCAATGACACTGCCGTGTGGCCGGTCATCCTGGTTTGGGGAGTTTCTTTGGATAGCCCCAGAGATGATGCCGTCAGAAGCGCCGCTCATCCGTTGCGCAGCCCCTTCACCACCATATCCGTGAAGCTTACCAGGCCTATAACCTCTCCATGTTCAATCACCGGGGCACGTGTCAGATTAAAGCGTGAGAACAGACGTGCGCAGTAGCGAATGTCCATATCAGGGCTGACTGTGATCACCGGCTTGGACATGATTTCGTATACATTGACCCTATCAAGAGGACGGTCCGCGGCAAGTACTTTGCGTGCTATGTCCGAGAGGGTAACCATACCGAACTCATCGTTAGCATCGCGCTTCTTTATGATTAGTGTCTTGGTTTCAAGATGCGTCATGGCGTTGAGCGCATGCTCGACGGTTTCCATGCCGTCCACCATGTCAAATTTGTCTTTCATTACATCACGGATACGGATCAGTTTTTTCTCTTTCACAGCTCTTCCTCCACAATGCTGGTAAGTTCTTCTATTTGATGACTTACTCCAACTGCGTCCTCAACATCTATCTGGAACGCGATGCCGGTGCCCGGTTGTTCTTCAAACTCTCCAATATCGGCGATGGTCTCCAGAATATGGCGGCTGAGATGCTCTTCCACCAGAAACAGGATTGCATCGCGTTGGGTTTCCAGGTTTAGTCCGAAAAATGTCTTGCTCTTTTCCAGTCCCTCGCCCCGAGCCTGATTTATCACGGTAGAGCCGGTAGCTCCAGCCGTGCGTGCTGCCTCAAGCACGGATTCAGTCTTACTATCTTCGACCAGGGCAATAATCAGTTTGAAATGCATGGCTACCTCCCATAACGTTTTAATTTGGTTTTGAGCGCACGTTTCACCTGCCAATCACTCAGTTGGGCGTAACCCATAACACTCATGATTGGAAACAGACTGGCAAATGCGATCAGGCCGAACCCGTCCAACAGCGGGTTGCGTCCCGGGATGCTGGATGACAGTCCCAGCCCCAGGGCTGTCACCAGTGGTACTGTGACTGTAGAAGTGGTCACGCCGCCAGAGTCGTAGGCGAGGGCGATGATCGACTTAGGACAAAAGAAGGTTTGAATAACTACCAGGAGATATCCGGCTATGATGTAGTAGTGTACCGGGGTCCCACTGATGATGCGGTAGGTCCCTAGGGTTATCCCAAAGGATACCCCGATTGCCACCGCTATGCGCAGACCCCAGGTGCCGATAGCGCCGCTGGAAACCTCATTTGCCTTTATGGCTACTGCGATGAGTGCGGGTTCGGCGATAGTGGTGGAGAAACCTATTGCAGCGGCGAAGAGATAAAGCCAAAAATAGTGATGTTCCCCATCACCACTATTCAGACCCAAAAATTCCGGAGCGGTTAGCTGCTGCGCCATCATCTTACCCAGAGGGAATAGTGCCTGCTCCAGGCCTTGGAGAAACAAAGTCAGTCCCAGCAATACCAAGATGAAGCCGGTGATGACGGCGCCAAGATTTGCCACCTTTCTCCGTAACACAAAGATCTGAAATCCAAACAGGATTAAGGCGATCGGGACTACATCACGGGCGGTTGTGGCCAGGGAGTGGAGGAAACTCATAATGCCTGAACTCATAGCAGCATCCCATAGCCCATAACAAAGATCATCGGAGTGAGTGAAGCAAATGCAATCAATCCGAAGCCGTCGGTCATGGGGTTGCGGCCACGGATGCTGGTGGCAAGCCCGACCCCCAGGGCCGTTACCAGTGGCACAGTTATGGTTGAGGTGGTGACTCCGCCGGAATCATAGGCGATGCCGATGATGTTGGGAGGGGCAAATATGGTCATAATTACCACGCATAGGTATCCACCTATGATCAGGTGCTGGATGGGCCAGCCTCTAATGATTCGCAGTACACCGATTGCGATAGCCAGACCAACGGAGATTGCCACAGTTAAACGTAGTCCATCTGCGTAGTCTTGAACCGCTGCCTGAGTATTGGCAATCATACCGCCATCTGCGGCGACCAGTGCCGCCTCATTGGTCACGGCGATCAATGCTGGTTCTGCCACCGTAGTGCCAAAGCCGAGGGCAAAGGCAAAGATCAGTATCCAAAACAGACTGCCCTTGCTGGCGAAGTTACGGGCCATGGATTCACCGATTGGGAACAGACTGATTCTTAGGCCATACACGAAAAGTGTAAGACCGAGGGTTACCAGGAATACGCCACCCAGCATACCCAGCAGGTTGGGTAAACGCCCATGTAGGATAAAGAGTTGGAAAAAGGCGATTACTGCAATGATAGGAGCGAGATCGCGCATGCTCTCAAGCAGTGATGTGGCAAGGTTTTTTATCAGGGATTTTACCACTGCTATTCAATAAACCTTTTGTTAACGTCTAGAGTGATACCTGGCTGCCCCATGACTTGTGTACCGGCGCTAACCCTGTCAACAATGGTGATGTTACGACAATACACGAATCCAGACATCTGGGGCAACACTAGCCATCTTATCTGATGCCTCAACTGGTGCTGCTATAATTAATCTGCATGTTCTGAGCATGGGCGCCTGACGCAATCGGACGCGCTTTGTAGGCTCAGGCTGGTTTAGGAAAATGATTCGCATTTACGGCTCACTCGAGCCTTAGCTGCTCTAGCGGTAAAAAATTACCTTTTTGCGCCAATATTCACCCGGGGAATGTGATGCGATGCTCGTATCTGATTGAACTGTGAGACATATCACAGTAGTTCATAGGTTGGGAATTTATATTTAACAGTAGGGTAGATTGTTGTGAATTTGAGGCATGTATGGCAGGACGCAGGAATAATATCATATCGTTGGACCGTTCAGGTCTGACAAATGGTCAGGCTAAATCTGTAGAGCAGAACCGGGCAATTATAGACAGTTGTCGGCAGGCGATGTCCAGAGGTATGGGCATGCTTGGTGAAACTCTATTCGAGAAGCTTGATGATACCCTGTATAAGCTGGCGGATAAGGCCGAAAGTAACGATCTGCAAACACGCTATTTCGACGCAATGAGAGATGTGCGCAAGGAGCGTGAGGGTATAGAGGAGTCTTTCCAGGCGGTAATCCTTTCCGGCTACGATAATTTTTGGCGCTCATGGTCTTCCCCGTCCATGTCAGGTGAACAGGACGAGGTGGATTTTGACAGCCTTGCCTTGATTGAATCCGATACCCTGGAAGAGGAACTTGCTATCTCCAGCATGGTCGCCAGGGGCGAGAACATCTGTTTGCGCGAGCTTTACGCGCTAGAACAGAGGTTCAGTAAGCTGCTTAACGGAATGCCGGTTGAGAGCAGGAACAACCCGTTGGCCCCAGATAAGATATGTAATGCCTTCCGTTCATCTATTCAGGTTCTGGATACCGATATTCCCACCAAGCTGGTTATCTATAAGGTGTTTGAACAGGAGGTGGTTTCTCATCTGGACGAGGTATATGCAGGAATTAATGAGTTGATGCGCGATGCCGGAGTAATCCCCAAGCTCAGGCCGATGATAAGACGCACCAAGGTGGCTGCAGCCACTTCCGGCAGATTGGAAGCTGGTGCCGCCTCTAGCGGGGATTATAGGCGTAGCGGCGTTTTGTCGCATGAGGATGAGGAGGCGTCGGCAGAGTTGTTTGATACCCTGCGGCAACTCCTTGCTGGAATACAGAGCAGCTCACCTGCGGCTGGTGTGTTTAACCCCGGCATGCCACGAGCGGATACGACTCAGGTAATCAACGCACTTTCTGCGTTACAGCATAGCGACGCCATAGCAAATTCATACGATGCCGATAATGGAAATATCGGATATGTAAACCTGAAGAGCAATCTGTTGCAGGAGTTGCGTGCGGTCGCGGGAAACCCGGAGATTGGCTCGGTAAAGCAGGTAGATAGCGATACCATAGATATGGTTTCAATGCTGTTTGAGTTCATTCTGGGGGATAAAAATATTCCAGATGCGATGAAGCTGCTGTTGGCACAGTTGCAGATACCGATCATCAAAGCCGCAATCCTGGATAAGGGGTTCTTTGCAAAAAGTTCGCATCCGGCCAGGCGTCTGTTGAATGACATGGCGCGTGCTGTGGTTGGCTGGTCGGGCGAAAAGGATAAGTCCAAGAACAGCCTGTATGGCAAGATCGAATCCATAGTTAAGCGCGTTCTGTCTGATTTCAATGAAGACATCAGTCTATATGAAGAGCTGGGTGAGGAGCTGAACAGGTTCCTGGAGAATGAGCAACGCGGATCCGAGGCGGCAGAGAGAAGGACTACGCAGATTGCCCGTGGCAAGGAACAGTTGGGTGTGGCTAAACGCCGGGTAAAGACAGAGATAGACAGGCGTATTAAGGGCCAAACCGATATGCCGTTGGCCGTAGTGAATTTGTTGAATGAAGGCTGGAAAGATGTACTTATGCTGCACTTTCTGCGGCGTGGCGCCAAGAGCAAGGAGTGGCTGGATGCCTTGAATGTAATGGATCGCCTGATCTGGACCGTTGAACCTAAGAGCGATAGCGGCGAGCGTGAAAAGCTGCTGCGGGAAATCCCTGAAGTGATCAGCATAATGCGGCGTGAGATGAGCGATATCCTATGTGATCAGCACATGCTGAGTAGGTTGTTTAAGGATCTGGAGAGGGTGCATCTGAACTGTCTCCAGGGCAGAAAGATCCCGGCGGAATTGATAGCGGAAGATCTGGTGCTGGAGGAGTCTGTAGAGGATGGTGCGGACAACGCTGCTGCCAAAATAAGCTCGAATCCGCTTCCTCCGCGGGAGGCGGAGAAGTATAAGCAGCTTGCGGAGAGTATACCTCTGGGTAGTTGGCTGGAGATAAAAGAGAAGGATGGTGTCAAGTCCAGGATCAAACTCTCATGGAGAAGCAGTGTTAGTGACAACTACCTGTTTGTTAATAGAAAAGGGATTAAGGCGAAAGAGATGGATGTGGCAGAACTGGCCCTTGCCTTGCGGGTTGGGTCGGCGTTTGTCATAGCCGGAGCGGAAGACCCCTTGATGGATCGCGCATTTGCGGCGATGATTGCCTCTCTGAAGGGTTCCGGCAATACCGCACCGGAACCTGCCTGACGCGGGGGTTGTTGCTGAATTGAGTATTTCTATACCGTCACCAGAGGCGGTTGCAAATCAAGTTAAACTTGCTCTGGAAGAGGATGTAGGCGACGGTGATCGCACTGCATCCCTGATCCCGGAAGATTCTTTCTCCAAGGTACAGGTGATCTGTCGGGAGCCGGCTGTGCTGTGCGGTACGGTGTGGTTTGATGAGGTGTTCCGTCAGCTTAACCCCGATATATCCATAACCTGGATTATTCAGGATGGAGACACCGCCTCACCCGGTTCCATTATCTGCGAACTTGAGGGGGATACCAGGGCGTTGCTTACCGGAGAGCGCGTAGCGCTCAACTATCTTCAGACCCTTTCCGGTACCGCTACCATGGCGCGCAGTTATGCAGATGCAGTTGCTGGCACCGGGGTGCGTATTCTGGATACGCGTAAGACCCTGCCAGGATTGCGATTGCAACAAAAATATGCGGTGGTAACCGGTGGTTGTTATAACCACCGGATAGGTCTTTACGATGCGATCCTGATAAAGGAGAACCATATCGCTGCTGCAGGCTCGATTACTGCTGCGGTAGAGGCTGCGATCAAATCATCGCCTGAGCTTGAGATTGAGGTGGAGGTTGAGGATCTGGCCGGTATGGAGGAGGCCATATCTGCAGGAGCACGCCGCATCCTGCTGGATAACTTTTCCAATGAGCAGTTGCGGGAAGCGGTCGCATTGAATGCCGGAAGGGCCAGACTTGAGGCGTCCGGTGGAATCTCTTTAGAGGGGATACGGGAAAAGGCTCAGTGCGGGGTGGATGATATCTCGGTTGGTGCACTTACCAAAGATGTGAAGGCGATAGATCTGTCGATGCTGTTTATTTAGCCTGTGCCAATGGATTGGCTGGATCAGGCCTTGATATCCAGAAGGGTGCCGATTATCTCGTCGGCAGTCTTAAGGGTCTTGATGTTTGCTGAGGTGTATAATTTATTTTGATGCAATTCAACCAGCGCGCGCGTCATATCTTTGCCTGGGCCAGATCTCATGTTCTCGGCACTGGCAATCTCGGACGCATTGCGGCGCAGTCCCTGCAATCCGCGCTGGATACCCTGTAATGCTGAACCTGTTACTGAAGTAATTGCCATAGTTACATCTGCCCTTGATGATCTAAATATAGATCCATTGCGACCGTTATACCAGCAAAATGCGCCATAAATGTGACGAAATGACAAATATTGACGCTGGATGGAGGTTGTAATTGCGTTAAACCAAGTAAACAGATAGGGTTCTGGCCATAACTGGTCTGGGCAGTTCATGTAAACTTATCAATATCAACGAAATATAAGGAATATTTATGTCTACACGTGTCTACACACTCATATCGCTGCTGATTTTCTCATGGATGTCCGCGATCGCTGTTGCGGGTGAGGGTGAACTGAAAACATTGGAGCAGAGGTTTAGTTATACCCTGGGTTATACCTTTGGCCAGCAGATGCTGGACCAGGCGGTAACAGTGGATAAGGCGGCTATTATCGCAGCGATAGATGATGCCTTTGCAAACAAAGAACCAAAGATCACCAAGGAAGAGATGACCGAGACCCTGACCGAGGTTAAGGCCAAGATAATCAAAATTAACCAGGAGCAGGCGCAACGCAATCTTGAGGACGGAAAGAAATTCCTGGAGGAGAACAAGAAGAAGAAAGGAGTGGTGGTCCTTCCTAACGGGGTCCAGTATCTGGTACTGGTGAAGGGTAAGGGTGAGTCGCCGAAGAGTGATTCAGATGTTACCGTAGACTATGTGGGAACCCATATAAATGGCTCAGTGTTTGATAGTTCAAAACGCCATGGTGGTCCGGCAACCTTTAATCTGGCACATGTTATTCCGGGGTTTAGAGAGGTTATCTCCAAGATGAACAAAGGGGCGAAATGGCAGGTGGTCATTCCATCTGAGGAGGCCTACGGAGAAAATGGTTCACCGCCAGTAATCAGCCAGAACGAGGCGCTTGTATTTGAGATAGAGCTGCTCTCATTTGAGAATAAGACTCCGGTAAAAGAGGAGAAGCCAAAGGCTGAAGCTCCCAAGTAGGATCTGAACACTATGCAGGAATCAGATGCCCCGCATGGGAAACCATGCAGGGCATTTTTTATCTGGCTACTGCGTGGGAGGAAAGACCAGTCTGGCCCCGGCAAACAGGTGCCTGCTGGTTGCAGGGCTATGGTTACGATAGCTCGGTCTGCGTAACGAACCTTGGGTGTAGATGCTGGAGCCGCGCAGGCTTATCAGGCCGTCGTCAAATCCATGAGTAGAGAGGATGCCATCAGCTGCTGGTCTATATCCGGTATAGGGGTGGAACGGGTTGGAACACCACTCCCATGCGCGTCCGAACTCCTTTATTGCCTGGGTGCGTACCGCTACCTCCCACTGATACTCATGTTGGAGTATTGCGCCAGACAGCTCATCTCGCTGTGCGGCTGCCCAGGCTGCATACGCCTCTGCCTCATACTGATTTATCCCCATCAGTGGGTCTTTCGCTGGCAGATCTGCCGGGCCGTTCAGTCCGATACCGAACCAGTTGCCGGATTGATCCTTCCTCCAGTGATAAGGCTGGGTTTGGCTATTGTCTTGCTGCCACTTCCAGCCGGCATCAGACCATAATTTTTGCTGTGCATAGCCGCCATCCTGCATAAAGCTGAGAAATTCAGCGTTGCTGATCGGGGTGCTGGATATGCGGAAACTGCTCAAATTGATCACCTGCGCTGGCAGTTCATTATCGTATGCTGAGATGGGATCTTTAGCCCCGATCCGGTAGTGGCCCTGGGTAATGTCGACGATGTCTGAGCATGGCTTGGCGGCGGTTAGGGGTTGTGTCACCCGATGTTGCTGCTCTCCGAACTCAAGCTGTCGAGCCGTTAACACCATCAGCATGGTCTCAAAGATGCGGTGATGCTCCTGCAGTATCTGATGTAACACCCGGTCATGTTCCAGCAGGGGGTGATTTGGCAACATGCCCGGATTGGCCAGGAGTCGCAGGTTTTCGTCCTGGATCTCCCTGGCCCAGTTTAACAGGTGCTCCTTTGGCGGTAGCTGTGACCACTGCTCCGGTGTTGGTGCTTTATCTGATACAAACAGCTCTCTCACCCGTGCGGTCAGGTCATCATCACCCTGGATTGTCTCTCTTAACCAGAAGGTCTCTTGGTAGGCGCTTATGCCAAGATACCAGGCGAGCGGTGCCAGATGTGGATTAAAACAGCGGTAGCAGTCGCTCTCCGGGGTTGACTCGACCAGCTGAGTCAACATCTCATGGATGGCCCCAAGTTGGCCAAGTAGTTGTGGTGATGCCATTGATATTATCCTGCAGGGACTGTGCGGTCTGCCGCCCACAGGCGGAGTTGCTGAATCTTTTCAGCCATGACCACAGATAGGGGTTTGGTGCGTTTGAGCTCTTCCAGCAGTTGCTCTGTATCTACCGTTATCTCCTGGGCCTGAGCTGCGTAGCGACTGGCAACGATGGCCTGCTCAATCTCTGCCCCGGAAAAGCCCTGGCTGGCAGCTGCCAGCAGTTTCAGGTCGAAGCCGCTGGGGGCGAGATTGCGTTTTCTAAGATGTATCTTGAATATCTCTTGTCTGGTCTCAGAATCAGGCAGGTCGATAAAGAAGATCTCATCCAGACGCCCTTTGCGAACGAGCTCTGGGGGCAGGCGCTCAATGTCATTGGATGTTGCCACCACGAAGACACGGGATTTTCTCTCAGCCATCCAGGTCAGCAGAGTGCCCAGCATGCGCATGGACAGGCCGTCATCAGATGTGTCAACAGCGATGCCTTTTTCGATCTCATCCATCCAGAGTACACATGGCTCCATTATATCGGCGGTATCCAGGGCATGGCGCAGATTTTTCTCGGTCTCGCCGTAGAACTTGTTATAGAGGGTGCCGAAGTCGATACGCAACAGCGGGATGCCAAAGGTTCCAGCCACGGCCTTGGCGGCAAGACTTTTGCCGCTACCCTGGACTCCCAACAGCATGATGCCCTTGGGTTGATCCAAAGATGCGGCGTCGCCAATGAAGGCCTTGCGTCTCTGCTCCAGCCACTGTTTGAGGCGCTGTTGGCCGGCCACCTCTGAGAATCTGGCCGTGTCGTATTCGAAGGAGATAACCCCGTCCTTGCTGATCAGTTCATATTTTGCCTGCATGATGGTCGGCAGGTCATCATGGGTGATGGCGCCATCATCCTCAATGGCGGTTCGTATCAGTCTGCGTGCGTCCGTAGTAGTAACCCCTGCCAGGTTATTGGCTAATTTTTCCATCGCCTCCCGATCCACCTTGACCCGGCCATTATCACTACTGCCGGCTTGCCAGCGTCTGGCCTCGTCCTGGATCAGCTGTCTGATGGCGGAACGATCGGGCATCTGCAGCTGGAATCTGGCCGACAGGTGTTTCAGCTCAGGCGGTATCTGGATCTCATGGCTGAGAAAGATGAGGGTACGCTGGATCTGTTGATATCCCTGAGCAATCTCCTTAATGAGACGGATGTGAATCGGGTCGTTCAGGTATGGATGGAAATCCAGCAACAGAAATATCCCCGGGCGAGACAGCGCCTTGATGTGCTTTAACACATCATCCGGTTCCGAGACTGAACGCTGGGGGTCATAGTCTACCTCCAGCCGCTGCAGCCCATCGGTAACCGACCAGCGGAATAGTGGGTGTTGTAGACGCATACCCAGTTGTGTAAGCAACTGGATAACGCGCAACTCCTCCTGGGACTCGATAACGATTATCGGCGTGCGTGAGTTTAGGGTCAGTTCCAGATCATATAGTTCTTTCATTTGGGTGCTTTGTCGCTGCATCGGTTTTTGTTATGTACGGGATTATTGGTTTGTATCAGGCCCATACAGTATATTCAACCAATTGAGTTTATCTGTTTAGCTGGATTCAGGCACGTTGCCCTAGGTTTAATCAGACGATTCTGCGCCAACGGTGTAACGGACAAAGCCAATATCTGGGTGTATAGTGCAGATGAAAATAAGATCTATGGGGAGGTTTTGATGCAAGCGTTAAGTGATTTTATTGGGCTGATCAACGGGTATGCCTGGGGTCCCTGGATGCTGGCCTTGATTCTTGGTACCGGCCTGTTCCTTATGGTTGGTCTCAAGCTGATGCCGTTGGCGCGCCTTGGCTATGGATTTCGGATGTTATGGTCAGGCCGGGAGTCGGCAGGTGAAGGTGATATCACGCCTTTCAACGCCCTGATGACATCACTTTCGGCCACGATAGGTACCGGCAATATTGCTGGTGTTGCAACGGCCATCTTTTTGGGAGGTCCTGGCGCCCTGTTCTGGATGTGGTGTACCGCCCTGGTCGGCATGGCCACTAAATATGCCGAAGCGGTGCTGGCGGTGAAATACCGCGAGGTGGATGAAGAGAACAATCACATCGGTGGTCCCATGTTCTACATCAAGAACGGTCTGGGTGGAAAATGGATTTGGATGGGCGGTGCCTTTGCCGTCTTTGGTGCCATGGCGGGTTTCGGTATCGGAAACACGGTACAGGCCAATTCGGTGGCTGATGCGCTGTTCTCTACCTTTGCTATTCCACATGTTTTTACCGGTATTGGCATGGCGGTATTGGTTGCCTTGGTGTTGATCGGTGGCATCAAAAGGATTGCCGAGGTGGCAGGAAGATTGGTTCCGTTTATGGCTGTCGCCTATGTGTTGGCTGGATTGACCGTGATTATCATGAACATTGGCGCAGTTCCTGCTGCGGTTGTGCTTATCGTTAAGTCCGCATTTTCTCCGGTGGCCGCCACCGGTGGTTTTGCCGGAGCGGCAGTCTGGGCTGCTATCCGGTATGGCGTGGCCCGCGGAGTATTCTCCAATGAGGCTGGTTTGGGAAGCGCCCCTATCGCCCATGCGGCGGCAGAGACGGATAGTCCGGTACGCCAGGGCACGGTCGCTATGCTGGGCACCTTCATCGATACCATAATTATCTGCTCTATGACTGGTTTGGTTATCGTGATCACAGGTGTATGGACCGGCGGGGAGACCGGTGCTTCACTCTCGGCTGCGGCGTTCGAATCGGCCCTGCCTGGTGTCGGCAGTTATATAGTTACGCTCGGTCTTGCCCTGTTCGCATTTACCACCCTGCTAGGATGGAGTTTCTATAGCGAGAAGTGTGTGGAATACCTGTTCGGAGTGCGCTCCATCGTGCCTTTTAGGGTGCTCTGGATAATTGCTGTACCTGTCGGAGCTGTGGCAAAGTTGAGTTTTATCTGGCTGGTGGCAGACACCTTGAATGCGCTTATGGCATTGCCGAATTTGATCGCGCTGTTGCTGTTAAGTCCGGTGGTGTTCAAGCTGACCAAGGACTATTTTGCAGGGGAGAACAGCTAACTGTCTGCAGGTGATTTAAGTATCCACTCCGCTACACGCTGGAGTGGATGTCTGTGAGCACGGCATTCATGCAAAGCTGCATGACCTATTGGTGTCAGCCCTCTCGTGCTTTAACTTGAATTCAGGACTGGCTGTATAGCAACAATGGCAATAAATTGGGATGAAATATGTGCTGCTGTGTGGCGGCAGCAGAAACATCAACTTCATGCCGTTGGCGAGGTTGATCCGATTTCACTTGG
The DNA here is from genome assembly GCA_050288245.1 of Sedimenticolaceae bacterium. Classification (GTDB taxonomy): domain Bacteria; phylum Pseudomonadota; class Gammaproteobacteria; order Chromatiales; family Chromatiaceae; genus JAAGZL01. The sequence goes on from JBNKDM010000013.1 coordinate 16,165, forward strand.
CTCTCTGGTTGGCATTGATCGGCAGAAAACGGATTTAATATCCAATACCGAACGCTATATCTCAGGTAAACCAGCAAATAATGCTCTGTTATGGGGTGCAAGGGGGACTGGAAAATCATCGCTGATAAAGGCCGTGTTAAATGAATATAAGATGCATGGCCTGCGCTTGATAGAGGTATATAAGAATGATCTGCATAACCTTCCGGAGATAGCGGATGAGATTAGAGACCTTCCGTTTAAATTTATCCTCTACTGCGATGACTTTTCATTTGAGGAGAACGAGAGCACCTATGTGGTATTAAAAACCATACTGGACGGATCCATCGAACTGCCTCCCAAGAATATTCTATTGTATGTGACATCAAACCGCCGGCATCTGATGCCGGAATTTATGCGGGATAATCTCAATACAAAAATCGTTGATGGTGATTTGCATTACTCAGATGCGGTAGAGGAAAAAATATCTTTATCCGACAGGTTTGGATTATGGATATCCTTTTATCCGCCAAGCATCGAGCAGTATTTGGAGATTGTTGATAGCTATTTTCCGAATTACTCCGGAGATAAGGCGTTGCTGCATGCGGCTGCAAAATCATTCGCCCAACAGCGTGCGTCCAGAAGTGGAAGAACGGCTAAGCAGTTTTATAATTTTTATTCGGAAAGGGAATAGACCGCTCCACCGCCAGTCGTTGCAACAGACATTACTCTTTCCATCTCAGTGCGCTTCCAGCAAATATATATAGATGCAACAGATGTTTACCAGGTGCCCCCAAAGCACCGGATATAATTTTTTCAGCCCCCTGCATCTGCGAATCTAGCTGCATCCAAATTTCAGGTTTGAGCTATTTCCGCTGTCGCGGAGGAGTAGCTGTATTGCTATACTTTGCCACTCTATATCCTCACTGAAAAATACCTTGCCCCATGCGTCGGAATACAAAGAAAAATCATTCACAAGGCAGGCAGCCAGACTCAAAACAGCATGATAAGGGGCCGCCGCAACCGCGTGTGCGGATTTTTTTCGGCCATGCCATCGCTGTTGGGCCGGGCAAGGCAGATATGCTGGAGCATATCGCTGAGGAGGGTTCCATCTCAGCTGCCGCGAGACGCATGGGAATGAGTTACCGGCGTGCATGGTTATTGGTCGATACCATGAATCAATGTTTTCGTTCCCCGCTGGTGGAGAAGGTAAAGGGAGGGAAGGGCGGTGGCGGTGCCCGCATAACCGATCTTGGGCGCGAGGTACTGCACCGTTATCGCAAGATGGAGAGTGATGCCATGGGTGCTGCTTCCAAGGAGATGGCCGCCTTGGAAAAACTCATGAGCTTACAGCCGCCAGAAGATCCGCATTGACGTTCATCTGTTTCCTGAGTTAAGGTTCATATCATGCGATATATTGTGTCGGATATAGCGCATTTTGTGGCAAATGCTACATTCTGCAACTGGGCCACCGTTATTAAACACCTGAAAACCTGAACAAAAAGTACTGGCACGCTAGTTGCTCTGTTGATCGTTATGTTTGAGTGAGTATATCGAATGGAGGTATCTGATGCCGGATAGATATGCTGCAGTCAACTTTATCTAACTAGGAGTGATCATAATGAACCAGCAGAGAAGTAAACAAAAACTTGGCCTGGTAGCTGCGCTACTGATATCCATGGGTAGCGTGCAGGCGGCAGAGGTGGTGGTGGCAGTAGCCGCCAATTTCACTGATGCCACACGCGACATCGTGCCTCTATTCGAGAAGGCCACCGGCCATAGCGCAAAGGTGAGTTTTGGCTCCACCGGTAAACTCTATTCCCAGATTGAGAATGGCGCACCGTTTGAGCTGTTTCTGGCGGCCGACAGCAAACGTCCGGCGAAGGCCGAAGAGCAGGGGCTGGCAGTGGCTGGTACCAGGTTTACCTACGCCAAGGGGAAGTTGGTCCTATGGAGCGCCAAGGCCGATGCCTTTGCTGATGGTGAGGGTTATCTCAAGACATTGAGCTTTCCCCGTGCCGCAATCGCCAACCCCAAGACCGCCCCTTACGGCTTGGCAGCCCAGCAGGTGCTGGAGCATCTCGGGGTGTGGGGGCAGGTCAGGGGGAAGCTGGTACAGGGCGACTCTATCGCCCAGACCTTCCAGTTTGTTGTCACCGGTAATGCTGAGGCGGGCATGGTAGCCTACTCCCAGGTCAAGGCATGGAAGGGTGATGCCGGTAGCCTGTGGGTTATTCCGGAGTCCTATTATGCCCCTATCGCCCAGCAGGCGGTACTGTTAAAGAGAGGGGAGAGTAATCCAGCGGCAACCGCATTTCTTAAGTTCCTGCAGGGACCGGAGGCGCATGCCATTATCGAAGGTTATGGCTATGGTACTGAATAATCACTGCGCATAGGCAGGATATGGGAGAGACAGTATGAGTTTTGAATGGCAAACGGTGGCGCTTACCATCAAGCTGGCCAGTGTTACCACTTTGACCCTGATGCTGGTGGGTACCCCCATCGCCTGGTGGCTGGCACACACCCGTCACTGGTTAAAACAGCCGTTGGCCTCAGTGATCGCCCTGCCACTGGTGTTGCCGCCTACGGTACTGGGATTCTATCTGCTGCTGCTACTCGGACCCCATGGTCCGGTAGGGAGGTTCACCGAAATCCTGGGGCTCGGCACCTTGCCGTTCACCTTCTGGGGGTTGGTGGTGGCCTCGGTGATCTACTCAATGCCGTTTGTGGTTCAGCCATTGCAAAATGCCTTTGAGGCCCTGGGTGATCGCCCTATGGAGGTGGCGGCAACCCTGCGCGCATCGCCCTGGGACCGCTTTATGACCATAGCGTTACCTCTGGCACGGCCCGGGTTTCTGACCGCCGGGGTACTGGCCTTTGCCCATACCGTGGGCGAGTTCGGTGTGGTGTTGATGATCGGTGGCAATATCCCGGGCGAGACCAAGGTGCTCTCGGTGGCCATCTATGATCACGTGGAGACGCTGGAGTATGGACAGGCCCATCTGCTCTCGGGCGGAATGCTTTTCTTCTCCTTTTTAGTGCTATTGATCCTCTACCTGGTCAACGGGCGTATTGAACGTGGGAGCCAGGCATGAGTGATATGGGTACGCCTGCTCAGGAACGGCAGGCAGATAAGCAGAGGACATTCAGCCCGATCTATGCCAGATTTCGTACAAATCTGGGCGATTTCTCGTTGGATGTGGATCTGGATCTTCCAGGACGAGGGGTCACCGCCCTGTTCGGCCATTCCGGTTCTGGCAAGACCACACTGCTACGCTGTATAGCCGGATTAGAGCGAGCACAGGGTGAGCTGCGAATCAACGGAGAGGTGTGGCAGAACTCAGATCTCTTTCTGCCGGTTCATCGCCGGCCATTGGCCTATGTGTTTCAGGAGGCGAGTCTGTTCCCGCATCTCTCGGTGCGCCGGAACCTGGAGTATGGTTACCGCCGGATATCTGAGAGTGAACGGCAGGTAGGATTCGAGCAGGCGGTAGAGTGGCTGGGGCTTGGCGGCATGTTGAAACGGGCGCCTGATCGGCTCTCCGGGGGTGAGCGTCAGCGGGTCGCCATCGCCCGCGCCTTGTTGACCAGTCCGCGCCTGCTGCTGATGGATGAGCCGCTATCCGCCCTGGACCACAAGAGCAAGGGGGAGATCCTGCCCTATCTGGAGCGGCTGCATGACAGGCTGTCGATCCCGTTGCTTTATGTCACCCATTCGCCGGACGAGGTGGCCCGCCTGGCGGATCACCTGGTGGTACTTGAAAATGGCAGAGCGTTGGCCAATGGTCCGCTCACCGAGACACTGGCCCGCCTCGATCTGCCTATCCGGCATGAGGAGGATGCCGGCGTGGTGCTGGATGCAACCGTGGCAGAGTGTGACCCGACCTGGCATCTGGTCCGGGCTGAATTTCCCGGTGGCAGCATGTGGGTGCGTGATATAGGTGTTGAGATAGGGCAGCGGCTGCGGTTGCGGGTACTTGCCCGTGATGTGAGTCTGGCACTTGACCGGCATGATGATGTAAGCATTCTCAATCTGCTGCAGGCCAGGGTAACGGAGATCGCAGCCAACGGTCATCCCGCGGTAAGATTGGTGCGGGTAGCGGTGGGGGAGACACCACTGATTTCCAGGCTGACCGCCCGCTCCGTAGATGCCTTGGGATTGGCTCCTGGCAAGCAGGTGTGGGTGCAGGTGAAATCGGTGGCGGTGATTGAATGAGGGTGGCTCTCCTCAGCTAAAGCAGTTATTGACAGCGGCTCACCGCCTTACCGGAGGCAGATTCTCCAGAATAAACTCGAGCATCTCCCCGGCGTGCTGCTGGAACAGCTCAACGGAGTCATGTTTTGCCCCTGTGACCGGGAGAACGCGAATCGGCCGGTCAGCAGTGGCGTTTGCTTCAATCAGATGCATATCACTGATAGGCACTGTCTGGTCCTCCGTGCCGTGCGCCAGCAGTACCGGGCAGCGGACATAAGCGATGCGGTTCATGGGGGCGATGTCATCAAAACGAAAACCGATAACCCACTGGATATAGTTCAAGATCAGTGAGCGGACGAAACCTGGAATCCATGGTCTGTCCAATTGGCGTCCCATGACCAGATTCGGATGAGCAAACCCGGATACCCCTATCACCAGATCGATATCCTCCCGGTGGGAGGCGGCCAGAATCGCAGCCGCTGCACCGATCGAGTGGCCGAGCACGACAATCCGGTTGTCAGGATTACGCTGCCGGAGCCACTCCAGGGCAGTTCCGATGTCCTCGGCGAAGCGGGGCAGGGAGGAGAAGCTATCGCTATCGCTCTTTCCATGATTGCGCGCATCATAGAGGAGTACATCCATACCTGCCTGATGGAAAGGCCGCACCAGTGGCAGCATCATCTCGGCATTGCCTCCCCAGCCGTGGACTATCACCAGGCTACAGCAACTCCCCTCAGCCGGGATCAGCCAGGAGAAGAGACGTTTGCCCTTTACCCCAGGAAGAAAATGTTGGGAAAACTGAAGGCCAAGTTGCATGGGGGTGGACGACTCGACTACGCGAGGAGCACGGTAGGACCAATGCAGCACCAGTGGAAATAGCAGGATTAACCCAAATAGGCTGATGATTATAATGAGGAGAATATGCATGATGATAGAGTGGTATAGGCTAGGCGGCGGCTGCAAGGAGCCTGGTATTGTTGGGACAGAACTAGCTGCGTCCACTGTTTTATCTAATCGTAGCTGCCAGGTTATTTATCTTTTCCTTTTCCTGGAGGTGCGAAGCTGGTGGGGAATGGCGTAACGTTGGCATTCGCATCCAATTCTATTATCTTGCTCTGGCCCTGTTTCTTTACTTCGTCGATGCGGATTACGGAGTGTATGGGTACCAGGGTTCTGTTGACCCCGCCGAACTCTGCCTTCAGCTTCTCTTCACTTGGATCGATTACTACCGAGCTGGTTTCGCCAAAGACTATCCCGGCAATCTCCACGAATCCGTAGAGATCTCCCTGACGTACGGTCTCGGCATAGATCTCGTAGACCTTGCCGTGATTTATGAATGAGACTCTGAATATTTGCATGGGTTGTTAAATCTGCTGCAGACGCTGGAAGTATACTCTGATAATCAGGGACTGAGTCAATTTACCTGTATGAGATATCCACCCTGCGAATGGTGTCACAAGGATGTTATGATTCATCGCAGGTTTTATGGCGTGACTGGCAGGCCATTTGATGTGAAATTTATTGTGAGTGGATGGATATGTTCAAACAGACAGAAAAATTTAAGCTTGGTCAATCTCTGCCTTGGGCTGAGGTTGTTGAGACTCTTCCGTTTAATGCCGACGGACTGCTGCCCGCAATCGCCCAGCAGTATGACTCTGGCGAGGTTCTGATGATGGCCTGGATGAACCGGGAGGCCTTGGATGAGACCATCAGCACCGGCCGCGTCTGCTATTTCTCCCGTTCCCGTCAGAAGCTGTGGCGCAAAGGTGAGTCTTCCGGTCAGGTGCAGATGCTGAAGGATATACGGTTCGATTGCGATGGAGACACTATACTCCTGATAGTGGATCAGACCGGACCCGCCTGTCACTCCGGGAGGCGCAGCTGTTTTTACAATGCGCTGCGCGGTGATCGCCTCGAAGTGATCAGCGAACCGCTTATCTCACCTGAGGAGCTATACGGAAAATAGTCATGTTAAATATTCGTCCCATTCCGGCCTTTGATGATAACTACATCTGGTTGTTGCAGCAGGATAACAACCATCAGGCGGTGGTGGTCGACCCTGGGGATGAAGATCCGGTGCTGGATCTGTTCCGGCTTGAGGGGCTGGAGCTGGCCGCCATCCTGCTTACCCACAAACACGGTGATCATACCGGTGGGGTTGCCGGGCTGCTTGAGGTGTGGCCGGACGCGCCGGTGTATGGACCGGCAACTGAGCCTATTTCATCCGTCACCAGGCCGGTCAGGGGCGGAGACAAGATTGAGCTTCCCTGGCTTGGGGACGAGTTCGAGGTGATGGATGTTCCGGGCCATACCGAGGGGCATGTGGCATATTATGCTGCAGGGGTGTTGTTCTGTGGCGATACCCTGTTTGCCTGTGGATGTGGCCGGGTGTTCAGTGGGACCCATGAGCAGCTACATAACTCTCTGCAGGCCATTGCGGCGCTGCCGGCAGATACCCTGGTCTATTGTGCACACGAATACACCATGGCCAATCTTGGCTTTGCCAAATGGGTTGAGCCTGAGAGTGAGTCGCTCCAGGTGCGCTATCAAGCAGCCAGTGAGCAACGCAGCCGGGGTGAACCTACTGTTCCCTCTCTGCTGCAACTGGAGTTAGAGACAAACCCCTTTCTGCGTTCGGGGCAGCCGACAGTAATTGCCGCAGCAGAGAGATACGCTGGACGTAAGTTAACGGCCGGGGCAGATGTGTTCACGGCGATCCGTAACTGGAAAGACCGGGAGTATGATTGATGACCGATATGACCCTGATAACAAATGCCAGGATGGTGAACGAAGGGTTGATTCTGGATGGCGACCTACTGATAAAGGGTGGCCGGATCGAACAGGTAGCTGCAGAGATTAAATGCCCAAACAACTGTCGGGTGATGGATGCCAAGGGGCGCCTTCTGCTACCGGGCATGATTGATGATCAGGTTCACTTCCGCGAACCTGGAGCCAGCGACAAAGGCACTATCTACTCTGAGTCGCGGGCGGCGGTGGCGGGAGGCATTACCAGTTATATGGATATGCCCAACACCAACCCCAATACGGTAACCCTGGAGGCGCTGGAATCGAAATATCAGATTGCAGCGGAAAGCTCTGCGGCAAACTACGCCTTCTATCTCGGTGCAACCAACGACAACATAGATGTCATCCGATCCCTGGATCCCAAACAGGCCTGCGGTATCAAGGTGTTCATGGGGGCCTCCACCGGTAATATGCTGGTGGACCGGGAGGAGAGTCTGGACAAAATATTTCGTGATGCCCCGGTGCTGGTGGCCACCCACTGTGAGGATTCGCCCACCATCAAACGCAATGAGGATAAGATGCGGGCCAAGTATGGAGACGATGTTCCCATAGCCATGCATCCTATGATTAGGAGTGAGGAGGCCTGCTATCTCTCTTCCTCATTAGCAGTGGATCTGGCCAAACGCCATGGCACCCGTCTGCATGTACTGCATCTGACCACAGCCAGGGAGATGAAGCTGTTTGAGGACAAGCCGCTGGATGAGAAGAGGATCACCGCGGAGGTGTGTGTACATCACCTGTTCTTCTCGGACAAGGATTATGATCTCAAGGGGGCCTTTATCAAATGCAATCCGGCCATCAAGCGATCCAGTGACCGTGACGCCCTGCGTCAGGCCCTGAAGGAGGGGCGCATCGATGTTGTCGCCACAGATCATGCACCGCATCTGCTGGAAGAGAAGTTGGGTAACTATTTTCAGGCCCCATCAGGACTGCCCCTGGTGCAACATGCATTGCCGATGATGCTGGAATTGTGCCGGGATGAATATCTGTCACTGGAGATGCTGGTCGAGAAGACCAGTCATGCCCCGGCCCGGCTGTTTGCTATTGAAGAGCGCGGTTATCTGCGCGAGGGGTACTGGGCGGATCTGGTGCTGGTGGATTATGATCACGCCTTTCGGGTGGAGCGGGATGATGTGCTCTACAAGTGCGGCTGGTCGCCGCTTGAGGGGATGCGTCTGCGCTCCTCCATCGCCGCTACCTTCGTGAACGGACAGCTGGCCTATCACCATGGCAGGGTTATGGATCAGCTGCAGGGTGCACGTTTGAGTTTTCAGCGCTGATGATGGTTATTACCCCTCCCGCTGGAAGATGGGGTATCAACAGGAACTCTCTAGAATGCCGCCCCGCTCTGTTTGCCCATCTTCTTCAAAATGACCGCCAGGGGACAGAATCCGGTAAAGGCTGACTGAAACAGATTGGCCCCGACGAATGCGGTCAGCCATAACCAGTTCTGGCTGTGGTAGAGAGAGAGCAGCAGGCTCAACAAAATTACCGCGCCGGCAAAGGCCAGCACAATCCGGTCTATACTCATAATCGACACCTCACCTCAATTTGGTAGCTTTCAGACGAGCCTTAATACCTAGGCTGTGGGTCAAAGTCAACTTTACGCGGACCAATGGCATGTCCAGGTTAACTGATTTGATTACTGCGTTGCATAATCCTGAGATATGGCCTCATCCGGCCACCGAGGTCGCGATGGTTGAGACCCATATCTCGTATGTACTGCTTGTCGGTGATTTTGCCTACAAGATCAAGAAGCCGGTGGACCTGGGGTTTCTCAACTTTTCTACCTTGGAGCTGCGTCAATACTACTGCGAACAAGAACTGTATCTGAACCAACGTCTGGCGCCAGATCTCTATCTGGATGTTGTTGCGATTACCGGTAACCCAGAGAATCCCGAGATAGGTGGAAACGGCCCTGTGCTGGAATACGCGGTTAGAATGAGGCGCTTTCCAGATGATGGCCTGCTGTCGCAACACATAAATCGACTGACACCTGAGCTGGTGGATAGTCTGGCGCTGAAGGTCGCAGCCTTTCATGCAGAGATTGCTGATGCCAATATGGATAATCCATGTGGCTCACCAGATTTGGTATATGTTCCGATGCAGGAGAATTTTGATCAGATCAGGGAGCTGGAGCATGAGCCTGAGATTGTGGCGCAATTGGAGCGGTTGGAGCGATGGACGCAGCAGACACACTCGACGTTGAGCGGCACTCTTGCGGCGCGCAAGGCGGATGGCTTCGTGCGGGAGTGTCATGGGGATATGCATCTGGGAAATATCACTCTGATCGATGGTGAGGCGGTGATATTTGACGGTATAGAGTTCAGCCATGATCTGCGCTGGATTGATACTATAAGCGAGATCTCATTTTTGATGATGGATATGGAGAAACGGGGCAGACCGGAGTTGGCACAACGCTTCCTCAATACCTACCTGGAGCAGAACGGGGATTACGACGGGCTTGAGTTGCTGGCCTTCTATAAGACCTACCGGGCCTTGGTGCGGGCGAAGGTTGCCGCAATCCGTCTGGGCCAGGAGGATTTGGAGATGCAGGAACGGGAGGCTCTGCAATGTGATCTGCATGACTATATCGATCTCGCCGAGGCCTATACCCAAGTTGGCTGGCCTGCGGTGGTGATTACCCATGGACCTTCTGGTTCTGGTAAGAGTTTTAGCGGCAGAGTTCTGGCAATGTGGCTGCCAGCGATACAGATCCGTTCGGATGTGGAGCGTAAACGTCTTGCGGGATTGGAACCACAGGCCGATAGCGGCTCACAACCATTAAATGGTCTATACAGCGAAGATGCTACCAGGAAAACCTATCAAAGATTATTGGATTTGGCAGAAGATCTGGTGGCCTATGGTTTTGTTGCCATTGCGGATGCCACCTTTCTGAAACAAGAACAGCGCCAGCAATTTGCTGATATGGCGGAACGTATGTTGGTTCCGTTTGTCATCCTGGATATGCAGATCAGCGAATCGATCTTGCGTCAGCGGGTGAAAGAGCGCGCTGAACGTGGCCGTGGAGTTTCCGAAGCGAATGAGGAGATACTGGATATTCAACTGGAGAATGCAGAGCCCTTGACCAGTAACGAACAAGAGTCAGTGGTGGTGGTTACCGAGGATCATCCACTTTCTCTAGCTGAATTGCGCAAGAGAATCTCTCTTGCCGAAATAGAGGAGGGGGGGCATTGAAGCATTCGAGAGTAGGGTTACACTTTAATGTGTAGAAATAGTTCTTTGTTCAAAAATAGAGGAGAGCGGAGATGAAATATTCATTAACAACTATTGTTTTTTGTTTGCTGCTATCGGCTACACTGACAGCTGCTGCTCAGAGCCAGGATGCTGATCAGAGCTCTTCTGACTCAGGTCAGCCGAATACGGTACAGCCAGGTATGGGTCAGCCAGGTATGGGTCAGCCAGGTATGGGGCAGCCAGGTATGGGGTCGGGTCAAGGTATGGGGCCGGGTCAAGGTATGGGGCCGGGTCAAGGTATGGGGCGCAACATGCCGGTATTTGCCGATTTTGATCTGGATAAGAACGGATATCTGGATGAAAAAGAGTTTATTGAGGCTCGAAGTGCCCGCATAGCTGAGCGTGCGAAAGCTGGCATGCCGATGCGTGGTTTGAGTAACCTAATGGAATTCTCCGATCTTGACGCGAATGGTGACGGTAAGGTAACGCCGGATGAGTTTGCCCAGGGAGTGGTAACGCATAGACAGAAGCGATTTCAGTAATCTATCGAGTTAATATTATGTTAAAATGGCGGAGCCGCTGAAAACCTGGGGGTGTCCCCAGGTTTTTCACTAGTTTCATGATGTTGCCAAAGCAACTTGCCATTTTGGATAGGTGATTAGGATATATTGTCCTAATTTGGAGTGAGAACGATTTCACACTCTGTATCATACCAACATCACATTGGTTGACCTTGAGTCTATATTGTTCACTAATGCAGGTGATAAAGGGATGAGTTGGCAGTTGAAAGGAGAATTAATAATGGGTCGGCCCAATGTTTAGACGTATATTCAGCAAGAAAAAAAGATCAAGCCAGCTTGAAGAAGAGCGGAGAGTGCGACGGCGTTTTGTTCCGCGCAGAGGTGAGAGTGTCCTGGTTGTGGACGATTCATCCACAGTGCGGTTTGTGATGTCCAAGATGTTGCATGAATCCGGCTACCGCGTGCTGGAGGCCAACAGCGGCGAGACCGGGATGGAGATGGCGCTAAAGCACCATCCGGATATCATCTTTATGGATGTGGTTATGCCTGGAATCAATGGATTCGAGGCTACGCGAAAGCTGCGTAAGAATGTGGAGACGCAGGATATTCCCATTGTCATCATCAGCGGTAATAAGCAGGCCGTGGAGCAGTTTTGGGCGGCCAAGATTGGTGCCAATGATTACATGGAGAAGCCATTTGACAGACGTGAGTTGTTCTATCGCCTAGATAAAGCCCTGCATCGTAAACAAGCGGTTGCCTGATCTTACCTGACTATTCCGTCATCCCATTCCTTTCCCTCTACTCCTGTGCCTATTCGGCACAGGTTTCGGTATTTCTCCGCTGGTAGAGCTACACTTTACTATGTCAGTGAATGTTTTGAGTTCGCTGACTGTTTGGTGAGGTTAAAATATATCAGGATGTAGCTAGGCTCGGAAAAGATCCAATCAATAGCTATGAATTTGAGATCCATGTTTGCCAAGGGTGATGCCGTATCAGCTAAATGTGAATCCGCATCATATCCGGATAGGCCTTACTCTCTCTCCAGTGAAAGGCTGTTGTCTCTATTATCCACCTCAGTTCACGGCCTGAGTCAGGATGAATCTGCAGCCCGCATCTCCCAGTATGGTTTGAATGTATTACCAAGAGCCAGACCAGCCAGCGCCTTATCTGTTTTTCTGCATCAATTCACCAGTCCCTTGATCTATGTTCTGGCCGCTGCTGCATTGATTTCATTGTTGATCCAGGAATATTCTGATGCAGGTTTTATCGCGGCAGTTCTCATCCTCAATGCAATCATTGGCACTGTTCAGGAACACTCGGCCCAGCGGGCCGCCGAGGCTCTGAATGATCTGGTGTCCACCAATTGCCGGGTACTAAGGGATGGTGATGCCTATGAGGTGGGGGCGGAGGAGTTGGTTCCGGGAGATATCATTCTTCTGGAGTCGGGCGACAGGGTCCCTGCAGATTTGCGGCTGCTTGCGAGTCGTGATCTTGAGGTCGATGAATCTCTGTTGACGGGCGAATCGATGGCAGTACTAAAGGACGCAGAGCTAGTGTTGGTGCAGGATGCAGTGCTAGGTGATCGCAGCAACATGGTATTCGCAGGTACCATGGTTAGCCGGGGGCGGGGTAAAGGGGTTGTTGTTGCAACTGCCTTGGCAACTGAGCTGGGTAGAATCGCATCCATTGTACTGAGTAAGAAGGCGGCTAAGGCCCCACTGCTTGTACGTATGGAGAAATTCACTCACTGGGTGGCCGTGCTTATTGTTATTGCTGCACTGCTGATGGCCGCCGTTGCTCTTTCGCGTGGCATGCCAGTTGGTGAGATGTTTCTGTTGGCAGTGGCGCTCGCTGTTTCGGCCATTCCTGAGGGGCTGCCAGTGGCCCTTACTGTTGCTTTGGCTATCGGCATGCGGCGCATGGCGCGAAGGAATGTGATTGTGCGTAAACTGGTGGCAGTAGAGGCGCTGGGTTCTTGTACCTACATAGCTACAGATAAGACCGGCACCTTAACGGTAAATCAACTTACTGCGCGGCGCATCATTGTATATGGCTGTGAACCTTGGGAGGTAACAGGGAAGAGTTTGGAACCGGAGGGTTCTGTGGTTTCTCCGACAGGTAAGATGTCGCGGGAAGAGGATGAGATTCTAAAGCAGATTCTTCAGGTTTCGGTATTGGCCAATGAGGGGTTTCTTGGGCATAGAGATGGTGGCTGGGTTCATCACGGCGATGCGGTTGATGTTGCTCTTCTAGTGCTGGCGCACAAGGAGGGAATTACCCAAGTAGAAACAGTTGATGCCTTCCCCGTTATCTCCATTATACCATTTGAATCAGAACGTCTATTCTCGGCAAGTTTGAACCGAGTGAACGGCTCATCCCGTGTTTTTGTAAAGGGGGCGGTAGAGCGTATTATTCCTATGTGCAGCTATATGTCAACTCCGGCGCAGACCATGGAAATTGATCTGGAGTGGTTGCTGAAGCAGAGCTATGAGTTGGCTAGCTATGGTTACAGGGTTATTGCGTTGGCTTCTGGAGAGGTGGAGTCGCAGAGTGAACTCTCTGAGCAGCATCTACAGGGGCTTACCCTGATCGGATTGGTGGGAATGATCGATCCGCTAAGAGCGGAGGCCAAAGAGGCGGTAGCCAAGTGCAGAGACGCCGGGATAGAGGTGGCTATGATAACAGGGGATCATCCGGCCACTGCCCTTGCCATTGCCAGGGAATTGGATCTGGTAGATTGTGAACACCGCGCACTGACCGGACCCGAACTCAGGCATGCCGAGGATGATGTGGCACGTGACGAAATGATTCGCCATAGCCACGTGTTTGCACGCATGGAGCCACAGCAGAAGCTGGATATTGTGCGATCGTTGCAACGCAGTGGTCATTTTGTCGCCACTAGTGGGGATGGCGCCAATGATGCTCCGGCATTGCGGGCAGCCCAGGTTGGGGTGGCCATGGGGCAGGGTGGTACTGACGTAGCCAGAGAGACAGCTGATCTTATTATTACCGATGATAACTTTGCCTCGATCGTGGCTGGTGTCGAAGAGGGCCGCATTGCCTACGCAAATGTACGCAAGGTTATATTTCTGCTGATCTCCACCGGTGCTGCTGAACTGGTGCTGTTTTCTCTGGCGCTATTGGCGAACCTGCCGCTGCCGCTGCTGGCAGTGCAATTGCTATGGCTTAATTTGGTAACGAACGGTATTCAGGATGTGGCACTGGCATTCGAGCCGGGCGAGGGGGATGAGCTTCGTCATAAGCCGCGTTCACCCAAAGAGCCGATCTTCAATCGCCTTATGATAGAGCGCGTGCTGCTCTCGGCCATGGTTATTGGCATGGTAGCCTTTCTGGTGTTTAAGTGGTTATTGGATATGGGGACGTCCATTGACGAGGCGCGCAACGGTACTTTGCTGTTGATGGTATTGTTTGAGAATATTCATGTTTTTAACAGTCGCTCTGAGACTCTTTCAGCCTTTCGGCATAGCCCGTGGCGCAATCCTCTGCTGCTGTTCGGAACAGCTACAGCGCAACTGATCCATATTGCTGCAATGTATACCCCATGGCTTAATGGCGTGCTGCATCTCCAGCCGGTATCTGTCGGACTATGGCTATATCTGCTGGCAATGGCGTTGACAATATTGGTGGTGATGGAGGTGCATAAGCTGGTACGCAAATATTGTTTCAGGTAACGGTATATTTGGCGCGGTATTTCTAATGCCGTAACAAAGTTAAGGCCATCCCAGATGGGATGGCCTTTGCACGCCAGTGCATGAGGGTTATGCGAAGCTATCGGTAAACATATTACCGGCCCATACAAACATCTGCTTGAAGTTTCTGCTACTCCAGTTTTCCGCCTCACCGATGTGGACCAGCTGCATTTCATTAAAATCCCTGTCATAGGCGTAGTTTGCCGTTAGCCAGGATGCCTGATCACGTGTGATAGGGCTGTAGCAGGCTGAGTTGGTGGTAAGGTTCGCCAGACGCTCATCGCTATCGGTGGGCAGCCCGGAGAGTATCCGAATAATTGCATCTGCACAGATCTTGGCCTCGGCATTTGCCATGTGGCCGGATTTTGGCGCCTTGCTGCCCTGTGAGTCACCGATGATATGAATGCCTTCGAACCCTGATACAGTTGATTCATATGTAGTTGGATCAACCGGCGCCCAACGACCGCCATCGGTTAAGCCGGAATCTTGCACAAACTTGGTAGCCTGGTTCTCAGGAATTATGTTCAGTACATCGCCGTGAAATTCTCCGGCAGTGGTGAATACATTACCACCGCTTGAATCTACGCTCTGTAGCTCGGCATTGGGTACATATTGGATGATATTGCCGTACAAATCGTTAAAGGCACGGGTGAAAGTGGCTGCCTCCGCCTGAATGCCAGGGTTGGCGTCCAGTACTACGACACGAGGGGTATTGCCTGTAGTGTAACCATTACGCACCAATTGATCTGCTACCAGACAGGCACGCTCGTATGGTCCGGGAGGACAGCGATAAGGCGCCTTCGGAATACTCATTACGAAGGTTGAATTTATTTGCATGGATGCAATCTGTGAAGCTAGCAGCGTGGTCTGTGGACCGGCTATCCATGCATGAGGATTGATCTCGGAATCCAGGCCATAAATCTCCTTAAACCCGATGCCGGTTGCAATAACCAGCCGGTCATAGCTTTGCCAGCCGGCGTTTTTGAGACGTACCCTATTGCCGGTACCGTCTATCTCCTCGGCACTATCCTGAATCACATTTACCCCATAGTTATTTCCCAGATGGGTATATGGAATCTCCAGTTCACTAAAGGCAAGGGTATTGTTCAATATCATATTGCTCAGGATGCAGGAGGTGTGGAATGGGTTGGGGTCAACCAGTGTTACATCCACGGTGTTATTGCTCCAGAGACGCAGGTATTTGGCTACGGTGGCACCGGCGAATCCGCCACCGATCACGATAATACGCGGAGGGGTGGCGGCATGGATTGCGCCGGGGATGTTTGCCAAGGCAATGCCGGCGCCTGCTGTCTTTAAAAAGTGTCTGCGGTTAAATTTCATGGGTCTAAGCTCCAGGTTATTTCTAACTGAAAAAGGGTATCTGTCAGATATCTCTATCTGCCAAGTCAGGCGTTAATCGGAACTTCTCGATCTTTTACGCTCAGAACTTCTCCTTTGCCGAGATTTTTCTCTGTCCCTGGATTTCCTGTGGTTAGATGATTCGTTTGAACTTTCTGAGTCGCTTCCGCCACTGCTGCCGGAGTCGCTTCCACCAGTGCTGCCGGAGTCGCTTCCACCACTGCTACCGGAGTCGCTTCCGCCAGTGCTACCGGAGCCGCTTCCACCAGAGCCGCCGGAAGTGGATCCGCCGTTCTCGGAGACCGTGGCGTAGTATGCGGCGATGCGCCTGATCTGATCACTGGTGTAACCCATGGCCTGGTGCTCCATGATGTCATTTGGGTTACTTTTGTTGCGCATCTCATTCAATTCTCCAGAGATATCATCTTCTCCTGCAAGTGAATCAATATCTCCGACAGAATGGCCATTGGTTCCATGGCACTGTGCACACTGGGATGCAAGCAGACGATTGATGGTCATGTCATCTGCTGCAGTTGCGGCTTGAAAGGTCAATACACCGCAGACCAATACAAACGTGGTTATTCGAGGGGTGAGGCAAGACATAATGCTCTCCTTTATTGTTAGGCGGTCGCCATTAATTAGGTTTACAGATGACTACATTAGGTGCACTTGTAATCTTTGGCGACTTGGAAGCGGGTAACAAGTGCAATTGTTTTGAGGTGAGATCCTGGTCCAAGCATTGGGAAAAATATTGGCCAAAAAGTGATATATGTCATAATTAGTGAGAAATATGCTTGCATTAGGCGGTTATTTTCTGCATGGGGCGCTAAAAATGCCTCATCTGGTTTGCGCCATTAGAGTGAATAGCCCTGACATGGATGTAATAAAGACCAGCCCAACTTAAGTGCTATTTTCGATGTTGTCGTAACAGAGACACATAACCGGTGAAATGAAATTCATGTCTATTCTCTGGTTGTTTTGTAAGGCAGGGATTATGAACTTGTAGCATCTTTGTGGCAGGGCTAGAGTGTACATATGAAGCGTTTGGAAAAGGATTTACCTGCAAATGCATCCCTGTCTGGGGCAGCTATCGGTACAATAACCGAGGTTCATGGCCCGGTGGTGGAGGTCAACTGTATCCAATTGCCGCCGCTCCATCAGGCACTTACTGCTGAAATAAACAGTGATCGTTATCTGTTTGAGGTTCACCAGCATTTAGATCAACATCACATCCGCGCTATCACCCTGCATAAGACTAGTGGTCTCTACCGCGGGATGCCGGTCTATGATAGTGGTGCACCTCTGCGCGTGCCGGTTACCCCCAGATGCCTTGGTCGGCTGCTAAATATCTTTGGAGAGCCGTTGGATGGTGGCGCACCGCTACCTGCAGAACAGCATCGCAATATCCATGCTAGCCCGATAAGCCTTTACGAGTCACTGGGAACCAGTGGGATTCTTGAGACTGGAATCAAGGTTATTGACCTGCTATGTCCTTTTATCAAGGGGGGAAAGACCGGGTTATTTGGTGGTGCGGGAGTGGGCAAGACTGTCCTGGTTATGGAGTTCATGCATGCAATTGCGGCCATACATCAGGGCGTATCCGTCTTTGCCGGAGTAGGGGAGCGGATACGCGAAGGTCATGAACTGTGGCACGAGATGCAAAAAGCCGGGGTGTCGGAACAGACATTGATGCTGTTCGGGCAGATGGATGAATCTCCGGGTGTACGTTTCAGGGTCGGTCTGTCAGCCATTACCTATGCGGAATATCTGCGTGACACCGTGCAAAAAGAGGTGCTGTTCGTGATGGACAATATCTTCCGTTTTGTCCAAGCCGGAAGCGAAATATCCAGCCTGCTGGGACGCATGCCTGCAACGGTAGGATACCAGCCAACTCTACACACTGAAGTCGCCGAACTGCAGGATCGAATTCTCTCGACCAGCAGTGGTTCCATCACCTCGGTGCAAGCCGTATATGTGCCGGCTGATGACATGAGCGATCCGGCGGTAAATGCCATCCTCAATCATCTCGATACCACAGTCATACTCTCGCGTTCACAGGCAGCTAAGGGCATCTACCCGGCGGTTGATCCGTTGCAGTCCGCCAGCAAAATGATGGACCGGCAAACCCTCGGCGATCATCATTACGCTGTTGCCGAAGGGGTACGCGAGGCCCTGGCGCGCTACGCAGAGCTTGAAGATATCATTACTATGTTGGGTATAGAGGAGCTCTCCAGTCAGGACCGTACCATTGTGATGCGAGCCAGAAAGCTCCAAAGGTATCTGACTCAGCCATTTTGGGCTACTGCCGCTTACACCGGAATGACCGGGAAATCTGTCGCGCTGGCCGATACCATCGATGATTGCCAGGCCTTCCTGCGGGGAGATTACGATGATCTTCCTGAGGAGCAATGTTATTTCCGCGGTGGCATGAAGGAGGCATGGAGATGAAAAGCTATACCATGCACCTGTTCGATAGTAGTAAAAAGCTGGATGTCGAAGGGGTCACATCCTTTATCGGTGAAGATACAACAGGCAGTTTCGGTATTCTCCCAGGACATGCACGCTTGATGTCTGTGCTGGTGTTTGGACTGGCGCGTTTTCGCTGTAGGGAAGGGGCGTGGCAGTATTTGGCCATGCCTGGGGCCGTACTTTATTTCGTAGATAACACCTTGAATATCGCCTGTAGGCATTACCTGATCGATGAAGATTACGAGCGTATCTCCCAGCGGCTGATTGATGAGCTGGTTGCCGAGGAAGAACAGCTGCGGGAAATACAGCTGAGCCTGAAGCGCATGGAAGAGGCACTGCTTCGGCGTATGTGGGAGATGGGGCGGCAGGGGATTAAATTCTCATGAATTACCGCCGTCGCCTGAGTAAAGATATTGTGCGCAAAGTCCAGCGTATGAAAAAGGCGGATGAGGAGCGTCCGACACTCCTGGCGCAGACGATTTTTCTGGGTACCCTCGGCCTGGTATTAGTTATTCCGATAGTTGCCGGTGCTTACCTTGGCCGTTGGCTAGACTCCATGTTGGATGGGTACTCCATACGCTGGACACTCAGTCTGCTGTTTCTCGGGGTCATAGTAGGGGCCTTCAATGTCTACCTGATGATGCGAGAAGATAGATGAACGGTAGTGGTATAGGCGTTGACAATATCTTTACTCTTGGCTGGTTGAGTATAAGTATCAGCCTGGTGACCTGTATCTGTTTGACCGTGCTTATCTGCGGCGTCGGCTGGCTGCTTTCCCGTCCCATCGCCCGATCACCTGGAACGGGCGAGGTGGTGATGGAGGCCATTGTCACGCTCCTGGAGGATGCGGTTACTGAGGTTGCCGGGCGTTACGCCACTGTCATCATGCCGTTTATCGCTAGCCTGTGGATTTTTCTGGTCTGCGCCAACCTGGTAGGGCTTATTCCAGGGCTTGAATCACCCACACGTGACCTTTCGGTGACCTCTGCCCTTGCGACCATGGTGTTTTTTTCTGTGCACTGGTTCGGTATTCGTGCCCATGGTCTTCGTCGCTACCTGCAACATTATCTAAAGCCAACCCCAGTTCTGCTACCGTTTCATCTTATCAGTGAAATAACTCGTACCATTGCCCTGGCTGTACGCCTGTTTGGCAACATGATGAGCCTGCAGCTTACTGCATTACTGGTGCTAATGGTGGCAGGATTTTTGGTGCCGATACCGATACTGATGCTACATATTGTAGAGGCGTTGGTGCAGGCATATATATTTGGGATGCTGGCTCTGATTTATATAGCCAGCGGCATTCAATCCCAGGAAGAACGTCAGACAGAATAAGGAGAGCAATATGACAGATATGAATCTTATCGTAGTAGCATCAACATCGGTGGCGGCAATTGGCATTGCTATTGGGGTGCAAATGCCAGCCAAAGCTATGGGTAAGGCTATTGCCACGGCCCTGGAAGCCTTGGCAAGACAGCCAGAGGCGGAGAAGTCTATCCTGCGCACGCTATTTATTGGCCTGGCGATGATTGAATCTTTGGCTATTTACGTTCTGGTCATAGTCCTAATCGTGTTGTTTCGTAATCCACTTCTTGAATATCTTATCAATCCATAAGCAGGAACGGCCGTGGAACTGAACTGGACAACCTTTGTATTGGAGATCATCAATTTCCTGGTATTGGTATGGCTGCTAAAGCGCTTCTTCTACAAACCGGTAAAGGAGAAGATCGCTAGACGCAAGCAGAGTATTGATGATCAACTGCAGCAGGCCGTGGAGATGCAACAGCAAGCGGAAGAGCTGCGCAAGCAATATGAAAACCGTCTGGTCGACTGGGAGGATGAACGTCAGGATGCGCGGAAGAAGTTACAGCAGGAAATGGACAAAGAACGGTCGCGCTTGCTGTCAGAGCTGCATCTGAGTATTGATGCCGAGCGCAAAAAGAGTGAGGTATTGGCGACACGCAAGGCAGAAGAGCTGCAGCGTCTGAGTGAGGTAAGAGCGCTGGAGTTAGGAGCGCGCTTCGTCTCCAGGTTATTGAACGATCTTGCCTCGGAAGAGATGCAGGTGAGGTTGATTGAACTGTTAATGAGCAAGCTGCAGCAGCTTCGGCCGGCGCAGAGAGATGCATTATTGAGTGCGTCAGAAAAGGGCAGGACGTTATCGGCACAGGTCACCAGCGCGTACCCTCTAAACCGGACGCAGCAGTCAGTTCTGGAGCAGTATCTGGATTCGTTTCTCTCCTGTCAGCTTAACTATAATTATGCTCATGACCCTAAGCTGCTTGCCGGAGTACGCGTTACCATCGGCTCCTGGGTTATCCATGCCAACCTGCATGATGAGTTGGAGGCCTTTGCCTCCCTGGGCCATGAAAACTGATCTCCAAACCAATAACCTGCTGGATAGACAGGAGTCATGGCTTGATTCCTATCGCTATACCATACGCTTTTCCGAGCAGGGGCTGGTGGTATCTGTTGGAGATGGGATTATCTGGATCTCCGGGCTGCCTTCGGCGCAGATGAACGGGATGGTGGCCTTTGCCGATGGTAGTCGGGCCATGGTGTTTGATCTGTCTCGCGACAAGGTTGGTGCTGTGCTGCTGGACGACAGTCAGACCCTAACTTCCGGTATGCCGGCATATCTGGCTAATGAGCAGTTATCGGTGCCCTGTGGCGACGGCTTGCTTGGCCGCATAGTGGATCCGTTGGGGCGTCCACTGGACGGTTTGGGTGACCTGGGCGAGGTGAAATACCGAGCTATTGAACAACAATCGCCACCGATCATTGATCGCGATTTCGTACACAGACCGCTATACACAGGAATCAAGGCCATCGACACCTTAATTCCAGTAGGCAAAGGACAGCGCCAGTTGTTGATAGGGGATGAGGGGCTTGGGCGTAGTGCATTGGCTATAGATACAGTACTCAACCAGCGCGCCACATGCGTAAAGTGTGTCTATGTGCTGGTTGGCCAGAAACGTTCCACCGTCATCAACACCATCAACACCCTGCGAAGTAACTCCGCCCTGGAGTACACTGTTGTGGTAGTTGCCGAGGGTAGCTCACTACCCGGCATGCAATATCTGGCGCCTCTTGCCGGTTGCGCCATGGCCGAGGCCTGGATGCATGATGGTAGCGATACCCTGGTGATATATGATGATTTGAGCACCCATGCCAAGATCTATCGTGAGCTGTCGCTGTTGCTGCGACGCCCTCCAGGCCGGGAGGCATATCCGGGAGATATATTTTCCATCCATGCGAGTCTGCTTGAGCGCAGTACCGCCTTGAGTGCAGAGCATGGCGGCGGTTCCATGACCGCACTCCCTATAGTGGAGACGCAGCAGGGGGAGATATCCAGCTATATTCCGACCAACCTGATCTCCATCACCGATGGACAGATCTATCTGGATCAGAATCTGTTCTCCGGTGGATTCCGTCCCGCCATAGACATTGCCAGATCGGTATCACGGATTGGCGGTCAGGCGCAGCATCCGAAGATCAAGGCCGAGGCCGGAAAGATGAAACTCGATTATCTCCAGTTTCTTGAGTTGGAGGTGTTTACCCGTTTCGGTACCAGACTCGAGGCATCCATGGAGCAGGCGATAAGCCGCGGTCGGATACTGCGTGAAATCCTAAAACAGGAGCAGTTGAAGCCTCTACCGGTGGAATTCCAGATGGCGTGGCTGGTGGCCTTCAATGCCGGGCTGTTCGACACCATTGAGACGGATACGCTTCCCGATATGTTGCTGCATCTACAGCAGCAGCTAACCTACAGTGACCTGTCCCTGGAGGATGACAAAGAACAGTGGCTTGCTGCAGTGCGCCCATGGATCACAGAATATATGGGTAAACACTAGCATGAGTATGTACCGCAGCGTTGAGCTACACCTGAAACAGCTTGAGGAGTTGCGGTCGATTATCACCTCAATGAAGACCCTTTCTCAGCTGGAGTTGCGGAAACTTAGTGGCTTTAGCGAAAGCCAGTCTGGAATGGTAAATACGCTGGAGAAAATCGCTGCAGATTTTCTCAAGTTTTTTCCACGCCCAGCGCTCAGTGAGGGAACAGAGTTGTGGTTAATGATCGGTTCCGAACGTGGTTTTTGCGGAGGGTTTAATGAATCCCTGGTCACGCGGCTGTTCAGTGAATGGCCGGAATGCATTGAACATCCGCAGAGCGTACTGGCGGTGGGGCACAAGCTATGCAGGCGACTGGATGAGGCGTTACCGGGGTATGTAGGGCTGGCAGGTGCCAGCTCAAGTGAAGAGATCCAGCCGGTTTTGTCCCAGGTCATAACCGCGACACAGAAACAGATGCTGCAACAAGATTCAGCATCGCTACGGCTGCTGTTTCATAGTGATGAAAGGAACAACATCATTTCACGTCGGTGGTTACCGCCTGAGGTGGATTTGCTGCACGAAAAGAAGACCATTCCACCAATAGTACAGCCAGAGCCAGAAGATTTTTTTAGTGATTTTTTGCAGCACTACCTCCTCCTTGGTCTGAATCAGCTGTTTTCAGTTTCACTGTCGGTGGAAAATCAGTATCGGGTTCAACACCTGGATGGGGCCGTGCATAGGCTGGACGAACGTCTGGCAACACTATCCTCTAAGGCCAGGGCGCTACGCCAGGAAGAGATTACCGAAGAGATTGAGATGATACTCCTGGGCGGTGGTGTCTTTGATGCCCAGGGTTAACAAGGTCGACCGACACCATGGCTGCTATCATCCGGTTGCCATCAATAACGTATGTGGGGTGATAGTGGCCTGATTAGGTTGCTATCGCAAAAAATGGCGCGCCTGACAGGAGTCGAACCTGTGACCCCCGCCTTCGGAGGGCGGTACTCTATCCAACTGAGCTACAGGCGCAAAACTAATAGTTTACTATATTACAATAACCCGTCCCTGGGGCTATGATCCGGCCCGGCATCCCTGCCGGGCGTTCGCCGAACTGCGTTTGTCCACTGGACAAACGGTTTCGGCTCACCCAACTGAGCTACAGGCGCATAATCCTAGGTCACGTAAGATAATACTACATCCCTTGATCTATATGTATCCATCCAGTTCCAGCCAGTCACTCTCCGATTGCCGGATAGACGATAGGGCGGCGTATGTTAACCCCTGGAGATCCTTGCGTCTATGCGCCGGATAGGCGGAACAGTTCTGTAAAGTTCGGCATAACAGCTAATTGGTTTAACATATCTGAGTCGATATTTTATCTCTCTACCGCTATACTGCGGCGGTTTATTGAATTAGATGGAGGTAGCAGCTGTGGGTCTTAGAATGGTTTCCTGTTTCAAAAGTGTTGTGGCTGTGTTGCTGACGGCACTGTTTATTGCCGCCGCCGGTCCGGTATCTGCGGAGTCTCGCGCTGAGGTGTTGGAAAGGATCAAGCCTGTAGGTGCGGTCACTGTTGCTGGTCAGGCTGCGCCTGCTGCAACTCAGGCGCCGGCAGATAGTGCTACAGCGGCACCCACTGAGGCGGCCGCTGCCACTCCCGAAGCTGAGGCTGCCGAACCTGCCGCTGCAGCAGCCCCCGCTGCTGCGGATAGCAGCGATCCAGCCGCCTTGGCGCAGTCCAAAGGTTGCCTGGCTTGCCATCAGATCGATGTTAAGGTGGTAGGTCCTTCCTATAAAGACGTGGCGGCAAAATATAAGGGTCAGGCGGGCGCTCTAGATACTCTGGTAAAGAAGGTGAAGAGCGGTGGCGCCGGCAACTGGGGCCAGATACCCATGCCGCCTCAGGTGGCTGCGAGCGACGAAGAGATCAAAATATTGGTCAAGTGGGTGCTTTCTCAGTAGGGTTGCCCGGAGTGATTTAATGCTAGGCAGGGCCTGTTGCAGGTCCTGCCTTTTGTTTGGGTGTTTCTTAAGGGGCTATCCGTCGCCCAGTAACGCCCGCATGCTGGCCAAGTGTGATGTCCCTCTCTCCTGTTTCTCCTCTTCCGAGAGCTGATGTTTCCCCCCCTCCATCTTCAGGTCGTCTCTTGGGAGCTCTTCAATGAAGCGGCTTTGGCTGCAGTTGATCACCTCGCCAAAGCGTTTGCGCTTGCCGGCCATGGTCATGGTCAGGCTGCGCCGGGCGCGGGTGATGCCTACATAGGCCAGGCGGCGCTCCTCTTCGATGTTATCCTCTTCAATACTGCTGCGATGCGGCAGGAGATCCTCTTCCATCCCTACCAGAAACACGTGGGGAAACTCCAGTCCCTTGGCCGCATGCAGGGTCATCATATGTACTCGATCCCCCCCCTCATCCTCGTCCTGACGCTCCAGAATGTCCTGGAGGGTCAGATGGTTGATGATTGCAGATAGACTCTCACCCCCTAATTCACTTCGGTGCAGGTTTTCTATCCAGTTGACCAGTTCATTTACATTGTCCATGCGATACTCTGCCGTACTGTCGTTGGAGCTTATGTCGTAGACCCAGTCCTCATACTCTATATCCTTGAGTAGTTGACGTACTGTAGTTACGGGATGGTCCTGGTATGCACGGCGCTGAAATTCCGCCACCCAACGGGCGAACTTTTGTAAGCGCTCCAGCGGCCGTCCGGTCACGGTTTGTTGCAGCCCCATCTCATCACAGGCACTAAGCAGACCTATGTTGCGGCCGTTGGCGTAGTTGCCCAGCCTCTCTAGTGTGGTAGGCCCGATCTCCCGTCTGGGTGTGTTGATGATACGCAGAAAGGCGGAGTCGTCATCGGGGTTGGCCAGAAGACGCAGGTAGGCCATGACATCCTTGATCTCAGTCCGGCTGAAAAAAGAGGTGCCGCCGCTGAGGAAGTAGGGGATCTGCTGTCGCCGCAGGGTGGTTTCAAATACTCTGGCCTGGTGATTGCCGCGATAGAGGATGGCGAAATCCCCGTAGTCTGCCTCGCCTTTGAGTTTGCGCTGCATGATCTCGGACACTACGGTCTCAGCTTCCATGATGTCATTCTTACATTCGATGAATCTTAGCGGGTCTCCGGGGCCGAGTTCGCTCCACAACCTTTTTTCGAACAGATGGGGATTGTTGGAGATGAGTTGGTTGGCGGCACGCAGAATACGGCCGCTGGAACGGTAGTTCTGCTCAAGTTTGATCGCCTTCAGGCGTGGAAA
>JBNKDM010000014.1:0-41062 GCA_050288245.1 Sedimenticolaceae bacterium
CTGCTGATAGCGCGCAGCTTGCGGCTCAGTTGGTTACGTATCTCGGTTTCACGCTTACGCATAGTCATATTGTTATAGGAGGAATCTGTCTGCCGGGCTGACAACAATACCGGGGTCGTTAGTATTGGCGTAGATTGAAGAGAAGGGAGTTATAGGTAGTGTCCCAGAGACTGAAACATCTCATCATATCCATGCCGTTTATCCCTCATACCATATTGTCGTAAAAATGGTTTCGTTGTTTGTACTACCAATTTAATTATGGTCTATTTTTTATTTCCTGCCGTGAGAAAACTTAGTTGCGATTGAGCCAGAACAGTAATAAATACCGGTCCGGCAGTTTAATTAAGGGTGAATGTGGTCTGGAGCGGTCAGGCAAATCTTGCTTCGTGTGGTTGTGCTCTATATCATCTATACGTGCCGCAATAATCCTCATATTTATGGTTTTGGCCATGATCTTGGGTTGCAGACAGTCACGCCACAGATCTTTAAACCAGTCGTATCCCCCGGAAACCCGTTGATGAAAACTCCAGAACTTCTATCCCCTGCCGGAACCATCAAGAATATGCGCTATGCCTTCGCCTATGGGGCTGATGCGGTATATGCCGGGATGCCACGCTATAGCCTGCGGGTGCGGAATAATGATTTTTTGTCCGATAATCTGCGGCTGGGGATCGAAGAGGCGCATGGCCTGGGGAAACGGTTTTTCCTCGCTTGTAATCTGATGCCGCATGGGGCCAAGCTGAAGACCTTCATGCGGGATATGGAACCGGTGGTGGCCTTCGGTCCGGATGCTCTGATCCTGTCCGATCCCGGCCTGATCATGCTGGCGCGGGAGCGTTGGCCGGATATGCCACTACATCTCTCGGTGCAGGCGAATACAGTGAACGCCGCCGGTGTAAAGTTCTGGCAGCAGGTCGGCCTCAGCCGCATCATCCTCTCCCGCGAGCTCTCTCTGGATGAGATCGCCGAGATCAGGCAGGAGTGTCCGGATATTGAACTGGAGGTGTTTATCCATGGTGCCCTGTGTATCGCCTATTCCGGACGTTGTCTGCTCTCAGGTTACTTTAATCACCGCGATGCCAATCAGGGCTCCTGCACCAACTCATGTCGTTGGGAATATAAGCTGGAATCCGGCGCCTCTGAGGATTTCCCGGTTGAGCCTTCTCAGGCCGGGCAACAGCGCCACCCTGAGGCGGAGCGGGTCTATCTGCTGGAGGAGAGGGAGCGTCCGGGCGAACTCATGCCGATCTTCGAGGATGAGAATGGTACCTATATAATGAACTCCCGTGATCTGCGAGCGGTGGAACATGTCGAGCGCCTGGTCGAGATAGGTATTGACAGCTTCAAGATCGAGGGACGTACCAAGTCACATTACTATACGGCGCGTGCTACCCAAACCTATCGTAAGGCGATCGACGATGCGATTGCCGGCAGACCCTTTCAGCCAGATCTTATGCAGGATCTGGAGGGGCTGGCCAACCGAGGCTATACCGATGGATTTTATCAGCGCCATCCAAGTGAAAGGCTGCAAAATTATCGCCAGAACAGTTCGGAGAGTTCACGCCAGATCTTTGTGGGTGAGGTGCTGGAACAGAACGCCGAGACCGGAGTGGCATTGATTGATGTGAAAAATAAGTTTGCCCCGGGTGATGAGCTGAATCTGATCACCCCATCAGGCAATCGGAGTTTCAGGCTGGGGCAGATGGAGGATCTTTATGGCAGGTCTATGTCCGAGGCCCCGGGTGGCGGCTATCAGGTGCGTATACCTCTACCATCCACCGATACGGCAATGGGCCTGATCACCAAGAGTCTGGATTAACCATGTTGATGTGCACTACCGGTAATCGCTTTCGGCTGGTTGTTGTGTTGCTGCTGCTGGTTTTATTGCCCGGATGTATCGGTTTCTTTGAGAGGGATGAGCGTCTGGTACGGCTGGATGTGGCCGATAAGGTTGACCTGGATAACCGGGATGCGGTCAAACAAGTGCTGTATCGGCAGCTGCGTGCGTGGCGCTCGGTCCCGAACAGGGCTGGCGGTCTCTCCAAGCGAGGAGTGGATTGTTCCGGTTTTGTCTATCTCACCTACAGGTCATTCTTCGGCATTCAACTCCCGCGCGAGACCACGGCCCAGGCCAGGATAGGTGAGGATATAGATCAGGATGAACTGCAGCCGGGTGATCTGGTGTTCTTTAAAACCGGCCTGGTGCAGCGGCATGTGGGGATGTACACCGGAAATAGAAGATTTGTCCACGCTTCCAGTAGCCGCGGGGTGATGGAGTCGAATATGGATAACCCATACTGGAGCAGAAATTATTGGAAGTCGGTCAGAGTCAGGCTGTGATGCTGTATGGTCCGCTGGGGCAGGAGGTAAGTAATGAGTGATTTTGTTTTGGATGCCAGACTTGCGTCAGATTGTCACACCCTGGGGCGACTGGATAACACGCTGCTGTTACTGATGGATAATGCGTTGCTACCCTGGATGATTCTG
The DNA here is from genome assembly GCA_050288245.1 of Sedimenticolaceae bacterium. Lineage (GTDB taxonomy): Bacteria > Pseudomonadota > Gammaproteobacteria > Chromatiales > Chromatiaceae > JAAGZL01. The sequence goes on from JBNKDM010000014.1 coordinate 2,488, forward strand.
GTGCCAATGGTGGAGGTTACGGAGTTGCATGAACTGGAGTGGGAGCGCCAGCTGCAGATCCTCAGTCAGATAAATCTGGTTTCTGATTACCTGAAAAAGGAGTACTCGGTCGACAAGATCAACGTGGCGGCCATCGGCAATATCGTGCGTCAGTTGCATATCCATGTGGTTGGAAGAAGCAAAACAGACTATTGTTGGCCCGGTGTGGTTTGGGGCGCCGATGGACGCCAGTCCTACGCAGGACAAGAGATTGCAGCTATTGTGGCCGCCGTTAGCCGAAGCTTGGGGGATAGGTTTACTCCAGCCTGATTATCCGAATAATTCAGATAATGTTCTCTACAGTCTGGGTCTATCCTCGGGATCCATGTCGATTGAGCTCAGTAACTGCGTGAGTGAATTGATGTGCTTTTGCTCTTCATCCGCCAGATCAGAACAGTACTCAATGTCTTCAGAATCGCTAAATCTTTCACACAGGCTCTTATAGTTATCACGGGCAGTTGTTTCCATCTGTATTGCGTATTTTAGTATTTCGCGCATGTTACTCTTTGCAATTATTTCTCCAGCCCGCATATCCAGGGTCTTCCCGCTTTCTTGTTCTAGTTCATGTAACCAGCTATCCGCATCAAACATCTTGCCGAAGGATGTCCGCTTGAAGCGTTCTACGATACGGCGGGCGTGGTCATCCTCCATATCAGACAGCTCCAGAAAGACCATGCGGGACTCGTCATCCTCCGCAATCTCAGCCGCCTTCTCATAAAATATCTCAGCCTGTACCTCTAACTCCAGGGCGTTCTTAAAGATCTCAATAGCCTTTTCCATAATTCCTCCTATTGAAAAACTAAGAAAAGCAGAGCCGTTATTGGTTATTTGTGAATCCTGCGCTTCACTTAATTAATAGCACAATCCAAAGCTCTTGCTGAGCTGTATAGCCTCACTTCGACCATTCGACCAGATGGAACAAGGGGTCATCCGCTTCGGTTTCGCAGACTACCCGTCCCTTAATGGAATTTCCTGAGGTTAAGACCGTTTCATAGCTACCGGATACCAGGGGGTGCCAGGCGGGAAGGTCACCACCTTGTGCCAGGACACGATAGGCGCAGGTAGAGGGCAGCCAGTATGGATCCTGTAACAGTTCCGGGGTGATTGCGACGCAGTCCGGGACATTTTTCGAGCGGTTCGGGTAGTCGCTGCAACGGCAGTCAGTCTGATTCAGATATCTGCAAACAATATTTGTGTTGTGGATCTCGCCGGTATCTTCATCCTCCAGGCGGTGCAGGCAGCACTTGGCGCAGCCGTCACAGAGCGACTCCCACTCATCTTTGGTTAGAGCTGAAAGGGGTTTATCCCGCCAGAATTGAGATGCTGTTTTAGGTGATTTAGCCATCTGTGGCATTCTAACTGTTTCAGGGATAATTACCCCATTAATCCCTGTCATTTATAAATAATCTTTATCTATGGCGTACTTAGCGCGTAACCTGTAATGGGGGGTGATATTAATAGCTTCATTATCCATTGTATGGGAATTGCTTTTTCTCACATTAGTGAATGTATGCACAGCTTTGTCTAAACCCTTGTGTTTCTTCACCAGTATAGGGAACTCTTAGATATTAACATGATAAAATCTCTGTAACTCATTGATAATTCAAGCTGCCAGCCTATTGTATAAAAAATATACAATCTGTTTTTGACTTAACTGTGACGGGGGATTTGGATGAATCTGCAATCCTTTTCCACAACTTTATCCACAGGATCTGTGGAAAAGATTTACCTAATATTACATCTTGAATTTGGCATCAAATAGATACTTCACAAAACTGTAGCCACTGTAAAAAGCCGGTTCGACCATGTACATTAGCGACTATATGTCCGGCACTCGAAAATTTCAGTTTATCACCGACAGCCCTATCGGCAGCCTGGGGGTATCTATCTCTAATAACCAAGTGCATGGGGTGGAATTTCTTTATGAACATAGGTTGCCGGTTGAGCCGTCTGATCCATTTGCCTGCGAGGTGCAGCGTCAGTTGCAGAGATATTTTCAGGGGAGGAGCAGCGGTTTCTCCCTTCCGTTGGATATGGTGGGTACCGATTTCCAGCAACGGGTGTGGCGCGCACTCGTCAGGATCAAACCAGGAAGTGTTCGTACCTATGGTGAGATTGCCCATGAGTTGAACAGTAGCCCCAGGGCGGTTGGCAATGCCTGTCGTTCGAACCCGGTTCCACTCATCATTCCCTGTCATAGGGTGGTCGCGGCTGCGGGAATAGGAGGGTTCGCTGGCGCAACTGCTGGCAGACGCCTGGAGATCAAGCGCTGGCTGCTTGCCCACGAAGGTGTAAGCCGGTGAAATCACAAGAAGATGCGGCGGTCATTGAGCGGTTTGTTGACGCCATGTGGATGGAGCGCGGGCTAAGTAAGAATACCTTGTCGGCCTATCAATCAGATCTGAGTAAATTTTCCTCCTGGCTGAACGCAAACAGCTCGCGCGCTCTGCTGCGGGCCGGACGGGACGATCTGATGGGTTATATGACCCATCAATACGAGTTGGCGCAGCAGGCCAGAACGACCGCTAGACTACTCTCTTGCCTGCGCCAGTTTTACCAGCATGCCCTGCGTGAAGGCTGGGTGGAAATCGATCCAAGCAGCCGTATTGATGCCCCCAAGCTAGGGCGGCCTCTCCCCAAGTCATTAACGGAAGAGGAGGTAGAGTCTCTACTTGCCGCACCTGATCTGGATAGTCAGGAGGGATTTCGGGATCGCACCATGCTGGAGGTGCTGTACGCCACCGGGCTGCGTGTTTCTGAACTGGTTGGTTTGCGTTTGGAGCAGGTAGGATTGGCTCAGGGCGTGCTACGGGTAGTTGGAAAGGGAGATAAAGAGAGACTGATCCCTCTGGGAGAGGATGCCGTCGATTGGTTGGATCGTTTCATTAAAGGCGTCAGGCACGAAATCCTGCAAGAGCGGTTTTGCGGTGAGATCTTTCCCACCAGACGCGGGACGGGAATGACCAGACAGGCATTTTGGCACCGTATCAAAAAACATGCCCGAACAGCAGGTATCAGCAAGCATCTGTCACCGCATACCCTCCGCCACGCCTTTGCCACCCATCTGTTAAACCATGGGGCGGATCTGCGCGTGGTGCAGATGCTGTTGGGGCATAGCGACCTCTCCACTACCCAGATCTATACCTATGTGGCCCAGGAGAGACTGAAGTCCCTGCACGCAATGCATCACCCAAGGGGGTGAGAGACGACCGTTTGTCCAGTGGACAAACGCAGCGTCTCGAACGACCGGCCAGGGATGACGAATAGGGATGTTCAAATGTCGCGGGAGCCAGGGAAGGCGAGAGCGACTGGACCGGGCCGGAATATGCTGCCAGGGATGGCTTAGGGTATTGAGTCATGGCATTCATAGGTATGGATTTAGAGGGTAGATGTAGTTTGTCCAGTGGACAAACGCAGCGTCTCGAACGACCGGCAAGGTAAGGCGGGAGCTGCTTTTCTATATAACACCTCTTAAATTATGGTTGCATAAATCGCACTTCAGATCCTAAATGTTCTGCTAATGTGATAGCCTTGCGCGAATCACTGTTTTAAATCGGATAGTTGGGAGCAAGAGTAATGCCTTCATTTGATATTGTCTCTGAGGTTGATCTGCAAGAGGTGCGCAACGCTGTGGATCAGGCCAATCGTGAGGTAGGGACGCGTTTTGACTTCAAAGGAGTAGACGCAAAATTTGAACAGACGGATGCTGAGATAAAACTGAGCGCAGATAACGAATTCCAGTTGAATCAGATGATGGATATTTTGCGGCAAAAACTGGTCAAACGAAAAGTGGACATATCCAGCATGGATATTAAGGAACCTGAGACCAACATTAACTCTGCACGGCAACAGGTACTCATCAAGCAAGGAATTGATTCCGATACAGCCAAGAAGATGGTCAAGGCCATAAAAGGTAGCAAGATCAAGGTTCAGGCACAGATACAGGGCGATCAAGTGCGGGTTAGCGGCAAGAAAAGGGATGACCTGCAGCAGGTCATCGCATTCCTGCGCGAGGCAGACTATGGCCTGCCATTGCAGTTTAATAACTTTCGGGATTGATGCATGAAACGAATTATATTTTTCCTCTTGGCAACGTTGTTAGGGCAGGCTGTTGCCGCATCAGGAGACACAATCATACCGAATGAAGCCAGTGTGATTGGCACGGTTGATGGCAAAGAGATCACCTTGGGTGAAATTGAGTCGAAAAAGATTCATGAGTTGCGCAATGATCTGTATGAAGAGATTGAAAATGCCTTTATCTCAGAGGCGATCAATCGTTTGAGGAAGAGCGATAAAGAATTTGACAAGATCAAACCGCCTAAGGTCAGTGAACAAGAGATGCGGCTATTTTACGATTACAACGGACTGAGCCGACACGGTAGCTATGAACAGCTTGCGCCCGAGATCCGGGAGTATTTGCAAAAGAGGTATCGGGCAAAGATTGAGTACGGGCTTTACAAGATTGCTGTGGATAAAGGCCGGGCGTCCAGCAACATGGTTGATCCCGGAGCTTATATTGTTACGGTTCCGGTGGAGACCGCCTATATCCGCGGGGCAAAAGATGGTTCTGTGATGCTATTGGAGTTCTCGGATTTTCAATGCCCTTACTGTAAGAAGGTGCAGATAATAATTAATCGGCTGATAAAGCAGTATGGCGACAGGGTGGCATTCGGTTATCGCCATTATCCTCTTGCTACACATAGGGAGGCGGATGATTCAGCAGTTGCGGTGGAGTGTGCCCGGGAACAGGGTAAGTTTGTCCAGATGCATGAGCGCCTGTATCAGCAGCAGTCCAGACAGTCGATCAAAGATCTGCAGAATCTTGCCAAGGATATCGGGGTTGCAGACCTGAAGAAATTCAATGCTTGTCTGAAGGATGATAGATATCACAAGCTATTGGATCATGATATAGAGGTTGCCGGAGCTGCCGGTATCACCGGGACCCCATCATTTATCATCGGCAGGTACGACAGGAACAAAGGGGTGGTTACAGGTGAACTGCTCACCGGGACACTGCCGGAAGATGTATTTGTTCAGACCTTGGAGAAGTATCTATCTAAGAGCGCTAAAGCCGATTGAGTAGCTTACGAAATGGATAATACAAACGGGTACCAGATTGCGGTACCCGTTATTGTTTGCATTATGTATTGGTTTGGATCTTCAGGTATGAGGCGGTAATTGCGCAGGTTATTCGTGTAAAACCAACGGTAATACCCGGTTTCCTCACGAAAAGTGTGCGCCCATTATCAGTTTCTGCCAGGAATATGATAGAGAATCTAAAGATTCCTGGATTGTGGCCGAAATCAGTAGAGTAACGTCGCATACGGGCTTCAAGCAATTCAAATAACAATCCTAGAGATGCGAATACTGATACGGTCGGGGGGGCTATGGTAGCGGCGCAGTTGGAGATTGTTTCCCGCACGGATGTCGGACTGAAACGTGAGCATAACGAGGATAGGCTCGCGGTTTTTCCGGAGATGGGGTTGGTGGTTCTGGCAGACGGGATGGGTGGATATAACGCCGGTGAAGTTGCCAGTCAGTTGGTAATAGATGCAGTCGCTACGGAACTTGTACCCCTGTTGCGTGATGATGCAGAGTCTGTTGGTCCGGATGAGATTGTTTCCGCCGTCAAGAAGTCCAATCTTGAGATCTTCGAAGCGGTCAAGCGGAATGCAGAGCTGGATGGTATGGGCACGACGATCGTGCTTGCGGTATTCCGGGGGCAAAATGCGGTTTTTGCCCATGTTGGTGATTCACGCCTATATAGATTCAGGGCGGGAAAGCTTGAGCCACTGACATCCGATCACTCTATGTTGCAGGAGTTATTGAACCAAGGCATGTTCGCAAGCGAGGATGAGGCGATTGATGCTGGTGTTCCATCCTCGGTGTTGACCCGGGGGCTTGGGGTTGAACTTGATGTTGAGGTGGATATTAGAGAAGAGGCATTACAGGATGGAGATATCTTTCTTCTCTGTTCTGATGGCCTAAGTGGCATGATACCCGATGAGGCAATTGATTCGGTCTTGGGGTCTCTGCCAGATGATTTGTCAGGAGCGGCAGATTTACTAGTCAAACTGGCGCTGGAAGGCGGAGGTAAGGACAATATCTCATTGATATTGGCACGTTGTCATTCCAAGCAGTGATTTTGGAGTTTGTTAGATGGTTATTGATAGTTTAAGTGCCGGAGGCTGATCATGGATAAAATTATTATTCTTGAGGACGAGGCTGTTGTTAGGGAGATTGAGTTAGATAAGCAACAGCTGGTAATCGGGCGAGATGCCGGTAACGATATCCAACTAAGTGACCCTTCGGTAAGCAGGAGACATGCCATGCTGACCTGTGCCCTGGATGAATATTTCATTGAGGACCTGGGCAGTACTAACGGAACTCTGCTAAATGACAAGGAGATAACCAAGCATATACTCAAGAACGGAGATATCTTGCAGTTAGGAGATTATGTTCTCCGGTTTGAACGTAGTGAAGTTGTGGAATATCTCCAAGACGATGACCCGGAAAAGACTCAAATCATTCGCACGAAAAAGCCGGTGAAGCCTTCCCCTGTGTTGCAGGCGGTTGTGCCAAAGACCGCTACTATTCGTTATTTTCGTGGACCCAAGAAGGGTGCATCGGAGAGGATAGAGCGCTCCCTCTATACCCTGGGCAAGCCAGGTGGGGATGTGGCAGTCATTGCACGCCGTCCCCAAGGATTTTACCTGCTGAAGATCGGTAATAACTCCTATCCCATGATAAACAACAAGCGGGTTAGCGTTATTGGTGGGATCAAGCTGGAAGAGGGTGATGTAGTGGAAGTGGGCGAAAACATTGTGGAGATATCATTCGCCAGTTGAGTATCTTCCAGGATATCGATTAAGCATCACCGTCAGATAGCATCTTAAGCTGATACAATTTCTCCAGCGCCTGTTTCGGGGAGAGTTCGTCCGGCTCCATCGCATGTAACTCCTTCAGAATGATCTGTCCTGGCCCCTCATTGTCTGCATCATCCGCAATACCATCCATCACGAACAGGGGTAGCTGGTTCGCCTGCTGATCCGCATGTTTCTGAGCCGATTGCTCCAGTTCGCGCAGGCGGATGCGGGCGCGTCGGATTATATCTATGGGGATACCGGCCAGGGCCGCAACCTGAAGACCGTAGCTTTGGTTGGCCGGGCCATCCGTGACCGCATGCAGAAATACAATGGAGTCTGCGTGCTCCACGGCATCCAGGTGCACATTTGCGATACCTGGATACTCATCCGGAAGAGTGGTCAGCTCAAAATAGTGGGTGGCAAACAGGGTGTAGGCGCGGATACTGGTGGCCAACTCAACCCCACAGGACCAAGCCAAAGAGAGGCCGTCAAAGGTGCTGGTGCCCCGGCCGATCTCATCCATCAATACCAGGCTGTTCTCGCTGGCGTTGTGCAGGATGTTGGCGGTCTCCTCCATCTCCACCATGAAGGTGGAGCGCCCACCCGCCAGATCGTCAGACGCACCGATACGGGAGAAGATCCGGTCAATAGGTCCGATCCTGGCGCTGGTTGCAGGCACGAAGCTGCCGGCGTATGCCAGCAGTACGATCAGGGCGATTTGCCGCATATAGGTGGACTTGCCGCCCATATTGGGTCCGGTAATGATCAGGATGCGGCGTTGCTCGTTGAACTCCACGCCGTTGGCCACGAAGGGGGTGGCATTGATCTGTTCCACCACCGGATGGCGCCCAGCCTCGATCTGCATGCCAGGTTGATCATCCAGCTCCGGGGCACAGAAGTTAAGTTTATCGGCCCTCTCGGCAAAGGTGGTGATCACATCCAGGGAGGCCAGGGCCGAGGCGCAGAGCTGCAGCGGGGCTATATGCTGTTGCAGTATATCCAGCAGCTCATCATATAGTGCCTTCTCTCTGGCCAGGGAGAGCTCCCGCGCCGATAGCACTTGATCCTCAAACTTCTTCAGTTCCGGGATGATGAAGCGTTCGGTGGATTTGAGGGTTTGGCGGCGTACGTACTCATCCGGTACCGAATCGGACTGGAGTCGGCTTATCTCGACATAGTAGCCATGCACCCTATTATAGCTTACCTTGAGATTGTTGATCCCGGTACGTTCCCGCTCCCGCTGTTCCAGATCCAGCAGAAATTGTTCGGAATTTTTGGATAGATTGCGCAGCTCATCCAGCTCGGCATCATAGCCACTGGCGATTACGCCACCATCCCGCAACAACATGGGTGGATTTTCTATTACCGCCTGTTGTAATAGCGATACCACCTGCGGGTGGGTACTTACCTCCCGGGCCAGGTGTTGCAGCAACAGTGCATCCATCCCAGCCAGTAGCTGTTGCAGCCGGGGAAGGAGCGCTAGTGAAGCCATCAGGGTGGAGAGATCACGCGGACGCGCACTCTTCAACGCAATGCGGGAGAGGATGCGCTCGATATCACCCACCCCCTGCAACTCTTCATGCAGATCACTGAAATTGCGTTTCTCCAGTAGGAGGGCAATGGCATCATGGCGTTCCCGTACCTGTTGGATGTGGCGCAGGGGACGGTTGATCCAGCGCCGCAGCATGCGGCTCCCCATGGATGTCGCGGTCCGATCCAGGATGCCGCACAGGGTGTGATGGTGCTGGCCGCTGAGGCTGTGTTCCAGCTCCAGATTACGGCGGGTGGCTGCATCAATGATGACTGCATCTTCGTTGCGTTCCACCGAAAGGGATCGAATATGCGGCAGGCTGCTGCGTTGAGTCTCGCTCACATACTGCAATAGACTGCCGGCGGCGATTATGCCCAAAGGCTGATCGTTGCAGCCAAAACCGCTTAGATCCCTGGTGCCAAACTGCTTGGTCAGCAGTCGTTGTGCGGTCTCCAGATCAAAGTGCCATACCGGTCTGCGGGTGATGCCGCGTTGTTCCGGGATCCCTTTGGGAAGTTGATAATCTTCAGCTACCAATAGCTCTGCCGGGCGCAGTCGCTCCAGTTCACCAGCCAGGGCCTCTGCTGAATCCAGTTGCTGCAGCAGAAAACGTCCGCTGCACAGATCCAGGGTGGCTAGTCCAAAGCCGTTGTCCGCCGCAAACAGCGCACCCAGAAGATTATCCCGGCGCTCCTCCAGCAGGGCCTCATCCGTTACCGTGCCTGGTGTTACCACCCGCACCACCTTGCGCTCCACCGGGCCTTTACTGCTGGCGGGATCTCCAATCTGTTCGCAGATGGCGATAGACTCGCCCTGCCGTACCAGCCGCGCCAGATAATTTTCGGCTGCATGGTGCGGTACGCCGGCCATGGGAATGGGTCGCCCTGCGCTCTTGCCACGCTTGGTCAGGGTGATATCCAGCAGACGGGCGGCCTTCTCGGCATCGTTGAAAAACAACTCATAAAAGTCGCCCATGCGGTAGAACACCAGCATATTCGGGTATTCCGCCTTGATGCGCAGATACTGTTGCATCATGGGGGTGTGAGCTGTGGTGGCTGAGATCGACATCTGCTTAGGCTTAGGCTGCTGTGTGCTATCGAAAGTTATAGTGTTTTTCTACCGGTTTCAGGATCTTCCAGGTACAGGAGATGCCAGCGGGGAAGGTTACCAGATCGCCTCTGCCGATCTCCACCGGTTCGCCGCCATCGGGAGTGACAATCACCTGACCGCGCAGAAAATAGCAGATCTCTTCCCGGTCATAGCGCCAGGGGAATTCTGAGATCTCCTTCTCCCAGATAGGCCAGTCAAACACCCCGAGGATCTCAAGTTTGGCCGGTGATGGCTGACGTTCGTAGCTGATTGAAGACATCTTTATCCTCTGGTCTGTGATGGTTACGCCGTGGCGCGGGTAAGATGCCACAGTTTATCCGATTTGCGCCATAGGTGCTGCATTGCGTTAAGCCAGGATTTTGGCACATACTCTTGATCATGAATGATGAATTGAACCAGATGGCAATGCGCTTGAGTCAACGGCTGAGAGACCGGGGACTGTGTATGGCCAGTGCTGAATCATGCACTGGTGGCTGGATTGCCAAGGCCATGACCGACATTCCTGGTAGCAGTGCCTGTTTCGAGCGTGGCTTTATTACCTACAGCAATGCGGCCAAGCAGGAGATGCTGGGGGTGGATCCCGTAACACTGGAGCGGCATGGTGCAGTGAGTGAGGAGGTGGTCAGGCAGATGGTGCATGGGGCGATCGCTGGAAGTCAGGCGTCTGTTGCCGTTGCTGTCAGTGGTATAGCTGGACCGGATGGAGGCAGTGATGACAAGCCGGTCGGCACAGTCTGGTTTGCCTGGGGGCGCAGGGGGAGGGATGTTGCCGTTCGTTGTGAGCTGTTTTCTGGAGATCGCGCTGAGGTACGTTACCGCTCATCCATTGTGGCGTTACAAGGGTTGTTTGCTCTAATTGACTGAGTACAGGATGCAAAATCTCTTCTTTGCCCTTTGGCCTGATGCAGAGGTCAGGGAGCGGTTGTCACATATCCAGAGGTCTCTATCGAAAAACAGTGGGCGTGTGCATCGTTAGACGATACTTTGTTGTTTATTTCTGATTAATGTTTTTCAGGATTCTGGATGAGTGTTTCCAGATGCATTTTAACAATAAGTGCATGATAATCGCGTCTGAATATTTGGGTAGATCGTTTTTAGCGCGAAAATGAATGTGTGCTGTAGGATAATGTCATAGATATGTTCCTGAGTAATAGGTTGTTATAAATCAAGAGGATAAGTTAAGAGTAAATATCAGATTTTTGTATCCCCACTTTTATGAGATTGATTGTATTCTCTCAGTATTAGCCAAAAAGGGATAAAATGATTTGGCGGTTGCTGTTAATATTCCCTGCTGGCTTTTTCCAGTTGTTATGTAGATCATTGGGCCTTGAACACCTGAAAGTTTTATCCTGAATAATGATAATTGCAACAACGGATATGGTGTGCATATGACCAAAATCTCGCAAAATCTCTCCAGAAATTCACCATGCCCCTGTGGAAGCGGGAAGAAATACAAACGGTGTTGCGGATCGGTCGATACTGTTTCCAGTGCAGATCACAACATGTCAATTGATGTGGCTCGGCAGTTAGTGAAAAGCGGAAATCTTACGCTTGCTGATGGGGTATGCCGGAGGCTTATTGATGAAGGAAAAACCAAATTTGAGGCACTGTGTTTGCGCGGCAGTATATCTTCAAATATAAACGATTCAATCTCCTATTATCTACAAGCCGCAGAAATTAATCCGCGAGACATAAGGGTTAACTCTGAGTTGGGTAGATTATATATGGTTGTACGTAAGTTTGATAATGCTGTTAATGCATATAAACAATGCGTAGAAATTTCCTCCGGTGAGTCAGGATATCATATTGCCTTGGGCACTGCTTTGGCTGCAGCAGGGCATTATAATAATGCGATCAGAATATTTAAAGCTCTTATAAATGAAGGTGTGCAGAAACTTGGTTTATATATTAGTGCTGCAAATGTGATGTCTGTTGTAGGCGATTTTAAAACTGCATCTGTGTACCTTGAAAAGGCGGCTTTTTTTTCTCCCTCTAATTATGAAGTGCTGTGCTCCTCTGCAATTCTTGCTTTTCGTAAAGGGGACTTTGATCTTGCTGAGCAAAAATTTGAGGACTTGCTGCTCGAGTATCCAACAGATTTACTTCTTTTGAAAAATGCTGAAGAAATGTATACATCTATCAAGCGTTATGAGAGGGCACTTGAATTATTAGAAGTACAATATTCGCTATCTCCTGGAAATAGAGACCAGATTGTACGCAGAAAAGCGTTTGTTCTTGCCAGAAAAGGCCAGCTTGATGATGCATTGAATACCTTGCGTACTGCCAGAACAGAGGTAAACGCTGCATTGATAAGCTGTTGGATGGGTATGTGCTGTTATCTATTTGGTTTGGTGGATGAGGCTGTGGAGAACTATAAGAGAGCGATAGCAGCCGGATTAAGAGATTTTGGAATCGTGGCGGTGGTTTCATATCTAAACCTCTATGATCCTTTTCAAAATGAGGATGAGCTAACCGAAATATCTAAAAAGAATGCTGAGGAACTGCTTCCGGCAGAGAGGCATGCTGATAGCAACGGAATTGTAAAAGATGGACGTAATGTAATAAGGGTGGGCTTTGTTTCTGCAGATTTAAACAAGCACTCGGTTGGTTACTTCATGTTGCCGATATTCGAAGAAATTGATCATGAACGGTTTGCTGTATATGTTTATGATAATAGTTTAAAGGGTGACGAAATGAAGGATCGATTTATTGCCCTTGCCGATCATTGGCGCTATGTCAAAGATATTTCAGATAGTGCGGTATGTTCTCTTATTCAAGATGATGGCATTGATGTGCTGTTTGATTTGTCTGGCTTCACTACCGGGCATCGTCTTGGGGTTTTTGCTTTGCGTGCAGCCCCAGTGCAAGTTTCATGGTTGGGATGCCCTTCAACAACTGGTCTTCGTACGATGGATTACAGGCTTACGGATGGTGTATCTGATCCAGTAGGCCAAACTGAAAAGTATTACACAGAAAAATTGTGGCGGATGCCGCAGGTGTTTTCCGTGTATGCTCCGGCATCTGATTTGCCTCAAGTCTCTGTCTTGCCAGCATTGGAGCGTGGATTTATTACTTTTGGGTCTTTTAATAATTTCGATAAAATAAACATCCGCGTGATTACGCTATGGGCAAAGATACTTCTGGAGATACCAGATTCGAGGTTAATGCTAAAAGCCAAGGCCTTTTCTCATGCGGATGTTTGTGACCGGGTGTTTTCCATGTTTGCTGATACAGGTGTTGATTTATCCCGCATAACGCTATTGGGCGCTGATCTGAATATTAGCGATCATTTTGCACGTTATGCTGATATCGATGTGGCTTTGGATTCATTTCCGTACAATGGTACAACTACCAATTGTGACGCACTATGGATGGGTGTGCCTATCATCACCCTCGTTGGTTCAATGCATAGGCAACGTGTTACTTATTCGCAGCTGTCTGCTATTGGTTTGGCGGAATTGGCAGCGCATTCAGAAGATGAGTATGTTGAGATGGCGAAACATCTATCCCAGGATTACGGCTATCTGAGTACGCTTAGATCCGGTATGCGAGATAGGTTGGTTAATTCTCCCCTGATGAACGGTAAGAAGTTTATTGACGGATTTGAATCAGCGATCAAAGGTATGTATGAAGAAACATGCCAAACTTGATTTTGGGTATCAAACAGGTTTTTGGCCGGCGGCAGCACAGAGGTGCGCTATTGTCTATACATTGTTGCATTATCTTGGATGATGAATCTCGTTGACTGATTCAGCTCTGCAAAATCTCTTCTTTGCCCTTTGGCCTGACGCAGAGGTCAGGGCGCAGCTGTCACATATCCAGCGGTCTCTATCGAAAAACAGTGGGCGTGTGCATCATCCGGATGATCTGCATATGACCCTGGTGTTTTTGGGTAGGGTGGATCCGGATAGGCTTACATGTGTCCGGGGGGTTGCAGCTGGAATCAGGATCCAGCCGTTTACCCTGGAACTTGCCAAGGTTGATTACTGGCGACGTCCGCGCATCCTCTGGTGCGGACCTGATGCCATCCCCAGCTCGTTACAGCAGCTGGTATATGATTTGCAGCAGGGGTTAATTGGCTGTGGGTTTGAGCCTGAGAATAGAACATATAAACCGCATGTCACCCTGGTACGCAGGGCGAGAGATGCACGGGTACAGCGGCTGGAGCAACCGGTAGTCTGGGGGCCCAGGGAGTTTGTTCTGGCCGGGTCTCGCTCCGGCCCGGTGACACCGCGTTATCAGGTCTTGCATCGGTGGGATTTGGTGGGGTAGTTTTCCACGGGGCCAACCCAGGAAAAGATGGGTTTTATTCAGTAGTGATTGTGTGGTATTTTGTACTGAATTATTTTGGATGAATAATAATTAGTGAGGTCGTTATGCTGAAGAGGATACTCTTTTTTTGCTGTATTCTACTGATATGCACAACCGCTACCGCCGGAAAAATGTATAAGTGGCGGGATGAGAGTGGGAATATCCATTTCACCCAGAAACCACCTCCAACAACCGCAACGCCGATGAACGAGCTGGAGAGCAACGGGAATCAAAATACGGTTGAATCGCGTTGGTCTAACAGAATGAAAAACAATGCCCGTGATTTTATGAACCGTGCCGGGGTCAGGCGGGTGTGGATTGACAGCAAAGGGAATGAGGTAAATAGCAGAAATCGTTATTAGTCCTGCTGCTAGCGCGTCAATCAACCTAATATTCACTCAATATACCCCTTCTGTTGCCAAGTTTTACCCCCTGTCTCAGGTGGGTAAAATAGTTGCAACATACCCATGACATCTTCTTTTGGTTATGCCATAATGGAGAACATCAATAGAACGTAGCCGTTTGACATGGAGTTGAAGGCCTAATCGTAACCGGGGGGTAAGATGGACGAAAATCGTAAAAAGGCGCTTAGTGCGGCACTCAGCCAGATTGAAAAGCAGTTCGGTAAGGGATCTGTCATGCGTATGGGCGATGCCAGCGCCGTACGCAATATCGGTGTGGTATCCACTGGTTCCCTTAGTCTGGACATCGCCCTAGGCATAGGCGGTGTTCCTCGGGGCCGGGTGATAGAGATCTATGGTCCGGAGTCATCCGGTAAGACTACTCTAACTCTGCATGTGGTGGCAGAGGTCCAGAAACAGGGAGGCACTGCTGCCTTTGTGGATGCCGAGCATGCCCTGGATCCGGAGTATGCCGAGAAGCTTGGAGTGAACATGGATGATCTGCTGGTATCTCAGCCGGATACGGGTGAGCAGGCCCTGGAGATCACCGATATGCTGGTGCGCTCCGGCGCAGTGGATGTGGTTGTGGTTGATTCGGTCGCGGCCCTCACACCCAAGGCGGAGATTGAGGGTGAGATGGGAGATACCCATGTTGGACTTCAGGCCAGGCTTATGTCCCAGGCCCTGCGTAAACTTACCGCAAACATCAAGCGTTCCAACTGTATGGTTATCTTTATCAACCAGATTCGTATGAAGATCGGGGTAATGTTTGGCAGTCCGGAGACCACTACCGGAGGCAACGCCCTCAAATTCTATGCCTCGGTTAGAATGGACATTCGACGCACCGGATCCATCAAGAGGGGTGAAGAGGTGGTCGGCAACGAGACCAAGGTTAAGGTAGTCAAGAATAAGGTGGCTCCTCCGTTCAAACAGGCAACCTTTGAAATCCTCTATGGTGAGGGGATCTCGCGTGAAGGTGAGATAATAGAGTTGGGAGTGAAACACGACATCGTGGATAAGTCCGGAGCATGGTATAGCTATAACGGTGATCGTATCGGACAGGGCAAGGAAAATGTCCGTATATTTTTGAAAGACAATCCAGATATTGCCAAGGATATCGAGAGCAGGGTTAGGGAGATAGTTTTTCCTAAACGGGAAGAGATTAATAAGCCAGATGAGGCAGAACTGGTGGAGGCGGAGGCCTAGGCCTGACCGGGGAGACAATAAACTTGATAGAGCAGGCCGCCATGCGTCTGCTCGTTTACCGCGAGCATTCGCGTGCTGAGCTACGCAGAAAGCTCCAGACCAGGTTCCCTGACTCTTCTGAAATAGAGCAGGTGCTCGACGGATTAGAGCAGTGCAATTATCTGAGCGATGAACGTTTTGTTGAAGAGTATCTGAAGAGTAGGATACGCAAAGGCTACGGTCCCCTGCGCATAAAGGCTGAGTTGCTGGAAAGGGGTATCGCTAAGGATATGATCAAACAGTACCTCTCTGAGTATGATGATCAGTGGTACCAACTGCTGCAGTCAGCCGCGGCTGGGAAGTTGGGTAGCGCGTCCAGGCTTGAGCAAAAAACTCAGCAGAAAATAGCACGTTTTCTGGAATATCGCGGGTTTTCCGTAGCGATGATCAGACGCTACCTATGGGATGAATAGTAGCTGTTTATAATCTGCAGCAAGACGCAAAATGCGACCTACGCATTGATCTCAAGCATGAACTCCATTTCGGTTCCATCCAGCTCAATGATGTCGTTTGACCAGAGTGGATAGATTTTGCGGCTGATTACATTACCGTTAACCGAAACCGTTACGTTATCTGAGCCGCCGTCACCAAGGGGAACCAAGAAATATCCGTCCGGTCTGCGTGTGATGGCTGCTACACGTTGGCCAGATTTATCGATACCGGTGACAGATTTGCTCATGGCCATATTATGACCTTCTCTTTTGCCTGAGATAATTCTGAGTATGCCTATGCGCTCCTTGGGATTCTCAGCCCTGGTCCTGGACACTATCCCTGCTTGTGAAGCCGGTTCCGATTCAATTTCCGGCTCCGGCTCCGGCTCTGGTTCTGCGGTCTGCTCTGCCTGTTGAGCCGCTGCCGGAATCGTTGCATCTGCTGGTTTTGTTACTACGGTGGTGTCTAGGATATCTTCATAACCGGTCTCTGATATTGGTATCCCGGTATCGGTCCCAGTCTCTCCTGAATCGGGGTCTGTCTCCTCAGGAACTGCTTCATCTTCATCGAGCTGTTGTATCAGTTTGACGCGGGCCTTATCGAACTCCTCATCTGAGGTTCCTTGTTGAATGGCTGCGTTGTAGACTATTTTGTGTTGCCCTATCGATATGGTGTCGCCATCCTCGAGAGGGCATTTTTTTGTCAGTCTATTATTGACCAGTGTACCGTTGGCGCTATTCAGATCCTCCAGGAAGCAATCGCCAAGGATGCAGATTATGCGAAGATGACGGCGACTGACTGATTCGTCTGGGATTGTAATGTTGCACTCTGGAGCGCGACCAACGATGGTGTTTTCATCTTCGATGAGATATTCACCGATGGACTGCCCTTCCTTTGTTATCACCAGATTTGGCATATCTCTCCCCTTTACGAAAACCAGTTTAGCACTCTTTGTCTGAAACTGCGTTTTGCTGGGTATGATTTTAGCACCCTTATCAGTATCAGTGAGATATTATCACTCCCACCAAATTTTTTCGCTAAATCCACAAGTTTCTGTGCGCTATCATTAAGTTTATTTCTCGCCTGCAACAGTTCCTGTATCTCAGAATCTGGTACAAGATCCGTAAGACCGTCAGAACAGAGCATAAATATATCATCAGGAAGAGCTGATTCTTCTAATATATCTACCCTTAAATCCTTTGTAACCCCAACTGCTCGGGTGACAATATTTTTGTTTACGCTCTCTTCGGCCTGCTGCCGGGTGTAGAGCCCGCATTTGACGAGTTCATATATTACGGTGTGGTCTTCAGTTATTTGACGTAGTATGCCATTGCGTAACAGATATAGTCTTGAGTCACCTACATGGCCGACTGACACCTTGTTGTCGTGGAATAGTGTCGCAACGGTGGTGGCGCCCATACCTTTGCACTCAACCTGTTCCTCTGCAATACCAAGAATTACGTTGTTAGCCTTATTTAATGCATTAAACAGGATAAGGCCGGCTTGGCTGTATTGTTCTCCATTTGCCGCGATAGCTGGTTTGTAAAAGAGCTGATTGATATTCTCCCGAACCTCCTTGAGTATGGTTTCGGCGACAATGCGACTGGCGATTTCGCCGGCCTTGGCGCCGCCCATGCCATCAGCAAGTATGGACAGACCAAGTTCAGTATTCCAGGTGATGCAGTCTTCATTGTTAGTGCGGGAACAGCCGGCGTCGGATATGCCTGAGATCTCTAATGATTTATTTAGATTTTGCTGCATTGTTGTAAATATGTGTATTTCAGCTGCCGTGGGTCGAATGTTTTCTGTCACGATAAAATATTATATTTTGCTTGATAGATAGCAACAGGATAATAGGGAAAAAACAGTGACCATGGTCAGGATTTAACCTTTAGTTATGTTTGATTTGACCCTATTCAGGAGGCTTATTTATGCTTCAAAAGCGAAATTAGCCTCAATCTGTGCAATAAAATGGATTTTTTTCAATATCTAGAGTGACATTCGTGCCAGTTCTGCATACCATTCCCAATCCAGTAACACCCTAATTTAACAGTGAATGATGACCAGCGCAGAACTTCGCAAGGCGTTCCTAAATTTTTTCGTTAACCGTGGACATGAACAGGTTCCCAGTAGCTCTCTGGTACCTCAGGATGATCCGACCCTATTGTTTACCAATGCGGGTATGGTTCAGTTCAAAGAGGTTTTCCTCGGGCGTGACACCAGAGGATATACTAAGGCAACCAGTTCGCAGCGGTGTGTACGTGCCGGCGGCAAACATAATGACCTTGAGAATGTAGGTTATACGGCCCGCCACCATACCTTCTTCGAGATGCTGGGCAATTTCAGCTTTGGGGACTATTTTAAGCGTGAGGCGATTCAGTATGCCTGGGAATTTCTCACGGTTGAGTTGAAGCTTCCACCAGAGAAGCTGTGGATCACTGTCTTCGAGGATGATGATGAAGCGGCGGATATCTGGCTGAATGAGATAGGGGTCAGTCCTGATCGCTTTTCCAGATGCGGAGCCAAAGATAACTTTTGGTCCATGGGAGACACCGGTCCCTGTGGTCCCTGTTCCGAGATCTTCTACGACCACGGACCTGATATCTGGGGAGGTCCGCCGGGGAGCGCTGACGAGGACGGGGATCGCTATATTGAGATCTGGAATCTGGTCTTCATGCAATACAACCGTGATGCCTCTGGCGCCATGACCCCGCTGCCGCACCCATCTGTGGATACAGGAATGGGGCTGGAACGGCTTGCGGCGGTGATGCAGCAGGTGCACAGTAACTATGAGATAGATCTGTTTGTTCACCTGATTAAAGCTGCTGCTGAGGTTACCGGTTGCAACAGCCTGGAAGATATGTCGCCAGGTACATCTGCTTCCGGCATCCCTGCCTCCCGCGGCATTGGTTCATCCCTGAACGTCGCCGCTCCCGGCATCCCTGCCTCCCGCGGCATTGGTTCATCCCTGAACGTAATAGCGGATCATATTCGCTCCTGTGCTTTCCTTATTGTGGATGGGGTTTTGCCATCCAATGAAGGGCGCGGCTATGTGCTGCGCCGCATCATCCGGCGTGCCATACGTCATGGTTATATGCTTGAGATGAAAGACGCCTTCTTTTATCGTCTGGTTGGGCCTCTATGCGAGGAGATGGGAGAGGCCTATCCTGAACTTGTAAATTCCAGGGAACAGGTCGAACGGGTGCTGAAGCTGGAGGAGGAGCGCTTCGCCGAGACCCTGGAACAGGGTATGAAGATTCTTGATCAGGCTATTGCCGACATGGATGGCAAACAGATTTCCGGCGAGACTGCCTTCAAACTGTATGACACCTACGGATTTCCGCTTGACCTGACAGCTGATATCGCCAGAGAACGTGAACTTACGGTGGATACGGAAGGGTTTGAGCGTGAGATGGATGGACAACGGGAAAGGGCTCGTGCTGCCAGCCAGTTTAAAAGTGTCGATCTATCTGCAGTCTCTCTTGAGGGAACAACGGAGTTTGTGGGTTACGAGCAGCAACAGGATGAGGCAACGGTAATTGCCATAATCCGGGATGGTGACTCGGTTGATTCGCTGGGGGACCAGGATAGCGGGATGGTGGTGCTGGATCGCACTCCGTTTTATGCAGAATCCGGAGGACAGGTAGGCGATACTGGAGTTCTGGAACTGGAGCGGAAACGGTTTGTCGTCAACGACACCCAAAAGATGGGTGGTGGGGTAATAGTGCATGTTGGGAGCCTGCACGGTGATCTGCTCCAGGTTGGTGACAGGGTTGTATGCAAAGTGGATGCGGAAAAACAGAACCGGACGGCCCTAAACCACTCGGCCACCCATCTGTTGCACGCTGCCTTGCGCCAGGTGCTGGGTGAGCATGTGCAGCAGAAGGGCTCCCTGGTAGACCCTGATCGTCTGCGGTTTGATTTCTCGCACTTTGAACCGGTTAGTGTGGATCAGCTGCGGGAGATAGAGCGTCTGGTCAATGCCAAGATCAGGGGTAATGAACCGGTAGAGACCAGAATCATGTCTCTGGAAGATGCCAAGAATAGCGGTGCCATGGCGCTGTTCGGTGAGAAATACGATGAACATGTACGGGTGCTGCGCATGGGAGATTTTTCCACTGAACTCTGCGGCGGCATCCATGCCAAGGCGGTCGGGGATATCGGCCTGTTTAAGATTGTCTCTGAGAGCGGCATTGCCTCAGGGGTGAGGCGTATTGATGCGGTGGTGGCAGAACGTGCTATCGACCTGATTGAGGCAGATGAAGAGCGTCTGCGGCGTATTGCCGATCTGGTGAAATCGAACCGTGAGGAGCTGGATACCAAGGTCGAGCAACTGGTAGAACGCAACCGCAAGCTGGAAAAAGAGCTGGAGCAGATCAAGTCGAAACTGGCCAGTTCCGCTGGAAGCGATCTGGCAGCCAGTGCCGTGGATGTTGCCGGGGTTAAACTATTAGCCGCTAATCTGGATGGAGTTGATCCCAAGTCCCTGCGTGACACCATGGATCATCTGAAAAACAAGCTGGGATCAGCTGTGATAGTGCTGGCTACTATAAGTGACGGTAAGGTGAGCCTGGTTGCAGGTGTTACCAAGGACATGACCAGCAAGATCAAGGCAGGTGACCTGGTGAAAATGGTAGCCGAACAGGTTGGGGGTAAAGGTGGAGGTCGTCCGGATATGGCCCAGGCAGGTGGGAGCAATCCTGATGCCTTGCCTCAGGCGCTTGAATCCGTGCTGCCATGGGTGACGCAGCGCTTGGGTAGCTAACAGTCTTATATGTATTATCCGGCTCCGACAATCTCTTCTGTAGATGTGTAAGGCGGATAGAACATAGAAAAATAGCGCATCATTTCCATTGATCTTGTTTATCCAGCCAATAGATTAGTGTTTAATTATTGCGCATCAATGGTCCGAAATTGGTTCGGGCTGCATAGTTTGTATTATTGCGAGCAAAGATAAGATATGTCTCTTATTGTTCAGAAATATGGTGGCACCTCTGTTGGTACTATCGAACGGATTGAAGCGGTAGCCCAGAAGGTGGCGGCTGCGCGTAAGCGTGGTGATGATATTGTGGTGGTGGTATCTGCTATGTCGGGGGAGACCAACCGACTGATTGCTCTGGCCACCGAGATAGATGATAGGCCGGATCCACGCGAGATGGATGTGCTGGTCTCCACTGGTGAGCAGGTCACCATTGCGCTCCTCTGTATGGCGCTGAAAAAGATTGGCTGTCCTGCGCGCTCCTACACCGGTGGACAGATTCGCATTCTGACCGACCACGCACATGGCAAGGCCCGCATTCAAGATATCGATGACGCCCCGGTGCGGTCCGACCTGCAGGCAGGGCTGGTTGTTGTTGTGGCAGGATTTCAGGGGGTTGATGAAGATGGAAACATAACCACCCTGGGACGTGGTGGTTCCGATACCACCGCGGTTGCCATGGCGGCGGCGCTGAAGGCGGATGAGTGTCAGATTTTCACTGATGTGGATGGTGTTTACACCACTGACCCACGAGTCGAGCCCAAGGCGCGTCGTTTGGACCGCATCACCTTTGAGGAAATGCTGGAGATGGCCAGCCTTGGCTCTAAGGTACTGCAGATCCGCTCCGTAGAGTTTGCGGGAAAATACAATGTGCCACTGCGCGTCCTTTCAAGTTTCGAGGAGGGCGGTGGTACCCTGATTACTTTTGAGGACGATGGTATGGAAGAGGCGAAGATTGCCGGAATCGCATTCAATCGCGATGAGGCCAAATTGACTATATTGGGGGTGCCTGATCAGCCTGGCGTAGCCCACAAAATACTCGGTCCGATTTCAGATGCAAATATCGAAGTCGATATGATCATACAGAATATCGCTGAGGACGACACTACAGACTTCACCTTTACCGTGAATCGCAATGATTATCAGAAGGCACTTGAGATACTTAAGTCCAATGCAGACGTGTTAAATGCGCGCGAGGTGAAGGGGGACAAATCGATTGTGAAAATATCCCTGGTTGGGGTTGGGATGCGTTCACATGCAGGCATTGCCAGCTCCATGTTCGAGGCCCTGGCCAAAGAGGGGATAAATATCCGTATGATATCCACATCAGAGATCAAGATTTCGGTGGTAGTGGACGAAAAATACTTAGAACTGGGAGTAAGAGCCCTGCATGAAGCCTTCGATCTTTCTGGTGAAACAGCTTCCTGATTGGTAACCTGCTTCCTAAAATGGCCATATAGACGGTAAATTTATGTCAGATGGTCCATTATTAATAGTAATAATAGGTTTATACACCTTTTTATAATAAAGGTGTGCTGGTAGAATTCGTATACCCTTAACCCATGAAATACTAGTGGATTAAGAGCTTGGTTGGCCGTGGGGATGACAATCGGAAGAGACTCAAGGAAGGTCAAAAAATATCTGAGATTTGAACCACGATTTAAAACGGGAAACAGGGAGACAGGACTATGTTGATATTAACTCGCCGTGTTGGCGAAACTCTGATGATTGGTGACGAAGTCACTGTAACCGTACTTGGTGTAAAGGGAAATCAGGTCCGGATAGGTGTGAATGCCCCACGTGATGTGTCGGTGCATCGTGAAGAGATTTACGAGCGCATCAAGGCAGAACAGGCTGGGCAGTCAGATCGTATAGCAGCGACATCTGAGGATTAAGGTGTCCAAGAGGCAGTGGCCCTCCCTTTAACGAGAGGGCCACTGCCTCTTCTTTTAGCAAAATAACAATATCCCCTTGTAACTGACATAACTGCTGATAGAATTGCACCGGTACCTGGTGCCAGGTACATATTTTTTGGAGAGCTGGCCGAGCGGCTGACGTAGCAGCCAAAGGCTGCGGAGAACAGCGTTGAGTAGCAACGCTGGCCCCGAAGGGGTGAGGGACGAAGTCCCGAATAACGCGCTCCCCTGCATGGCCCGAAGGGCCATTGGCAAAAGCGCGTAATCTAGAGTTTTGGAGAGCTGGCCGAGCGGCTGAAGGCGCTCCCCTGCTAAGGGAGTATGGGGTTTGTAGCTCCATCGAGGGTTCGAATCCCTCGCTCTCCGCCAAAACCGAAGAACCCGCCGTGAGGCGGGTTTTTTGGTTTCAGAGTGAGGGATTCTAACCCGAGAAAATCAAAAAAGATGGTTCGACCGCGGAGCGCCAGCGCGTAGCAGCAGCGACCATAGGGATCTAATCCCTCGCTCTCCGCCAGATATACAAGCCCCCTCTCCCCTCTGGGGAGAGGGTAGGGTGAGGGGAAGAGCAGCTCCCGCTGTTTTGTAGCACCCCCCTCAACACACTCCCACATACGTTATAATGCAAAGACATGGCTATTGAAGAGATCAAAAACTATATCCGGGTATCAGATCGAATTGCATCTTCGGGACAACCGGATGAGCATCAATTCAAGGATATTGCAGATAGCGGCTACCAGGTGGTATTTAACCTGGCCATGCCAAATTCGGATAATGCTATCCCTGAAGAGGGGAACATTGTCACTGCACATAAAATGACATATGTGCACATCCCGGTTCCATTTGATTCACCCAACGTTGATCACCTGAGAAAATTTATTCGTGTGATGTCTGCATTTTCTGATCAACAAGTATGGATTCACTGTGTAGTCAACCATCGCGTATCCGCCTTCCTATATCAGTATCTGCGTTTGGTTGAAGGTGCAACGCAGGCTAAGGCCAGAGAGGCTATGCTACCAACCTGGCAACCAGATAGGGTGTGGCAGGATTTTATGGCGCAAGAGGTTGACTGGATATTGGAATCTGCCGGAAGTGACTGAACAGATTGGATAGAGCGGAGGAACAGATGCCAAACATTTTAGCGATTGCTAAACAGCAGTGGCTCGATTTCGGGGACTATCACGCATCCCGTTTAAACCTGATCATTCATGTTGTCGCCGTACCAACCTTTATTATTGGGGCCATTTTATTTGTATATGGGCTGGTGAATCTAAGACTGATAGAAACACTTGATGCTGTTCTGATAATGGTCATTTCATTGGGAGTACAAAGCTACGGCCATAGTAATGAAGAGGTACGGAGTGCACCTTTTGCCGGACCATTTGATGCAATAACGCGAATCCTTATAGAGCAACTGATCAATTATCCAAGATTTTTACTGTCGGGGAGGTGGTATGCGGCACTACGTAGTTCGAAAAAACCTTTGTGAGACATAATATTTTAAGTCGACCCTGTCTGATTATTTCGTACTAAACTCAACAGATTACATCCCAATATTTAAGGAGATATAGATGCAGCATAAGGCTGTGCCGAAGGTGACTATTCCCGGCTACAACCTGACAGCACTGGTCTGTGGGACAGGAGATTTGTTGCTCTATCGAGCCATCAGGAAGCAGGATAACCTGCCCGTCCTGCTCAAAGTTCCAGCCTCTCCCCATCCGGAGTCAGTAGTGTTGCATCGTCTGGAAAACGAATACGAACTGGTACGCGGACTGGATTCGAGTTTGGTTTCTCATTGCATCGCTCTGGAGCGTCACGCCGGTACAGCCGCGTTGGTCATGGAGTCGGGCCCCACAAAAAGCCTGGTTTCCATGCTGGGCCTTCCGATGGACATGCATACCTTTCTGCGGGTAGCCATCGGCATTACCGCCGCCCTGGCTGAGGTTCACCACCACGAGTTGCTGCATAAAGATATCAAGCCTGAACACGTGCTCCTGGACGAGGACGGTCATGTCTGGCTTACCGGTTTAGGGGTTGCCTCACGTCTGCCCCGTGAACGTCAGGCGCCAGAACTGTCCGAGGTCATCACCGGTACCATGGCTTATATGGCACCGGAACAGACCGGACGGATGAACCGCTCAATCGATTCCCGGAGTGATCTGTATTCCCTTGGTATTACCTTCTACCAGATGTTAACCGGTATGCTGCCCTTCGCCGCAGATGATCCGATGGAATGGGTCCACTGCCACATTGCCCGGCCACCTCCTCCGCCGATTCAGCGGGTGCCAAGTGTGCCTGAGCCTATATCTGAGATGGTGATGAAGCTTTTGGCCAAGAGCGCGGAGGAGCGATACCAGAGCGCTGCTGGCCTAAACGCAGATCTTAGCCGCTGTCAGACTGAGTGGGAGTCGAATGCTTGCATTGATAGCTTTCAGCTTGGTGAGCATGATATGTCGGAACGGTTGTTGATTCCGGAAAAGTTGTATGGAAGGAGGGCTGAAATTGACGCCCTGCTGGCGGCATTTGACAGGGTGGTATCCAGCGGTACAACTGAAGTCGTGTTGGTATCCGGCTATGCAGGCGCTGGCAAGACTTCCGTGGTATACGAACTGCATAAGGCATTGGTTCCACGCCATGGCCTGTTTGCGGTGGGTAAGTTTGACCAGTATAAGCGCGATATCCCATACGCCACACTGGTCCAGGCTATCCAGACCCTGATTCGCCATATCCTTAGTAAGAGCGAGCTTGAGGTGGCGGAGTGGCGATATCTGCTGCAGAAGTCCGTGGGTATGAATGGGCAGCTTATCGTTGACCTTATACCTGAAGTTGAACTTATCATCGGCGAACAGCCGTCTGTGCCGGAGCTCCCACCGCAGGAGGCTCAGAATCGCTTCCAGATGGTATTGCGTGGATTTCTTCGTGGTTTCGCCGCACCGGATCATCCTCTGGTCTTTTTCCTTGATGACCTGCAGTGGCTGGATGCGGCAACCCTGGAGTTGCTTGATCAGATTGCCCAGGGATTGGAAGGACGCTACCTGCTACTGATTGGTGCCTATAGGGACAACGAGGTAGGTATGACGCATCCATTGATGCGAATCATTGAGCATATGCGTGCCGGTGGAACCGGTGTGCATGAGATTGTGTTAAACCCACTGTCCATCAATGATGAGGCGGAACTCATAGCAGATTCTCTGCATTGCGACCGGAAGGACGTACTTCCACTTGCGCAGTTGGTGCATGAAAAAACCGGGGGTAATCCATTCTTCGTCAACCAGTTTCTGACTGCATTATATGATGAACAACTGCTCGTGTTCGATCCTGTGAAAAAGCGGTGGACTTGGGACACCGCAAAGATTCATGCCAAGGGTTACACAGACAATGTGGTAGACCTGATGGTAGGGAAGATTGGTCGTCTGCCTGACGTGACGCTGGCAGCCCTGGAGCAGTTTGCCTGTCTCGGAAACAGCTACGATATCACTACCCTGGGTATGGTTTGTGAACAGTCGGAGGAGGAGCTGCATGCGGCACTCTGGGAGGCGGTGCGTGCGGGACTGATCCTCCGTCTGGAGGATGCTTACACCTTTTTGCACGACCGAGTGCAGGAAGCAGCCTATGCACTGGTGCCAGATGAGCGAAAGAAAGAAATTCACCTGAAGATCGGTCGTCTTCTCCTTTCCCAGTATTCCCAAGAGCAACTTGATGATCGGCTGTTCGATGTTATAGAACAATTAAACCGTAGTGTTGAACTCATTACGGATGCTGAGGAGAGAGAGACGCTGCTGCGGCTTAACATCGCTGCTGGCAGAAAGGCACGAGCTGCTGCAGCCTACACCTCAGCGCAACTATATCTGGAGCAGGCAAAGGCGCTTCTGCCAAATGATTCATGGGAAGTTCTTTACACTGAGAGCACAGCGGTGTTCCTGGAATTAGCCGAAGCCGAATACCTGTCAGGAAACTTTAATTGTGCTGATGAGTTATTGACTGAGGCCCTCGATCATCTCCTTACTGCACCAGACAAAATTCAGGCCTACCGCATGCGTTTGCGTCTCTATCAGCTCTCCGGGCGCTTTAATGATGCGATGAGAGCTGCCATCGAAGCTTTGCACCTTTTCGAAATATCGTTTCCGGAGAACGACAGTGACATTCGCGCTGCCACTGATGTTGAGATTCAACGGATATCAGATAATCTGGGTGGTCGCAGCATCGCAGATCTGGTGGATGCTCCACTTGCGCATGATGCCGATATGCAGGCCTTGATTGGGCTGTTGGAAGAGACCATGCCTCTTGTCTATGTCGTGCGTCCATTGCTCTGGCCGTTTCTTACAGCCAGGGGAGTGAACCTCTGTTTGCAGTATGGACATACTGCGGAGTCTCCGTTCGTCTATAGCTGCTATGCCATGGTGGCGGTGGCGATTTGTGCCGACATTCCGTCTGCTGTTCAGTTCTCAGATATGGCGATCAAGCTGAACGAGCGATTACCAACGGCAGCAGCCTGGAGGGGTAAACTGCTGTTTCATCATGGGGCGGTAGTCAACATATGGGGACACCATTTCGCGGAGAATTTACCGCTTCTGGACGAAGCATTTCAGGCTAGTATTAATGCCGGTGATCTCGCCAATGCCGGTTATCTGACCTACAACTCAATATGGCTGCATCTAGAGAATGGTGACCCTCTGGAGCAGGTGGTAGAACGCGCGCATAACTATGTGGAATTTGCCAGGCAGAACCATAACGATGTCATTTGCAGCGTGGATAGGATGGAAGAGCAGTTCGCCTTGAGCTTACAGGGCAAGACGCATTCTCTTACGGATTTCAGTGATTCCGACTTCGACGATGGAGATTGTTTTGCCGCCATAGAGCAGGCGGGATTCGGTCTTGGTGTAGCCTACCATCACATCATGAAACAGATGGCTGCGTTTCTGGCGGAACAGTATGCAGAGGCGTTGCAGTGGGCCAATCGTGCTGAGCCGATACTGCTCCAGGTGGCCTCAATGGCAAACGAGGTAACACACCATTTCTATCACGCGCTTACACTGGCAGCGCTCTATCGGCAGTCCCCGCCAGATCAACAAAGTGAGTTCAAGCGGAAGCTTGTAGCTATTCTGGAAAAACTTGAGCATTGGGCTGAGAACTGCCCGGATAATTTCGCCAACCGTTACGCCCTTGTTTCTGCTGAACTGGCACGCATAGAGGGACGTTATATAGAGGCGATGCGCTTTTACGATCAGGCCAAATTTTCTGCAAGGGATAACGGATTTGTGCATCAGGAAGCGCTTGCCTCTGAACTTGCATCCCGCTTCTATCATGAGTGCGGGTTTGACTGGATTGCTCTCGCCTACCTGCGCGATGCCCGCGCCTGTTATGCCAGCTGGGGCGCTCAGGGCAAGGTGCGGCAGATGGAACAGAGCTATCCGCAACTACGACAGGCGGTGCTGCACACTCCAGGCACCACTTTCTTGACGGAAACTCAGGGACTTGACATACAGGCAATCATTCAGGCTTCACAGGCCATCTCAGGTGAAATTCACCTAGATAATCTGCTTAAGACCATGATGCGTATTGTGCTGGAAGATGCTGGTGCCCAACACGGTTATCTGCTTCTGAATCGTGACAACGAACTGGTGCTGGCCGCCGCGGCCCACGTTGAAAATCAGGATATTCTCACGCATGTCCAGGGTGAGTCTGGGTTCTCCGATGCAGTGCTTCCCACCTCCATTCTCAACTATGTCCGCCATAGCCTGGACCAGTTGCTGATTGATGACATCTCCGCAGCCAATCCGTATGCCGCCGATGAGTACTTTTTACAGCAACATCCCAAGTCCCTGTTGTGTTTCCCTATCACCAGGCAGACGATACTGATCGGATTGCTCTATCTGGAAAACGATCTTGCCACCTATGCCTTTACTCCGGATCGCATGGCCGTTCTAAAACTGATTGCAGTTCAGGCGGCGATTTCGCTGGAGAATGCCGTCGTTTACGAGGCATCACAGGAAAATGAAGCAAAATACCGGCGGATTGTAGATACCGCTACCGAGGGCATATGGGTGCTTGGGCCAGACACCACAACTACCTTTATCAATACCCGGGTGGTTGCAATGTTAGGCTATACCACTGAAGAGCTGTTGGATATGCGTCTGACTGATCTGATGTTTGCAGAGGATGTGCCGGATCATCTGCAACAAATGGATCAAGGAGTAATGAAGCAGTTAAAGAGCTGCGAATGTCGTTTTCGCCGCAAGGATGGCCAGACGGTATGGGCGTTGGTTTCCATAACGCCTTCTTTTGATCGCAATAATAATTTCATCAGCGCTATCGCAATGTTGACCGATGTTACCGAACGCAAGCTGATGGAAGATGCATTATTGTTTGTTGCGCAACGAGGTTGGCAGACTGGTACGGATAACTTTTTCAATTCACTTGTACAGTTCCTTGGTGAGTCCTTCGATATGGATTACGTCCTCATTGATAGGTTAGCTGAAGACCCGTCTATTGCCGAGACGATTGCGCTGTATGCGAAAGGGTCAATTGTGCCGAACATGCGTTACGCCCTTGAAGGTACGCCATGCGAAAACGTCATGGGGAAGCAGCTTTGTGTATATCAGCAGGAGGTACAGCAGCAATTTCCACAAGATACCTTGTTGGTGGAAATGGGGGTAGAAGGTTATATCGGCACGCCACTGTGGGATTTCTCAGGAAAGCCGATAGGCTTGATTGCCATGATGAGCGGCAAGCCTATTTCTGACTATGCGTTGCCTACTCAGGTATTGCAATTGGTGGCAACCCGCGCCGCTGCCGAACTGGACCGCGAGCGCAGCGATCGAATATTGCGGAATCGTGAGCATGAGTTTCGCACCCTGGCGGAGAATTTGCCGGATAACATTGTGCGTTACGATATGGAAGGCCGCGCTATCTATATAAATAGGTCACTTGCAACAAACTTAGGGGTTTCTGTCGATGAAAGGCTCGGCAAAAGCGTGCGAGAATATCATGCTGATGCTGTATTTGAGGAGTATGCCCGGGCGGTAGATGCCGCTCTCGCCAGTGGCGAAAGCAGTGAATTTGAAATTACGCTTCCGATTCCAGGCCAGAAATCGAGCATCATCCAACTCCGGGTGTTGCCCGAACTGGATGAACATGGCGCAGTGACAGGTGCGCTTGCAATAGGTCGCGATATATCTCAGCGCAAACGGGATGAAGAGGCACTGCGCCGTCTGAATCGCGAGTTGCATGCAATTAGCGATTGCAACCAGGCCCTGATGCGCTCCGAGGACGAACAGGAACTCCTTGACGATATCTGTCGTATTGTTTGCGAAGAGGCAGGTTATCATATGGCCTGGGTGGGATACGCTGAGCAAGATGAGATAAAATCGATCCGTCCCGTGGCCTGGTTCGGGAGCGAAGAGGGCTATCTCTCTCAGGTGCAGCTCACTTGGGCCGACTCGGAACAGGGGTGTTCTCTTTGCGGGAAGGCCGTTCGTGATGGGGAGAGCGTATGTATCCAGGATTTTAATACTGAACCACAGACAGCGCATTGGCGTGCTGCCGCCTTGCGGCAAGGTTATAGCTCCGGTATCTCCCTCCCACTCAAGGATGAAGCTGCCAACACCTTTGGGATTTTCAGTATATTTTCCACTATCCCTAATGCCTTTACGCCGGAGGAGATGCGTCTGCTGGAAGAGCTGGCCGGGGATATGGCCTTTGGCATCATGGCGCTACGTGCGCGTAACCAACGGCATCAGGCTGAACAGAGATTGCGTGAGTCGGAGAGAAAGTATTTCGCCGCCTTCCACGCGTCGCCTAATCTTATTGCACTCACCAGGCTGAGCGATGGTGCAATCATTGAGGTCAACGAGGGGTACACGCAACTACTCGGGCATTCGCGTGAGGAATCCATAGGAAAAACCACGGAGAGTCTTTCCATTTGGGCCAACGAGTCTGATCGTAATGTCTTTGTCTATAGTTTAGAGAAATACGGTCAGGTAACGGATTTCGAGACGACACTGAGGCGCAAGGATGGAGGCATTATCACGGTTATTGACTCTGCCAGAACCATACACATCCAGGGTGAGACATATATTCTCTCAGTGGCGCATGATATCACCGAACGTAAGGCAGCGGAGCAGGAGATAGAACGCCTCGCCTTTCAGGATTCGCTGACCAAGCTGCCTAACAGAAGATTGCTCCTGGATCGACTGCATCAGGCCCTTGCCGCAGGAGCCCGCAGCAGGCGCAGAGGTGCTTTGTTATTTATTGATCTGGATAACTTCAAAATCATAAATGACACCCTGGGGCACGATGCGGGTGACCAACTGCTGGTCGAGGTCGCCCAACGCCTCTCTACTTGCGTGCGTGAGGGCGACACCATCTCCCGCTTCGGTGGAGATGAGTTCATGCTCATGCTGAATGACCTGGGGGATAATAATCTGGAGGCCGTGGCGCAGATCAAGGTTGTAGGCGAAAAGATAATGTCCGCCCTCAGCCGGCCATATATGATCTCAGGACTGGAACACCACAGCACTCCGAGTGTTGGCGTTACCCTGTTTTTTGGAGGCGAAAATTCTGTAGATGAACTTATGAAGCAGGCGGACATCGCTATGTATCAGGCCAAGTCAGAGGGGCGTAACACAATACGTTTCTTCGATCCGGAGATGCAGGCGGCTTTGGCAGAACGCGCCGCCATGGAGACTGCCCTGCGGAGAGCTATTGAGGAAGAGCAGTTTGTTTTACTCTATCAACCTCAGGTGGATAGTGTGCGTGGCATCGTTGGTGCGGAGGCTTTGCTGCGCTGGAATCATCCGGAACTCGGCATGGTCTTGCCAGGACAGTTTATTCCGCTTTCCGAAGAGACCGGATTGATTCGCTCCATAGGCCAATGGGTACTGCAAACAGCTTGTGGTCAGCTCAGGGCGTGGGCGAGCGATCCACTTACCAGTGAATTGCAGTTGGCGGTAAATGTAAGCGCGCATCAGTTCCGGCAGGAGGATTTTGTTGACCAGGTACGGCTGGCCCTGGAAGAGGCACAAGCTCCGGCCATGCGCCTGAAGATAGAACTTACGGAGAGTCTGCTGTTGGACGACATCGAAGGATCGATCGAAAAAATGCAGGCGATCAAACAACTGGGTGTGGCTTTTGCACTGGATGATTTCGGTACCGGCTATTCGTCTATGTCCTATCTGACCCGTTTGCCTTTGACCCAGATCAAGATCGACCAGTCCTTCATCCAGAATCTGCCGTACAGTCAGAATGATGCAGTGATCGCCCAGACCATCATCACCATGGCAAATAGCCTGAATCTAAGTGTAATTGCCGAGGGAGTGGAAACCGAAGCCCAACGGCAATTTCTTGAACAACATGGCTGTTCAACCTATCAGGGCTATCTGTTCAGCAGGCCGATTATCCCGGCAAATTTTGAGGCTTTGCTGACGTTGCCGTTTACTGTTTCCTGAAGTGCTGGTTAATAGAATCCTGGTACTTAGCGCTAAAGGCCTCCGCCAGACATAACCGCATAGAATTTCTTGCAAAACCCTGTCAACTCCACCTCCTTGGGCTAGACTAAAATGACGGGTAATGCCATGGATCAATCAAGTACGGCTTCATTTATGTAGGTTATCCCTTCGGCAGCGATCCCTGTATTGTATTTGCCTGGCCAAACGTACATATCGTATGGGTTTGGGAGACGGGCAGGGTCGATGCAAGGGGGATTTATTTCGTATTGACGAACTCAGGTACAACTTGATTAGAGGCCCACGAAATGCACGACATAGATAGACATCAGCGTTTGGCTATGGTGGTGACAGAGTCAGGATTGAAATTGGAGCTCAGCCATGCCGGCTGCTAACGTCGCCTTGCGGCGCATTACATGGATGTTATTTGGGCTGGCTGTGTTGTTTGTTATTGTCTGGCATGCTCCAGCTCTATATACCGTGCAGGGTCTGGCCAGCTATCTGCCGTTGCACATGTTCGCCGAAACCTTTTCTATTGTCGTGTCTATGCTGGTGTTTGGCGTTGCCTGGAATGTCTATAGCAAGGAAAGAACAAGCAATATAGTGATTCTTGCCTGTGCGCTACTGGCTGTAGGGCTGATTGATTTCGCCCACATGCTGTCATACAAGGGAATGCCGGATTTTATTACTCCCAGTGACCCGGAGAAGGCCATTAACTTGTGGCTGTCTGCACGGCTGCTCGCTGCATTGGCTCTGCTTGTTGTCGCATTGCGTCCGTGGCAGCTGTCGCACAGCCCACGCAAGCACTACGGATTGCTGGCCGTAAGTCTTATCGTAGCAGGTGTTATGATCTGGCTGGGATTGGCCTATCCGCAAGCATGGCCGCACACCTTCATCGAAGGGGAGGGGCTGACACCGTTAAAGATCGGTGCGGAATACGCGATCATCGCCATACTGCTGATTCCCGCCATACGCTTTTATTTTCAGGCCAGACGCCCGCAATCCTATGATGCCGCCAGCCTGTTCGCCGCTACGGTGATCACTATCCTGAGTGAACTGTGTTTCACTGTATATTCCGATGTTGCCGACATATTTAATCTGCTTGGGCATCTGTATAAGATCTTGGCCTATATCTTTATTTATCGTGCCGTGTTCGTCAGTAGCGTGCGGGAACCTTTTCAGCGACTGGATAAAGAGCTTTCCGAAAACAGGCGAATAACGCAGCAACTTCTGGATTCGGCAGCGGAGCGCACCCAGCTTGCCGCCATCGTGGAGTTTTCCAATGATGCGATTATCGGAAAAACGCCGGATGGCATCATTACCAGCTGGAACATTGGTGCTGAGAGGATCTACGGTTATAGCGCCGAAGAAATCGTCGGCAAGCACATTACGACGCTTGCGCTTCCGGAGCAGCATGCCGAGATGCGGCAGCTTCTGGAAAAAGTACGTAATGGCGAAGTAGTTTTAAACTACGAGGCCGAAAGAGTCCGCAAGGATGGCGCGCATATTTATGTTTCGCTGACGCTTTCTCCTATTCGCGATACATCAGGACAACTCAGTGGCATTTCTACCATCGCGCATGACATCACCGAACGCAAGCGTATACAGCAGGATATCATTGCCCGTGAAATTGATTTTCGTACATTGGTCGAGAATAGCGCTGACCCCATCTTACGTTATGACCGCGACTGTCGGCGTGTCTATGTAAATCCGGAGATTCACCGGATCAGTGGCAAACCGATTGAGTCCTTGATTGGGCATAAACCCAGCGACGGTCAGCTCCTGAGCGACTCTGAAGCAGAGAAGCTGACGACAGCCATCCATCGCACATTCGACAATGATCAGGCATGCCATACTGACTTCGAATTCATTGATCTAAACGGCGACCTACACAGCTACGATATGCTCCTGATACCGGAACATGATGCGGATGGTAAGGTGAAGACCGTACTTGGTATCGCGCGTGATATCACTGAGCGCAGACAGGCGGAGCAGGAACTGCATCGTTTGAATCGCGAACTGCAAGCCATTAGCAACTGCAACCAATCTCTGTTAATGGCCACTGATGAACAGGAGCTCCTCAACGAAATATGCAACATCATATGCAAACAGGCCGGTTATCTTTTTGCCTGGGTTGGATATGCAGAGAACGATGTGGCCAAGACTATCAAGCCTGTTGCCTGGGCTGGCGTGGGTGGCGATTATATTGCAAATACCAAACTGAGCTGGTCGGGCGCCGAGCATGACCAGGTTCCTGCCGGGATTGTTATACGCAGCGGCGAACCTATTTATGTTGAGAACTTCGAAGACAGTGCGCTTATGACCCCTTGGAAGCAGAACGCTCTGGAACATGGCTACCACTCCGGTATTGCTCTGCCGCTCAAGAATGAGAACGGGCAGCCGTTCGGAGCGCTATTGATCTACTCAGGTGAGAAGAAATCATTCAATCTGGCAGAAATACGCCTGTTGGAAGAACTGGCCGCGGATATGGCTTATGGCATCACCAATCTGCGCGCCCGGGCTGAGCGCCAGCGGGTCACCGAGGCGTTGCAAGCCAGCGAACATCTGCAACGGCTACTTCTCGACTCCCTCACCCAGCAGGTCTTCTACAAGGATCTTGATTCACGTTATATCGCCTGCAACCTGACATTCGCGCATGGGTTGGGTATGGAGCCGGAAGATATCGTGGGCAAGAGCGATTTCGAACTCTATCCGCAGGAATTGGCCGAGCGTTACCGTGTTGACGACCGTGCCGTTATGGCGTCGGGAGAGGCAAGGGATATCGAAGAGCCCTACGAGGTGGGTGGCCAAAGATTCTGGGTCCATACCGTCAAAACCCCCATCCGCGACACGACCGGAAATGTAACCGGGATACTGGGCATTTTCTGGGATATTACCGAGCAGAAAAATGCAGCGCAGGAACTTGAGCGCAGCCAAGCCGGTCTGTCCGAAGCACAGCGTATCGCCCACCTGGGTAACTGGGAACTTAATCTGACGAATAATGAGTTGATCTGGTCGGATGAGATATACCGTATTTTCGAGATTGATCGCGCGAAATTCGGCGCTTCATATGAGGCTTTTCTGGATGCGATCCATCCCGATGATCGCGATATGGTGAACAAGGCATACACCGAATCGGTAAAGTACAAGTTGCCTTACAACATCGTCCATCGCTTACTGATGCCGGATGGACGCATTAAATATGTCAATGAAAAGTGCGAAACGTATTACGGAGAAGATGGCAAGCCGACAAATTCGTTCGGTACGGTGCATGACATTACCGAAATCAGACAGGCTGAAGAAAAAATCCACAAACTCAATCAAGAGCTTGAAAGGCGCGTCACTAAACGCACTGCAGAGCTGGAGGATGCCAATAAGGAGCTGGAAGCATTCTCCTTCTCCGTCTCGCACGATCTGCGTGCGCCGTTGCGTGCTATTGACGGGTTCTCCCATATCCTGCTGGAAGAGTATGCTGAAACGCTGGACGATGAAGGCAAACGTTTGCTTTCTGTGGTGCGTGATAACACCGTACGCATGGGCCAACTCATAGATGACATCTTGAAATTCTCCCGTGCCGGAAGATTGGAGATTAACTTTTCCCAGATTGACATGGAGGAGATGGCACATGATGTATTCAATGAGCTCTCACTATCCATCGACGCTTCCGGACTGCAATTTGAAATCGAATCTCTCCCTCAGGCCAGGGGAGACAGCGCCATGATACGCCAGGTCTTGGTTAACCTGTTTTCAAATGCTATCAAATTCAGTAGCACCCAGGAGACACCTCGCATTCAGGTTGGTGCCACCATTACTGAAAACGAAATCATCTATTTCGTGAAAGACAACGGCGTCGGATACGACATGCAGTATATGGATAAGTTGTTTGGTGTGTTTCAGCGTCTGCATGATACTGCCGAGTTTGAGGGAACCGGCATCGGCCTGGCGATCGTCAAGCGTATCATCACCCGCCATGGCGGCAGGGTATGGGCCGAAGGAAAGGTCGATGAGGGTGCGACATTTTACTTCTCGTTGCCACAGTCGGAAACCGAAGAGTCTGATCATGCCGACTGAATTCAACGACTCAATGCAGTCCAACTGCTGTGTGCTCCAGCAAAGGGGCATAGCAGCTTGGCGCATGTTGGTACTGTGGTTGGTTATTGTTACCGGTGCCGCTGTGTTGTGCAATACTGCCGATGCTAAATCGGACGATGCAGCGGTGGAGCAAGCCTCCGGCGACCGCATTAGGTTAGAGCCGCGTGAGAGCAAATGGCTTACTGAGCATGATGGGACGATACGTATCGGTATCACTGTGATACCCCCACAGATACTGGCGAATGGTACGGAGTACAAAGGGTTATCGATCGATTACATTCATCTGCTGGAACATAAGCTCGGGATTCGCTTCAAGTTGGTCCCGTTTTTGACATGGAACGAGGTCATCCAAGCGGCCAAAGAGCGTAGGATCGACATGATCTTTGCCGCACAGCAAACACCCGAACGGCTCCAATACCTGCTATTCACTGAGCCCTACATAGAGCTACCCAACATCATTATCGTGCGCAGAGATCGTGCAGGAGGCACAGATCTCAGTGAGATGAAAGGTTGGAGTGTGGCCACCTCCAAAGGCAGCGCGGTGCACGAGTACCTGAAAGATAAATTCCCCGGCCTGGTGTTGCGCCCCGTAGCAGACGAGCTGGCAGGCCTGCGTATGGTCTCGCTTGGCGAGGTCGACGCCATGGTGGTAGAGATTTCGCGCGCATCCTACTACATAGAAAAGGCAGGAATATTGAACCTGCGTGTAGCGGGTGATGCCGGGCTGTTGTATCAGCTACGGTTTGCAATCCGCAAGGATTGGCCGGAGTTGCGCGCAATCCTTGATCGCACTCTTGCAACTGTGACCAGCAAAGAGCGGCGGGAGATCAGTCGTCGCTGGATCATAGTGGGTAAACGCAGCGTTTTCGCCAGCAAGACGTTCTTGAACGGGCTTTTGATAACACTGGGGATCGTGGCTGTTATTCTCATCGGCGCGTTTGTCTGGAATCGTGCGCTGCGGCGTGTCGTGCGTCAGCGCACAGAACAGCTGCAGCTGGAACTTGCCGAGCGTAAGCGGGCTGAGGAGGCGCTACGGCATGAACGCTCTATTCTGGCGCAGGTAACGGAGACAAGCCCGATCGGTATTACAATGGTGAACCGCGATGGCCTGGTGACGTTTGCTAACCGCCAGGCAGAGAATATGCTAGGACTGACTAAAGATAAAATCACGCAACGCGCGTACAACGCGCCACTGTGGCGCATTACCGACTTCGACGGTGGCTATTTCCCTGACAATAAACTCCCGTTCCGACAGGTCATGGCATTGCGTCGTCCGGTCTTTGATGTCCGGCATGCCATCGAATGGCCCGATGGTCGCCGTATCTGTCTTTCCATAAATGGCGCGCCGCTGAGGAACGATGCTGGCGAAGTCGAGAGCGTAGTCTTCGCCTTGGTAGATGTCACAGAACGCTCATGGTCGGAACGGGCGCTGAGAGAAAGTGAGCAGAAATATCGCCAAATCTTCGACAACGCTTCGGATGTAATGTATCTGCTTGAAGTCGCTGCCGACGGGCGGTTTCGCATCATCGATATCAACCAGGCCCTGGTACACCTTACCGGTATCTCGCTCGAACAGACGATAAATAGATTTCTGGACGAAATTTCACCACAGGATGTGAGCCGCGCGTTGGTACGCTTGTCTCTGCGCTGCGTTGAAACTGGCGCAATGGTAATCGATGAATCAGAATTTGATCTGCCTGTTGGTCCGAAGACGTTTCTCTCCTCTTTTATACCCCTGCGGGATTCCCAAGGAAGAATCTATCGAATTGTCGTAATTTCAAGAGACACCACCGAGCGTAAGCGGGCGGAAGAAAAAATTCGCAATCTCTATCAGGAACTGGAACAGCGTGTCACCGATCGTACTGCAAAACTTGCGGAAGCGAACAAGGAACTGGAAGATATTTCCTATTCGGTCTCGCATGATCTGCGTACCCCGCTGCGGGCCATAGACGGGTTTTCTCATATAGTGCTGGAGGACTATGCGGATAAGCTGGATGATGAGGGTAAGCGTATGTTGCAGGTGGTGCGGGACAACACCAGCCGGATGGGGCGGTTGATTGATAACATCCTGGAGTTTTTGCGCATCTATCGACTGGAAATGAGGTCTTACACTATTGACATGGAGGAGTTGGCACACTCGGTGGTGGATGAGCTCCGGCCTGTCGGAGGCAAGCTGCAAATTGAAATTGAGCCTCTTCCTCCATGCATAGGTGACCGCACCATGCTACGCCAGTTATGGGTCAATCTGCTGTCCAATGCCATCAAATTCAGCCGTAAAAGCAAGCCACCCATAATTAAAGTGGGCGCCACTGTAAAAAATGGAGAAACCATCTACTATGTGAAGGACAACGGTGTAGGTTTCGATATGCAGTATGCCGATAAGTTGTTCGGCGTATTTCAGCGTCTGCACAGTGTGACTGAGTTTGAGGGAAC
>JBNKDM010000015.1:0-40952 GCA_050288245.1 Sedimenticolaceae bacterium
CCTGTTTGGCATACTGTTTTTGTCCACCCAGGGCATCGTAAAAGATCCGGACAAGATCAACCACGTCATTGCGTATGTTGGATGCGCTGGGCTTTCCCCAATGAAACATATCCAGCAATTTAAGCTCAAACGTCAACCCGTAGCGTTCCACGATGATATTTTCCGAATGCAGATCACCGTGGTATTCGCCTTTCTGATGGATGCAGCCGATGCCTTTCGCCAACGCATGTAACAGATGGACGGCCTGGAACGGCGTCAGACGCCTGCCCGGCTGACGTGCCAGAAACTCCGACAGCAGTTCGCCATGCACATATTCCGACACCAGAAAGGTGATCGGTATACCGTTAAATGTTGTCCTCTCCTGGGTGTGATATTGAATGACTATTTGGCACTGACGCAGTTTGTGCAATTTACGGGCGTAGAACTTCAACGCCTTGTCCCGCTGGTTGCGCTGCGGATAGAAAAACTTTGCGGTTCGCTCGATCCCGGTTGCGGTCTCCTTGATCAGATATACCTCCCCCTCCCAGCCTGCACCCAGACGCTCAATGATCCTATATTTTCCTGCCACGATGGTTCCAGGATCAAATTCAAACCTGTCTATGCGTAACCTGTTTTTTTGTCTCTTTTCGGACATACACTAACAACCATTAGAATTAGAGTGAGCATCATTGCAACGGGTACAAAACCAGCAACAGCTCCACCCTAGGAGCTGACTGAATTTTTTTGATGATAATCGCAAGCCGCTCAGATTAGAATTTTTTTTCTGCGCCCCAGACTAGGCGGGCGCATCCTTATATCTGGCAGGACACGGTAAGATATGGCAACCCCGGTTGATACCTACAGCAGATGCTTGCCATCAAACACCTCATATTCCAGGGAGAAGATATCTACTCCTTCGATACAGGCGAGATTGACCCGGTAGTGCCCGGCCTTTCTGGCGGTCTCATGAAAGGTGTAGATCCCGCAGTTTTTACAAAAATAGTGCCTGGCCGTCTTCGCCCCGAACTGGTATAGCCCCAGTGCCGCATGATCCGCATCAATATGCAGTTCGGTCTCGGGAATCAACTCCGCAGACATCATGGCCCCCTTGCGCGAACAGATGGAGCAGTTACACCTAACCCCTTTGGTAATCTCATCGCCCCTATAGGAAAAACGCACCGCACCACAGTGGCAACTACCATTGTAATCATGCATTTAAGCATCTCCTAAAACCCTGCGCCCATGCCGGTCTATCCGGTAGCGGGCAAAATAATTCACGCTTTCTGGAAAAATCGGCCATTCTCCGCTTATCCAAATTATAGATATCAGGCTATAATTTGCATTTTTCCACAGCCGGAATAATAACATGAGCCAGACAGAAGCCCTGTTTGAATCCGATCTACCACACCTTGAGCTGCTGAACAGAGGCAAGGTCAGAGATATATACAATGTCGATGCTGAGCATATGCTCATCGTAACCTCGGATCGCCTCTCGGCATTTGATGTGGTACTGCCACAACCGATTCCAGGCAAGGGGGAGGTACTAACCCGGGTAGCAAACTTCTGGTTTGAGCGCACCAAGGGAATAATCCCCAACCACCTGTCGGATATGCCACTATCTGAAGTAGTACCGGATGCAGAACAACGCGCCATCCTGGGTGACCGCGCCCTGGTAGTGCGCAAGCTGAAGCCCCTGCCGGTAGAGGCCATCGTGCGCGGTTATCTGATCGGCTCAGGCTGGAAGGATTACCAGCAGACCGGTGCGGTCTGTGGTATCAAGCTACCGGAAGGACTAGAGCAGGCATCCAAGCTGCCAGAGGCGATCTTCACCCCATCCACCAAGGCAGATATCGGCGACCATGACGTCAACATCAGCTTTGAACAGGCGTCCGAGCTGCTGGGAGAGGAGCTGGCAGAGAAGGTGCGTGCTACCAGCATCAAAATATACAGCGAATGCGCCGCCTACGCCCTTGAGCGTGGAATCATCATCGCAGACACTAAGTTTGAATTCGGTCTGGATGATGAGGGCAAGCTCTATCTGATCGATGAGGTACTTACGCCTGACTCATCCCGCTTCTGGCCAGCCGACCAATATCAGGTAGGGATCAGCCCGCCCAGCTACGATAAGCAGTTTGTACGCGATTACCTGGAGACCCTGGATTGGGACAAGACCCCGCCGGGACCGGATCTCCCTGGTGAGATTGTAACCAAAACTGCCGAGAAGTATCGCGAAGCAGAAACCCGCCTTACCGGCAGAGAGTGATGCAGGGCAGGATGCCGGCAATAGCCTATTATCTGACCTGTACCTTAACCAGGTACAGATCATTTGTCTGAGATCGCCCCCTATTCCGACCTGACTCCAGACACCATCATGGCTGCTCTGGAGTCCAAGGGGTTCCAGCCGGATGGAAGTATGCTGGGTCTTAACAGCTATGAGAACCGCGTCTACCAGATCGGCATGGAGGATGGGCCACCGCTGGTGGCCAAGTTCTACCGCCCCGAACGTTGGAGCAATGCCGCCATCCAGGAGGAGCATGACTTCAGCCTGGCCCTGGCCGCACTGGAGATCCCGGTAATCGCACCACTGCCGGATGCTGACGGCAACACCCTGCACAGCTATGGCGGATATAGATTCAGCCTCTCTCCCCGGCAGGGTGGACGCTGGCCGGACCTGGACGACCCGGACGACCTGATGTGGGTGGGACGCCTGATGGCGCGCATTCACCTGCTTGGCGCAGATCAACCGTTCCGGCACCGCCCCACCCTTGATCCAAAAGAGATGGGGGCGGACTCTGCAGAGTATCTGCTGGCAAACGGCTTCATCCCCCTGGAGTTGGAAGCGCGCTACCGCCAGATTACCCAAGAGCTGCAACAGGACATTGATGACAGCTTTGCCTCTACGGGAAACTATCAGATTATCCGCCTGCATGGCGACTGCCATCTGGGGAATATCCTCTGGACCGATGACGGCCCGCATTTTGTGGATATGGATGACTGCCGCAATGGCCCTGCCATTCAGGACCTCTGGATGTTGCTCTCCGGCGAACACAACGAGATGTCGCTGCAGATGAGCTATCTGCGTGAAGGCTACGAGACCTTTCGTCCACTGAACAGTGCGGAGATAAGATTGATAGAACCGCTGCGCGCCCTTCGCATCATCCACTATGCGGCATGGCTGGCGCGGCGCTGGGATGA
Organism: Sedimenticolaceae bacterium; assembly: GCA_050288245.1. Classification (GTDB taxonomy): domain Bacteria; phylum Pseudomonadota; class Gammaproteobacteria; order Chromatiales; family Chromatiaceae; genus JAAGZL01. The sequence continues at coordinate 3,175 of JBNKDM010000015.1, forward strand.
CCCGGCGTTTCCTGCAGCATTCCCCTGGTTTAATACCAATCAGTATTGGCAGGATCACATATCCACCCTGGCGCAGCAGCAGGTAGCCTTGAAAAACCCATCCCTGTCCCTGTACTAAAGACAGAGGTTAAAGCGACCGGGAAAATGAAAAATAGAGGTACAACCAGGACGATTGATACCTGAGCACTGGAACCAGCTCAAACTGCAGTTATTTTACCAACGACTTCAGACCACGGGTCAGCCCCGACAATCCCCGCTTCCCCTGTTGGATTGCACCGGAATGCGGCTTGGAACGCTCCTCTTTCTCCTTAGTATCAACCAGCCGCGGTCCACCACCTACATATGCAACCCTGGACTCACGCTCAATTAACGGCCCGACGAAAGGCTTCATCATCAGCTTCTTGGTGACCAGCATCCCCATCTTTTCGAATGCCGCCATATGCCTATTGGCTTCGATCTCAGAAAGGTTCTTCTTCAGGGTGATCTTACGGTCTATCTCGAACAGCGCAGCCGCCTTACTCTCACTGACACCAAGATGTTTACTGAGAGCATGAATGAACTCATCTCTCTCTACCCACTGTTTAAACTCACCTTTGAATAAGATCTTGTACTTGGCATCCATAACCATCCCTCTGACTTCTATACGCCCATTAATTCCCAGGATGGGATGTTTTTACCATTTATTTTGATAAATATCCATATGTTATGGAGCGACCCACACCGAGCTTTATTCATATGGATATTTACACCAGAACCATCCGAGAGCGCATTGGTATAGCAGACAATTCCTTATCAGATTACCTTGTTTTTGATAAATTCCCGCACACTCTCCAGCTGACCGGCACTTCCCAGCACCTCATTCTTATGGGCTATGTACTTGGCGTACTCAGCCATGAACACCTTACCCGGTCCACGCAGATCGAAGTTCTCCGGATTTTCCAGAAATGCCTCGCGATGTACCCGGCACCAGACCAGTCGGCCATCGGTATCGATATTTACCTTGGTGACACCCATCTTGCTGGCCTTGGATATCTGCGCCTCATCCACGCCCTTGGCGCCGCCCAGCTTACCGCCAGCAGCATTGATGCGTTGCACTTCGTCCTGGGGAACGGAGCTGGAGCCATGCATCACCAGAGGGAAGCGCGGCAGCAGCCTGGCGATATCCTCGATCACATTGAAGTGGAGACCCTGACTTCCGGTGAACTTGTAGGCACCGTGACTGGTACCGATGGCGCAGGCCAGACTGTCACAACCGGTCCGGTTGACAAACTCCTCGACCTGCTTGGGATCGGTAAGCTTGGCATCGGCCTCATCAACCGAGACATGCTCCTCCACCCCGCCCAGCTTGCCCAGCTCGGCCTCGACCACAACACCTTTGGCATGTGCCGCATCCACCACCCGTTTGGTGATGGCGATATTCTGTTCGAACTCCTCGGCACTGGCATCGATCATCACCGAGCTGTAGAAGCCGCTGTCGATACACTCATAGCAGGTCTCCTCGTCACCATGATCCAGATGCACCGCAAATATGGCATCAGGGAATATCTCATCGGCCGCCCTTATCATGGCCTCCAACAATCGCTTATCGGTGTATGACCTCGCGCCCTTCGAGAGCTGCACTATGAACGGGGCCTTGCTATCCATATTGCCTCGAAACATCCCCATGATCTGTTCGGCATTATTGATGTTGTATGCACCCACGGCATAGTTACCATAGGCGTGTTCAAATAAAAGGTCGGTTGTTACGATCATTAGCTACTCCCTATTTGGGTCAGAGTGTCGGACCAATCTTCAATCCAGATATAACCACCAGCTGCATCAGCTGTTTTTGCTCTCAAGCATTGCTACCGCCGGCAACTCCTTACCCTCCAAAAACTCCAGGAAGGCACCGCCACCGGTTGAGATATATGAGATCCTGTCGGCTAGGCCGTACTTATCCACCGCCGCCAGGGTATCACCACCTCCGGCGATGGAAAAGGCAGCGGAATCGGCTATTGCCTCGCCCAGAACCCTGGTCCCATCACCGAACTGATCGAACTCAAACACACCAACTGGTCCGTTCCAGACAATGGTACCGGCGGCCTGCAACATCTGCGCGAAACGGGAGGCAGTCTGCGGGCCTATATCGAAGATCATATCGTCGTCCGCCACATCCTCCACCTGCTTTACCACCGCTTCTGCCGTCCCGGAAAACTCCTTGCCAACCACAACATCTGTAGGCACAGGTATCTCTCCGCCCTTGGCTCTTGCCGCATCTATCAGACGCCTGGCCTCTGGGATCAGTTCCGCTTCATATAGAGATTTCCCAACATTGTAGCCAGCTGCAGCGATAAAGGTGTTGGCGATACCACCACCTGGAATCAGCTGGTCCACCACCCGGGACAGGGCGTCCAGCACCGTGAGTTTGGTGGATACCTTGGAGCCCCCGACGATGGCAACCATGGGACGCTCTGGATTCAACAAAGCCCTGCCCAGCGCCTCCAGCTCCCCCGCCAGCAGCGGTCCGGCACATGCCACCGGGGCAAACATACCGGCACCATAGGTGGATGCCTGGGCACGATGGGCGGTGCCGAAGGCGTCCATCACATATATGTCACACAGAGCGGCGTACTGTTTGGCCAGCTCCTCGGAATTCTTCTTCTCCCCCTGATTGAATCTGCAGTTTTCCAGCAGGACCACGCCGCCATCCTCGAGCTGGGGTGGGGTCTGGAGATAATCCTTGATCAGGCGCACCTCAACGTCTAAGGCCTCAGACAGATACCGCGCCACCGGCAGCATGGAGAACTCATCCGCAGGTTCGCCCTCCGTAGGACGCCCCAGGTGCGACATAAGCATCACCCTGGCACCGGCCCGCATGGCCTGCTCTATGGTGGGAATTGATGCCAGGATACGCTTGTCACTGGCAACCTTGCCATCCTTGATCGGCACATTTAGATCCTGACGGATCAGCAGCCTTTTGCCGGCAAGATCCAGGTCTGTCATTTTCAGTACAGCCATTTATCAACACCTTTGTTATTTAGGGAACCTCTGATTAATCCGCCATTCCCGCGCAGGCGGGGATGACAAAAAAATAGTATAAATCAGTGGTTCCTTAGATTTTATTCCCTATTTGGCAGCCATGATCGCCGCCGTGATGTCCAGCATCCGGTTGGAAAAGCCCCACTCGTTATCGTACCAGGAGCAGACCTTAACCAGCCGCCCGTTTACCTGGGTCAGGGTGGCGTCAAAGCAGGCGGAGGATGCAATATGGTTAAAATCAACCGACACCAGAGGTCTAGAATTATAGCTCAGGATAGCACCATCGGCGGATTGCAACATGATGGCATTTACCTCATCCACGCTGGTAGCGCGAGCGGCATTGAAGGTCAGATCAATCATCGACACATTTATAGTTGGCACCCGCATGGTGAAACCGCTGATCTTTCCCTCCAGCTGCGGCAACACCTGACCGATGACCACCGGGGCACTGGTACCGTTTGGAACGATAGAGCTAGTAGCGGAACGGGCGTAACGCAGATTGGCTCTGTGTGCATCGGTCAACACCTGTTCGTTGGTAAAGGCGTGCACCGATGTCATCATGCCACTCTCAAATCCAAGCTCATCACATAAAGGCTGGAGCATGACGGCAAGACAGTTGGTGGTACATGATGCATTGGAGATGATACGCTCCGAGCCCTTCAGGGTCTCATGGTTTACCCCATAGACCACCGTAGCATCTATACCCGTACCTCCGGGAGCGGAGATCAGCACCCTGCCGGCGCCCGACCGCAGATGCAACCCGGCCTGTTCACGCCGGGTAAATGCGCCGGTGCATTCATGCACCACATCCACCCCTAGATCCGCCCATGGCAATCTGGCTGGATCAGGCTCACAGAATACCCGGATACGATCTCCGTTTATCAGCATGCAGTCGCCATCCACCGACACCTCGCCCGGAAAGCGTCCGTGTGCGGTATCGAACTGGGTCAGATGGGAATTTACCTCGATATCACCCAGATCATTGATGGCGACTATTTTTATGTCTGCACGACCGGACTCATACAAAGCGCGCAGGATACTACGTCCGATCCGGCCATAGCCGTTGATCGCGACCTTTATCGGCATGAGGAGAGACCCTGCCGCAAAGTCATATAGAGTTCAATCACAACAGCTCTTGCACCACTTGGGAGAGATTATCCACGGTAAAACCGAACTCCTCGAACAGCTGTCCGGCCGGAGCGGATTCACCAAAGCGATCCATCCCGACAACCTTGCCACCGAGACCGACATATCTGTACCAGAAGTCGCTGACGCCGGCCTCAACCGCAACCCGCGCCGTCACCCCTGCAGGCAGAACAGACTCTTTATAGGAGGCATCCTGCGCCTCAAATGTCTCGGTGCAAGGCATGGATACCACACGAATATTCTGCTCCAGCCTGGCTGCTACCTCTACCGCCAGCGCAATCTCGGAACCGGTGGCGATGATGATCGCATCAGGCGTACCCACACAATCCAACAGCACATAACCACCACGGGCGATATCGGACAACTGCTGCTGACTGCGTTCCTGATGTGGCAGGCCCTGGCGCGACAGAATCAGACTGGTGGGACCATCCTGCTTCTCTAGCGCCTGCTTCCAGGCAACAGCGGTCTCCACCGCATCGCAGGGACGCCACACATGCATATTCGGCATCAGACGCAGACTGGAGATGTGTTCCACCGGCTGATGGGTAGGACCATCCTCACCCAGACCTATGGAGTCATGAGTGTACACATGAATGACGCGCTGGCGCATGATGGCGGCCATGCGCAGGGCGTTGCGTGCATAGTCGGAAAACACCAGGAAGGTGGCGCCATAGGGAATGAATCCGCCGTGCAGGGCCATGCCGTTCATCATGGCCGACATACCGAATTCACGCACCCCATAAGAGAGGTAATTACCATCCGCATGCCCGGCATTGACCGCCTCGGACCCGGACCAGAAGGTGAGGTTGGATGGGGTAAGATCGGCGGAACCGCCGAACAGATCAGGTAGCAGCGGACCATAGCCGTTCAGGGCGATCTGGGAGGCCTTGCGAGTGGCCGGAGACCCCTTTTCTGCATCCACCTGCGCGATAAATTTATCTGACTCCTGCGCCCAATTGCCCGGCAGCTCCCCGGACATACGCCTGGTAAACTCCGCTGCCAGCTCGGGATAGGCCGCGGCGTAGGCGGCGAACCGGTCGTTCCATGCGGTCTCGGCGGCAGCACCCTGCTGTTTGGCATCCCACCCGGCATAGATCTCATCAGGGATCACAAACGGATCATAGCTCCAACCCAACTGCGCCCTGGTAGCCGCAATCTCGTCTGCCCCCAGCGGGGCGCCGTGACAGTCATGGCTCCCGGCCTTATTGGGTGAACCGAATCCAATGGTGGTGCGGGCGCAGATCAGGCTTGGCCGGTCGGTCACCGCCTTGGCCTGAGCGATAGCCTGGGTTACCGCCTCGGCATCATGGCCATCCACATCTGATATCACATGCCAACCATAGGCCTCAAACCGTTTCGGGGTGTCATCGCCGAACCAGCCGGCAACTTCACCATCGATAGAGATCCCGTTGTCATCCCAGATCGCAATCAACTTGCCCAGCTTGAGCACACCGGCCAGAGAGCAGGCCTCATGCGAGATACCCTCCATCATGCAGCCATCACCCAGAAAGGTATAGGTGTGGTGATCGACGATCTGGTGGCCGTCGCGATTGAACTGGGCGGCCAGGGTCTTCTCCGCCAGGGCCATGCCCACCGCGTTGGTGATGCCCTGCCCCAATGGCCCAGTAGTGGTCTCAATCCCCGGGGTATATCCGTACTCAGGATGGCCTGGGGTCCTGGAGTGCAACTGCCGGAAGTTCTTCAGATCATCCATGCTCAGGTCATAGCCACTCAGATGCAGCAGAGAGTAGATCAGCATCGAGCCGTGGCCGTTGGAGAGCACAAAGCGATCACGATCGAACCAGCCCGGATTGGCCGGGTTGTGCTTTAGATGATCATTCCACAAGGCCTCTGCAATATCGGCCATGCCCATAGGTGCTCCGGGGTGCCCGGAATTCGCTTTCTGCACGGCATCCATACTCAGTGCACGGATTGCATTGGCAAGCTCTCTGCGTGATGACATCTCTGGTTCCTATTTAATATTGGGGGGCAAAGGGCGCTATTTTCACTCAAAGGCGCCACCAATACAACCAAACGGAACCGGTGGTATGGCCTATACGCCCAGGCTACTCACGCCATTTTATCGAGCAGCCCATACTCGGGATCTGCTCCTTGGGCCCTGTTCCGGTCTGTGCCACCTGCTGCATAGCCGCAAACAGCTCCCGGCGCACATCTGCCGCCGCCGCGTCCTTTCTGGACTCGTCCAGGCGACCGCGATACTGCAACTTCATCTCAGAGTTATAACCAAAGAAATCCGGGGTGCAGACAGCACCGTAGGCCTTGGCTATCTCCTGAGTCTCATCCAGCAGATAGGGGAAGTTATAACCGTACTCCCTGGCCACCTTCTGCATATTCTCAAACGAATCCTCCGGATATTCTGTGGGATCATTGGACATGATGGCCACGCTGTTCACCCCCAGCCCGGCCAACTCAGCTGTATCACGCACGATCCGATCCCGAATCGCCTGCACATAGGGGCAGTGATTACAGATAAACATCACCAGCAGGCCGTTTTTACCGGCGCATTGATCCCGGGTCCATATCCTTCCGTCCACTCCGGGAAGACAAAAATCCGGTGCTGCAGCGCCGAAATCACACACTGGTGGCTGGAGAGAGACCATAGTTTTATCCTCCGGTTTATTGATGGATTTGAACATGGTAGCACTGTTGAGCAAAATACCACTCCGAGTACCATGCCATCCTCACAGATTCACCTAGGCAAATCATCTGGTTGGATAGTATAATCTTTCGTTTATTTTGGGGGCCAGCCCCGGTGCGTTGGCCAGAAGCAGCCGTTTACAGCGGCAGAAACAGTAAAATGGATCAGTAAAAGACTATGCCAGCAGATTTTATATTTACCTCAGAATCGGTCTCAGAAGGCCATCCGGACAAGGTGGCAGACCAGATCTCGGATGCGGTGGTAGATGCACTCCTCGCGGAAGATCCGCGCTCCCGCGTCGCCTGCGAAACCTTAGTAAAAACCGGCATGGTCATACTGGCCGGCGAAATTACTACCAACGCCTGGGTGGATACCGAGGAGCTGGTGCGCAAGGTGGTGAATGATATCGGCTACAACCATTGTGATGTCGGTTTCGATGCCAACACCTGCGCAGTAATATCTGCCATCGGCAAACAGTCTACCGACATCGCCATGGGCGTGGACGAGACCAACGACCACGAACAGGGGGCGGGCGACCAGGGACTGATGTTTGGCTACGCCTGTAACGAGACCGATGTGCTGATGCCAGCCCCGATCACCTACGCCCACCGTCTAGTTGAGCGCCAGGCCGAGGTGCGTAAGGCAGGCACCCTGCCATGGCTGCGTCCGGACGCCAAGAGCCAGCTCTCGTTCCGGTATGAGGATCACAAGCCGGTTGGTATCGAGGCGGTAGTGCTCTCCACCCAACACAATCCGGATATCTCCATGAAGGCGCTGCAGGAGGCGGTGATGGATGAGATCATCAAGCCGGTTCTTCCTGCGGAGTGGCTGGCTCAGTGCCCGGCAGACAAGATCCACATCAACCCGACCGGACGTTTTGTCATCGGTGGCCCGGTAGGTGACTGCGGACTGACCGGACGCAAGATCATCGTGGACACTTACGGCGGCATGGCCCGTCACGGTGGTGGCGCCTTCTCCGGCAAGGATCCATCCAAGGTAGACCGCTCTGCCGCATACGCCAGCCGCTATGTGGCAAAGAATATCGTGGCCGCAGGTCTGGCTGAACGCTGCGAGATCCAGGTCTCCTACGCCATCGGTGTGGCTGAGCCTACATCCATCAGCGTGGACACCTTCGGTACCGGCAAGCTGGAAGATGCAAAACTGGTACAACTGGTACGCGAGCACTTTGACCTGCGTCCCAAGGGACTGATAACCATGCTGGATCTGCTGCGTCCTATCTATCTGCAAACCGCATCCTACGGTCACTTTGGCCGGAATGAGGAGAGCTTCACCTGGGAGCGCACCGATAAGGCCGAGATCCTGAGAGATGCCGCAGGTCTGTAGGATATCGAATAAAACTCTAGATAACTCAACCCTCCCCAAGAAGCGCTGCAACAGAGACCAAGGTTTCTGCCAGGCTTGGGGAGGACTCCTTTCCAAACTGCGCTTGGCTTTCCTGGAGCACTAACCATGAACGCTGTCGTTGACCAATCGTTTACCGACTTTAAAGTAGCTGACCTCTCACTCGCCGAGTGGGGACATAAAGAGATAGCAATCGCTGAAACCGAGATGCCAGGCCTGATGGCCTTGCAGGAGAAGTACGGCGCTGAAAAACCGCTAAAGGGCGCCCGCATTGCCGGCAGTCTGCACATGACCATTCAGACCGCTGTACTGATAGAGACCCTGATTAAACTGGGTGCCGAGGTGCGCTGGGCCTCCTGTAACATCTTCTCCACTCAGGACCATGCAGCTGCGGCCATCGCTGATCAGGGCATACCAGTCTACGCCTTCAAAGGCGAGAGCCTGGAGGATTATTGGCAGTACACCCACAAGATCATGGAGTGGGCCGACGGCGGCTCTCCCAATATGATCCTGGATGATGGCGGTGACGCCACCATGCTGCTGATCCTAGGCAGCAAGGCCGAAAGAGACACAAGCGTGTTGGACAATCCGACCAGTGAAGAGGAGACCGTGCTTTATGCCGCCATCAAGGCGCGTCTGGCCGAGTCGCCAAACTGGTACTCCAACCACCTGAAGAGTATCCGTGGTGTTACCGAAGAGACCACCACCGGGGTGCACCGCCTCTATCAGATGCAGGAGCGGGGCGAACTGCCCTTCCCTGCCATCAACGTGAACGACTCGGTCACCAAGTCCAAGTTCGACAACCTGTACGGCTGCCGTGAATCACTGGTGGATGGCATCAAGCGTGCCACCGATGTGATGATCGCCGGCAAGATCGCCCTGGTGCTCGGCTATGGCGATGTGGGCAAGGGCTGCGCCCAATCCCTCAAGGGGCTAGGCGCAACCGTCTGGGTAACCGAGATTGATCCGATCTGCGCCCTGCAAGCGGCAATGGAAGGCTATCGGGTAGTGGACATGAATGAGGCCTGCTCTCAGGCTGATATCTTTGTCACCACCACCGGCAACTTCCATGTCATAACCCATGACCATATTGCCGCGATGAAGGACCAGTCTATCGTCTGCAATATCGGCCACTTCGACAACGAGATCGATGTTGCCAGCCTGAAAAAATATCAGTGGGAGAATATCAAGCCCCAGGTGGATCACATCATCTTCCCGGATGGCAAACGCATCATCCTGCTGGCGGAAGGGCGTCTGGTAAACCTGGGTTGTGCCACCGGCCACCCCAGTTTTGTCATGTCCAACAGCTTCACCAACCAGACCCTGGCCCAGATGGAGATCTGGAACAGCGCAGAGGGTGAATATGAAAACAGAGTCTACACCCTGCCCAAGAAGTTGGACGAAGAGGTGGCACGCCTGCATCTGCAGAAGATCGGGGCCAAGCTGACCACACTGCGCCAGGATCAGGCCGATTACATAGGCGTACCGGTAGAAGGTCCATATAAAGCGGACCACTACCGTTACTAAGGGCCTAGGGCCATGGGCCAAGGTAACAGTGTCTAGGGCCTAATGCCCTAGACCTGCTACTTTAAACAGGTTACAAAGATAAACGCATGAAATCACAACAAACATATACACCGACCTTCAGCTTTGAACTGTTCCCGCCCAAGACCGACGCGGGCATGGAGAAGCTGCATACGACGGTTCACAGATTGAATGAGGTTGCGCCACTCTTCTTCTCGGTGACCTATGGTGCCGGCGGATCCACCCGTGATCGCACCCTGGAAACCGTCAACTGGCTGCGTAGCGCAGGGATAGAGACCGCACCCCATCTCTCCTGTATCGGTCTGCACAAGGAAGAGATCCGGGAACTCCTGCAAAACTATAAGAGCCAGGGCATCAAACGCCTGGTAGCCCTGCGTGGTGACATGCCTTCCGGCATGGGAGACAGCGGCGATTTTCCCTATGCCAACGAACTGGTTGAGTTCATCCGGGCCGAGACCGGTGATCACTTCCATCTTGAGGTGGCTGCCTATCCTGAGTTCCATCCCCAGGCACCCAACGCAAAAACAGATCTGCAGAACTTCAAGCGCAAGGTGGAGGCCGGCGCCAACGGCGCTATCACCCAGTACTTCTACAATGCAGATGCCTACTTCAGCTTTATTGATAACTGCGAGAAGATGGGGATGGACATCCCGGTTGTACCCGGAATCATGCCCATCAGCAACTACCAGCAACTGGCGAGATTCTCCGATGCCTGCGGGGCCGATATCCCACGCTGGCTGCGCAAACGGCTGGAGGACTATGGCGATGATCTGGAGAGTATCCGTGCCTTCGGACTGGAGGTAGTCACAGCAATGTGCCAACGCCTGCTGGAGCAGGGGGCACCTGGCCTGCACTTCTACACCATGAACCAGGCCGGACTCACCCTCGCCCTGTGGGAAAATCTGGGGCTGTCTGCCAGAACATAACCGGCAAGCAGGCGCAGTAAATCAAAGAAAAATCCGGAGCCGATCTGACTCCGGATTTTTTTCTTTATGCGAACAGCGCAGCTTCCATACCGTTTTGTTGTGGCAATCTACTCTTCCCAGCAAAACGCCGATCAAACTCTCGCGCTAAATTTATGCGTGCTCCCTTTGCCTATGCTCCCTGCCTGAACCCCATCCGTAATCATCTGCTTCATCATCAAGAATCGGGAGCAGGATGTTAAATGTGGTTTCTTCTCCAGGAGTAAACTGGACCTCAATCTTGCCTTGGTGCTTATTGACGATGATGTCATAGCAGATGGCAAGCCCCTGGCCGCTCCCATTCCCTACCTCTTTGGTGGTAAAGAACGGGTCAAAAATGCGATCAATGATGTTCTCCGGGATTCCGCAACCATTGTCTGTAATGGTCAGGACCAGGGTCTCCGACTGCTGTCCTGCTCTACTCCATGTATAGACTGGCCCACCGCAGTCGGCATCTCGCTACGAATGAATGCCAAATCAGCCTTCTTCGCTTGGGCTTTCCAATGCTGGGCCATGGCGGCATATGGAAACAACATAATTATCATAATGAGAACAATCACTGTTCTCAGTCTGGCATAATTTTGTCTGTCCATATCTTTCATCCCGCTTCATCCTTTTATTAAATATCATCTAAATACAAATAGTTGCGCGCGCAATAGCCGCGCGTCCGGCACAAATTTAACGCAGTATCCGGTCTTGTTATCGGCCTCATTCAGCTTTTCTAAAGGAGGCGCAGACAAGATCCATTGTCAAAGTTATTGCTCCATTTTCGCTTTTGGCTTCAGTTGGACAATCGTCTATTATGCTTTGAAGAACCAAGGAGTATGCGGTGGATAGTAGTGATTCAGTAATGCAACAGAAGGTTATGCAGGCGGCAAAACCATACAATAGGTTTTTACTGTATTTTTATGATTATTATGTTTATAGATGTGTGGCCCCAATATTTTTTCGCTGCCCACAGCAAACCCTAATTGATTTCTATACCAGCCATATCTCAACAAATCATCTGGAAATAGGTGTTGGCACCGGTTATTTATTAACGAAATGCTTCGAAGCAAATAAATTGGAAACGTTGTCTCTGCTTGATCTAAATGCAACTTGCTTAAACATGACAGAGCAAAAACTGAGCGCATTGAGTCCAAATAAATACCACGCAAATATACTTGAACCCTTTCCCATTAATGACAAGAGATTTACTAGCGTTGGTCTTAACTTCGTACTACATTGCGTGCCTGGCGGCTTCAAGGATAAGGGCATTGCATTTGAGCATATAGCAGCCAGTATGGACCCTGGTGGCACTCTGTTCGGCTCGACCGCCATCTACTATCCTGGCCAATCCAACGTCGCCAGAATTGTTATGGATATCTATAACAGAAAGGGAATATTTAATAATAGAGAAGATACTATAGATGATTTGGTTACAGCCCTATCGCAACAGTATACCGATATAGAGGTAACCCAAATTGGTAATATTTTATTTTTTCATGCGACAAAAAAATAACCAGACCACACAATACTAGTTCGCAAACACCTGCCGCAACAGATCGGTAGTCCTGGCCATGGGATTTTCTCTGATCTTCTTCTCCTCTATCGCCAGTTTCAGGAACAGTCCGTCCAGGGCCTTGGTGGTGACATAATCATCCAGATCGGTTGAGCCACTTTTTAACAACCCACCCAGGCTCTTATCCGCCCTGCTCCTCAGATTCTTATAAGCGGCAGTAGCCCCTGTCTTGTTGGTTGCCTTGGCAACAATCGGCTTGATGGCGGCGTGCAGTGAGCTTCCGGCACGCTTCTGCAAAAATCTGGTGGCGGCATCATCTCCTCCGCCCAGAATTCCGCGTACATCGTCTAGCGTCATGTTTGCAACCGTTTGTTTGACAATTTCCAGCGTCTTGGGGATGGCCTGTTCCGCCGCGCGGTTTACCGTGGTTTCGAATTGGTCGACGTATTTGCCATGCCCTATTGCACGCAGACCTTTTCCAACCGATTTCAGCATACCGGGGAGTGGGATACGGACAGATTTATCATTGAGAAAACCGCCGCGCGCGCCCAGCAAGGCAATGGCTCGTTCAGCCCCGATACTCAACGCCTGTTTAAGCCCGGCGTTGATACGTGAGTCTGATAATGCGGAAGATGCTGATGTGGTTCTGTTGTTATTAAGCAGCTCATCAGCCTGTTTGAGCCAATCGCCGACACCGGCATAACCCATGCCGGAAGCCAAGCCTATGGTCACTGCCATAGCCATCCCAAGGTAAACAGTGTTACTGCGCATATCCGTTCCCGCTGTTGCAGAAATCTACAAGTATCTATCCGAGCCAGCCTTACCCATCAGGCTGTCATCAACCGTTTATCTTATCCTTACACTCTTCGAAGATATGATTCTTGCACTCGAGACATATATCTCTATTCAGTTTGTGACACATGGCGTGTACCGCCGCTTGCTTTGACTGGAATATATTTCTGGTCCCGATCTTGTCCAGGGTCCCACTCAGTTCCAGTGAATCCCAAATTCCATCCTTGATGTTTATCAGATAGAGTTTGCCGCCATCCGCCTCACGCCGTTTAGCCTCTTCTACCAGTGCATAACTTGCCTGCAGATCGATAAAGCTAATGGTGTCGGCTATTATCGCCAGGTGTTTTTGTGCCGGATACCACTTGCGAAAACGGTCAAACGTATCCTGCAGATGGCTGACGCAACCAAAGAAAAGTGATCCTTCAATACGCACTATCTTGAGCTGTTTACACTCAGGCAGCGCTGGATCACTGGAGAAGGCATGTTTATACAGACGCGGATCCGGGACGCGAGTAACGATATTGGGTTTTGACACCATCTCAAGATATAGTACCAGTGACAACAGCACACCGGCAAAGATCGCAAATTCCAGCTCAAGGAACATAGCACTTAACAGGGTAACCAATAGTACTGTGCTTTCACGCTTGGACGACTTCAGGATATGCACAATCTCTTTAAAGTCGATCAGGCCCCATGCGACCAGAAACAGGATTCCCGCCATGGCCGCCTTGGGCAGGTATGTGGCATAAGGTGCAACCAGTATCACAATCAGCATCAGCATAATGGCGGCAAAGACGGCCGCTAATGGGGTCTTGGCTCCCGACTGGTAATTGAGACCACTGCGGTTGAACGATCCTGTTGCCACATAGCCGGAGAAGAAAGAGCCGGCGATATTGGATAGGCCCTGCCCGATAAACTCCTGGTTTCCGTCAATACGGTATCCACCCCTGGCCGCAATAGAACGTCCTATCGATACCGCCTCAGTCAGTGCAAACAGGGTTACAGCCAATGCGGTAGGCGCCAAATCCTTGATATGTTGCAGCGAGAGATCCGGGGCGGATAGCGGAGGCAATACCGCAGGTAGCGCTCCAACCGTAGCGATATGAGTCACTTCAGGCCCAAATATAAGAGTAAGCAGTACCGAAAGCAGACTGCCGGTCAACATGGCGGCAATCATATACGGTATAGACGGAAACCAGCGTTTGAAGGCAATGCCTGAGAGAAGCGTGGTCAGGCCAATAGCGGTTACCCATGGATTGATTTCCTGGATCTGTCCCATGAAGTTAAAGGCGATCTCATGGAGATGACCGCCGCTTTCCATGTCAATACCGAAGAAATATTTCAGCTGTTTGGCTGCAATCAACACCGCAGCACCTGCAGTGAACCCGACTACTACCGAGTGTGAAATAAAATTGACCAGAGCCCCCATCCTGGCCAGACCCAGGACAAGCTCAAACAGCCCGACCATGAATGTGAGGGTGAGAGCGAGTGAAACATAATCAGTGGTTCCGGGAGACGCGTAGACAGAAAGGGCGGAAAACAGCACTACCGATGCAGCAGTTGTAGGTCCAGATACCAGATGTTTAGACGAGCCGAACAGGGCAGCGATGATAGCAGGAACCATTCCCGCATAAAGACCGTACTGGGGAGGCATACCGGCGATGGTCGCAAATGCAACACCCTGCGGCAGCACAACAATAGCACCGGTCAGGGCAGCCATCAGGTCCGCCTTAGTATCTTTTTTATTTATATACGGAAGCCAGGTAAGGAATGGAAACAGATATTTCCAGCCCGAATTCAGTGCAGTACCGCGCATCTCTCTCCTTGGTTACCTCAAGCAATAGGTGTATTGAACTTGCCTAATAGCAGCACTTCCCATATCCGCTTAAGGCCCCTGGGTGGCGACATTACCATGCAGAAACGGTGTATGACTGAAGCTATGCGAGCAGCTTGCCAGGCAGTGTGCGTTATAAGCTGTTGACTCTTCGTCTGGAAGATTGAATCTTGAAAGTGCTGTCAGATCGGCGGCAAGGATACTACAGACGAAAAAATAATTCTAATATAATACAAATGTCATATTATTCAATGTGGTCATTTGTGGTTGCCTCTCTCCTCTCATTGCGGGTCCTTGACCCCTGTGTGAATTTTCAATTCAGCCTTTTTAACGCGAATCTTGTTCCCGTCCAACTGCTTGCCATTCAGGTTCTTTATCGCGGCCTTGGCCTCTCCAGGTTTTGGCATCTCGACAAAACCAAATCCCTTGGATATGCCGCTCCTTTTATCCATCACCAGGGTACAGGACTGTACTCTTCCATAGACCTCGAACATTTCACGTATGGCGGTATCCGTGGTGGTGCGGGCGATATTACGTATAAGCAGCTTCATATGATTACTCTATGGGTAAGACGCAGAAGGTTTCCAGCCTAATGATTGCAGGGGGCTGCTGCCTCAGGAGTGGCTATTGGATATCCCGGAGCCAAGCTCAGTCAAGCTGTTTATTGTAATGGTGGGCTCAATCCCCCATTGGTCAAACACCGCATCCGCCGACCTCCTTACCCAGGCAGCAGACATGCCGGCAGAAACGGCACCGATCACATCAAATGGATTGCTGGATACAAGCCAGGCCTGGGCACCGGTCGCTCCACTGCTGCGCAGGAAATGTGCGTAGACCGCAGGATTGGGTTTGAAGCTTTTCAGCTCATCGACACTTACAACGCCATGGAAGTATCTATCTATTTGGGCGTGTTCCAGCAATCCGGTTACAGCATCGGCGCTGCCATTAGAAAAGGCGAAGATGCGATAGTCCTGCTCGGTCAACGACGCCAGACACGGCCCTACATCGGGAAAGGCCGGAAGCATGCGATACTCCTGCATAAGGGCATGCTTCTGCTCGGAGGAGAGATCATATCCCAGTCGCCTACAGCAATACTCCAGGGCATCCCTGGTGCAGACCGAGAAGTCCCGGTAGTTCTGCATCAGCCCGCGCCGGAATGAATACTCCAACTGCTTCTCCCGCCACATATTGGAGAACTCACCTGCATGCTCCCCTATCATTGTCCCCAGTAGCGTCTTTACACCGTGGGTATCAATCAGTGTTCCATAGATATCGAAGGCCAGTGTTATGCTCATACGTAAGTTCCATTCAAATCATTGAAACTGGCATCAATCACCAAGACAGACCCCCAAACGTCTGGCGGTGGCGATCCAGGGATGATCAGCGGGGATAGACTTTCGTACTCCAGCCACCTGTTCCAAGGGTACCGGAGTGGCCTCATTGCCGCGCAAGGCCACCATCACACCATAGTGTTCCTGGTGTATCAGATCAGCACAGGCAGCGCCCAGGGTACTGGCGATTATCCTATCTACCGCAGACGGTGTACCTCCGCGTTGCAGATGTCCCAGGATGGTTATTCTGGATTCGAGTCCAGTCATCTCCTCCAACTGGGTAGATAGCTCCAGGGTCCGATCAGTATATCGTCGATAAATAAGGCTTAACTCATCTTTACTCTTCTTCCTCTCCTCCTTGTCCTCGGCCTGTTCCTTGCGCTTTTCTGCATCGCGTATAACCTTGGTCTGTCTCACCGACATGGCGCCCTCGGACATAGCGACGATGCTGAATTTCTTGCCGCCACGCACCCGCTTAAGTATCGCCTCGGATATGGAATCAACCTCATAAGGGATCTCAGGAATAAGAATGACATCAGCACCACCGGAGATGCCTGCACCGAGTGCAAGCCAACCGGTACGATGCCCCATGATCTCAACCACAATAATCCTATGATGGCTATGGGCGGTGCTGTGGAGACGGTCTATCGCCTCTGTTGCAATCCCCAGGGCAGTATCAAAGCCGAATGTGCTATCAGTATGGGCTATATCTCTATCGATGGTCTTGGGCAAGGTAATGATATTCAGACCCTTTTGCATCAAACGCAGGGCATTCTTCTGAGTGCCGCCACCTCCAAGACAAACCAGGGCGTCCAGATGATTGGAATTATAGTTTTCGACAATGGCGTCGGTCATATCACACTGCTTGCCACCAATCATCATCCGGTGCGGTTTATCCCTACTGGTGCCGAGTATGGTTCCTCCCAATGACAACACTCCCGAAACCACATCATTATCTATCCGGATAAAACGGTTTTCCGCCAACCCACGGAAGCCATCGCGAAAACCAATGATATCCATACCATAGTGATTAAGTGCGGTCTTGCACACCCCTCTGATTGCAGCATTCAGCCCGGGGCTATCACCACCTGCGGTCAAGATTCCAATGTTTTGCTTCATCTACAGTTCCTGTTACGAGATCATCTTATAACTTAGCATAGTTTGGGCACCACCAGGGCGAAGAAATCACCTGAACAAACCACATTTTCTACTTGATTAGACGCCGGTGTACTGCGACCCTTATCTCCATGCGCATATCCAGAATTTACACCGGGCAACCACTCAGCCCCAACCAGCAGGTAACACTGGAACAGATGGCATCGCGTCATCTTATCCAGGTGTTACGCCTGCGTCCTGGGGCTGAGCTGGAGCTGTTTAATGGTGATGGCTGCAACTATGCAGCCAGATTGGATACAACTTCAAACAAACATGCAGTAGTCAGCGTTGTATCCTGTTCCGACCCGGAACCGGATCCGGAACTGGAAATCCATCTCTGCATCTCTGTATCCAAAGGCGAAAGGATGGATTTTGCCATACAAAAATCTGTCGAGCTTGGTGTCACCGAAATAACCCCTCTATTCACCGAACATGGTGTAGTACGTCTTCAGGGCGAGCGCCTTGAGAAGCGACAACAGCACTGGCATCAGATCATAATCTCGGCCTGCGAACAGTCCGGCAGATGCCGCCTGCCAAGGCTTAATCCGTGCAGTAAGATTAGACAGTGGCTCGAAGAGACCCCTAGGGAAGGGGTGAGTCTGGTGTTAAATCACCTGGCGTCCAGCAAGATTGGCGAGGTTGAACAACCGGACAACAAGATCAATATCCTGATCGGACCTGAAGGCGGTTTGAGCGGGGAAGAGATTCACGCCGCTGAAACCGGGGGGTTTGTTGGGGTGCGTATGGGGCCCAGGGTGCTGAGAACCGAGACTGCTCCGCTGGCGGCCATCGCTGTCATCCAAACACTTTGGGGGGACTTCTGATGAGTACTCTAAGAGAGCGCCTCTTGTACCACCCACTCCACTGAGTTCATATCCGGTATCCAGGCCTCTTCACCGTTGATCATTACCTGACGTTTTACCACCGTTCCCAGATCATGTTCATTCTCCTGAGGGGCAACGACCTCCTGGGTTATCCGCACCAGCTTCGGCATGGACGAGAGCATGAGACCGATAAACGGTCGCCGTGGATTACCTCCAAGGGTGTTACATATTGCTATATTTGAACTAGGACTTGGCTCTTCAGAGGGAACCTCCACCAACTCTTCGAATGAGACAACCGGCACCTCGCGCTGCCGCCACGACAGAATCCCCAAAAACCAATTCGGCATATCCGGCACTATGGTCAACTCGGCAAACGGCACCACCTCTGATACCGAGGCGTTTGGCAGTAGTAATTGCGCCTCACGCAGCGGCAGAAGCACTCCGCGTATCTCTAAATCAGATGCAGTTTCTGTGCTCATTTCCTGACCTCTTCCAGTACCGACTGGATGTTATCCATCAAATCCGCCTCCTGGTAAGGCTTGCCGAGATAGCGCTTAACCCCGAGATCCATGGCTATCTTGCGGTGCTTGTCACCGGTTCGTGAGGTGATGATGATAATAGGTATGCCACTCCACTGTTCAGAGTTACGCATATGTCTGGCAACCTCGAAACCATCCATGCGTGGCATCTCTATATCCAGCAGCATCACATCCGGGGTGTAATCCTGCAGCATGGCCAGGGCATCCACTCCATCCTTCGCTGTCTCCACCTCCATACCGTGACGTTCCAGCAAACGGCCTGTTACCTTGCGCACAGTGATGGAGTCATCCACCACCATCACCTTGACCCCTTGATTCGCATCATCCACTGTAACCGGAGTGAACTCTTCGGTATCAACGGTATGGGAAGCATCTTTGCGCACCAAGGCATTGATATCCAGGATCAGTGCTACTCTGCCATCACCCAGGATGGTTCCGCCGGTTATCCAGCGCACGGTGCTGAGCTGTGGTCCCACTGATTTCACCACTATCTGACGATGCCCGATGATATCGTCAACATGAATAGCGAGCCGGTGGGTACCGACACGTACCAACAGCATCGGGGAACGTTTTTTCTGTTCCGCCAGGTTTGGCATACCGGAGCCCAACAGCGCCCCCAAATACCTTACGGTGTAGTCGTTCTCACCATAGGTAAAGATACCCTTGCTATCCTTACCCTCATACAGGGCCTGGAGTTCATCCTTATTGATTCGCACTACCGCATCTACGTTGGTGTACGGAACGGCGTATACATCGGCCCCGACCTTCAGCAGTAGTGCATCGGTAATGGCCAGCGTTAATGGTAGGTAAATGGTAAATTCAGTGCCTGCGCCTGGGTTTGAGCTAATCTCCATGGTGCCGCCCAGCTGTTTGATCTCACTCACCACTACGTCTAAACCGACGCCACGACCGGAGATCTGACTTACCTTGTCTGCGGTACTGAAACCATGTTCCAGAATGAACTGGGTAAGATCGCCCTCGCCTGGAGTCACTCCCTCGAGCAGAAGGCCGCGCTTGACAGCGCGCTCTTTGATTGCCTCAAAATCCAGGCCCTTGCCATCGTCTGACATAGACATGACCACATCATTGCCGTTCCTGGTAAGCCTTATAGTTATCTTTCCCACCTCAGGCTTACCCATGGCCTGACGTTGCTCAGGTAACTCTATTCCGTGGGATACCGCATTCCGCAACAGATGCTCCAGCGGCGCAGTCATCCGGTCGAGGATACTGCGATCCAGCTCCATATCGGCCCCGATCACCTCTACCTCAGCCTGCTTATTCAGTGGCTTGCAGGTCTGGCGCACAATACGTTGCAGACGTGGCACCAATTGACTGAAAGAGACCATGCGTGTGCGCATGAGTCCATCCTGGAGGTCAGTGGTAATCCTGGACTGCTGTATCAGCAGGGTCTCTGTCCCCTTCTGCTCAGCCTCCAACAGTTTATTGATATTGCTGAGGTCACCTACGGTCTCCAGCAGACCCCTGGACAGCTGCTGCATGGTGGAGAATCGATCCATTTCCAACGGATCAAACTCTTCACCCGCCCCATCATATTTACCCTCTTCCTTATCCCGTTCATAACGGAACAGGATCTGCGCCTCCGTCTCCATATCCAGCTTTCTAAGCTGTTCCCGGAGACGAGCTACCGTGTGCTTTAACTCCTCAATATTGTATCCAAGCGCGCCGTTCTGCTGTTCCAGACGTGAGCGAAAGATGCTGACCTCACCGGCGTTATTCACCAGCTTATCCATAAGATCTGGATTCACCCGCAATTGTTCACGACCAAAGCGACGTATCGGCCTTACCAGGTCGGTCTCTTCAGCCAGAACCTCATTTTCATCTACAGCAGGCTCAATGGTCTCTTGTCTACCGGGGAATTGCAGTACCTGACTTGACTCATCCTCCTGATGGTCGGACGCATCGACATCCTCAGCTAAAGTGGAATCATCCTCGCCCTCTATCTCATCCTCTATCCGTTCTTCTTCTTGCTCTTCCGTCTGCACTTCTTCTTGCTCTTCCGTCTGCACTTCTTCTTGCTCTTCCGTCTGCACTTCTTCCTGCTCTTCCGTCTGCACTTCTTCCTGCTCTTCCGTCTGCACTTCTTCCTGCTCTTCCGCTTGCTCCGCCTGCTCTTCTGATGATTCTTCCCCTAATATCAGTTCAGCGTCTGGCTCCTCATCTTCTTCCTCAAACGACTCATCCTCAATGGGCTCGTCAGCAGGCACCCTGCCAGTATTCTGGCCGGTTAACACTGCATTTAGCTCGGCAATCATCTCATCTGCCACCTCAACCATCCCGGTATTATTGGCCTGTTCAATCTGGGTCATCAGAGTATCAGCCACGTTCTGAGCAAGAACGCGCACCTCACTGCTATTCTCTACATCCCCATTGCCGACACCAGCCAGAAGTGATTCAAAGGCATGGCTTAGATCTCCGATAGGCGCAATCCCCGACAACCTTGCTCCACCCTTTAGGGTGTGCAGGGTCCGTTGCAACTCCTCTACCGTACCAAGGTTGTGTGGCTCATCGTTCCATTGCTTGAGCGCGTGATCCACATCATCCATCAATTCTATCGACTCTTCGATGAAGATGGAGATAAGGTCTTCATCTGCGGTCAAGGTTACAAAACCTGAATCCGGCTCAGCTGCTTCCACTGCCTCCTCTGCTTCCACTGCCTCCTCTGCTTCCACTGCCTCCTCTGCTTCCACTGCTTCCACTGCTTCCGGCTGCGTAACCTCTGCTGTCTCCAGCAGCTCTATCTCAGGAGTAGCCTCATAATCTTCAGACAGATCGATCTCCTGCTCGCCGACCTGCAGCGACAGATCGACGCTATCTGAAACATCAATGAGCTCTATCTCATCTTCTTCCGGCTCACCAGCGTCTTCATCTGCAGGAAGTATAATCCTGTATGCGTCCTCTATATCCTCAAGCAGCCCCTGCCAATCCGGCAACTCCGCCCCTGGAATGTTGATTGCGTTAAGTATGGCCTCGAACTGACCGTCAGCTCTTTCGATCAAATCCAGAAGTGTGCCGTCGACCATGCTACCCTGGTCCAACAGTTCGTTCACATGTGTTTCAAGTGCAGCGCTGATCTCTGCGATTGGGTCGACCCCGGCCATGTGGGCACTGCCGTGTAGGGTATGGAATGCGCGAGATACATCACGAGTCAGGGCACAGGCACCGCCCATCTCCTTACAGCTGTTCAAGAAGGCATTGATGGTATCTATGTGTGCCCGCGACTCGGAGGAGAATATTTCAAGAAGGGTTGAATCAAGGCTTATGGGCGCACCCGGATGCTCATCAGCAAATTCGCTATCGAGAATATCATCCTCTTCTGTCGCCTCATCTAATCCCGCAAATGATTCAAGTTCGCTCTCAGACTCACCCTCATACAAAATATCCGGATAACTCTCTGGTTCTTCGTCAGCTTCCTCTACTGCTTCAAACTCAGCCCCAGCCTCATCCTCAGTCTCGTCCTCAGCATCATCCAGATCGATATGTGCTCCTGACGATGAAGGTTCGCTGTAGTTTGGAGTAGCAAGCTGTGTAGCACGCTCCATCATCGGCTGCACATCCACTTCGGGAGGAATGGCTCGGGCCTGACAATCTATTAAACCTGGCAGCACCTCCATGGTCTCGCGCAGCAGATCCTGGATATCTTCGGTGACCGGCAGGGTCTGGTCGATCACTCGATTGAGCAGATTTTCGATAGACCAGGCAAACTCCCCTATGGTCTTGGCTCCTACCAGGCGTCCGCTACCCTTGAGGGTATGAAAGGATCTTCTGAAGGTTATCAAGGCATCGGTATCATCCTTGTCATCCAGCCAACGCGTCATATATTCACGAATAACCTCTAATTCCTCTTGAGCCTCTTCGATGAATATCTCCAGGATCTCCGAATCCACCTCCTCCAGACTCGGTTTTTCCGCCGAAGGCACATGCTCTTGAAGTGTCTTTACCTCTACCTCTTCCTCAAACCGTACTTCGTCGCCTAACTGCTCTGCGGTTTCATCCTGGTCAAGAGGAGAGGACATATCCATTTCCTGAATAAGTCCGGGAATGGCCTCCTCTCCCTCGGCGCTGGCGAAATACTCCTCGTCAACACTGTCGGTTTCCGTGCCTAAACGCACCAGCGCCTCTCGCGCCACATCCAAAATCTTGTTCTGAATACCGCGGCCATCTGCGATGGTCTCCATGAAGTATTCAATACTGGTAATGGCGTCGGCAAACGCGTTCAAACGCTGTATATCAGGAATGGTCTTTTTGGCGACCAGTTCAGTCGACACGTAACCTGCAGTGGCACGCAACAGTGCGGACAGATCAAACAGCTTCAGCATCTCAAACGCGCCAGCAATGGCATAGAAATGTGCCGGCACCTGTTCCAGCACCTGAGATTTTTCCGGAGCCTTTATATATGCGAGGATGGCATCCTTGATCTTGGCCATATCAACTCTGGCTTCACGCACCACCGAATCGGTGAGACGCTCAAATTCACCCTCGGGAAGCTCTTTTTCGTACGTAGCTTTTTCGCTCTCTGCCTTGGCCTTGGCATGCGCAAGAAACTGGGTACGGCCGAAACTGGCCAGATTCTCCAGGGAGGCCTCAACGAAGATGATGTCCCCCGCCATCTCCAGCAGTTCATTCTCTTCGGTCAACTCACCAGAACTGGCCAGCTCCCTAATTTTGTCGGCCTGCCGTTTCATGCGTTGGCGCAGTGCGCCCTGACTGATCATGCCTAAGGTATCTGCAACCTTACGCATCGGCTGCTCCAGGGCAGCCAACTGTTCTGAGTCATTGTTTTTAGTGCGAATAAACAGATCAAGTACGTCTTTGATCTCACTCAGTTCGGCACCAATAGCCTGTTTCAGAGATTCCAACAGCTCAACATTTGGTGAAGCGAGATCCTCTCGTCCGAGTTCAATTCGCTGTTGGCTTATGATTGTGTTATCAAGATCGAACTCTTGTTTTACCGACTGAACCAGTTCATCTCCATGTTTTACACTGGCAACATAGTAGAGTAGATCTCGCACGGTGCTAATCGTCGGCATCTCTGCAACCGGACGTTCGCCGTCTTTAATGATTCGTTTTAGCTCACGATCCACCCGCCCAAACAGCAGTTTTGTCGCGATATTGGGGGCATCCAGATTTTCCAGAGGTGATGCCAGGGCCGCCATTGCCACATGAAACAGTCGCTTTACCTGACCGGTACCGGCTGCTGCGTGCAGTTGTTCCAGTACACCCCTAATACCATTTATCCCGGACAGTTGATCGCTTCCGCGAAACCACTGCAGCAGGCTTAGGTGGTACTTGTGCCGAAGTTTTTTAGCCAGTTCAGGCAGTTCACTGCTCTCATGCTCAACCAACTCCTTGGCAGCAAGCCGCCGCTCCAGCTCAGGTGAAGCCAGAGCAACCTCTGAAAACAGCTCAGCCCCACGCGCGGCACGCAGATCGTTTAGTATCGGTAGGATTACTGTGGGATGGTCGAGAGCGCCGTCCTGGAGTTTTTCCAGATAGTCCGGCAGTCGCACCAAACCCTGCATCAAAGCATCGGCAGCAGCACGTTCATCATCCACCTTGCCTTCAGCGATGGCACATGCAACCAACTCCATCTCTTCAGCCAACATGGTCGCACCGTACAGCTCAACTATCTGCAGGGTGCCATAGACCTGATGCAGGTCTTTGGCACATGCCATCATTGACTCGGCGTCAGCCCCACCGCTGATATATTTTTCCAGCACATCACGGGCTCGCAGGATAACTGCATCCAGTTCGCCCTTAATCCACTTGAGATTGCTGTGGTCTTGAGTTTCGCTCATACCTGACTCGCCATCCTTACATTGAAGGTAGTTACCAGAGACCGTGCCAGTCTAGTCTTCTATGTGTTCAGGCAGAATGAGGCCTATAGAAGTATCTTGACCCTCAGACAACCGGAAACCAGCAACAGAGCCCTGTAGTTCCTCAGCCAAACCGGCAAGCATACCGATAGATGCTGCCGTCTGGTTGGTGCCATCCAGTGTCTGTGTGGTGATTTCCTGAATCACGCTCATGGTGTCATCGATCTTGGATGCCTCCATGGACTGCTGTTCTGCTGAATTTGCGATCTTCTGGGTCACCTCTGCAATGTGGGTGGAAACGCTTTCAATCTCCATCAGGGCGTCACCAGCATCCTCAGCAAGCTTTGCACCTGATACAACCTCCTTGGTGGTCAACTCCATGGAACTTACTGCCTCACTGGTATCCGCCTGAATGGTCTTAACCAGCGCTTCAATCTGCTTGGTTGCGTTACTGGAGCGCTCAGCAAGTCGCTGCACCTCGTCAGCAACCACAGCGAAACCGCGGCCGGCTTCACCAGCCATTGCCGCCTGCATGGCGGCATTCAGTGCCAGGATGTTGGTCTGATCCGCGATGTCATCAATGATCTCAACGATATCTCCAATCTCCTGAGAACTTTCACCCAGACGTTTGATACGTTTGGATGTCTCTTGAATCTGCTCCCTAATGGTGTCCATGCCCAGGATGGTGTGGCGCACTGTGTCCGCACCCTTGCCGGCGATCTCCACTGAGTGTTTGGCAACCTCAGCTGACTCGTTTGCGTCGCTGGACATCTGGTCAATCTGGGATGCCATCTGCTTGATGGATGCACTGGCAGAGGTGATCTGGTCCGCCTGATGTTCACTGGACTCGGCCAGATGCATGGCGGTCGCCCGGCTCTCCTGGGCCGCCAGGGCAACACTCTCTGCAGTCTGGTTAATGGTATCAACCAGACTACGTAGCGCTTCAATGGTGAAGTTGATGGAGTCAGCGATAGCGCCGGTAACGTCTTCGGTCACGGTGGCCGTTACCGTCAGGTCACCGTCGGCGAGATCTCCCATCTCATCCAGAAGTCGCAAGATAGCCTCCTGGCTCTTTTCATTCTGTCTCTTGATTACCTCCTGAGCCTCTTTATCATCCTGCGCCAACACATAGCTGCGTGCCAGAAACATCAGCGCCGCCAATATGACAAAGAATGCCACCATTCCCGGCCCGGTTTTAAATCCGAGCAAAGAGAAGCGACTTGGCGAATTGGAATAGACCGTTACCAGCCCGGTGGTAGCATCATTTACCTTGTCTGAACTGTCTGCAACCTCTGCCACTGCATCCAGGGCCGGCAACAGACTTGGAGTAACTTCAATGATCTGGTCTGTGTATCCCTTGAGGGTCTTGAATAATCCGGCCACTTCTTGCAGCTTGGCATTGGCCCTGGGTGAAGATACCGCATCTATCCTTAGGTCCCTACTACCTTGCAGCAGGGCATTTAGCACCTGTCCAAAACGATTGGTATCACGACTAAAACTGTCAATTGCCGCTGCGGTCTTTTCACCTCCGTCCAACACCCTGTCGACATTCTTGTCGATCCGTTCCGCCAGCATCATCTGTTCAGTCGCAGCCGCAATCTGTCTGCCGTCTGCAGATGAAACCTCCAGGCTATCAACAACCTCCTGAGAAAGCGTCTGCAATTGTGGGATCAATTCATGCACTGATGCTATTTTCTCCCGCACGGCAAGGATAGAACCCTTATTTGCTAGGATGTCCTCGGCATTCTTACCCAATTTTTTCCATCTGGATTCAACCTTGGCAAGTTCGCCGACAGCTGCCTCAGGCGCGGATGGCAATCCCTCATCCGGCACACCATCCTTCAACTCTTTAAGATATCGCTCGAAGGTCTTTTTAGATTTTTCCAGTTGGGCAAAGGCACCTCTATCCCCAACGATTGCCGTCAAGGCATACTTTGCTATACGTTCCGAAATGACTCGCAACTCAGCCGTACGCAACTGATATGCCTCATCGTTAGTATCTGAATTTGACGACTGAAAAAATGCCGCTACTCCCAATACAAGCATTACGCCTACACCCATACTCAGCATTCTTGTCTTAGGATTCGAAGCTTTTCTGCCACCAAGGCCTTTCCCAGATCTTCTTTTCATTTCTCTAAATCTCCCGAGAGAGCGTCATCATTATTGAATTCCCCATGGCGATATTTCCGCTCGCGCTATCCATAGACAGTCACCGGCAAACTCAGGCGGTCACTACCTGAAAATCCGGATCTTCTGCCAGCATCTGCATGCTGAGGATAGGACATTTGTCGCCATCCACATCGTAAACACCAGTGACATAACGACCGAGCAGTCCGATCGTTTCATGTTCCTGAATGCGTAGTTCCTCGTTGAAATGACGCATGCCAAATACATCCGCCACCATCAGGCCTGCAAACAGCCCTTCATGCTCTATTACCAAAACCCTGGTCTTACGACCTATTGTTATCGCATTTCCACCCAGATATTGCTGCAGATCGAATATGGGCAGAAGACTCCCTCGCACATTAGCCACGCCACGAACCCACGGTTTAGCTCCTGGGACAGGAGTAACATTCGATGGGTAGTTAAGTATCTCCTTTACCTCTACGAGTGCGGTAAGAAACTTCCGACCCAAAATAGTAAAGAGCACTCCTTCCCAGGTTAACTTGGACTCTTCCTTGTGGGGTAACTCAAAGGCGAACTTGCGACTCTGGTTTTCAATATCCCGCAATAGCAGAATAATTTCCCTAGCTTCAGATTCGGCTGCTGTCATTTGGATTCTGTCCCGAATTACGCCTGAAGGATGCCCTTTATCCTGGACAGAAGTTCTTCCTTTTGAACCGGTTTTACCAGATATTCCTTGGCCCCCTGGCGCAGGCCCCAGGTCTTATCTGTCTCTTGGTCTTTGGTGGTAACCATTATAACCGGGATATTGCTTGTATCTGGGTCGCGACTTAGCTGCCTGGTCGCCTGAAAGCCATTCAGCCCTGGCATAACCACATCCATAAGAACAAGATCAGGCTTGGCGCTATGCGCTAATTCAATCCCTGACTCAGCATTCTCTGCCAATAACACGCCATATCCAGCTCCTTCCAGGATACCTTTCAGTATATGTAGCTCCGTAGGTGAATCATCAACAACTAGGATTGTGCCCTGTCCCCGCAATGTGCCGTCGCCAGATTCTGAGGTTGCTTTGCCTTTTTTGGAAAATATTCTCATAAACTTTCACCGCCACTCTTTAACACGCTGTTTATTATGTTTGTAAAAACACAAAATAATATGGTCACAAAATCACGCCGCCTTAGGGGCATACTGCCTTATGGCATCAAGTAGTTCATTCTTGGTAAATGGTTTTGTGAGGTACTGTTCGGAACCGACAATCCGGCCACGGGCGCGATCAAACAGACCGTCCTTACTCGATAGCATAATTACCGGTGTCTGTTTGAACTCAGTGTTATTCTTGATCAAGGCGCAGGTTTGATAGCCATCTAACCTTGGCATCATGATATCAACAAAGATTACATCAGGACGGTTATCGGCAATCATTGCCAACGCCTCAAATCCATCTGTCGCCGTCAAAACCTCACACCCGGCCTTCCTCAACAGGCTTTCTGCTGTCCTGCGAATGGTCTTACTATCATCTATCACCATCACCTTGAGGCCTGAAATGTTATCAGGTTCTTTCTGCATCACGGCTCCTCTCTTCGATGCCTGTTAAAACTTAAACGATATAGGATGTAACCACCAGATAAGTTCGAAAACGTTCAATCAGCATATTTATGGTTCTAGTTTATTGAGTTAACCTGGGTACTTGGTTTTCTCGCACATTTGCCCGCGTATAACCTCAAGCCTAATGCACCGTTATCGGCCGCATAGCCGCAAACTGTATCTTGAAACAAGCGAATCGCAAATATAATACTAGAGAACCATAGCAATTGATTTAAAATACTGCAACAACCTATTGATCATATTGGAACATTTTCTTTAGCAAACAGGTTACCCAAACTACTTTTATTGACGAGCGTCACGATCAAATCTGGCCAGAGAAGTCACACACAACTTTTAGTGAACAAGGATAAATAGATGAAGTTTAATTCAGGTATCATAGAGGCATGAGCATCTCCCTCGGCATTGTGATGGACCCTATCCACACCATCACCACCTACAAGGACAGTTCCTTCGCCATGTTACTGGAGGCCCAGGCCAGAAACTGGGACATCTGGTACATGGAGCAGGGTGATCTGTACCTTCAGGATAATCGCAGTTATGCACGCATGCGCCGACTTGAAGTAACTGATAATTCTGATATATGGCATAATTTCGGCGCCGAGTGTCAACAACCACTGGATAAACTGGACGTAATCCTAATGCGCAAGGATCCGCCCTTCGATATGGAGTACGTCTACACCACTCACATCCTGGAACAGGCAGAGAGAACCGGGGTACTGGTGGTCAACCGCCCCAGCAGTCTGCGTGATGCCAACGAGAAGTTGTTTACCGCATGGTTTCCGCAGTGTTGTACCTCCAGCCTGGTAACCAGAAATCACTGGCAACTGACCGATTTTCTGCGGCAGCATGAGGATATAATCCTGAAACCACTGGACGGGATGGGGGGAGCCTCGGTGTTTCGTGTACGCTCGGATGACCCGAATGCCAATGTAATCATTGAGACCCTCACCGCCCACGGCTCAAGATATACCATGGCGCAGCGTTTCCTGCCTGAAATAAGTCTGGGGGACAAGCGCATCCTTATGGTTGACGGAGAACCAATACCCTACGCCCTGGCCCGCATACCGCGACCAGGTGAGACCCGCGGCAATCTGGCCGCAGGGGGACATGGGGAGGGAATAGCACTATCAGAGCGGGATTACTGGATCGCCAGTCAGGTGGGCCCCACCCTGCGCAAAAAAGGTATTTTGTTTGCCGGACTGGACGTAATCGGCGATTATCTTACCGAGATAAATGTAACCAGCCCCACCTGCATCCGGGAACTAGACAAGCAGTTCGGGCTCAATATAAGCGCCCGGATACTCGACAAGATTGAAGACAAGATCAAGAAATGAAAAGAGCTAAACAACTTTTAACGCCAGTATTGCTTCTAGCTCTTATTGGTCTGACCATCGCTGGCTGCGAACAACAGAAACAGATAATCAACACCAAGTTTCTGGCCTTCGGCACCATCATCGACCTAAGCATCTATGGCGTATCACAACAGCAGGCTGAGATGGCAACGGCAGCACTTGAGCAGGATTTTGCCCAGATGCACAAATCCTGGCATGCCTGGGATCCAGGCCCACTGGGGCGGGTCAACCGTCTGATATCAGAGGGTGCAACCTTCGCCACCCCCCCATCGGTTCTGGAGTTGATCAAGCGCGGAATCAAGCTATCCAAACAGAGTGACAACCTGTTTAATCCTGCCATTGGACACCTGATACAGGAGTGGGGTTTTCAAAGTGACGATCCGGCTGGGCACCGACCGCCAGAGCCGGCAAGAATAGCCCAGCTGCTGCAACAGAACCCCCGCATGAGCGATCTGGAGCTGAATGGCATCACCCTGCACAGCACCAATCCCAGTGTAAAACTGGATTTCGGGGCATTTGGCAAGGGGTTCGGTATCGATCTGGCCATCAACCATCTGCGCCAGCTCGGAATCAACAACGCCATCCTAAACGCCGGTGGTGATCTCAGGGCCATTGGGTCACCAGGAAATCGGCCCTGGCATATCGCTATCCGCCATCCATCCGGCAAGGGGGTATTGGCCGGGGTGGATGTATCAGGTGATGAGAGCGTATTCACCTCGGGAGATTATGAACGTAATTTTACCTGGAAGGGTAAGACCTACTGCCACATAATCGACCCCCGCACCGGCTACCCGGCCACAGGTACCAGCTCGGTAACAGTGATACACCAGGATGCTACTACAGCGGATGCAGCGGCAACTGCCCTGTTTGTAGCCGGACCCGATAACTGGTATAAGATCGCCCGTAATATGGGCATCAAATATGTACTTCTGGTGGATTCAAACGGTGAGGTATACATGAATCCCGCCATGCAAAAACGGGTAAAACTGGATCCAAACCAGTACAAAATTCATCTAAGCCCTGAGCTTACAGATGAATCCCACGAACAATCTCAAGCAAACAGATGAGCGACACTGCAAATATTTCGGCTATTGACCGCATGGGGCTGACCCTGTTTGTTGCCATCAGCCTGCACGCCGTAGTCATCCTTGGAGTTGGCTTTACCCTGGACCCACCGAAAAAACTGCCACCGGCAGATCGCACCCTGGAGATCACCATAGTCCATAACAAGGCCGCAATCAAAGAGCCGGAGAAGGCGGATTTTCTGGCGCAGCATAGTCAGGAGGGAGGCGGCACCAAGGAGAAGGCGGTACGCCCCACCACCGACAGCCTGCAACCCATCACCAAGCAGTCGGATAAACCCAGTCAGGCCAACACCCCGATGGCCCCACCGCCGGAACCACTGGAAAACAGCAGGACAAAACTGGTGAGCACCCAGGCGCCTGCCAAACGTAAGGTAAACGCCACACCCAAGACAAAGAAACAGATAACCAAAAGACTCAACACCACCCAGTTGATGGCCAGCACCAACCTGGAGATATCCAGGCTCACTGCAGAGTACAACCGCAAGGCCGAGGCCTACGCCAAGCGCCCGCGCCGCAAGGATATCAGCGCCAGCACCAAGGAGTACAAATACTCTAACTATCTGGATGCCTGGAAGAGAAAGGTTGAGCGTATCGGCAATATAAATTACCCGGATGAAGCCAGGCGTATGAAGCTATTTGGCAATCTGATCCTGCGCGTATCGCTACGCGCGAACGGCACCATCTATGAAATCCGGGTACTCAGGACATCCGGGCACAAGGTTCTGGATGACGCAGCTATCCGTATCGTGCGCCTGGCAGCACCATATGCACCATTTCCGGACGAAATACGCAAAGAGACGGACATCCTGGACATAACGCGCACCTGGCAATTTCTCAGCAGCAACCGGCTATTGTCCAAGTGATAGGGTTTTAACTTGCGGGAATCACAACAGCACCCGATACTATAGGATATGAACAGCAGCACAAACCTGACCAATCAATTTTTGATCGCCATGCCTGGCATGCAAGATCTTAATTTTTCCCAAACGGTCACCTATATCTGTGAACACGGCGAGCAGGGCGCCATGGGCATTGTGGTTAACCGCCCGACCAACCTGCAGTTAAACGACATTCTGGATCAACTGGACATCACAGAGATAGATTTAAAATCCGGAGAGGAATCCATCTTCATCGGCGGACCAGTACAGCCTGAACGGGGATTTGTATTGCACGGTGACGACAGTGATTGGGATTCAACCATGCAGGTTGCTCCAAATATATCTGTAACCACATCCAAAGACATACTGGAATCCATAGCTGCGGGAAGGGGGCCGGACCACCACCTGGTTGCACTGGGATATGCCGGTTGGGCCAGCGGTCAGTTGGAGGATGAAATATCGGCAAATGCGTGGCTTAGCGGCCCTGCTGATTCTCAAATAATATTCAACACCCCGGTCGAGCTACGCTGGAAGGCGGCAGCCCGGTTATTGGGCGTGGATCTGGATCTGATCTCGGGTGATACCGGACACGCATGAAATACAGACGCAACGGACAGATATCTTAAGGCCAAGGCCAATAAAAATGACAACCTTACTTGGATTTGACTACGGACCAGCTAAGATAGGGGTCGCAGTTGGTCAGACCATGACAGGAACAGCCTCACCGTTGGAGACACTTCGCGCAGTACAACAGCGGCCTGACTGGGATGGTATATCCCGCCTGATCAGCACCTGGGAGCCACAGGAACTGGTTGTCGGCCTACCCTTCAATATGGATGATACAGAGGCGGAACCGGCAGACAAGGCTCGCCGCTTCGCAAGACAACTGGAAGGGCGGTATCATCTCAAGGTTCACCTGGTAGATGAACGCCTGACATCAATTGAGGCGAAACGGCTGTTAGATCGTAAACCAAAAAACATAGAAGAACTGGACGCCATCGCGGCACAACTGATCCTGGAAACCTGGTTAAGTGAGCAAAACTAACTACTATATGCAGCAAGATGCCATAATTGGCCTGGTCAACGAGATGCATCTTGCCCTGACAACCAGACTGGAGATGAAAAAGATAACCAGTCCAGCAATGATAGGCATACATACCGGCGGCGCCTGGCTGGCAGAGCGATTGCATCGAATGCTGGAATTAACCACGCCCCTCGGCATCCTGGACATATCATTCTATCGGGATGACTTCTCCCGGGTTGGGGTAAATCCCCAGGTGCGACCATCAAACATCCCCTTTGCGGTAGATGACCAACACATCATCCTGGTAGACGATGTGCTGCAGACCGGACGCACCATCCGGGCCGCCATGAACGAGATCTTCGATTACGGGCGCCCCGCCTCCATCACCCTGGTAACCCTAATTGAGAGAAGCGGCAGAGAGCTACCCATACAACCGAATGTGGTGGGAATCCGCCCAGCGCTGACCCCGGATCAGCACATTACCCTTACCGGTCCAGACCCCCTGTGTCTGGTTATCGGCGAATCGAAACATGAGGCCAGAGACGAACAAACAATGCCAGGAAGGTCTGACCGTGACTAATACTCAAGACAGCTCAAAGCTCCAGCTTGACTCCGACGGAAAACTGCGCCACTTCCTATCCATCCAGGGCCTGAGCCGGGAACTGCTCACAGAGATTCTGGATACGGCCGAGTCCTTCACCGGGGTATCTGAACGTACAGTGAAAAAGGTTCCCCTGCTGCGCGGCAAGGTGATAACCAACATGTTCTTCGAAACCAGCACCCGCACCCGCACCACCTTCGAACTGGCAGCCAAACGGCTATCTGCCGACGTGCTGAGTCTCAACATAAACACCTCATCCACCAGCAAGGGCGAGACCCTGCTGGATACGCTGCGCAACCTTGAGGCGATGCACTGCGATATGTTCGTGGTTCGGCATAACGACAGTGGTGCGGCACACTTTATCGCCACCCATGCCGCACCCCATATCAGCGTCATCAATGCCGGCGACGGGCGCCATGCCCATCCCACTCAGGCCATGCTGGACATGTTCACGATCCGCCGCCACAAAGGGGGATTCGCCGGACTTAAGGTTGCCATCGTCGGTGACATCCTGCACTCACGGGTAGCCCGCTCTCAGATCCTGGCGTTAAATACCCTGGGGGCGGAACAGGTCAGAGTGATCGCCCCCAAGACACTGCTGCCGGCAGATGTTTCCTCACTCGGAGTAGAGGTGTTTCATAACCTGGAACAGGGAATAGAGGATGTGGATGTGGTGATAATGCTGCGGCTGCAAAAGGAGCGCATGGGCAGCGCCATGCTCCCCAGCGAACATGAGTATTTCCAACTATACGGCCTGACTGACAAACGCCTGGAGGCGGCAAAGCCAGATGCGATAGTCATGCATCCAGGCCCGATAAACCGCGGAGTTGAAATGACCTCCCAGGTGGCAGACGGACCAAGATCGGTCATACTGCAGCAGGTCAGCTTTGGTATCGCTGTGCGCATGGCGGTCATGGCCATGGCCATGGGGACAATAAAGCCAGGAGTTAGAAAACAGTGACCGCCGTTAACAGAATCGCAATCATAAATGGACACCTGATCGATCCAGCCAATGCCATTGATGGAAACAGTGACCTGTTCATTGAAGATGGGAAGATCAGTGCCATCGGCAAGGCGCCACCGGGCTTCAAACCGGATCTGACCATTGACGCCAACAACCAAGTGGTCTGCCCCGGGCTTATCGACCTGAGTGCACGGGTACGCGAACCAGGACATGAACACAAGGGCACCATTGCAAGCGAGACCAGGGCCGCAGCCAAGGGTGGGATCACAACCATCTGCTGCCCCCCGGACACCGACCCGGTCATCGACACCCCGGCGGTTGCCAGCATGATCTACAACAAAAGCCTGGAGATAGGCTATGCCAGGGTCCTCCCCATCGGCGCCCTGACCCAGGGTCTGGAGGGAAACCAACTGAGCGAGATGGTGGCATTGACCAAGGCAGAATGCCCCATCCTCAGCAACGCCTATGCCCCGCTGGCCAATACCCTGGTCGAGAGACGCGCCCTAGAGTACGCCGCCACCTTCGGCATTACCGTGGCCATTCGTCCGGAAGACCGGCATCTGCGGGATAATGGCTGCGCTCACGAGGGACCGGTTAGTTCAAGCCTTGGCCTGCCAGGCATACCGGAGGCCGCCGAGAGCGTCGCCGTAGCTCGGGACCTGGCCCTGGCAGCCCACACCGGCTGTACCATACACTTCCACGCCATCTCCACCGCCACGGCGATGCAGATGATAAAGCTGTCGCAACAGCGCGGACTGCCTATTACCGCCAATGTCGCCGCTCACCAACTGCACCTGACCGAGGAGGATATAGACTGCTTCGACAGCAACTGCCACGTTATACCGCCTCTGCGCACCAGGGATGACCGGGAACAGCTGCGTCAAGGCCTGGCCAGCGGCGTAATCGGCGCCATCTGCTCCGACCATCAACCGCATGAGCCGGATGCCAAAGAGGCACCCTTCCCCTCCACCGCTCCCGGCATATCCTCCCTGGAGACCCTGCTGCCACTGACCCTGAAACTGGTAGAGGATGGGGTGCTGGATCTACCAGATGCCATCGCCCGCCTGACCAGCGGCCCTGCCGCCATCCTCGGCCTCACCCTGGGCCAGCTTGGCCCCGGGGCCAGTGCCGATATCTGCATATTCGATCCGGGCAAGAGCTGGCAGCTAAGGCGAGAAGATATGTACAGCGCAGGCAAAAACACCCCTTTTCTGGACTGGGAATTCAGTGGCCAGGTAACCCATACCCTGTTCCGGGGCAGGGTTGTATACCAGGCTTAGTGATAAAAGATAGCCATGACCAGTGACGTAAGACCGCACCGCGGCACTATATTCGTAGAGGAGGCTGAGATCCTCAGCCACACAGCATTTGCAGGTGAACAGTTTCTGCTGCGCCTGAGGGCCCCGGAGTGCGCAACCCATGCCCAGCCCGGCAGCTTTATCCATCTGCAGTGCAGCCCGCAAAGACCCCTACGCCGCCCTATCTCCATCATGCGCGCTTCGCCCACGGATGGTTGGGTGGATCTGCTCTACAAACGGGTCGGCCAAGGGACTGCCCTGCTGGCAGAACGCACTCCTGGTGAGTCGATAAACCTCATGGGGCCGATCGGCAACCCGTTCCGGATTCACCCGGAACGCCCGCGGCCCCTTCTGATCGGTGGCGGAGTCGGTCTCCCTCCCATGATATTCCTGGCGGAAACAATCTACCGTAACCGGGAAATCAAACCCTTTGTGATACTGGGTTCCGAGGTTCCATTCCCGTTTCATCCGCGTCCGTCGCAAATAGTAATCCCTGGCATCCCGGAGGGGGTGATCGCCGGCATGCCGCTGCTGGAGGATTGGGATGTGCCGAACCGCCTGGCCAGTCTTCAGGGTTTCCCTGGATGCTTTCAGGGCTACGTGACCGAATTGGCCCGCCACTGGCTGGAGTCATTAGATGAGGCATCACGCGCCGAGGTTGAGGTGTTCTCCTGCGGACCCCATCCCATGCTGCAGGCAGTATCCAGCCTATGCCGGGAGTATGATCTCCCATGCCAGGTATCCCTGGAGGAGTATATGGCATGTGGAGTTGGCGGCTGCGCCGGATGTGTAGTCCCGGTGAAAACCGCAGCAGGAACCGCCATGAAACGGGTGTGTGTGGATGGACCGGTATTCGATGCCGGGACGGTGTTTACTGAATAGACCCTACCAGTCCTCTTCACTGACCAGGGATACATCATCCATCTCGGCTGAATACTTATCCACATCTCCGCTGCCCAGCTTGATCATCAGGCGCACCTCATTGGCTGAGTCGGCATGCAGGATTGCGTCGTCGTAGCTTATCTCCCCTTCCGAATACAGCTTGAACAACGCCTGATCGAAGGTAACCATCCCCTGCTCGGTGGAGCGCTTCATCAACTCCTTGAGCTTGTGTACCTCACCCTTGCGAATAAGATCCGCAGCCAACGGGGTGTTTATCATTACCTCCACCACCGGCCTTCTGCTCTTGCCGTCCGGACGCCGTATCAACTGCTGCGCCACAATGGCGCGCAGATTCAGGGAGAGATCCATAAACACCTGATTGTGCCGATCCTCCGGGAAAAAGTTAATGATCCGGTCCAGGGCCTGATTGGCGTTGTTTGCATGCAGTGTAGAGAGACACAGATGACCGGTCTCGGCAAAGGCTATGGCGTGTTCCATGGTTTCCCTGGTACGAATCTCACCTATCAGGATCACATCCGGGGCCTGGCGCAAGGTGTTTTTCAGGGCAACCTCGTAGGACTCGGTATCTATCCCCACCTCACGTTGGGTGACAATGCAGCCAGAGTGGTTGTGGGTAAATTCAATGGGATCTTCCACCGTCACTATATGACCGCTGCTATTGTTGTTGCGGTACTCCAGCATACCAGCCAGTGAAGTGGACTTACCTGTACCGGTGGCACCGACAAACATAACCAGGCCGCGCTTGGTCATAGCCAGATCCTTAAGGATCGGTGGCAACAACAGTTTCTCCATGGAAGGGATAACGTTTTCAATGCGGCGCAACACCATACCAACGGAGTCACGTTGAATGAAGGAGCTTACCCGGAAGCGCCCCACACCCTTGGCGCTGATAGCAAAGTTACACTCATTGGTGTTGGTAAACTCCTCTCTCTGCGCCGGGGTCATCAGACCAAAGACCAGTTCTCTGGTCTGCTCTTCGGTCAATTTACTCTTGGATATGGGGGAGATACGCCCATGCACCTTGATACTGGGCGGCATACCAACCGTAATAAACAGGTCAGAGGCCTTCTTCTCGCTCATCAGCTTGAGTATGCCGTTAAAGTCCATCTCTATCTCCGTTGGATCAATGTCAAAATTCTATATCAGGTAAACAGGTCTTTGTTGACCGCCTTGGTTCTGGCATCCAGCCTACTCACCAACCCTCTCTTTACAATCTCCTGCAGATGCTGATCCAGGGTCTGCATACCGGTCGCCTGGCCGGTCTGAATGGCGGAATACATCTGCGCCACTTTATCCTCGCGAATCAGGTTACGGATGGCCGGGGTTCCAATCATGATCTCCCAGGCAGCGGTACGCCCACCACCGATCTTTTTCATCAGGGTCTGCGATATCACCGCACGCAGGGATTCTGAGAGCATGGAACGCACCATACTCTTTTCACC
>JBNKDM010000016.1:0-39331 GCA_050288245.1 Sedimenticolaceae bacterium
GGTTACACTCCAGAAACAGGGCATCACAACTCTGCAGCATCTCGGTGATGTGCGGGGTGTAGAAGCCTATATCTGTGAGAATGCCAAGCCTGCGGCCAGCGGCGGAGAAGACAAACTGGGCCGGCTCGCGGGCGTCATGTGGGACCGGAAATGGATCCACCTGCAAGGCCCCGATACAAAATCCCCCACCGTGGGAACTAAACAGCCTGATATCAGGAAGATCGCCACAGCGCTCCTCGCGCTGGGTACCGGCAGTCATCCACACCGGCAGTTGATAGCGCCGCGCAAAGGCGCCTACCCCCTTGATGTGATCCTGGTGTTCGTGGGTGACCACTATGGCCGTAATGCTGTCCGGCTCCACCCCAAGCTGCATCAGGCGTGACTCCACTTCACGTGCGGCAAATCCGTTGTCCAGCAGGACCCTGGTATCGTCCGCCTCAATCAGCGCGGCATTGCCACGACTGCCGCTGCCGAGAGAAGCAAACTTCATCTGCAGAACCTACCTCGATCAGCGTATCTGCTCGTGCAACAGTGTCAGGATCCGCACCGCCGTAGGGGAGTTATCCCTGGCACCAGCCTCATTCAGAATCACTATCTGGGTGTTATCGCCATCCGGACTCAGCTTGACCTGATAACGGTTTTCCTTGTCGATATTCTTATCATCCTTCCAGAAAACCAGTTTTGACAGCAGCCCGGTATCCTCCTCTTCCTTCATCGGATCGTTGTAGCGCACATAATAGACGCCATCGGAACGGTTACGGTCTTCCACCGCAAAGCCGACCCGGTCCAGGGCTACCCCGGTCAATCTCCAGGCACGACTGAGCTCATCTTTAAGCAGGAGAGATACCTGATCACTGCTGCGGTTTAGCAGCGAACGTTCACTTGCAGCCGGACCCTTTCTGGCGAGTGATTTGCTGGCCTTCTGGTCGGCCACGCCCAGATGCACCATCAGACGCCGCAGCATCTCTGCCTCAAGGCCACGGTCGGATTCACGCGGGACCCACACCGCCTTCTCGCTCCCTGTCCCAGATGCTACCAGCTCCTCCTGCATACCTCTTTGGGTAAGGAACAGCTCGACCGTGCCCTCCTCGGTTCCACGCTCTATACGTACCCGATACTGATCCCTGGTAGCGGCGGAGTATGCGGAATCAAAGATCTTACGCACATAATCGGTTATGAAGTCTGATTTGATATCGGCCCGGTTCTCTATCCAACTGGTTACCATCACCCCTACGGATGGATCCTGTTCCTCCATCAGTATCCCGTTCTCCTGCCAGAAATCCACTACTCTGTTCCACACCTCATCCGGGGTGGCCTTGATCACCAGCCAACGCTGATCACCGTTGCGTTGCACCTTGATATCATCTAACTGCGGAATCACACTACCGGATATACTGGAACTTGCGGTCTTATCCCCCCGATTGGCAAAATCAGAATATGTTGCCGAACCAGACCCGGTGGAACCAGGTATCACCAGGTCATCACTTATTGACGTACTGGTTAGGTCAGGTGGCACCTCCAGGTTTTTCTCCGCCGCCTTCGATCTCTTGTATTCAACCTTGCGATCCGGAAGCATGTCCCCAATCTCAGGCATGGCACTACAGGCTGCCAGAAGAGTGAGCGTTAGGGAGGACAATACCAATTTGGAAACTTTCAGTGACATGTTAGTGTTAGCCTGTTTATTTAATTATTACCGACCTGACCTAAGTCTATTGTGTCAGTGCCGATGCAGTGTACCCAATCCATGTACCAGTATTCAGGGGAGCCAGTGCCAGCCTCCATGCCCCCTATATGAGTCCAGCTTGCTGCATTGAGTTCCGTAACTCAGCACGAAATGTCTCAGATAACCAGGTAAGTGGCAGCCGTATCCCAGGCGGGATAAGCCCCATTTCCGCCAAGGCCCACTTTACCGGTATGGGGTTGGACTCCAGAAACAGGTCCCGATGCAAACCAGCCAGTCCTTGATCAAGCTTCAGTGCCGTTTCCCTGTCTCCGGCCAACGCCGCCTTACACATCTCACTCATGGCCCTGGGGGCAATATTGGTGGTTACTGAGATAACCCCCTGCCCGCCTGCCAGCATGAATTCACAGGCAGTGGCATCATCGCCGCTATAGAGTTCAAAATCATCCCCGCAACTATCCCGTAGCCGCGCAACCCTGGAGACATCTCCGGTTGCCTCTTTAATCCCAATAATATTCTCGATCTGCGCCAATCTGGCGACTGTCTCCGGAACCATATCGCAGGCGGTACGGCCCGGTACGTTATACAGAATCTGAGGAATAGCAACCGCCTCAGCCACAGCCTTGTGATGCTGATAGAGTCCCTCCTGGGTTGGCTTGTTGTAATACGGGGTTACCAGTAGGCAGGCATCGGCCCCAACCTGCTTGGCACAACGGGTCAGGTTGATGGCCTCGGTGGTGGAATTTGCCCCGGTCCCGGCGATGACCGGTACGCGTCCTCCGGAATACTCTACCACCTGGCGAATCACATCGCAGTGCTCTTTTTCATCCAGGGTGGCAGACTCTCCAGTAGTGCCTACCGCAACGACAGCGCTGGTACCCTGCTCAACGTGCCAATCAACCAGCTCACGCAGCGCCTGCCGGTCGACTATGCCATCCTCTGTCATGGGGGTCACCAGGGCGACCATACTGCCTCGAAACATCTTAAATAACTCCAAATATAACGCTAACCTTGCATTCTAAACCCCTGCTCCAGGAGATGACAAGTTAAAGCCTGTTTTGAAAAAATTCATAATCTGTGTTGGACCATAAGGGGTAAGGATGGGTACACTCTCGCCTATAATTGTTTCGGGAGTAACACAATTAACATGCCATCCAAACTTAACTATCTAGTAATCTCCGCCCTCGGCAAAGACCGGCCGGGCATTGTTGACAAGCTGTCACGCACCATCCTGGATGAGGGATGCAACATCGCGGACAGCCGCATGACCGTACTGGGTGGAGAGTTCGCCATCATGCTTATGGTGGATGGAAACTGGAATACCCTTACCAAGCTTGAAGACGCGGTTCCGGAGCTGGAGAAAAAGCTGGATCTGACAATTATTGCCAAGCGTACCGGGGAGAAAAAGAGCAACGGCAGGATACTGCCCTACGGGGTGGAGGTGGTAGCCCTTGATCATCCGGGAATCGTGCATAATCTGGCCAGCTTCTTCTCCAAACAGAACATAAATATTGAGGACATGTCCACCAGCAGTTACGCTGCAGCACATACCGGCACCCCGATGTTCTCTGTGCAGATGACCGTGGGCATACCATCTGACGTACATATCGCCACCCTGCGGGATGAATTTATGGAATTCTGTGACGGCCTGAACCTGGATGCAGTGCTTGAACCATTAAAAAATTAAGCCTTGAAACCGCACCTAAAGCAAAGCCTTTCCCAAATAGCAAATCGCCTCAGCTTCAGGCCGATGGTGCAAGTGTTAAGTTGAGACAGTACTATGACTGAAGAACCATCTACGCAAAAAACCCTGTTTATCCTTGATACCAACGTGCTGATGCATGACCCTACATCCATCTTCAGGTTTCAGGAACACGATATATTCCTTCCGATAATGGTGCTGGAAGAGCTGGACAGGGCTAAAAAAGGCATGTCCGAAGTGGCTGCCAACGTGCGTCAAGTAAGCCGTTTTCTGGATGAACTGATGAGTGGCGCCACCAAGGCCGACATCGATGCCGGCCTACGTATGCCAGCTCCGGCCAACGGCAAAAGCAACAATCTAAAAGAGCCAGGCAGACTGTTTTTCCAGACCAGGGATCTGGCAAGCAACAAACTGTCCGGCCTGCCAGGCAATATTCCTGACAATAACATCCTGGGAACTGCCCTGGCCCTGCAGGATGAGCTGCCGAATACCCGCATAGTAGTTATCTCCAAGGATATAAACCTGCGCATCAAGGCCACACTGCTTGGCATACAGGCTGAAGACTACTCCAATGACAAGGTGCTGGATGATGTCAGCCTGCTCTACAGCGGAGAAACGGCCCTACCCGCTGATTTTTGGGACAGCCACAGCAAAGATGTTGAATCATGGCAGGAGGAGGGGCGGACCTTTTACCGGGTTACCGGCCCTGATGTAGAAAACTGGCACCCGAATCAATGTCTGTTTATCGAAGATGACAGCGGCTTCGACGCCATGGTAAGAAGGATAGAAGATGGTGCAGCTATCATTGAGCTGACGACCGACTATACCAACAAAAACCATGCGGTCTGGGGGATAACAGCGAGAAATCGCGAACAAAACTATGCCCTGAACATGTTGATGGATCCTGAGCTGGATTTTGTATCGCTGCTGGGAACCGCCGGCACCGGCAAGACCCTCCTGGCCCTGGCCGCCGGTCTGACCCAGACCCTGGATCAGAACCTATACCGCGAGATCATCATGACCAGGGTCACAGTGCCGGTGGGCGAGGATATAGGCTTCCTCCCCGGAACCGAGGAGGAGAAGATGACACCATGGATGGGGGCACTGATGGATAACCTGGAGGTACTGACCCAGATAGAGGGGGGAGAGTGGGGCCGGGCCGCCACCGAAGATCTGTTGCGCAGTCGCATCCGCATCCACTCGCTCAACTTCATGCGCGGCCGCACCTTCCTGAATAAATACATCATCCTGGACGAGGCCCAGAATCTTACCCCGAAACAGATGAAGACGCTGGTGACCCGGGCCGGGCCGGGAACCAAGATCATCTGCCTGGGTAATGTATCCCAAATAGATACCCCGTATCTTACCGAGACCACGTCCGGACTCACCTATGCCGTGGACAGATTCAAGGGATGGCAGCACAGTGGACACATAACCCTGATGCGCGGGGAGCGCTCCAGGCTGGCGGATTACGCCTCGGACAGGCTATAAACCAAAAAACCTGCCCTGGCCACAATGGCCGGGGCAGGTCTACTGGTTCAGCAAAATAAGGCGCAGTGGTTAGCTGGAGGCCTCCTCCGTCTGCGGCTTACGTACCCGGATCGACAGCTCACGCAGCTGTTCCATACTTACCTCCGACGGAGCGGATGTTAGCAGACAGGCGGCGGTCTGAGTCTTGGGGAATGCCATAACGTCACGGATGGAACCGGCCCCAGCCATCAACATGACCAGGCGATCCAGACCGAAGGCGATACCACCGTGCGGCGGGCAACCGAAGCGCAGGGCATCCAGCAGAAATCCGAACTTCTCCCTGGCCTCTTCCTCGCCGATTCCGAGGAGTCTAAACACCTTCTCCTGCACCTCCTGACGATGGATACGGATAGAACCGCCACCTAGCTCAGTCCCGTTCAGTACCATGTCGTAGGCACGCGAATTACAGGCGGCGGGATCACTCTCCAGAAGCTCCATATGCTCATCTTTGCATGCGGTGAACGGATGGTGCAGTGAGTTCCAGCGCTCTGACTTGTCATCCTTCTCAAACATGGGGAAATCCACCACCCAGAGCGGACGCCAGCCATCTTCCATCAAACCACGTTCTTCACCCAGCTTCACTCGCAGGGCGCCCAGGGCCTCATTCACGATCTTGGCCCTATCCGCGCCAAAGAAGATCAGATCACCATCCTTGGCGCCGGTGCGTGCCAGGATCTCTGTAACCGCCGCATCCGGCAGGAATTTCAGGATAGGTGACTGCAGCCCTTCAGCTCCCTTGGCGATCTCGTTCACCTTGATGTAGGCCAGCCCCTTGGCCCCGTAGATGCCAACAAACTTGGTATATTCATCGATATCCTTGCGGCTCAGATCGCAGCCATTGGGCAGACAGAGAGCGGCAACCCGTCCCTCCCGGTCCTTGGCTGGACCGGAGAACACCTTGAAGTCAACATCCTGCATCAGGTCGCCCACATCAACCAGCTCCAGCGGGCAGCGCAGGTCCGGACGATCTGAACCGAAACGGCGCACCGCTTCAGCATAGGTCATGCGCGGAAACGGGTTGGGCAACTCTTTATCCAGGACCGCGCTCACCACCTGACGGATCATCTCCTCCATCATACTCATGATCTCATCCTCATCTATGAAGGAGAGCTCAATGTCCAGTTGGGTAAACTCCGGCTGACGATCAGCGCGCAAATCCTCATCGCGGAAACAGCGCACCACCTGATAGTAGCGATCCATGCCGGACATCATCAACAACTGCTTAAATAGCTGCGGGGACTGCGGCAAGGCAAAAAACTGTCCCGGATGAGTGCGTGACGGCACCAGATAGTCCCGGGCCCCCTCCGGGGTTGCCTTGGTCAACATGGGGGT
This sequence comes from Sedimenticolaceae bacterium, assembly GCA_050288245.1. Taxonomy (GTDB): domain Bacteria; phylum Pseudomonadota; class Gammaproteobacteria; order Chromatiales; family Chromatiaceae; genus JAAGZL01. Next base: position 6,246 of record JBNKDM010000016.1, read on the forward strand.
CTCTATATCCAGAAAACCATTGTTATCCAGAAAGTTGCGCAGAGTACGGACAACCTTGGATCGCATCTGGATGCGCTCCAGCATCTCGGGACGACGCAGATCGATATAGCGATAACGCAGACGCAGCTCTTCTGAGACCTTTTCATGCTCATCCAGCTGAAATGGCGGGGTGTCTGATCTGTTCAGCACCTCCAGATCCAGGCCTAGCACCTCAACCTCACCCGTCGGCAGATCTGGATTTACCGTACCTTCCGGGCGCGCCCTGACCCGGCCCTTGATCCGCAAAACAAACTCGTTCCGCACCTGTTCGGCCCGGGCAAATACCTGTTCCAGATCAGGATCAAATACCACCTGAGCCAGACCGGCCCGGTCGCGCAGGTCGATAAAGATAACCCCGCCATGATCCCGTCGGCGATGTACCCAGCCGCAGAGCGTGACCTCCTGATCTATTAGAGAGGCGTTTAGATTTCCACAATATTGGGTGCGCATGAAACTGTTACCATTTTGCTTAGTATGATGAGCCAAAGGCGGGAATGTTAAGGTTTGGGTCCTTTCGGTGCAAGCTCCAATGACTCATGAGTGACGCCTGGAACCACTGCCCCCATGGACATCAGCATCTTCAATCCCTCATCTACGCTCATGTCCAGTTCCTGGACATCATCTTTCGGAACCATTACAAAATAACCGCCGGTAGGGTTGGGCGTAGTAGGAATATATACATTGATCACCTCCTGGCCGGTCTTTTTCTGGGCCTCACCCTGATCTTTGCCGGTGAGAAATCCTAGTGTCCAGAGACCACGCCGGGGAAACTCCACCAGAAGAACCTTGCGAAACGACTGTCCATCGGCAGAAAACATGGTCTCCGCCAACTGCTTGGCCCCGGAATAGACAGAACGTACCAGCGGCACATGTGACAGCAGCCGCTCCCAAAGCCTGACCAGATTGCGCCCGAACAGGTTGGCGGCGAACACACCGGTAAGGATAACCACAATGAACGAAAGCAATACCCCCAACCCGGGAATGGCATACCCCAGCAGAGTCTCCGGGCGATACGCCTCCGGTATCAGCATCACCGTTCCATCCAACCATTTAATCAGCAGACGCACCACCAGGATAGTGATACCAAGAGGTACCCAGATCAATAATCCGGCTATCAGGTAACGTCTAAATGTCGGCATCTATGTAAGCCTTATTGGTTGTTACTTATTTGCTGGGCACTTGCAGGTCCCGCATGCCGGGGATGGATTAGACTCTTTCCCGCCATCATGCAGGTTTTTTTGCTTACCTTTCTTAAAATCTGTTTCGTACCAGCCGGATCCCTTGAGGCGAAACCCTGCCGCAGAGATCAACTTCTTCAATTCAGGTTTGCCGCAATTAGGGCATATTTCCAGCGGTGCATCGCTCAGTTTCTGCAGCTTCTCCAGATGCTCACCACAGGACTCACAACGATATTCATAAATCGGCATCGATAACACTCTCTATATTCAACAATTACTCAACCAGTTCTGCATATATATAGGCAGAAGGTTACACTTCAACCCATACGGACCCAGCCGTTTATAGCTGGAATAACCTCGGTACGCTGATTGGTCCTGGATGGAAGGTCTGCCAGTAACCGGCACTACGGGCCACAGCCTAGGCCCAAAACCACGGGGATTCTACCACAATCGCGACTCAGAGCCCGAATCCTTTTGTGTCGTCAATACCCTCTTCCTTATCTCTTATTCCGTCCACCAATCTGACCAGGGCGGCATGCTCTTCCACCGGAAACCCGAATCGCAGGTATTTTTCCAGGTGCTGAAAAACATTTTCCAGGTCGATGTTTCGCCGCTGCAGGTAGATCAGGCTCTTGGCCAGAAAAAGAGGATCTTCACCCTTTTCTCTCATCCTAACCGCCTCATCCAATGCGATCTTGAGTTCATTTGCATTCGGCTTCATATAACCACCTCTGACTCTTCATTAAATGAGGAAAACCCTGACCTATAGCCCCGGCGGGTACTTCAATTGGACAGTTAGAAATTCACTGATTCTGCTCACGGCGCTTGCGCAAAAACTCACCCTGCCGCTTGATTACATGGCGAATCAAAAGATCACGATCCTTCTCGCGCATATGGGTAAAATTGACCCGGGTAAAAAAGCTAAAACCCTCTTCGGCATCATCAACACGGTCACACCCTACCACCTCGCAAAAGGTGATTATCCCAGTAAAGGAAGGCATAAGCAGCAGGCGTAATTCCAATATAACTCCGGCATCTATCGGACTGGATGAGTAAAACGCCATGCCGGAAGCGCTGAGGTTCACCGGCTGTGCCGGCTGTTCCGTTATATCGTTAGCTGTGGAAAGCAGGGCACGACCCAGGATATCTATCTTGTTATTGATGGCCTTCAGGTATGCAGCGATGTCAGGTTCATCCCCCTCAATCCGGTGCATAATTCCGGCCATATTCTGATTAATAGATGCGATGCTGCCCATCACGGTAAAGTTTCCCTCTAGCTCCAGCTCCATCCTGCCGATCCGCTCATCCAGTTCCTGTTCCGGAATCTGCTGATAACTCATACTGACGGAGTCATCAATACGGAAGAAATTTCTCCTATCAGCACTGCTATCAGCCATCGTTGTATTGCCACTCATCTCCGCCCCTCCGGCATCCTATATAAATCATTTAACATCCATCACCTCTCTCTTCCCAGGCTCCTCTCCCCGTACCAGGATCAGCTCCACCCGCCGGTTCTTGGCACGGTTCTCCGGAGAGTCATTTGGTACCAGTGGATTAGAATCGGCATGTCCCTCAACCAACACCCGATCCGGCGACACTCCGGGATTCATCAGAAGTGCGTGCACCACTGTCACGGCACGGGCCGAAGAGAGTTCCCAGTTGGAACGGAATCTGGATGTATATATCGGGACATCATCTGTATGACCGGCGACAATGACCCGTCCGGGGAAGTTGACCAGTGCATCACTAATCCGGTCGATCACGTCCAGAAATCCCGGATTGAAATCCGCGCTCCCAGATGGGAATGATCCCTTCTCCTGAATTCGGATAATGATTTTGGACTCCGCTGTTTCTACGGTTACCAGCCCCTCAGCAATCTCTTTTTTCAGAGTGGCTTTCAGATCATTGGCCTCTTTCTTTATCTCCTCTTTAGTCTTCCTGGCACTGGCCTCCAACGCCTCCTGCTCAGTTTGTTCCTTCTTAATATCTTTTAGCTCTTTTTTCTGATCCGTTTCGGTCTTTTCCAGCTCCTGTTTAAGCTCCTGCATGGCCTTTTCCAACTCAGCAAGCTTTTTCGGATCGGTTTTCTCCAGCTCCTCCCGCTGTTCCTGGATAACCTTCTCCATCTCCGCCAGCTTCTTTCGCAGTTGCTCTATCTTTGCCTGTAGCGCCTGCATATCCTCGGCGGTATCTTCGCTCTTCTTCTGATCCGGGACATCCAGTTTCTCTTTCTCTTCATCTGTAGTCGGCTGCCGCATCTCGTTTATCAGTGAGGCTTCCGGAGAGGTAGACGGGCTAAACTCCTGCTTAATGACACTGGTACCCATTACCACATCGAGAACCGGCTTCTCACGCTGTACACCAAAGGCATCCTTCATGGACTCTGCCATCTTCTTGAAACGGGTGGCATCGACCTCGGCAAACGAGAGCAATAGTACAAAAAAGCACATCAATAAAGACATTAGGTCAGCAAAGGTCGCCAACCAGGGCGGTAGTCCTTCTTCACATTTGGGACAATCTTTGGGCAAAAGCTACTGCTCCTCTTCCTTGCCACGTTGCGCCGATGGCAAAAAGCTCGACAACAGCTGTTCCAGCACCCGCGGATTCATCCCCTCCTGTATCCCAGATATGGTCTCCAGGATCAGATACTTATTGGTCCTTTCAAGTTGGCTGGAACGCGCTAGCTTATCCGCCAAAGGCGTGGCAAAGGCATTTGCTATCACTGCGCCGTAGAGGGTGGTCAACAGGGCCACGGCCATGGCTGGCCCGATACTGGCCGGGTCTGACATATTCGCCAACATCTGCACCAGACCCACCAGGGTGCCGATCATACCCATGGCCGGAGCCATGACGGCCATATTCCTGAACATCCTCTGCCCCACCTCATGACGCTCTATGGTCAGATCGATGTCCCGATTCAACATCTTCTGTACCAGGGACGGATCATGCCCATCCACACACAGCCCAATACCCTCTTTCAAAAAGTCATTGCTGATCTCCTGTCCCTCCAGGGCCAGCAGACCATTCTTGCGCGCCACATCTGCCAGCTGCACCGCCTCCTCGATAAGCTGTGATGCATCATAGGTCTGGTAAAAAAATGCCTTCATCGCGATCTTGAAGGAGCCTAAAAAGTCCTTCAGGGAGACCTGCATCAGCGTCACCATAAAGGTACCGCCGACAACCAGCAGAATAGATGGCACATTGACGAATAGCATCACGTCGCCACCAGTCGCAATTGCGCCGATGATGATACCAAAACCGCCCAACAACCCTATGAGTGTTGCAATATCCACAAAGAGCTTCCTCTTGAAACAAAAAACCACAGCGCGCAAACGCAATTGCTGTATCTGATAGCGGTCCAGCTGTTGAAAACTTTAGTTCTTATTTCCCCAGCATACCACCTCACCCATGACTGACAATGCGAACCAATCAAGAATGTATCATATTGTTATACTTAACCATTTTCTATATACCCCTAGATATCCTGGATGATTTTATCCAGGAACAACCAGGCTCGGCATGGGTGGTCAAATCACCTCTGACTGAAATACTGCTCCAGGAAACGTTCGAACGAAATCTTGTCCGCATCCTCCATAAGTTTCTGCTGCTCAGTGGACAGCCCTACCTCTTGTTCAAACAGCTGAGCATGGTCCTGATTCATACACCAGTCATCAAAGAAGCGTTTATGTTGCAAAGACATGCGCTGGGCAAAATGAAAAAAACCCTCGCCGTTTTTCCGCATCTCGGACAACATCAGGGCAGAGGGGGTAAGCTCCGGATCCGCCACGACCTCAAGCTGCTGCCTCAGTACAGATGAGTAAGGCCGTTTCTGGTCATCCCCGTCCAACTGCTCACAGATAGCCAGCATGCTCGTGCAGATCTCATGGGCCCAATCAGATAATTTTATCTCTTTGTCCTGACGCGATAGCAGAAGCTGGCGATCACGCCCGCGGTGAGCCACCAACTCCATATTCCGATCGATAACTGTTTGTTCTCCGACACTGATACCGGGGCTATCCTGAAGCAGACAAAAAAGCATAAATGCCTCAAGAAACCACAACTGCTCCTGGCTGATGCCCAATGGATGGAAGGCATTAACATCGCTTGAACGCAGTTCCACATATCTTACTCCCCGCTTTTGCAGTGCCAGGATCGGTTTTTCCAGACTACCGGCTATCTGCTTAGGACGAACCGTGGAGTAGTGCTCATTCTCAATCTGCAGGATATTGGTATTAAGCTGCTCATATCTGCCATTTACCACAGTGCCTATGCGTTCCCACTCCGGGCAGCTGGTGTTTATCGCATAACTCAAGCTTTCTACATATGAGTTAAGAGAGTCATAGCAGACATTGATACCTACCCCTTTCTCTCTACTATTGGTATAGCCGATATCCCCCATACGCAGAGAGGTGGCGAACGGTTCAAAATAGGTACTGGCATTAAACTCCAGCAGGCTTGTCTTCTTATCACCGATAAAGGATTTACATACCGCAGGGGAAGCACCAAACAGATAGGGTATCAACCAGCCATACCGTTTCAGGTTTCGCACCATCCTAAAGTAGTGTCGGTCGATAAAGTCACGGGGACGGCCAGAATCCTGCTCTAATCCCTGAAACATCGGCCAGAAGGCATCTGCAGGAGAGTAATTGAAATGAACTCCGGATATTACCTGCATCACCCGTCCGTATCTATGACCGAGCCCACGCCGATAGACGGTTTTCATCTGACCGGCATTAGAGCTGCCATACTGCGCAATCGGAATATTGGCCCCGCCCTCTAACACACAGGGCATACTTGTGGCCCACAGAATCTCATCTTCCAGTTTTGAATAGACGAAGGCCTGGGCATCCCCCAAAAAACGCAGGGCGTCACGACTATCTGAAAATGGCGGGGTTATGACCTCGGTCAGGGCCTCTGAATAATCGGTGGTTATGTATCTGTTGGTCAGGGCAGATCCCAATCCAGCCGGATGCCTGGTACGGGAAATACTACCGTCCTGCGACACCCTGAGGCTCTCCTTTTCCAGACCTACGCTACCACCTGATAACAGCTTGGCGCTTCCGGCATTTATAACTCGTGCCAAACGTTTATCTAGAATGGAGTACAAAAATCACCCGGTTGTGTCTTAAAGAGCCCAAGAATTAAGCACATGATAGTAACTCATGGGAGGTCTCAGCTTTCCAGTCAGGCAGCTCTCACTGCAACTGGTTGGTCATCGCAGCACGCGGACCTGACTCTGTAATATAGTCAGCGAGTATGTGTGCCGCCTCTTTTACACCTATCTCTCTAATCACCTTAAGATCGGCCTCTACCGCTGACTTTTTCTTTACGTCAGCGACCTCATCGTCATCCTCACCATCATCTGCCGGTTTTACCCCGATGGAGTTGAAGAAACGGTTCTTGCGATCAATCTTTGCCTGCTTGCGCTGTTCCCAAATCTGCTTGCGCTTCGCCTCATTCAGAGAGACAACCTTTTCATCCCTGATCTCTTTGATGACCTCGTTCTCCTTCACCAGATAATCAAATCCAACATCGGATTTGATTCTGTTCTGATGCAATCTACGATAGGTGTCGATAGGGCCAAGATTACCCTTGGTATGCGCCAGTGCCTTTATGCTGGCCCAGGGCAACGCATTATCCAGTGACCTTTCACCTTCGTCATTGGAGCCTGCAGCAGTTGGATAGATTATATCCGGTACTACTCCGCGGAACTGGGTGCTGGCTCCGTCCACTCGGAAAAACTGCGCCATGGTGAGCCGCAGTCGCCCAAGTTCCTTACCGCCATTATGGACAAATCTTCCCAAATCAATCATGGTCTGAACCGTACCCTTACCGAAGGTGGGCTCTCCTATAATAATGCCACGGCCGTAATCCTGTATGGCGCCGGCGAAGATCTCTGATGCGGACGCACTATACCTATCCACCAGCACTGCAAGAGGCCCGGCATACACCTGCTCCGGATCACTGTCCCGTTCAATATCCACAGAGCCGGTGGAATCTTTTACCTGAACCACTGGTCCGGATGGAATGAATAGGCCGGTGAGTTCCGTTGCCTCTGTAAGGGAACCACCTCCATTCTGACGCAGGTCTATCACGATACCCTCAACCTTTTCAGCAGCCAGCTCTTTCAGAATCTTGCGCACATCCCTGGTAGTACTACGAAAATCCTTATCGCCTTGTGAAGCACCATCAAAATCACGATAAAATGCCGGTATGTCCACTACCCCTATGCGCACCTTTGTCTTGCCATCTGGAATTTCTATTATGGATTTCTTGGCGGCCTGATCTTCCAGCTTAATCTCGTTGCGCACCAGAACTATGGTTTTGCTGAGTCCTGCGGACGCGCCCTCTTCCGGCAATATCTGCAAACGAACCACCGATCCCTTGGGGCCGCGAATAAGATCAACCACATCCTGCAGACGCCATCCGATCACGTCCACAATCTCGCCATCCTTACCCTGCCCTACACCGGTGATGCGATCTCCTGGATGTACCATGCCGCTTTGACCGGCAGGGCCGCCAGGAACAATCTTAAGTACAACCGTGTACTCATCTTCCACGGTAAGGACCGCGCCTATGCCCTCAAGGGACAGGCGCATGCTGATATCAAAGTTCTCGGCCGAACGCGGCAGCATATATGCAGTGTGCGGTTCAATGTTCTGGGTATAGGAATTTATGAATATCTGATAGATATCATTCGATGTGAGCTGCCTGGTACGATGCAGGGTGTTCTCGTAACGTTTACGCAAGATGGTCTTTATCTCATCCATCTTCTTGCCGGTGAGTTTCAGACCCAGAACATCGTTCTTGACCCGTTTGCGCCACATCTCGTCCAACTCTGCCTTATTCGCCGCCCAGGGAGCATCCTCGCGATCAAAACGGTAGTCCTCGTCCAGGTTAAAATTGAAATTACCATCCAACAGTTTTAGGGCATAAGATATCCGTTCTTCCATCCGCAAGCGGTAGGCAATAAATATCTCAAAGGCCGGATCAAGCGTTGCACCTCGCAAGTCATCATCCAGCTTGGTACGGTATTGCTTGGTAAACCTGTCTACATCCTCCTGGGTAAAATATCTTTTGTTCGCATCCAGTGATTCAAGATAGCGTTCCAGAATAGCAGCTGACATCTTGTCATCCAGGACGGTTTTCTTGTAGTGATATTTGCTCACCACGTTGTTGATGATTAAGGTTGACTGACGCTCTTCCCTGGTTGGCTTTAAGTCATTTAGCGGGACCTCGTTAAGTGATGCAAACAGAGGAGAGGCCCAAATGATGAGCACCAATTGCAGGATTACTATTCCGATCTTCATGTGACTGATATTTACCCTATTGACGCAGCGGATACTGCTAATACGTACATACTTACCCTTCGACCTCATTTCTCAACCGATGGTTTCATCCATTCCTCGGCCTGGGCAGAATCATACAGCAAGTGCTGGATGCAGCCCGGTAATAAGATCATAATATTCATTGTGATCAGGACCTAAATAACCGTGACGAATAAACAGATCGATAAGTACCAGATTGCAGTTTAGCTTAAACTCATCGCTTTCGGACACGATATTCATCACATCACGTATCGGCACCAACTCAAATCCTGCTACCTCACCATCCACACATTTGGGGGAAAATGCCGTAGGAAGTTCCAGATCATAGCAGAAAAGTGTATCCGGCTTCAGACCATTCTCACTATCCATATTATAGGTAATCGCGCCTACGGGCCGCGCCTTCGCCGCCGTTTCAGCGCTGATTCCAGCCTCTTCCCAGCACTCTTTCACCAGATTTTCCTTCAATCCTATTTCCGCCGGAAGCCCGCCGGCAACCAGATTATCCAACCTTCCTGGATAGTGGATACGGTCATGCGAACGTCGACCCAACCACAATTTCATCTCGCCATCCTCCCAGGTAAAGCCGTTCATATGCTGACCGAAGGCCCTGATCCCAAAGTAGGGGGCCGCCGCCCGGTCCAGCAGTAGCATCCCCTGATCCCTGGTCCCGGGCGTAGCCAGATACTGCTCACCATGCAGATGGCTGATGACTCCGGACCCGGCCAGTTCAGCCAACACCTCCGCCACGATGGAACTACGCTCAGCCATAGTCAGACCGGGTAGTAGCAGATCCACCGCATCCGGTCCAACCTGGAATATATCCGGCCAACGGCCGAGATGGGCAGCGAACCCTGGTCTAACCATACCAACCCGCACCCGGTCGATGCGGAAGGGTATAAAATTGGAACTGCTGTATCGATTGCAGGCCTTAATATGGCGTAGATAGCTCATCCCAGTTCCGCCTTGGCCTTACGCCATAGCAGCTCCATCGTATCCAGATCCAGCTCATCCATACTTTTTCCTTCGGCAGCGAGTATAGCTTCCATCGCCCGGTATCTGCGTTCAAAGGTGGTATTTGCCATACGCAGGGCACTCTCTGCATCAACGCCGGCATGTCGTGAAAGATTCACACAGGAAAACAGCAGATCGCCAATCTCTGCCTGCAGCCGCCCCCGATCCTCCCCGGTATCCAGTTCGGCCTGAACCTCCGCCAGCTCCTCCCTAACCTTATCGATGGGACCAAGTATATCCGGCCAGTCGAATCCAACTTCCGCAGCGCGTTTTTGCAGTTTTCCTGCGCGCACCAGCGCCGGCAGAGCATGGGCAACCCCATCAAGCTGGCCGGCAACTCCATCTACACCCTGCTTGCGGCTGCGCTCCTCTGATTTATGCCTCTCCCAGGCCCTGCTCTGCTGGTCAGCCGTAGCAATCTTTTCACCTCCAAACACATGGGGATGGCGTCGAATCATCTTAGTACATATGGAGTTAACCACATCACCGAAATCGAACAGTGACTGCTCACGCGCCATCTGGGCGTAGAACACCACCTGAAACAGCAGGTCTCCAAGTTCATCCCGCAGCTCATCCATGGACTCCCGCTGAATGGCGTCAGCCACCTCATAGGCCTCCTCAATGGTGTGGCGAGATATGCTGACAAAGGTCTGCTGCCTGTCCCAGGGGCAGCCTGAGTCCGGGTCGCGCAACCGCTCCATTATCTGTATCAACTGTTGCATCTGAGTTTCCAATGAATACCTGTTCATAGAATGACAGAGAGCGGCAGAAGCGGCAATGCTGCATACGCCGAGTTACCGCCCTGATCCCGCATCGTTAGACAAGAAAAAAATAATTCCGGTGTTATAATGGCTGCAGAATTTTGCATGCACTCCCTTCCCGACTATGGTTGAAGTGGATTTCAGATACAGGTACCTGTTTGTGATGTACAGAATAAATCTCCTAATAGCACTTATATTTGTTCTTAGCAGTAACGCATTGGCGGGACAATACGCCCACACCAAGCCGGAAAAATACACTTTGGACGATAAAGGTGCCACCTTCGATTTTTGCTACAACTGGAGCTGCACCAATATCATGGATGTGCACCTGGATACCAAGTTTCTTGACTCTATATCGAGCAAAATCGACCACTGCGCCACTTCAGCCGAACAGGAGCTATTGGCAATAAAATTCGCCATCCGCGATATGGAGAATCAGATCCTGGCTGACCACGAATTTCTGGTAGGAGATATCGCCGGCAACGAACTGGATAAGACCCGCGAAGGTCGCCTTGACTGCGTGGATAACTCAAGCAATACCAATGCCATGTTACATGTCCTGGAGGCACGCAAACCATTCAAATACTGGACAGTGGACAAGCCGGTCGGCAGCGGTTTTTTCCGTCCACACTGGACCGCTACGGTTAAGACCAAGGATAAGGATTTCCTGGATAAGTATCGCAATATCACCAGGATAGGCAATAAAGACTACACCGTATGGACCGTTGACACCTGGCTTACCACCTTCGCATTTAACCCATTTCTGATGGAGATAAACGACTGGGCAAAGAATCTTGACCCATGGGGCAACAAGATATACCGCGAGCTCTATCATCAAAAGATCGAATGCTGGGGACCGGTTGCCCCGAGATCCAGAGAGGACGTACCACCGTCTTAATCACTCTCGGCAATACGTTTATATGCCCTCTCCAGCAATTCGGTTAATCCGATATTCAGACGACGATCAGCCAGTTCCAGTGCCGGCCTGATATTCGACAATAACTGGCGCAACTGCCGGTCCTCTATCTCTTCCTCCCTTCCGGCATGGAGATGCTGCAGCAGCTCAACAGTGCGATCAATATCCATCACTCCGGCTGGTGCTTCTTCCCCGGCATCTGCTGACACACCCAGTTCGCCATAATAGACAATCTGGTTACCGCCGGCGGATACTGCCTGCCGCAAGGCCTGTTCCGCCATACCGATAAGCTCATGTACACTTAACTTGCAGCCTGCAGTAAATACCGACATGCCGGCGCTGACACTGAACTCAATATGCTCCCCCGCATACTTAAGCACCATACTGTCCAGGTCTCTACACACCCTTTCTATCGCAAGACGCCCACCTACACTGTTGGTCATGGGAAATACCAGGCCAAATCTGGCCTGATCAATCCTGGCAGCAAGATCTTCCAATCTGGTGGATTTTTTAATCCGCATGCCGACCTGAAATAACAGTTGCAGAAAGATCTTCCCTCCTAATCTCTCCAACAACTCCTGGTAACGATCGACAGCCAGCACCGCTAAGGTGAACTCAATATCGTGTCTCGAAGCCAGGGTTATATTGCGTTCTGCATGCAGCTGAAAGTAGTTCCTACCGGCAAGTCCGCTGATTGGATCAAGTTCAGTATCCTGCTCCAGTTTCATAATTTGTTGCTGATAATTCACATATGCAGCAACCCGAGCACGTAATACGGATGCATCGAACGGTTTCAGAACAAAATCCGTGGCCCCCTCTAACAACAACCTTTCTCTGAGAGATTCCGTATCCTCTTCTCCGGAAATGATGATAATAGGAAGGTTGATAAATCTGGGATCGCTGGCACCTCGCACCTGGCGTAAAAACTGATATCCATCCATACCAGGCATCTGTAGATCACAAAACACCAGGGCGATACCTTGTTCTTTCTGCAACATATCCCAGGCCGTTTCAGCGGTCTCCACCGCATGTATGTGGTATTGCTCTCCGAGTATTTTTGCAATGCTCCAGCGCACAACCTTGGAGTCATCCACTATCATAATTTGCGGCTCTATTGATCTGGTCAGTTCTGTAACCATAGCCTTTTCCCCGAAACGTATCCCCATATATACCGCCATAGATGAAGCAATGTCCTCTTTATAAACTGCATAGGTTATCGACAGGGAAGAAAAAACCTGAAATCACAGAGAAGCGAACCCCCGACATGATATTGCTGCATAGGCAGCCTTACCTGTTATAGTTACGCCATGCCTTCACCATCAAATCCTTATGCAACACACTGATTCCAAAACAAAACATTACGGTTGGGTTATAGTTGCAGCCGGAACCATGACTGTTTTCTCATCCCTTGGGGTAGCCCGCTTTTCCCTGGGCATGCTGCTGCCATCCATGGGCAGCGATATCCCTCTTAGCTATGACCAGATGGGTTTGGTGGGAACTTTAAATTTCATCGGTTACCTGATTGCAGTCAGCTCCTCCGGATATTTGGTTCGGATCCTAGGTTCACGCCTCACTATATCTATCGGGTTAATGGTCACAGGTGCATCACTGGTTGCAGTAGGCAGTGTGGAACAATTCTACCCAATACTGGCACTGTATTTTCTGACCGGCCTGGGCAGCGGCACAGCTAATGTGCCGATAATGGCATTGGTGTCGCACTGGTTTTACCGGAATAAACGGGGCAGGGCCGCCGGCATCATGGTGATGGGGAACGGACTGGGCATAATGCTAAGTGGTGTGCTTGTACCTGTAATCATTGAGCAGTACGGAGCCTCCGGCTGGCGTATCTGCTGGCAGATGCTGGGGGTCCTGGTGATTCTCATTACAGCAATCTGCTCCGTAATTATAAGAAATAGCCCTGCCGACAGGGGATTATCGCCCATTGGAGATCCAGACGCTGATTCCATACTTGGCGGTGATCTGGCAATAACCCATAACCGGGAACGCAGGATACTGTTACAGCTGGGAAGCATCTATTTCTTATACGGTGCCAGCTATGTAATCTATGCAACCTTCGTGGTGACCACACTGGAAAATGACTACGGATTGTCTGAAGCGACAGCCGGAAATATCTGGTTCTGGATCGGCACTATCAGCCTGGCATCCGGCCCCCTGTTCGGCAGCATATCCGACCATTGGGGACGTATGAACGGACTGATACTTGTATTCGGCCTCCAAGCCACCTCTTATCTGCTTCTAGCACTCACATCTACAATAGAGCTGGCATATCTATCGGTATTTCTATTCGGGGTATGCGCATGGAGCACTCCATCAATCATGGCAGCAGCGGCTGGTGACAGTATGGGTCCGGTGCGGGCCACCTACGCATTCGGTATCATCACTTTCATCTTTGGCCTGGGACAGACTGCGGGGCCTGCCATTGCCGGAGTGATGGCCGAGCATAGCGGCAACTTCGCTTCGTCCTATCTGCTAGCCGCCACCCTCTCTGGGGTTGCTATACTGATGGCAAAGAAGTTACGCCCCAGTAGCGTATAGGCGCGACAAAAAGGGAGGGGGAAATGCGTTACAGAAAATCGATTGTAGTGGCAGCACTGCTCGCTGTTTTCTTGGGCTGCTCCGATGGCACTGGCAGCAAAACCCAGGCCAAGTCGCAACAGGACGATATCTGGAAACAACAGACACAGGCTATGGATCGGGCCAAAGAGGTCGAGTCGATAATGTCAGATTCGGCGAAAAGAAGTCTTGACGAGGCCGACCAACAAGGCAAATAGTCATGATATTCGGTTAAGCGCTCACTCCGATTCCAGCAATGCCCGCATCTCGTCGAATCTTCCCAGTTCTGAAGATGGCACTTTAGGATATTTTAATCCAAGCCCCTTCAGGGTTTTGACAATAGTCTCGGCAACACACACCCGCATGTACGCCTTATTGTCTGCAGGGATGGCATACCACGGGGCCCAGGGACGCGAGGTGGCGGCCAGGGCCTGCTCATAGGCCTGCATATATTTATCCCAGAAACCACGCTCACGTACGTCCCCGGATGAAAATTTCCAGTTTTTCTCAGGCTCATCCAGACGTGACAGAAAACGCTGCCGCTGCTCCTCTTTCGACACATTCAACCAGAATTTGACAATTATGGTGCCATTTCTGGCCAAGTGCAGTTCATGCTCACGGATAGATGAGAATCTATGCTCCCAGATATCTTCGGCGCGCACATAGGCCGGAAGTTTCTGCGCATCCAGATACTCAGGATGCACCCTGACCACTAAGACCTCCTCATAATAACTGCGGTTGAATATGCCAATGCGCCCCCGCTCCGGCATGCAGAGTGAAGTGCGCCAAAGAAAGTCATGATCCAGCTCAGCAGCACTGGGCTGCTTAAAAGAGTAGACCTGGCAACCGGCAGGGTTAACGCCACTCATCACCGCTCTTATGGTCCCATCCTTCCCCGCTGCATCCATGGCCTGAAATATCAACAGCAGAGAGTAATGATCATTTGCGTATAAAACCCGCTGCTGTTCACGCATCTTCTTTATGCATTTATCCAGATCACGCTTGAGGGCTTTGTTTCCAGCAACATCATGAGGAGGAGATGTTGACATCTCTCCCAGTTTGAATGATCCATCGAAAGGCACAAGATATTGACTCTCTATTGCTTCGATCACTGGCTCCTCCTTCTGGTTTTCAGGCATTAAACCGGCGTTCTATGTCGTCCTTGGTCATTGGTTTGGCAAAATAGAATCCCTGCCCCGCGCAATAGCCGTTATCCATAAGGAAATCTTTCTGGTCCTCAGTCTCTACCCCCTCGGCAGTCACCCTCAGTCCGATACTGGAAGCAAGACCGATTACAGCCTTAATCACGGCGGCATTACTCTCCTCGCCACTAATCCCCCGAATAAATGAGCGGTCGATCTTCAGTTTATCCACCGGGAGCCTCTTCAGATATATGAGAGATGAGTACCCAGTTCCAAAATTGTCAATCGCGACGTGTATCCCACGTTTTTTCAGCCGTTCCAGAACTCCAGCCGTCCTCCCTGAATTATCCAGGAACGCCGACTCCTTTACCTCAAGCTCCAGATTGGATGCAGGGAATCCGGTCTCATCCAACAACCTTATTATATTATGTTCGTATTGATTGTCTGCCAGGTCAGCTGCTGACACATTCACACTCAGGCGCTGGCTATAAACCTGCTGATCAAGCCATAATCTTCCCTGTGTCAAAGCCTTGCGCAATACCCATTGACTAAGTTGAGTCATCATTCCGTAGTCTTCCGCCGACGGGATAAAGTTGCTGGGGCCCAGCATGCCCATCTCCGGATGATCCCAGCGTAACAACACCTCCATCCCCACAATCTTCCCGGTGTGAATATCTATCTGCGGTTGAAAATTCAAAACGAACTCATCCCGTTCCAAGGCCTTATTGATGCTGGATTCCAGTAACACACGTTCAAATGCAACCGTAGTAAGATTATCACTATAAAAGGCATAGCCATTTCTTCCGGAATCCTTGGCTCGGTACATCGCGGTATCGGCATACTGTATGAGCCCGTCCGGGGTATCGGAATCATCAGGGAAGATACTTATCCCAATACTTGTACCGACATAATACTCATTCCCCAGTAGTTCAAATGGTTCGTTAAATGCTTTTAGTACCTTCTCTGCCACCAAAGCGGCATCTGCCGGCTCTTCAATCTCCTCTACCAGCATGGTGAACTCATCACCACCTATCCTGGCCACCGCATCGTCCATACGCACCGTCCTGGCGAGCCGCTCACCAACAGCCTTCAGCAGCTCATCACCAACCCGATGCCCACTCCCATCATTTACCAGCTTGAATCTGTCCAAATCAAGAAACAGCAGCGCCAGCTTGGAGTTTTTGCGCGCTGCATGTTTTATCGCGTGCTCCAGCCGCGCATTGAATAGCAGCCGGTTGGGCAGATTGGTAAGGGGGTCATGGTGTGCCAGATAATCCAGCCTCTCCTGTGACTTTTTTATATTGGTAATATCGGAAAAAATAGAGATGTAATTTACCGGCCAGCCATCCTTGTCCCGGATAACATTAATGGTGACTCTGGCTGGAAACACTGTACCATTCTTGCGCATGTTCCAAAGCTCGCCATGCCACTCTCCAGTGTCATTGATGGAATCCCACATCTCTTTGTAACGTGATTTGTCCTGCTTCATCGACTTCCACAGCCTGGGGGTTTTGCCCAGCAACTCGTCCCGGGAAAACCCCAGAATCTCCTCTGTTGCATGGTTGACCTCAAGGATGCGTTCTTGTGCATCGGTGATTACGATCCCCTCTGCGGTATGCTGAAACACCTCGGCATAGAGCCGCAGGTCGTCCACGCGCTTATGCAATTCATCTTCTGTTTTTTGCAGTTCGTTTCGAACCTGCACCAGATCAGAGACATCGTTTAGTACGCTCACCACACCGAATATATTTTCCTGGTCATCTTTGAGAGGGGCATAGTTACTCATTAAATGGCTGATACCAGGAAACTCATCACTCATTAACTTGTCATTGAACCTTACAACTTCATCTGCCAGGCATCTTTCGATCAATCCGATGTGCCGTTCGAGAAAAGATGCGGGTAATACATCATCTATCTTGACCCCCTCAACCTCATGCAGTGGCTGACCAGACATCTCCTCAAAGAATTTATTTGCTACCAAATAACGCCCATCAAGATCAAAAGCGGCAATCCACATTGGCGCGGTATCGATGATTGACCGCAGCAGATTGTTACTATTCTGTAACGCAATCTCCGCCTGCTTCCTTGCCGTCACGTCCTGCACCGTCCCAAACACTCTGATCAGTCGATTGTTGTCATCAAACACCTGCTCAGCAAACACAGAGACATATCGCACTTCAGCATCAGCACCTATTATGCGAAATGACAAGTCCTCGGTTTTCTTACCTAGTCTATCGTTTAAGGAATCCCGAATGACTTTCTTGATAAATACTCTGTCATCCGGATGAACACGGGAAAGGAACAGCTTCTTGGTTATTTTGGCGGAGTGTGGTTCAACGCCGAATATTCCATAGGTAACACTTGACCACTCCACATCTCCGGTTGTGAGCTTATAGCTCCAGCTTCCCACCTGAGACATCTCCTGGTTTCTACAGTCTTCCGCAGCACGCATGGCAATAGCCTTGTGCATGCGTTTATTGTCTGCTTTCAGCTTTTCCCGGTTGGCGTGATACTCCAGAACAACAGCTAAGATCTTTGCACAGTTGTCGATAATGAGGGTGTGTTCCTCTGGTATGTCTTCCAATGATCCGCTGGTAACCACTAAACCGCCATAATGGTTATCCTTGGTATTAAGCCTTATGTATTCAGAAGCAGAATGTTGTACATCGGCCTCGTATCTAAGCTCCACCCCTAAATCCAGGACATTAATTACGTCGACAAACAGTTTGACCGCACTACGCGCATCTTCCACACGAAATAGATGGACTATTAAAGGTAGTATCTTTTGTACGGATCTTATTTTTTGCATTTCCATGCACTCAAAAGCTGCCTACGCATAACTACGCAGCCGGGGATCAGTTCCACAAGGAATCTGTCCCAATTATCAAGATCAGGGGTAATTAAAAAGCGGTAAGTCGTAGAGGCGATCATCTCGCTAGCCTCTTCTGACCTTTATAGCCTCGAAAGACCGTCTTGCACTTTTCCATAAATACATAGATATGTCGTCCAAATATTACCATCTTATTATTATTTATCTTCAAGACTCCCTCAGATACGCTATCCACAGCCGAGACCTACTTTACGGTAGGCTACAGGAAGTCAGCTCGATTATTATTGGGAGGGAATAATGCAGTACGCCAAGACTCATCTAAACCAGGAGTGTAAACAATGTCTTAATTGGGTCTTGTTCTATGTTAGTGAAACACTGCTACCTTAAACCAGAATCACGTGCTCACCCAATTCCTGCTTTTAACCCCTTTCATCACTCCAATGACTCTAATAATTATATTCACACCTCAAACGCCCATTTAGACATGTAAAACTCTATAGAATAAACCCTTGTCAACACCATGATTCAGGTCAGATACTATTCATTGTTTCGAGAATTAAACTCATAATCGCTAAATATTCTAAGGTATATAGATTACGGTATGCCTGCTTCTCCTACCGATCAACCAAGCGCCTGATCCGTTCCGCGCACTTCCATGTCGCACATATCGTCACTTTTCAGAATATACCTACTCTGAATCATGAATTATCCGGCACATCTGTATATATCTATCTACATTCATAGTCAACGCGATATCACTGACTAAGACCGGCGGATAATTCCTTCTATATAGAATATATTGCGTTATAAACAGTTAGTTAGTGCATCTTGATATAATCCTTCAATCCTTACGCCATTTTGTATAATCATAAATTGCGCCCGAAATTCGCTGGCAATAATGCGACCAGCTTACTTGCCAACCACACCTTTAGTTCCTATCCTTTGACCGCTACGTCAGGATGTGTCCCGCCTGAGTGTATTGCAACACCCGGTTATTTCTACCATTGCTGCTTATGTTAAAAATACAAAAGGACAAGACTATGTTTAAAGAATTCAAAGAATTTGCTATGCGTGGAAACGTTGTCGATATGGCGGTGGGTATCATTATTGGAGGAGCCTTTGGGACCATAGTAAAAAGCCTGGTATCCGATGTATTGATGCCTCCAATTGGTCTACTGCTTGGCGGCGTAGATTTCTCCAATCTGTTTATCACCCTAAAGGACGGCGCAACAACTGGGCCATATACAACACTGGCCATGGCCCAGGAAGCCGGGGCTGTCACACTGAGTTATGGCCTATTCATGAATAGTGTAATAAGTTTTCTCATCGTAGCATTCGCTGTATTTCTGCTTATAAAAGGATTAAATAAGCTTAAACGCGAAGAGGATGCCCCAGAGGCAGAGCCTACTACCAAGGAGTGTGCATACTGCTTGTCGACAATCGCAATCAAGGCAACCCGCTGCCCCAACTGCACCTCAGAATTATCCAACGCTTAACCGATAAGCATACATAAACCAACAGTGGCACTCGGTGAGTGCCACTCTCTTGTCTACTGTGGTTTGTGCATACGGATGATATATCGATGGACTCTAGCAACAAGCGCCAGAGTGTTCGTTCATTCTATTTATTTGATTTTTCAAGCCGGTATAGCATCTTATCGTAGGCCATAGTGCCCCATAGCGGGTAGGCAATAGCCTCTCTGGCCAGCTCCTTATCCAAATCCTCTCTGGTCTGTTCGTCCTTTGCCATGTCGTAGTGGAACTGAACAGGATCTTTGTTTGGCTGCAGGACAATCACTTGATCACCCTTCAGATAGGCCTGATTCTGATCGAACTGCATGATGGCACGCCCCGTGAAATCCATGGGAAGACGGGTAAGATCAAAGCCGATCATTGGGTGTTCCGACTCTATCCCCATCAGTGAGAGTAGTGTTGGCGCCAGATCTATCTGGCTTACAATGCGCTTGTCACTTTTCGGTTCAACCCCATCCCCCAGGATCAAACCTGTTATCCGAAAGTTGGAGATTGGCACCAGACCAGGCCCACCTACCCGGTCATCATGATCAGATACAATCAAAAACAGTGTATCTTTCCAATAGTTTGAAGCTTTTGCCATGTTGATGAACTTCCCAATGGCATAGTCTGCATATTTTATCGCGTTATGTACGGTGTTGGCCGGTTGCTCAAATGGTTCGATCCTCCCCGCCGGATACTCAAACGGGTCGTGATTCGAAGAACTGAATATCAGACTAAAAAAAGGTTTGTTCTGCTTATCCAATTGCTCGAAAGTATGATGCGCCTTGTTAAGCAGATCCTCATCAGATACACCCCAGGTTGAGGTAAACACCGGAGATTCATAGTTGCGCTCATCAATAACCCGGTCAAATCCATTTCCCAGGAAAAAACTGCTCATATTGTCAAAATGTGCCTCACCACCATAGATAAAACTGGTGTCATATCCCTTGTCTTTAAGCAGGCTTGCGATAGTAAAAAAGTTTTGCTGCGACTTCGGCAACTTGACCACACTACGTGCCGGGGTTGGAACATATCCTGATACAACCGCCTCAATACCTCTTACTGAGCGCGTACCGGTTGAGTAGATACGTTGAAACAGCCACCCTTGAGGCGCTAACTTATCTAATTCTGGCGTGAGCTGCATCCCTCCAAGACAGCCGACATAACGGGCGCCAAGACTCTCTTCCAGGATAATAACCAGATTCTTGGGACGGGACAGCTTCCTGATAGGAGAGTGATGATGGAGCGACGGAAATTCTTCTGAGGTAAATTGCTCCAGCGGAATACCCATGGCCTTGCGTATTTCTGCCACGACCACATCGTCACCAAGTGCCGGATAAATACTGCGCGAAGCAACCTCGTCCTTAAAGCTGTACACGGAATAAAGCATGGAGTAGGTTGAATTAAGCGTTATCCCATTGACCAATGTATCGTTGGAAAATGCCGTATAGGCAGGGTTTATCGGGCGATGCGACAAGGTACCACGCGCCGCCAAAAACACCAGAAAGAACAATACTGCTGCCATAATCGGACGCTCATACCAACGCGGCTGAGCATCTTTGGAGCTATTGTAACGCCCGAATATGCGCCACCCAATATACAAGATAGCAACAGTAACAACGACTGCTAACGCCAACTCAGCCTTATGACTGCTCCAGAGCATGGAAAACACTTCACGCGGATAGATCAGGTACTCCGCAAACAGGTAATTGGGCCGCAGATTGTACTGCAGGATGAACGAAGGCGTGGACACCTCCATAAACACAATCAACCATAGCCCAATGGTAAGCCAGATACGGCACAAAAAATTCCATACAGAGTTTACTAGCGGAAGACCTGACAGCAGTAGCGTTAATACTGCAGGAATGCCCGCAAGCACACTTATTAGCACCAGATCGATACGAACCCCATACCCCAAAATCGGCCACAAACCATCCACCGCATTGACACGATCTGCCAGCCACAGCATCAAACAGATGCGGCTTACCGATAAAAACAGCAGTGTGATTACGGCAAAGATGATGAATTGTCTAAGTGGCCGTATGAGCCGCGAGAGGAAAAGAGTGATTGTATGCAATGGTGAAATGCCCTAAATAATATACGGTAATAGCGCAGAATATCGTGTGACTGGACCAAAAAACCAAACCTGCGTAATTGTATAGTACTTTTTGCACCGCTCCCATAGTCATACCCAAAGATAACAACGCCCATTCCGGGAAACCGCCATAAAATTTCCTGGTCTACATTACGAAATATATATACAGGTATATATGATTTTCTGTCTATTATTTACCTAGTACCATAGTTAATTCTGAAACAACAGGCGCAGGGAAATGCAATACAAAGACTACTACTCAACCCTTGGGGTCAAACGATACGCAAGTCAAGACGAGATCAAAAAGGCCTATCGACGTCTGGCCAGGAAGTACCATCCCGATGTGAGTAAGGAGTCGGATGCTGAGGAAAGATTTAAGGAAGTCGGTGAGGCATATGCGGTTTTAAAGGATCCGGAAAAACGCGCGGCCTATGATCAATTGGGAAGCCAATGGAAATCTGGCGAACAGTTCCGTCCACCCCCTGATTGGAATGCAGGCTTTGAGTACAGTGGCGGCTTCTCAGGCGCGGATGCAGATCTGTTTAGTGACTTTTTTGAAACCCTGTTTGGCGCCCAAGGTAGAGCGGGGGCGGCGGGGGCCGGAGCAGGCTTCCGCTCCCATGCGCAACATGCGCAAGACACCCACGCAAAGATTCTGATTGATATCGAGGACGCCTATCAGGGCGCGACCCGCACCCTATCCCTGCGTCATCCCACCTTGAACTCCTCCGGCCATGTGGCTTTCAAGGAGCGTCACTTAAGTATAAACATCCCCAAAGGAGTCTATGCCGGCCAACACATCAGATTGAAAGGTCAGGGCGAACCCGGAGTCGGCGCGGGACAGGCCAGCGATCTATATCTTGAAATCGGCTTCAACCCCCACCCTATCTATACGGTTAAGGAGAAGGATGTATATCTGGATTTGCCTATTACGCCGTGGGAAGCTGCCCTGGGCGATCAGATCACGCTACCCACCCCCCTTGGAAAAATGAAAATGACGATTCCAAGCGGCTCCACCCATGGCAAACAGATGCGAATAAAAGGCAAGGGCATCCCGGCCAAGGTTCCGGGCGATGTCTACGTAAATCTACAGATTGTCGTGCCTCCTGCAGATACGCCTGAGACCAAACAGGCCTACGAAACGCTTAAACGTGTTGCTGGATTCAATCCACGTCAGCACCTGGGAGTTTAACTATGACAAACAGTCACCAGACCACACTCACCGGAGAGCTGCTCCAGGATTACTGCCTAACACTACAACAACTTTGTCGCAGTGCAGCAGTTGAGCCTGAATTTGTGCTTAACCTTGTGGAATATGAAGTGCTGACCCCACAGGGACAACATGCGGTCAATTGGCGATTTCGCTCAAGAGATCTGGCTCGTCTCCGGCGGGCAGAACGTCTATCACGTGACTTTGAGCTGAACATCTCAGGTCTGGCCCTGGTTATGCAACTTCTGGATGAGGTATCTAGACTGCGTGAAGCCAGATAGTATCTTACATAGCTAGGAGCTGTATTCTGCTGAAATATCGACACTTATCCTCCCATCTCATCAATACAAACAGATGGAGCGGATCCACTCCTGACTTTCTTGACTCGGATCAAGATATCAAAAAATAAACTGTCAATCACCAGGTAAAAAGGCATACAATAAGAAGAGCATAACTGGGCGGAACCGCAGTTCGCGTCCGCAATAAAAAGGCCAGGATGCCGCATCTTTTTCTCTTACGTATGGGCGTATTAAACCATGGAGACATTTATCAAATGGTCCGATGACCTTAGTGTGGGCATTGAAGAGATTGACAGGCAACATAAAGTGCTCGTCGGTCTGGTCAACAAAATGCATGAAGCTATTCACAAACGCCATGGTAGTGAGGTGGTCGAAGAGATCCTGGCAGAACTGGCCAATTACACCCTCATCCACTTTGCGACTGAAGAAAGTATAATGGGAATCCTCGGATACCCTGAGTATGAAGAGCACCATGAGATTCATGAAGAACTAGTTCAACAGGTAGTTGAGCTGCAGAAAAAGGTTGCTTCTGGCAAGACATCTGTCAGCTTCGAATTATTGCACTTCCTCAAGATCTGGCTGACCAAGCACATTCTTAACGAAGATATGGCGTACAGTGATTTTTTTATCGCGGCCGGAGCAAATACGAAGACGAGAAAGAAATCCTGGCTGAAACGCCTCTGGGGTGGATGACGGCAGGGCTGGCATACCTGTTTGGCATGGCCTGACCCACACCACAACATAGCCGCACCAGCAGTATTCGCCAGAGATAGCGTATACTGCTGGTGCGGCTAGTTCTTATCTAATACTGCCCCTCACACCCGAAACTGATGGACAACCTTGTCCAACTCTTCCGCCACACCATGTACCTCCTCGCTCGCCGTTGCGGTCTGGCTTGCGCCTTGTGCGGTAGAATCTGTAGTCTCACTTATTGATTGGATATTACGGTTAAACTCCTGCGCCACCGCGCTCTGCTCCTCAGCAGCAGTCGCAATTCTTGAGTTCATATCTGTGATTGCATTCACTGCGGAGGTTATAGCCTCCAGTGCTGCGCTCGCCTTGCTGGATTCTTCGACGCTGTTAGTCGCCTGCTGCATCCCTTCACCCATAACCTCTACCGCCTCATCAGACGCCCGCTGAAGCTGCTCAATGGTTTCGCGAATCTCCTGAGTCTCTTTTTGCGTGCGCTGCGCCAACGTCCTTACTTCGTCCGCCACCACAGCAAAGCCACGCCCCTTGTCGCCGGCCCGCGCTGCTTCAATCGCCGCATTCAATGCAAGAAGATTGGTCTGTTCGGCAATCCCGGTTATAGCTTCAAGAACATTTCGAATGCTTGCGGTACCTTCCGCCAGGTTCTTTACCACCAGAGTGGCATTTTCCACCCGGCCTGCCAGTGCATCAATGGCTGTTACCACACGCCCCACAACCTGTTTTCCAGATGTAGCCTCATTCTGAGCGTCTAGCGCAGCAACTTTGGCATTTTCAGAGTTCTGCGCCACCTCACGAGCCGCCGCACTCATCTCACTTATCGCCTGAGTCAATTGCTGTGTCTGCGCCTGTTGATTGGAAATATCTGCACGAGTCCTGTTGGCTACCTCTGATAGCTGTTCTGACGACCCACTGAGCTGGTGAGTTGTGGTCGCAAGAGCACTGATAGCATTGCGGAATTTATGCAACATCTCATTCACTGCCAAACCAACATCCCTAAACTCATCATTTGAGTCAATTTGAACACTCAGACTCAAATCAGAATCAGCGGACACCTTTGACATTGTGGTATGCAGCTTCTTAAGTGGATTGATCACCACATGTTTGAGAATCACACTTACCACTATCAACCCAACCAGGAAAATACCGGTATTTATACCAACTGACATCCAAAATTCTTTTTTTACCTCATCGTCAAGATGTGCAAGAGAGTAGTCCACACGAATTGCACCCAGCACACTGTTTTCCGGCACAATATGACAACCAAGGCAGTTGGTGCCATTATGATTTTTGACCGCAAAAAATGGCTGAACGATGGTAAGAACACGGTGACCATTGACCTCATTAAGCTCCATGACACTTTCGCCCTTAAGGCCACGTTCATCTAACGCAGTAACTGGCTTTTCTGTCTCAAATCCAGGACCGAAGGCCTTGGTAACAACGTCACCACGCAACACGCGAACATCCAGTATCTCTTTTCGGGCCAGGATTTTATCCCGCAGGAGCTTTCGAGTAGGCATGCCTCCGCTGAACATCATGGCGTTGAGACTATCCATGTAACTGTTGATGAGGTCGTTAGCCCTGCTTTCCGACCAAAAACGCGCCCGTTCATGTTGTTGCGCGGACGAATAACTTGTCACCAAGATCATAGCCAATAGGAATACTACAGACATTGCAGAAAGGATCTTGACTTGTACAGACATTCGCTGCTTCATTTCATCGCCCTACTCTTACGTCAATTAATATTTGTTATAAATATCAGTTTGTTGAACTAATAAGTCACACAGCATCTACTGGTGAATAATTTCAGTAATACCTTGCGTCTCTTTCCTTTGCAGATCAACATTACCCACGATTTCTAAGCTGGGTAGCGGCACTCACTGCAATATCTTTAGTACTTATTTTCGTGTAAGGCCGTCCCATAACACTGTAAGCACAACTCACTGCACCGAACCAGCCCTTTACCATCTGTTACACCACATAATGCACAGGTGGTTTTTTACACCATAGCAATCTGCGCCAACTATCAGGCATTTAAACAGGCACAGAAAAAGCTCCTCAATCGCTGCCAGAGGCTGCACCAAATTAACTCTATTTATGGGTCAACATCCAGGCAATGACAGTCTTGATATCTTCAATCGGGGCCGGACTTGCCGGCATGGGAACTGTCCCCCAATTACCCTGACCACCAGCTTTAACTTTGGCGGCAAGCGTATCCACGGCTCCGTCCTGGCCGGCATATTTTGCTGCAATGTCCTTAAAGGAAGGGCCCACCAATTTGGCATCTGCCTTGTGACATGCCAGGCAGCCAGATTTTGCAGCGGTGGCCTGATCAGCGATTACGGATCCGCTGAATGCACTCAGCAGAATCATGCTAACAGCTAGTCGGACTGTGTATCTCATTGTACTTTGACTCCATTAAACGGGGGTCGGACGCATTCGATCTATGCACATAAGCACCACATCTTCATCCTGATTTGATTGAATTTTACCTGCAACGATTGCGATGCCCTTAACCCTTAGTAGCTTGATTTTGAGTACTAATCATGGCGCAAACTATTAATTCCCACCTGATGTACTGGAATGGATAGCGGCATCTACCTATATATCTTTAGTATCTGTTTTTGTGCCAGATGCATTCAGACCAGGCCTGCGCATCTTGCGCTGACCGGGATAACTTGCAGTAAAATTATGATAATAATCAGAAGAATTACAGACCTTTCTCAGGCACCTATCTTACCTTGACCGAAATAATCTCCTCGCCGGCCGGGTCCGTGAGATGCACCGCGCATGCGATACAGGGATCAAAACTATGAATAGTTCTAAGAATCTCTACCGGTTGCTCTGAATCGAACAGGGTATGATTATCCTGCAGAGCCGCCTCGTAAGCACCAGGCTGCCCGTTCAGATCACGTGGTCCTGCGTTCCAGGTGCTGGGGACAACCGCCTGGTAGTTGCTGATCTTTTGATCTTCGATCACAATCCAATGTGCTAAACCACCGCGTGGTGCCTCCATAAACCCTACGCCGCGCGCCTGCTGTGGCCAGCTTGAAGGCTCCCACAACACTTCATTGAATGTCCTGGTATCACCAGCCTTTATGTTAGTAGTAAGCTCATCCAGCCATCCCTGCATGGCATCGGCCATGATCTTGGTCTCAAGCGTTCTGGCCGCCGTCCTTCCCAAGGTTGAAAACAGTGCTGTAATTGGCACATCCAGTCTATTCAGGGTCATCTGGACCAGCTCTTTTGTCTGCTCATGCCCACGTGCATATAACATCAGCACCCGCGCCAATGGTCCTACCTCCATGGCATGCCCCTTCCAGCGCGGTGATTTCAACCACGAATAGGATTGATCTACATCGAGATGCTGATACGGAGGCTTTGGTCCGGTGTAATTCAGGCTGGTTTCACCTTCATAGGGATGCAGTCCCTTGTCCTTACCACCCGCGTAGTCGTACCAGGAGTGTGAGACATATTCCTGAATCTCATCGGCGGCATTCATATCCACATCATGAATATTTGTCAGATCGCGATTGAGTATCGCTCCAGACGGGATCATGTAACCGGATGGGTCGCCCATGCCGCGGGACGGAAAATCGCCATAGGTAAGAAAATTGCCCAACCCCTCTCCACGTGTGGTCCAATCCTTGTAGAAACCGGCGATAGCCAGTGTATCGGGCACGTACACCTGGTCGACAAAGGTTCGCATCTTATCGATTATCTCCTGCACATGTGACAGACGCCTGGCGTTGATGGCCGAATCAGAGTTCAGGTCGATCGGACAGGGCACACCACCTACCACAAAGTTTGGATGCGGATTCTTGCCGCCGAAGATGGCATGGAGTTCAGCCACGTCACGTTGCCACGCCAGGGCCTCCAGGTAATGGGATACCGCCATCAGATTAGCTTCGGGCGGCAGCTTATAGGCCGGATGCCCCCAGTAGGCCTTTGCAAATATACCCAGCTGCCCCGCTTCAACGAAGTTCTTAAGTTTCTTTTTCATGTCTGAAAAATAACCCGGGGAGGATTTGGGATAATCACTCAATGACTGGGCGAGTTCTGAGGTTGCGCGCGGATCAGCACTCAATGCCGACACTACATCCACCCAGTCCAGCGCATGCAGATGATAAAAATGCATGACATGATCATGTATGTACTGGGCACCGCTCATCATATTGCGTATCAGATCGGCGTTGCGGGGAATGGAATAATTTAACGCATCCTCTACTGAGCGAATTGAGGCCAGACCATGTACCAGGGTGCAGACACCACAGATGCGTTGCGCAAAGGCCCAGGCGTCCCTTGGGTCACGCCCGCGCAGAATCACTTCAATACCGCGCACCATGGTCCCGGACGAGTAAGCATTGGCTATTCTATCGCCATCCATCTGCGCCTCGATGCGTAGATGTCCTTCGATACGAGTGATCGGGTCGACAACAACTCTTTCATTTCCGGTATCTGACATGATCTTCTCTCTAATTTGAATTCAGATAATTGGACAGAATGCGATACTGCTGCTCACTCTCATCACTGGGGACAGCGTCTCCGGAATCTATCACTATACTGGTACGCGCCATCCTGCTGCTCATCGCCGCCTGCCAGGCCGGGCCACCGGATCTGCACTGCCCTTCCGGCGTCAGCGCAGAGGTCGCAGCACGCGCCACGAAATATCCGGCCTGATGTCTCCAGTCGCCCTCGGCCCCACAACGCGCATGACAATCCAGCATCGTCGCCTTTGCGGTCGTGAGTGCATTTGCAAGTTCGTCCGTATCTGCTTCTGCATCAAGAGCCACCTTTATCACGCGTTTAATCCTGTCGTCGGAACTTAGACCTAATACGTTTTGTACAAACAATCCAGCCAGCTCACGTTGTTTACTATATTCCAGACCTTCCAACACCTGTCTGAACTCAATGTCATTGGTGATAGTTGTCATAACCACTCGCCCCCGTTCAATCCTTGTCCACCAGATGGTCCGCCACCGTTTCAGTCAGGCTGAGTACCGGGATATCCTTGTGATACTCCTCCAACCCATCCTCGATCTGGATGCGACAGTTAGAGCAGGCCGAGACCAGGCCCTCAGCCTCTACCGCATTTAACTGATCTATCTTGCGCTGGAATGCCTTCAACCTGAGTTCATCTGCCCGTTCATTAGCGCTGACACCACCACCTGCACCGCAGCACCAGTTCATCTTGCCGGCATCCGGCATCTCCACATAGTTACTGAGCACCATATTGAGCAGATTTCTCGGCTGTTCCAGCACACCCCCGCGCCGTCCGATCTGACAGGGGTCATGATAGGTGAGTCGTGCCTCCTCCATACCTTCTGTTTGGAGACGACCCTCTCTGCGCAACCCATCCAGCACCTCGAGGATATGTCTTACCTTAAAGCCAAATCTCTTCCCTACCAGATTCGGGCCATCCCAGCGAATCGCCGTGTAGGCATGGCCGCACTCCGGGCTAATCACGGCTTTGACTTTGAGACGTTCGGCCTCGTCGACAATGCGTTGCACCAGTACTTTAGCGATATCGGACACACCTATCTGGATACCGCTATTGGTGGCCTCAAATGCCTTGCTGGAAATGGTCCAGGAGACTCCGGCATGGTCGAAGATTCTGGCAATCGCCCCTATATATTCGGGAAAGTTCATAATCTCCATAGACGAGAGCAGACACATGTATTCCGCACCTTCCACATCTACAGGGATCTTCAGGCCGGTGTCCTTCTCTACGTGGGCGATCTGCGCCTGCAGCGCTGGAAATTTCACCCCCATCGGACTGCCAATCCCCACCGCACGGGTAGCGGCGCCGATAATACCTTCGGGGGCATGACCGGATGCCGCCATGCCCTCGCGGGTCTTACGGATCATATAGACGATATCATTGCCTACCGGACAGACCATGCTGCAGCGTCCACACATGGTACAGCTATCGTAGACCAGGGTTTCCCATTCGGTGAGAAAGTCATGGGTAATCGGCTTGGCCAGACCTAACGCCTTCATCAGTCGGCCCCAGAAGGTATACTCCTGCTGCCAGATGCGTCGCATCGGCTCGACCTTAACGATAGGTGTATATTTCGGATCCTCGGTCTCGGTGTAAAACAGACAGGCATCTGCACACATCCCACAATGCACACAACTGCTGAAAAACGAAGCGACCGGGGCATCGATCTGCTCCTTTAATGCCTGTATGCCCTTTGCCAGACTGGCGCTCATGACTGCACCCCCTTGTAACCTGACATCGCGCCGTTATACCAGCGCGACACAATAAAGGTGAAGGTATGCATCAACTTAGTGAAAGGAAAAACCACCATCAATATCTCAACACTCAGGATATGCAGAGCAAGCAACGAAGGGGCGGTCAGACCCACCCGGTGAAAGGCGATGTAACCCGTGATCAATGGCAAGATCGTAACCAGCCAGACCAGATAATCCTGCGCATTGGTCAGAAACCTCAATACCGGGTCCTTTATCCTATGCACCAGTACGGCAATCAGGGTAATCATGGTTATCACTGCGGCAGCATCAACTATCTGAGTGGGCAACCCAGGCCAGCTTAATCCGGTCACATCCTTGAACAGCAGGATATGTGGCACGAAGAAAAAGATAGTGATGAACAGACCGATGTGAAAAACATAGCCGGCAATAATGGTAAATTTGGAGCGCTGCAAGGTATCGTTTTCCGGTAGAAACCGTGTGACTATGGTGCGCAGACCTCCGGCCATCTCTGAACCATTTGCCTCGGCCAGATTGACCTTGCGCCCAAGCATTAGAATCTCCAACAGGCGTACGATCAGACCGAAAACAAATATCACACTGGCTATCTGAAAACCCGTGCCGCGCACCCAGGACAGAAACTCTATCTCGGTCATGATTCAGTCCTCTCGTTCCAGGTCATCCAAACCGACCTTTTGGTGTTCACTTTTTGCCTTGGCGCTCTTAGAGCGATTCATCACCCCTAGTGCAGAACCGACAGCAATGGCTGCAGCACCGGCATAGAGCACATCCTTAGCCACCTCTGCGGTCGGCATCGACAGCGCCTTGTAGAAACCACCACCATCCCAGAAATCCGGTTCAGAACAGCCCAGGCAGGGATGGCCGGATTCAATGGGGAAACTGGTACCACCATTCCACTTGGTGGTGGCACAGGCGTTGTAGGTGGTAGGTCCCTTGCAACCTAGCTTGTACAGACACCAACCCTTCTTGGCACCTTCATCATCGAAGGTTTCGGCGAACAGCCCCTTGTCATAAAACGGCCGGCGATAACAACGGTCGTGAATACTCTGTCCATAAAAGGCCTTGGGGCGGCCTAGCTGATCCAGCTCGGGCAATACGCCATAGGTCAGAAAATGTGTCAACACCCCGGTAATCACTACCGGGATCGGGGGGCAACCAGGTACGTTGACGATTGGTCTGTCCTTGATCAGATCTTCGACAGATACCGCGCCGGTCGGATTCGGACTGGCGTGCGGAATGCCACCATAGGCGGCACAGGTGCCTACCGGGATAATCGCTGCCGCACCCTTGGCCGTCTCCAGCAACATATCCAGATTACTGATACCTGCTATGGTGGAATAACCGGGATCGCCCAACGGGATCGAGCCATCAACCACCAGCAAATACTTACCATAGTTCTCCGTCATTGCGGCCGCGCGTGCCGCCTCTGCCGCGTGTCCGGCGGCAGCCTGCAGGGTATGATGATAATCGAGTGATATTGAATCAAATATCATGCTTTCAATCGTGGGGGTATGTGAACGGGTTAGTGACTCGGTACAACCGGTACACTCCTGGAAAGACAACCAGATAACCGAGGGTCTCTTCGCATGTTCCAGCGCCTTGGCAATTGCCGGGATCATCGAAGGAGGTAACGCCATCATGGATGCCGTTGCCGCGCAGAACTTCATGAAACTGCGTCGTGATACACCCCGGCTTCGAAGAACTTCACCCAGAGTTTTATCTTTTTCGATTACATGCCGTCCCATCAGTTTACCTCCAACCCGGTTTCATCATTCTCGCCTGTATTTAGCATGAGTTCTTCTTCCAGTTGCGCCAGCGAATCCTGCATATCCTCCTGCTGTGATTTGAGTATTTCCGGCATCAGTGTGACCTCAATAAACCGCCCGACGAT
This sequence comes from Sedimenticolaceae bacterium, assembly GCA_050288245.1. Taxonomy (GTDB): domain Bacteria; phylum Pseudomonadota; class Gammaproteobacteria; order Chromatiales; family Chromatiaceae; genus JAAGZL01. Next base: position 37,976 of record JBNKDM010000016.1, read on the forward strand.
ACTGTTCTCTGCATTGAAGTGTGTTACCAGCCAAACCCCCTTGTATTGAGTTTCATAGATCTCACTCTGACCTAACGCATTAAGCTGCGCATGCACCTCACCACAGCCTAAGCGCGCAATGATTTCTTCCTCCTCGCCTGGTGCCAGTGGAATAGTACGCAGATCGATGACATGAGAGTCACCGTTCTCTATCAGCTCTCTCAGTGCATGCCGTATCTCGTGCAACAACGGCTGGACATTATGGGTAAGCGCATTACCTATCTGAATATTGAACTGTTCAAGTGTAGGCTCTTTCATCATTTGCACTTTCCCGTCTATTCCACGCCGGCACAAGCAACACCTGCTTCCGGAATATCACCGCCCCTGGCCAAATCAACACCATGCCACTTCTCGATCAGGGCGCATGCCTCGGAAACCGCCAGAGGCAATGCCTGCCGGACCTCTTCACATGGCTGCATACCCCAGCCAAACTCGGAAGGCTGAATACCTATCAAGGCACGGTTTAACGGGAGTGAACCGGTTAGCCGGGCAATATCGATAAGATCAAGCAGACCAACCTCATGCGCACTGCGCTTGTTGGTGCCGAGAAATGAATCCATCTCTGCGCCTACCAGGGTCTTGACCTGGCCTACCGGCAGATGAAATTCTGCCGCATCAAATACGATAAGGTTGTCGCACTCCTCTATCCAGGCGGCAAGGGTAAAACTAAGCGTGCCACCATCGAGATAGATTACATGTGGAATATGCGGAAATTCAGATTGGAGAAGATTGAGCGCGTGTATGCCAGTACCTTCGTCCGTAAGCAGGGTATTGCCGATACCTAGTATCAGGGTTTCAGCAGCAGCCATGTAAAAGCCCTCCTGTGAAACGCCTCAAGACTGCCACCGGACAGTTATGCCAACAAGCGTATTCTCTTTACTTAATTGCGATCAACACTAATATTAGACCATAGCACTTCAATGTACAGACAAGCCCCATCGAAAAGGCAAAAAGGTTACGCGCGCTATGTGTTTAGGCATCCCTATGCAAATTATGGAAATTAACGGGTTCATTGCGCAGTGCGAGGCCAAGGGTGTGCAACGCGAGGTAAACCTGTTTATGATGCAGGACGAACAACTAAACATTGCTGATTATGTTGTTGTGCATGTGGGCTATGCCATTCAGAAGATCTCCGAACAGGATGCGCAGTACGCCTGGGAGCTATACGATCAGATGCTGGCTACAGAGCAGGGTTAAGGCATGCATGAGCTTTCCATATGTCAAGCCCTAATGAACCAGGTTAAATCCATCGCTGCAGAAAACAGCGCCAATAGCGTTGTTTCTATTGTAATAGGTGTCGGACCGTTATCCGGGGTC